>JAZQAN010000045.1:0-58669 GCA_045545235.1 Clostridia bacterium | reverse complement strand
ATTTGTTGTAACGATACCTTCGATTGCATTGGAAGACTCTGTGCTTTGTACCTTTGCGATTTCCACAAGTTTTTCAAGCTCTTCCGGGCGCATCTTTAAATAGAAGTCCTGTTTTCCAGCTTCTTTATATATGCCAGCTACGAGACCGAGAAGTTCAGAATCCCATTTATGTTCTTTGATTATCGAATAATTAAATATTCTCATGCCCTTAACCTCCTTTCTTTCCCTTAAATATTATCACATATTAAGGGAATTGTCAATGTTTTAAGTAAATTTCCCCTTATTTATTATTTGTTTTTAAGGTATAGTTATTCTGTCAAACTGTTTTATCATTTCATATATTTTATCTAACATTTTTCTAGCACTTTTCTAGCGAAAACCCAAAAAAAGCATCAAAAAGTGGCAATACTAATTTTTAGAGAAAAGCAAAGGCTTTGAAGGATTTTAACCCCTCAAAGCCCTTATTTTATGCGGTTTTTATCGCTTTTTAAGTTCCTTTAACTTCCGCTAATTTACTCTATCTAAAAAGAGTGTATAGGAGCTCGAAATGCGGTAGGTCGGCAATCCCGGCGCAAGAGTTCAAATCTCTTCATCTCCGCCAAATAAAGAGAGCATACTTTTTCGTATGCTCTTTTTGTTTTATGAATCTTGAACCATTGTGGCGGATCAGTGCAATAGCACCGAGCACAACTGCTATCGGTGACAGATGCAGCGAGTGTGCAGATGTGTCAGTAACACAATGAATTCAAGCATTTTATTGTGACATTTTTCTTCTGCACATTGATTTTTTTCCACATTCCGGACATTTAAGATGCCTTGTTGTTAATGAATGTACACCACAAATATATGACTTGAAGGTTGGTTTAAATTTATGCCCACATTTTCTGCATTCATAAATACCTGTTTCATAGTCAACCTTTGCAGCATATAAAATAGCGCTAATCACCAAAACCGCAGAAATTGCCATAAATGTGTATGCAATTGCAGGATTCAGGATTTTTCCTTCTATAAGAAAAGAACTTATAATCAGCAAAGTTATACTTATCACTACACCGATAACTGATAATATTATTCTTCTTTTGTTGTTCATTTTACTACCTCATACGGCCAGTCAATAATACCACCAAACTCTTTTACATTAGTGTATCCAAGCTTTGCAAGGCTTTCAGATGCTATTTTGCTTCTTCTTCCGCTGCGGCAATATACTAAAATTTGTGCATCCTTGTCAGGCAGCATTTCTTCTGCCTTATTTTCGATTTCAGTATATGGAATAAGTATTGCTCCGGAAATATGGCCTGCATCATACTCGTCCTGTTCCCTTGTATCCAAAATGATATATTCTTCGCCTGAATCCATTATCTTTTTAGCTTCCTCTGCCGTAATTTGTTGATACATCTCTTTTTCTCCCTTTTCAGTTATTATTATTGATGTGGGACCATCTGCTCCGCCAATAATTCCTACACTGCTATCATTTCCGCAAGCGGTAAGTACGATGCAAAGAACAAATGGTATAATACATAAAATTTTCTTCATAAACTCACCTTTAAATTTTAATTTCAAATAATCCGTGTGTATTACAATAATAGTATAGCTTACCGCCATACATTTTCGGAAACCTTACTGTTGCATCCTGTTCGGGATATAATCTTACAATAAGCACCCTATCAAACCTTACATAAGCTGCAAAGCAGATATAATGCGCCTTTGACATTTCGTGATTAAACTCAATATAAAAATCATCTTCAATTTCAGAAACTTTTATTGAGTGTTCATCTGCCTCTTTTGCCTGAAGGGGTGAAAGGCTTCTGCCACAGCACACAACATCAGCATTTCCCGTACACGTAAGTATGTTTCCACACTCTTCGCAAAAATAAAATTTTGTATTCTTCAACGTTATAACCTCCAAGTTAATTTTAGTATTTTGGCTTTTATACCTTATTACAAACCTGTATAATTTTGTCTGCCGCACCTTTTGCACCGGAAGATTTTTTAAAGCCATCTGCTATCTTCCTTGCATTTTGTGCATAGGTGTCGTCACTGAATATTTTATTGATTGCACACAAAACAGAATCACCATTGGCTTTATCGGGCTTTATACCTGCACCAAGCTCCAAAACACGTTCGGCAACGCCTTTTTGTTCTGATGTTTGCGGCAGCATTACAAGAGGAACCTCAAAATACAAGCTTTCATTTACACTATTCATTCCGCAGTGTGACACAAACACATCAGCCTTTTCAAGAACTGCAATTTGGTCAACGTGTGTATAAACCGATATATTTTCAGGTATATTTCCAAAATCTTCTAAAGATACCTGATTGCCAACTGACATAATTACCTGATAATCTGTATTTTCTAAAGAAGATATGCAAGACCTGTAAAAATGCAGCATATCATTATTGACAGTTCCCATAGATATATAAATAAGTTTATCCTTATTTTTTTCTGTTTTATCTGTTGCAGGGCGAACAGAAGGCCCCACAAATGCGTACTTTTCCGAAAAAGTTTCTGAACAAGGTTGAAATTCAGAAGATGTATAGACAATAGTATGTGTGTTATCGTCATTACCTATAATATCAATAATATTATTTACGGGATACCCCTTATCCCTTAACCTTTTGACTTGTTTTGATGTTTTTGGCATAGCGAAAAGCATCTTTAACAAATCTCCGATACCCTGCTTCATAATCTTTGCTGAATGCTTATTAAAGGCAAAGGTTGTTGTCGAAGAAACAAAAGGAATTCCAAGTTTTAGTGCAACTGCTTTTCCCCACAATGCCATTGAATCTGCAACTATTATGTCGGGATTAAGCTCCTCCATTTCCTTACAAACCTTGTCATCAAGAGCCAATGTGGTATCCACCAATATTTTTGTAGAGAATGCAAGGTCCTTTCCTACTCGATTGGAGTCTTTGGCATTAAGTTTTTGTTCTGTATCATACTTATCGCAGGATATAAATGTTGCACCAGCCGACTCTATTTTTTCGCGCATTATGTTATATGAATAATACCAAACATTGTGCCCTCGGGAAACGAGTTCCTTAACAACACCCAAGGTTGGGTTAGTGTGTCCATGTGCAGGAATACAAAAGAAAACAATTTTACTCATATTTATTCCCCTATTTCGGAAAAGACTTGTTTTATAGTATCTTGTTGCTTTGCTTTAGGAAGAATTGCAATTCCCCGCTTACTGTCACCGAGAACCAGAATTTCATCCCCGGGCTGAAATCCAAACATATCTCTTGCTTCTTTTGGAATAACAAACTGTCCCTTTTCACCGATTTTGACCATCCAGGCATATTTTCCGTCACGTATGTTCATCTTGTTCCTCCTTGGTATGATTAGTATGATTAATCATACCACATTTATACATATCTGTCAATAGAACAATTTTTTTCATTCAAGTTGTACAACATTTTTCTGTAAAGTCGTCAACAATTTTTTCAGTAAAGTCGTCAATAATTTTTTCAGTAAAGTCATACAACAATTTTTCAATCAAGTCGTATAACAGTTTTTTCAGTCAAGCTGTAAAGGGGCAAATTAATCAAATTTAAGGCTTATAGAGTCAGACTACGCACACTAAAAAAGATGTGACCGAAGCCACACCTTGATATAATTATATTCTATTTTATTTTTTCAATCCACTTTTTTGCCCAGTTAAACAAAGTTTCAGACATTGTGTCAAAATCAACCTCTACGCCGTTTTTTAAGTTTAAAAACGTTTCAACAATAATTCGTTCATCAGGAGAAACAATTTCCGTTAAATCTTTCTGATGGCTGATATATTTACCTTTTTGTTTAAAAGCAATTGCCTGAACGGTGAAAGAGGCAGTTTTATACAAACCTTTTAAAATTTCTTCACTTTTATCAATGAGCATATTGTGAACGCAGCCGTGATAGATATTGCAGGCACCTATCTTTATTGCCCTGTTAACAGCAGTGTCATCAACCAAAGGCAAAAGTTCATCAAGGCTTCCCTTTAATGGCTTTGTATCATAATAAAACTGAAAAAGATCAGAAGGCTCCCAATTTAAAATTTCGTTTTTCCCCGAAATGAAACCGCAAATAAGTTCTCTGTACGGCAGGTTATCTAACATTATATTATATGTTGCAACATCTGATTCGGAAAATTCATCAAGTATCACAACCATATCAACATCACTTTTTGCTGTCGCTTCACCACGTGCGTAACTGCCTTGCAGACCAACAAAACACACACGATCACCAAAATTTTCATTCAAGGCATTCAAAAAATTATTTATCCATGAAGTAATTTCTATCATTTCAAAATCCCCGTTAAATTCTCTATTTCTTAAAGTCATAAAGTCCTGTTGTTTCTTTATTTCTATACTCGTGCTTTTCGTAATAACCGATAAGGGTTCCGTCATCGTCACGAAGAGCAACCATATACACATCTTTATTTTCATCGTCATTGCGATAGGTGTATATAATGTTATTATCCTTGCATTCACTAAACCAGGTAACAACCTTGTCGATAATTTCATTTGCGGATGCAGGATGGCATTCTTTTATACTTCTGCCCGTCAGATCATTATGATAACGCTTTATGGCACACGGATTCATATATACAATTATGTCATCCATATCGCAAACAACCACAGGGGCTGTATCCTGTTCTAATACACTTTTTAATAATTTAAATAATTTCATCTTAAAACCTCATCAATTGTTATTATCATAACAACTACATTTATGTAATGCTTTTATATTTTACAAAACCATAAACAAAGTTCCAATGCCAATAAGAACACATCCTATTGCTGATTTTACGGTAATTTGTTCATGCAAAAACACAAAGGCAAGTACAAGTGTTATTACTACGCTAAGCTTATCTACAGGAACAACTTTACTTGCTTCACCTAGCTGCAACGCTTTGTAATAGCACAACCAGGATGCTCCTGTTGCAAGTCCTGAAAGTATAAGAAAAACCCAGCTTTTTGTATTAATTTGCATAATTCCCTTATGAGCATTTGTTAAAAATACCATACCCCACGCCATAACAACTACTACAACGGTACGTATAGCTGTTGCAAGATTTGAATTTACTCCGTCTATACCGATTTTTGCAAGTATTGAAGTAAGTGCTGCAAAAACTGCAGACAACAATGCCAAGATAAACCACATAACCAAATCCTCCTAAAACAGAATTTTATATTAACGGACAAGCCGGATCAGCACGTTTAAAATCACCGTATTTTACATAGCTCTGGCATTTAGCTCCGCCTTTACAAAAGATGTTATAAACGCAACCTGAACATTCTTTAGGAAAAGAAATACTTCTCAAATCCATAAAAATTTCGTTGTTATAAAAAATATCTTTAAGTGTAGAGTCAAATATATTTCCACAAATAATGGGCATTCTGCGACACGGCATTACCTGACCAAACTCATCTACTGTCAAAAAGTTTAAACCGGCACTGCAATAATACAAAGGCGAAGTTTTATCGCCCAAAAACTGCAAAGCACGTTCTGTAGCAACCTGCGTCTTTGGATATACAAACCCGTCAAAAAAATTAAGCCAAAAATCAATGTGTATTTTATTCTGAGAGTTTTTAATTTTACTTTTTTACCTTCTCTTTCAATATTTGTTATTTCTTTTTTGATAAGATTACTCATTAATTTTGGCATCAACGTTGTTTTTAATGTAAAATCAGTTGTAATAAAACAATTCACCATATCAATCAATAGAACTGTTTTACAACAAATTATTCTTCGAAAACAGATTCATCATATGAATATTTTTCTACAAACATCATATCATCACAGTGTATTATGCCATCCTGTACCACTTCTATAAAATACCTGTAACCTATTTTATAGTCAAATGCACTGTGGAAGGAATAGATTCCTTCATATTCCTGAACATTAAAATCAAGTCCTGTAAATTCTCTTAATTCCTCGGTGTTTAAGCTTTCGTTTTCTGCATTAAAAATATTTTGAACCTTGGTAAGCACACCCTTTGAAGCTAATGCAGGCTCTTCATAAAATTCCTCACCCGGATAAACAGGTGAACCATCTACCGGTACAAATCTTCTTACATCAGAAAAGGCAAATGACACATCACCGAATTTATAAAAAACATAATCAAAATGACAATATGAAAATGCATATTCAGGCTCGCCAAATTCTTTTTTTATATCAGAAAATTCCTTGCCGATATATGAATAGTAATCTATATCTTCAACATCATCTTTTTCGGATTTTGCGGATAAATCATAAAAAATTCTTTTTGAAATTGCAATTGCCTGTTCTTTGGTTGAATTACCAAGCGGCTGAAAATAAGTGCTAACAACGTATTCCCCGCTATTCAGAATGCAATCAGAAGAAAAACCCTTTATAATACCTTTTTTAGCCATATAGTAAACAGCTTCTTTTGCATAGTCATCAATTACGCCATCATCATCAAACTGTGGTGCAAAGCTTATATCAAGGGGATATTTTTCATTCTCTGAAAGTGTCCAGTACTCAAACTCAATCTTTTTAATAACTCTTGCAAACATGGTGGCAAGGTCCTGCCTTTTAATAAGCTCATCAGGTGAAAATACAATTTCCCCATCCTCTGTTTTACCTGTGCCGTTTGTAATGCCGTAGTAATATGCACACCTTATGTAATGCTCATATGGGTTGCCCTCTATGTCGGCAAAATTACCGCTGTAGCTTTGAAGCTCGCCATCGGAATATGCCTCTAAAAGCTTAACGGCAATACCTGCAAATTCTGCTCTTGTAATAGTGGCATTAAGTTCATCATCTTTCATTTCATCAGGCACAAGTCCAAGCTTATCAGCATTTACAACCTCTTCCCTTGCCCAGTCAGAAGTATGAAAATCTGCAAATGCAAGGTTTGGTAAAAGCATAATGACAGAAATTATAAGACAAGTTATTTTTTTCATAAAACACATCCTTTTCTACTTAACTTTACTTTTACTATTACAGGTTAAGGATACAATATGCATTGGTACCAATACAGCAATTGTCACCTTCTCATCCTAACAGTACGTCTGAAACAAGCATAATGCAAAAGCCCGCCAAAAGTGCATAAGTAGCACCATTATGACTACCGTGCGAATGGGTTTCAGGAATCATTTCATCACTTATTACATAAAGCATTGTGCCTCCTGCAAAAGCAAGTGCAAAAGGCAAAACAGCATTTGAAATACTAACTGCAAAATAGCCTATAAAAGTTCCGACAACCTCTACAAAACCGGTAAGAGCCGCAAAAACAAAAGTCTTTTTAGGCGATACACCTGCCGCAAGCATAGGTGAAATAATAACCATACCTTCAGGTATATTCTGCAAGGCTATACCGCCTGCTATCATAAGTGCCTGCGAAAAATTTCCGGAACCAAAACCAACTCCTGCTGCAATACCCTCAGGCAAATTATGAATGGCTATAGCCATTACAAAAAGCAAAACCTTATTTAGCTTTGCATTATTTTTACTTTCATCTTCACCATCTATCATTCCGTGAATATGAGGTACAAGCTTGTCTATAAGATTAAGACAAACAGCACCCACAAAAATACCGATAACAGTAACTATAAGACCGAATTTTCCACCATATTCTACCGAAGGAACAATAAGACCAAGTACAGCCGCCGCAAGCATAACCCCCGCTGCAAAGGAAAGGGTTATATCTGAAAAACGGTGAGTCATATTTTTAAATACAAAGCCAATTATTGCGCCAATCAGCGTTGCACCGCCTACTCCAAGTGCAGTTAACAAAACTATACTCATAGTGTAATCCTCCAAAAATCATTATATATACATAATTTTAACACAAATTCCCTTAAAAGTAAAGAAAAGAAAAAAGCCTCAGCGAGGCTTTTTAAACAACTTGTGTTTTTTATATATTATTATAATTATTCCTACTACAACTGCAACAGCCGCAAGCAATTGCGAAACACGGATTCCTGTATTCCAGATGTACAAAGAATCTGCACGAAGCCCCTCTATCCACACTCTTCCAAGTCCGTACCATACAACATAAAGAAAAAATATTTCTCCGCTGAAGCTTTTATGTTTTCTGTACAGAAAAAGCATAATAAAACCTGCAAAATTCCACAGACTTTCGTACAAAAAAGTAGGGTGAACAGGCACGGTTGTTTCAAACTCAATAAGCATACCCCATGGCAGATTTGTAGGACCGCCATAGGCTTCACCATTCATAAAATTGCCCCATCTTCCTAATGTTTGTCCAATTAAAAATCCAAAACCTCCAAGGTCAAATAATTCTCCCATACTGACTTTTTTTACAAGGCAGTATATAACCGCCGCAGTACATCCGCCGATTATTGCACCGTATATAGCAATTCCGCCATTCCATATCTTAAGCATTTCCCAAAAATTATCAAAGCTTTCCCATTCAAAGGCTACGTAATATATCCTTGCACATACTACTGCAGCAGGTACACCGATAAGAACAATATCAAGAATTGTGTCTGCAGAAACACCGGTACGCTTACCATCCCATATAGCAAACAAAACAGCAAGAATTATACCTGTAAGAATTATAATTGCATACCATTTAATATCTCTTCCAAGCACTGTAAAGGCATCGGGGTTTACATTAAATTCAAATCCAAGTTTTGGAAAAGAAACAACGAAGCTGTTATCAGTCATTACTTATCACCATTACTTTCATATGGTTTTATAACCGACATAACACAGTTTTTCTCGTCAAACAATTCCTTAAAACGAAGCTTGATATCATCAAGGCATATATTCCCTACAACATCAGAATATTCAAATATATTTATTTTCTTGAAAAGGTCTGAAACCATAGTGTTGGAAACACCTTCAACACTATTCCACATACGAAGATATCTTGCAATTTCAACCTTTTTGATTCTTTCAAATTCTTCTTCACTGAACTTCATTTTTGAAAAAGCGTCGCATATAACCTCTAAAACCTTATCAGGGTCATTACTTTCACCGCTTATCGATGCAAAAGCATAGCTTATTTCAGCTTCAAAATCAGTACCAAAGCTATCGTTTATAAGCCCCTCATCATAAAGCTTGTTGTAAAGGTCGCTACCTTCACCAAGCAGAATTTCAAGAAGTATAGAGGTTACAATTTCTTTCTTCAAAAGCTTTGTACCGCCATAGCCCACATCATTGTCTTTATAGCCAATCTGAAACAATGGAGTTGAAATACTTAACTTTTGTTCAATGTATTTTTTGTTTATATTTTCAGGTTCATCAGGTAAATATCGTATTATTTCACTGTTTGGTGTTGCCTTTACATACTTGTCAACAAGCTTTGAAACCTCTTCACAATCCACATTACCGCAGGTAAACAAAATCATATTTGTAGGATTATAGAAGGTGTTATAGCATTTGTAAAGTACGTTCTTATCAATTTCTGCAATACTTTCAACAGTACCTGCAATATCCTTTTTAACAGGGTGATTTACATACAGACAGTCAAGAAGATTAAAAAACACTCTCCAACCCGGGTCATCGTCATACATTCTTATTTCCTGACCGATAATTCCCTGTTCCTTATCTACATTTTCCTTTGTGAAATAAGGATTACTTACAAAATCGAGAAGTATTTCAAGATTTTCGTAATACTTATCTGTACATGAATACAGATAAACTGTAGTGTTAAAGCTTGTAAAGGCATTGGCATTTGCACCTGTTAAGCTATATGCATCAAAGGCATTTGAACCGTCGGGCTGTTCAAACAGCTTATGTTCAAGAAAATGCGCAACACCATCAGGAATTTCTGTATATTCCTTTTCACCGGGTATAATAAATTTATAATCTATTGAACCGTAATTTGTTGCAAATGCGGCATAGCTTTTACTATGTTCTTTTTTGGGAAGAACATATACAGTAAGACCGCTTTTGTGAACACCCTTATATAAAACCTCATTTAATCTTTTATCTTCAATTTTCTCAAAATTCATTATTCTTCACATCCTTTAAGAAAATACACAGTATCAAGCTGAATTTTATGAGCAACTCTCATTACTTCTTCCTTTGTTACCTTCTTTATATTTTCAGCAATTTCATCAAGTTCCTGCATCTTTCCTGATATTATTTTACCAAGGTAAAAATCATCAAGTATAAATGTATTATCCACCATTGACTTTAAAGAATTTACAGTACCGAGAACTGCCGCAGACATTTCCATATCAGATATATTGCCATTTTTAATATCTTCCATCTGCACCATTATCTCATCATAAGCTTTTTGGAAATTTGCAACCTCAATACCTGAATTTATAAACATAAGTCCCTTATGATAATCCACAGACGAAGATGCATAATAGCAAAGTGAAAGCTTTTCGCGTACATTATTAAAAAGCTTACTGAATATGCCACAGCCTAAAATTGCATTATACATCATAAGCGCAGGGTAATCGTCATCATTTACATATACATTCGTTCTGAAGCCCATACTAAGCTTACCCTGTGCAACAGGTTGTTCTTCCGTAACTCTTTTCACCTCGGCAACGTCACGGTATACATCACCGGAAGACGACAATTTATATTCAACCTCAACATCCGCAAACATTTTTCTTATTTTATCCGCAATTGCATTAATGTCAACATCGCCATTTACAAACATATCAAAAGGACTTTTTAAAACTACATTTTTATAGTGTTCATACAAAGCAGTCTTGTCAATTTTATCAAGTTCCTCAATATAACCAAGCTTTGGAATACCGTAAGGCTCACCCTCGCACATTATTTCTGTGCAACGCTTGCTTGCGTAAACACGTTTATCATTCATAACAGAAAGAATCTGTTGTTTAAGATTTTCCTTTTCCTGGCTTATATATTCCTCACTAAATGCCTCCTGCTTTAAAACGACACGATCGGCAAAATCAAGAATTTCATCAAATATATTTATATTTTCGTCTAAAAATTTATCATTTATAAACTGAAAATTTACACTGATAAGCTGACGTTCGCTTTTTTTACGCACACCTGTAGAAAAAGCCGCACCATATAAATTATCAAGGTGCCTTGAAATAGATTTTGTATCCTCAAAACCCGGGCACGCACGTCTTAAAACATTTGAAAGCAATGAATTCAGGGTACATTCTTCCTTAGTAATTGGTCGGTGAATGTACAAACCAAATGTAGTTGTTTTAAATTTCGTTGTAGGTATATAATAAAGATTAATACCATTTTTTATTTCAATTTTCTGAATTTTCAAAAAAACACTCCCTTTCAAAGAAAAAGTCCGAATTATTTCATCGGACTTTTAAAATTTTTATTATTTTTTCTTTTTACTGTTTAGTGAATAGTATCTTACAAAGTAAACTATAAATTCAACTACTATAGCAACTGCCAACATAGGGAACACAGCAAACACAATTCTCTGAGACCCTGAAAAACGTTCAAGGAACGGAATGAAGGATTTTGAATAGAACACTACTTTTTCAACACCCACATACCAGAAGGCAACTGCTGCTGTAATAAATGCATAAACAGCTGATATTTTGAAATTTCTCTTTTTCTTTATTGTTGCCACAGTTGTAAAAACTATACCCAAAATAAGTGCCAATGCAAAAGCAACCCACACAAACACTCTTGTAAAGTTATATGCCCCAAGTCCGTAGTTAAAAGCACCAATAGCATTGTACACAAAAATGGATAAAACACCTATTGAAAGAGTGTATGCAAACTGAACAAGAAAATCATTTATAATTTTCTCATTTTGCTTTTCAACTAAAGCCTTATCTTTAAAAATTTCATACTTGTTGTTTTTAGTTTTTGCCATTAAAAAATACACTCCTTTAATTACATTTCATCATTCTCATACATTATTATAGGCAATACCGCAGATGCGGCAGTTTCTGTTCTTAAAATTCGCTTCCCGAGTGTAACGGTTTTTATACCGCACTCAATTGCCCTTTCAACCTCTTTGGTATCAAAACCACCCTCAGGACCAATAAATATTGATACATTTTTGTATTGTGAGGATTTAAGCACTGTTTTAAGCTTATTTTCTTCTTCACACTCATAGGGCATAAGCGCAAGGTCAAACCCTTCCATTTGCTTTAAAGCTTCGTCAAATGATACCGTAGCAGTAACCTCGGGCACAATACCGCGACCACACTGTTTAGCGGCAGATTCCGCAACCTTTGACCATCTTTCGGTTTTGTCCGAAGGTTTAACCACACACCTTTTTGTATAAACAGGCACAATTTTATTTATACCAAGCTCGGTGGTTTTTTGAATTATATACTCCATTTTACCCTGTTTGGGCAAAGCCTGATACAAGGTTACATCAACCACAGGTTCAGCATCACACACATATTTTTCTTTAATATCTGCAACAACCTCGGTTTTGGAAATTGAGGTTATAACCGCATTATAATCATTGCCGTTCCCGTCACATACAACTATACTGTCACCTGCAGACATCCTGAGCACCTTTGAAATATGCGATACATCCTCACCAACAATGGTAAGTTCGTTGTCATTTATGTATTCTGATTTTGTGAAAAATTTGGGCATAATGTCAACCTCTGACGATTATTTGATATGAATAATATCAATTAATGAATATTATATCACCTTTTTTTGAAAAAAACAAGTAAATATTACAAAAAAAATTTATTTATTAAATCACAAAGGTAAAAAATCAACAAAAATCAACTAAATGTAGATTTTTTGAATATATAACTTGAAAAACAGAAAAAAAGGGTGTATAATATATTAATATTAAATTTCCGGGGGAGGTATCCTATGAAACACCATGAATATATTACAAGGGGTGTATGTTCACGCAAAATCGATTTTGATATTGACAATGGCGTAATCAAAAACATCAGATTCCTTGGTGGGTGTAACGGAAACACCCAGGGAATATGCAAACTTGCTGACGGTATGGATGCCAAAGAGGTAATTAACCGTCTTAAGGGTCTTAACTGCAACGGCAGAGGCACTTCCTGTCCTGACCAGTTGGCAATTGCAATTGAAAAAGCTATAAGCGAATAAAATCTTAAGGAGATGTTAAATATGGAAAGAGTTTACAATTTTTCAGCAGGTCCGTCTATGTTACCTGAATCAGTTTTAAAAAGAGCAGCGGATGAAATGCTAAACTGCAATGGTTCCGGTATGAGTGTTATGGAAATGAGCCACCGCTCAAAGCCTTATGAGGCTATTATCAACGGGTGTGAAGCTTTGGTAAGAGAGCTTATGAACATTCCTGACAACTATAAGGTACTTTTCCTTCAGGGTGGTGCATCAAGCCAGTTTACAATGGTACCTATGAACCTTGCTACAAAAAACAAAAAAATTGATATTGTCATCACAGGTCAGTGGGCTAAAAAAGCTGCTGAAGAAGCTGAAAGATATGTTGAAGTTAACAGAGTTGCTTCTTCTGCTGACAAAACTTTCAGCTACATTCCAAAGCTTGACAAATCAACATTTTCAAAGGATGCAGACTATTTCTACATCTGTGTAAACAACACAATATACGGTACAAAATTCAATGAACTTCCTGATACAGGTGATGTTCCTCTTATCGGTGATATTTCATCTTGTATCCTTAGTGAAGAACTTGACGTTACAAAATTCGGTTGTCTTATTGCAGGTGCTCAGAAAAATCTTGGTCCTGCAGGTGTAACACTTGTTATTGTACGTGAAGATTTACTTGGTGAATGTATGGATATTACTCCTACAATGTTTAACTACAACATTCACGTTGAAAACGGCTCAATGTACAATACACCTCCTACATACGGCATATACATTATGAAGCTTGTTCTTGAATGGATTAAAGAACAGGGCGGTGTATCAGCTATTCAGAAAATTAACGAAAAGAAAGCTAAATTACTTTATGATTTCCTTGATTCTTCAAAAATGTTCAGGGGTACAGTTGTTAAGGAAGACCGTTCTTTGATGAACATTCCGTTTGTTACAGATTCAGATGAGCTTAACGCAAAATTCATTAAAGAAGCTACAGAAAAGGGCTTTGTAAACCTAAAAGGTCACCGTTCAGTAGGTGGTATGAGAGCAAGTATTTACAACGCTATGCCTGTTGAGGGTGTTGAAGCTCTTGTAGAATTTATGAAAGAATTTGAAGCTAATAACTAAGTGAGGATATAAAAATGTATAATATTAAAACTTTAAACAAAATTTCAAATATCGGTATGGACCGTTTTAGCGATAACTACAAATACGGTGATGAAATTGAAAATCCCGATGCAATAATGCTAAGAAGCTTTAATATGCACGATATGGATATTCCAAAGAGTGTAAGAGCTATTGCACGTGCAGGTGCAGGTGTAAATAACATTCCACTTGACAAATGCAGTGAACAGGGTATTGTAGTTTTCAACACACCTGGTGCAAATGCAAATGCTGTTAAAGAGCTTGTTATTGCAGGTATTCTTCTTTCTTCAAGAAAGATTGTTGAATCTATTAACTGGGCATCAACACTTACAGATGAAGGCGACAACATCGGCAAGGTTGTTGAAAAGGGTAAATCTCAGTTTGTAGGTCCCGAAATAAAGGGTAAAAAACTTGGTGTTATTGGTCTTGGTGCTATAGGCGTTTTGGTATGTAACTCTGCTTATGCACTTGGTATGGACGTTATCGGTTACGACCCATACATTTCTGTAGATGCTGCATGGAGCCTTTCAAGAGCAGTACATAAAGCATCATCATTAAAAGAAATTTTTGAACAGTGCGATTACATTACAATACACGTACCTCTTAACGATTCTACAAGAGATACAATCAACGCCGAAACAATTGCAGAAATGAAAGACGGCGTTCGTATTCTTAACTTTGCAAGAGGTGAGCTTGTTAATTCAGAAGCTATTCTTTCAGCAATTGAAAGCGGTAAGGTTGCAAAATATGTAACAGATTTCCCAAGCGCAGATATGATTAACAAAGAAAACGTTATTGCTATTCCTCACCTTGGTGCTTCTACACCTGAAAGTGAAGATAACTGTGCTGTTATGGCTGCTGACGAGCTTATAGATTTCCTTGAAAACGGTAATATCGTAAACTCTGTTAATATGCCAAAATGCGTTATGGAACGTTCAACTGATGTTCGAATTTGTCTTGTACACAGAAACATTCCTAATATGATAAGCCAGATAAGTTCATATTTCGCTGACAAACAGGTTAACATCGAAAATATGATTAACAAAAGCCGTGGCGACTATGCTTATACCATCGTTGATGTAGACCACGAAATGAGTGAAGCAGATATCAGCTTTGACGGTTTACTTTCAGTAAGAGTAATTAAATAATTAGACATAAAAAAATCACACTTCTATATGAAGTGTGATTTTTATTACATTAGTACCAATGCAACACCTTATATTATCTAATTTTCTTTTATCATATAGTTATAAACCATAACTGCAGCCTCTGCCCTTGTAATAGGTGTTTTAGGTTTTAAATATCCGCCGTTTCCGCATATTATCCCCATACCGGTAAGTATTGCAGGGTAGCCTATTTTGCCTTCAGAAAGCAAATTGCCGTCTGCATATTCAACCTTGAATATGTCGGATAATTTTGCAACTTTATCAAGCCCGTCCATTTTAACCATAAACACAAATGCATCTTCACGAAGCACCTGTGCCTGAGGTTTTTTATCCTCTTCTGTCAGGATGTTGCTATATATAAGTTGTTCATAAAGTATTTCTTCGGAATATGTTATATAATCCTGATAATAAACACCTGCACCAAAAAGTCTTAACAAATCATACTGACTGATTGGAGCATCGGGGTTAAATTTTTCGCCCTCAAAGCCTATCTGTATTTCAGAAAGCTTGTTTATTTTTTCTTCAGCCCAATGTCCTTTAATGTCGGAATATTCGTAGTTTTTATTTTCGGAATATGTTTTTTCCTTATACTCTTTGCCCGTAAAAGCATCAAGCTGAATATTTTGATTCAAAACAGTATAACTCTGCTGATACTTACCGTCATTCATTATATATATTTCTTTTACAGGATTAGTTTTTGAAAACTCTTCAACAGCCTTTTCGGCAGAAATAACTCCTGACGGATTACCAAAAACCTTATCTTCTTCAAAGTCAAGTCTGTAGCTTGTAACCTTACCTGTTTTTACATTGAAGCTTACGTCAATGCCATCATTTACATAACGTATGTCATTTACATAGCGGTCATAGCTTATGTTGTATGTATAAGAATAATTGCTGTCTTCCTGTTTTTTACACTGTGAAAATTCCAAAGGAGCAACCTTTTTAATAAATTCTTCAACCTTTTTAAGTGCTGTTTTTTTCTGAGCATCAGAAATTGTTGTTTCTTCATTATCATATCTGCCCGAGGAATATATATTAAGAATTTTGCCTGTTTCACCCTCAAGAGTTGCAGAAAGATATTTGTAGTCGTCTTTTCTTTCATAGCTGATATAAATTATGTATTTGTCATCTTGTCTGTTTATTCTGTATGATGAAATTGTCATATTACGTTCAAGGTCTATATGTGGCAGGGCTTTTATAATTTTGTCTGCATCTTCCTTTGAAATCAATTCTTCCACATTTTCAAGCTCTTTTAATTCCTTATCGGTAAGCACAACAGAATCCGCAGCCATATCTTCCTTTAATGCACCGTTTACCGAACCACCGCCTGCACCACCGTAAACTTCCGCATTTTCATCTTCTTTAAGTTCTTCATTAGTAATTGTGCTGATATAGCCGCCTCCTGTAAACTGATAAACCAAAGCGGTTTTTGTATCATCATCATCACCGTATGTATAAACATCTTTGTATATTAATTCAAGAGGAAATTTTTTGTTATATTCTGTTAAAAGATTGTGCTGATTAAGGGGAGGAACAAATTCATCGTTGTATAAAAATTCGCCATCATATTCATAATCACAATACACATTCATACTCTTTACATAAGCAACATCATCATATACCTCAATACGAAAGTCAATGTAATTATCTTTTATATAACCATTTTTATAATATCTTTCAAACTTAAATCTGTATGAATTTCCGTTTACATACCAGGAAGATTCATCAAACAAAAGTGTATCATCGGCATTTTCAAAGCCTTCAGGAACTGCTTTTTCCATAAACTTCTTTGCAAAATCAACAATATCATCCTTTGAAAGCAAAGTAAGCTTCTTTACCGATTTTAAAGAATTATCAAACGAATAATATCTGTTAATTCTTCCCTCACTGTCACAACTTACACTGATATATGATTTTTCATCTTCTGTCTGCCAGTTAAATTCATAAGATAATTTGCCGTCATATTCATTTGAATATGGAGTAAACTCTGAAAATTTTTCAGGAATATCCACCTTGGATTTTACATTAATTAAAACCGACTGCATTTTTGCAGAAGAGTCAACATCCGCAAGTGCAGGAATACAGCTAATAACTAACAATACACAAAGTACCAGGCTGATAATTTTTTTCATAAAGTCCATCTCCTCTTTAATTAAAATAAGCTGATGATTTAACCATTTTATAAATTTCTTCTGAATTTTCAAATTCTCCATACACAAAATATTCTACGTAATAATCTCCGCAATCAACCATAAATTCCGAATAGCTGTCAAAAATCATAGTTTTTACCTGTTCCAATGTAACTGCAGAAGTATAAAATCTAAATTCATCCTTCTTTTTAATGAACACTGATATACGCCTGCCGTCTTCTGACACAAAATCTGCAGTAACGCTGTTAGCTTTCTCAGGCAAAGACCTTCGTGCATATTCAAGCTCAAAGCCATCTGCCGGACAAGAAGGAAAAAGTGCGGAAAATACATCGTGATTATTTATATAATCAAGGTCTGTGTCAATGGTATAAAGTGCAAAACCTCCACATGCAGAACCTCCGCCACCACCTGACGCACGTGAAACACCAATATCCTCATTTGTTTCATCTGTCACTTCAGTTGTTTCAGGATTAGCATCAGGAATCGTTTCACTTACTACAGACGGTTCTGATACAGTTACAGGTTCTGAAACTGTTTTTGGACTTACGTCAGAAACTTCCGGTGTTGTTTCAGGTTCCGGAACTTTTTTTGGACTTACGTCAGCAACCTTCGGGGTTGTTTCAGGCTCCGGAACTGTTTTTGGACTTACGTCAGCAACCTTCGGGGTTGTTTCAGGTTCTGGAACTGTTTTTGGAGTCGTTTGGGGTACTGCCACATTATTTAAATCAGTTTCGGATTTTTTTTCATCTGTTACCACATTGTTAACTGACTGATTTTTATTAGTGTTGTCAATGGATTGTGAAGCTGCACCGTTTTTTGGTTGAACACCTTCATTTGATTTTTTCGCATTTTTTGTTTTCGGCAAAGTATTTACACCGGTTTTTACATTCTCTTCTAATTCAGGATAATTTATTTTGACTGCTTCGGTAAGAGCAGACTTTTTGCCACCAGTGCTTTTGTTATCATCACTGTATTTTTCGTCATTCTGTTCATAATTTACATCAACTGAAATTGCCTCATTTTCATCATTCGATGTTTCTCCTTTTGTGTTTGAGTCTTCAACTGCAACTTCAGGTAAATACAAATCATCTTCAACACTGCCCATATTTGAATATGCAATTGCAAAAACACCAATTACCAACACTGCAGCCACAGCAGACAAATATTTGTATTTATTTAATTTTACTGCCTTAACAGGCTTAACTTTAGCCTTCATAACAGCATCAAGCATTTTGCTTTTCTGCTCTTTAGTAGGAGTTATGCTGTCAAAACAGGAATTCAGTTCTTCCATATTCATAACTCTTCCTCCTCCAGTAATATTTTTAACTTTTCTCTACCCTTTGCCATGTATGTACGCACGGTAGAATGCTTGGTACTTAAGATTTCAGAAATTTCGGATGTGGAATAACCCTCATAGTAATACAGATATATTGGAAGCCTGTATTTTTCATCAAGAGAAAATACTTTTTCAAGCAAATCCTTTTTACTGTCATCATCCACATAGCTTGCTTCAGGAACATCTTCTATGTTATCACGTTTTGCCCTGAACCAATGCTTAAGCATATTCTTACATTCATTCTGTGCCGTAACAATAAGCCACGCCTTTAAATGCTCATCAGATGCAAATTCCGTTCCGTCACGCATATATTTTATAAATACATTTTGTGTTGCATCTTCAGTTTCAGATGCATTTTTAAGCAGCATAAAGCAAACTCTATAGACTGTATCCACATATTTTTCATAAACCCGGGTAATTTCTTCGTCCGTACGCAACGTTGAATTACTCAAATATGTCACCCCCGGAAAAGTCCTTTCAATATTAATACAATTAAAAAGGCAAAAATGTTGTAATTTATTTTAAAAATTTTATATTTTTATTTTACCACAAAAAAATAAAAATCACAAGGATATATCCTTGTGATTTTTACATCTACCTGCAACAGCAGTCATTATCGTCAAAATCTCCACGCTGTGGCGGAAAAAATTCATCCATCGGGAATCTTAATGAATTAAACAATTCACATGGATTTTGTTCTGTGGCAGTAGTACATTCCTTTGTAGGAATACAAAAGTCAATTGCCGGAATTAAAAGCTGAACATTACGTTCAATTTTAATTATTGTAAAAATACCCAGAGTAACAAGTATTTTGCGGTCGTTTGAAGGCACAACAAGTTCCTGATTAAAGCATCCGCAAATAGAATCGGGAATGCTTGAAACATCACAGCAGCAACAACAGCATTTATCAGATGCATCAACTATTCTTGCCGAAAGAGCAATAGGTTCAACAACCTCTACAACTGCCTTTGGAAGATTATTTTTCTTCCACATAACAGGCATCTGATTTCCGGGGTTATATGCTGAAGAAAATGCTTTTGAATTACCTTCCGAACCAAAAAGAATAACTTTTTTATCATAGGTTGCAAGACCTTCAACCTGAGTAGGCTGACCAACACCACGGAACACATCAAGAACAACTCTGAAGAAATATTTTACATCAACCGTAAAAAAGCCCTTGTTGAATGGTACGGGTTCCAAATCGGTAAATACCCATATAACTTCCGCACTTTTAACCTTTACGTTTATTGCCTGGTCTACAATACACTGACCTTCTGCAGTTAAAATAACCTGCAAATCCTCAAGGCAGTCTTTTTCCCTGCAGGAATCATAAACCTGGTCAGTGTGAATACATACACCGTCTTTAAAATCACAGTTAGGTCTTGTAACATCACTCATAAGTGTCAACCTCCATAAATAAGTATTAAAAATTACGTTCAATACTATAATATGTTGATTTACACAAAATGCTACAAATAAATTTACAAAAAGCAAAAACCGCCGATTTTACATCAGCGGTTATATGTGTCAGTATTAATAATTAACATCAATATTATTCTGCAGCAACAATTGCCTCTGCTGCAACAGGAGCAGCACTACCGTAGTTACGTTCTACCTTACCTGAACGCAAGCAACGTGTACATACATAAACTCTTTTATGCTCACCGTTAACGATGGCTCTAACTCTTTTGATGTTTGGCTTCCACATTCTATTGCTTCTTCTGTGTGAATGGCTGACTTTTATACCAAAAGCTACACCCTTACCACATACTTCACACTTTGCCATGCTTCGCACCTCCTTATATAATCACAAAACAAATAACACAAATTTATAAATTTTATACAGCGTCTTATATTATAACAAATTTTTTTAAACAATGCAAGTATTTTTTTAACTTTTTTTCAAATGTTTTGTAAAAAAAGTAAAAATATACCCTAAAAGCGCACCAACACAAGCAATTGTAATAACTGCAACAACAACAATTTTGATATATTCATTCATATATTGGTTGAATATTGTAACAAAAATAACAGTAACATAAAAAATTATTGTTGCTGTTTTGCCAAACCAGTTGGACGACACCATACCATCTTTCTTTTTGTAAAGGGCAATTCCGCCTATCAGCAACGCCAAATCCTTCACAATAAGAAATGCAAACAGGTACCACATAAAAGGATAATCCTTAATTGCAAGACAAAAAACTACCATAACCTGAGTAAGCTTATCTGCAAGGGGGTCAAGAATTTTACCTAAATTTGTAATCATATTAAATTTTCTTGCAATATAACCGTCACAACAATCTGTAATACCTGAAACAACAAGCAATATACCCGCTGTAAAAAAATCATCACAAACAATAAATTCATATGTAAATACAGGTATCAACAGTAATCTTAAAAGTGACAATAAATTTGGAATATTCAAAAAAGCACTTCCTTAAATAGACAATATTTTTGAAAGTTCAATCAAATCTTCTCGAGGTTTATTTTCCATTGACAAAGCTTCAAAAATGTCAATATCATATATCTCGCTGTTTTTAACACCGATAACTCTGTTTCCAACGCCCTCTTTAAGCATCTGAACTGCACGTACACCCATTTCACTTGCACGCACACGGTCAAGAACAGTAGGACTTCCTCCACGCTGAAGATAACCAAGTATTGTTGTTCTTGTTTCAATGCCTGTTTCTTCCTGAATGTGTTTTTCAAGTTCAGAAGCTTCGGTTTTAACACCTTCGGCAAGAATTATAATAAAATGTTTTTTATTTCTGTTTCTGCCCTGTTCAATAGGTTTTATAATGTCCTCTTCAAAATTTATTTCCTTTTCAGGAATAAGGATTGCCTCTGCACCTGATGCAATACCCACATTAAGAGCAATGTTACCTGAATTTCTTCCCATTACCTTAATTATATTACAACGGCTGTGACTGTTGGCGGTATCTCTTATTTTATCCACTGCCTCCATAGCAGTATTAATAGCAGTATCAAAGCCTATTGTATATTCTGTATATGGAATGTCATTATCTATTGTACCGGGTATACCTATTGTAGGCAGACCTTCCTGGCACAAATCCCTTGCACCGCGGAATGAACCGTCACCACCAATAACAACAAGACCGTCTATACCAAAATATCTTGCCTCGTTTATACCGCGTCGTACACCCTCTATTTCTTTAAATTCCGTACATCTCGCAGTCTTTAAGATTGTACCGCCTCTTTGCATAGTTTCAGAAACAAATCGGGCATCCATTTCAAAAACATCACCATGAAGCAAGCCTTCATAACCGTTTTTAATACCCATTACTCTTATGCCGTAATACTTTGAAGCACGCACGACTGCACGAATGGCAGCATTCATACCCGGAGCATCACCACCGCTTGTCAACACGCCTATGCAATGAACCTTGTTTTTCATCCCAAAACCTCCAATCAAAAAGTCATATCAATCAATATTTCATGGGCTTCCTCAACCTCTGTAGAGGGAACCAGAATATCAAACTTATTTTCGCTTGCGGCACCGATAATTTTTACAAGAATTTCCTTTTTGCGTAAAGCTTTACACAAATTATCTGAAATATCCTTGTCCTGAGCCGTATAAACCACAGTCCACATATAACCTCCAAAAACCTTTAAGCCAAACAACAGCTTTATGTTTTTTTATATAAAATCAAAAAAATACGCAAATACTATTTTACAACAAAAAGTCATAAAAATCAATAGTTTTTTGTACAAAAAACTGTATGTTCATTTGATAACCATTATGCAACCTTCACCCATATTGCGTTTAAGTTGTCGCCCGAGTGCTTCTGACGGCTCAACCCACAAGCTGGAGTCAGCCTCATAATATTTCTTTTCTTTTTCAACATAAAGATAAACCGGTACATTACCGGGATATATTTTAAGCAGTTCCTTTACAGTTTCCGTTTTATGCTCCATACCTACAGGAATTTTTATATAGGCTTTTTTTGAAGAAGGCATTTTAAGCTCACTTATACTATTTACAATAATTTTTGGAAAACCTTCTCCATCCCAGTCAACCTTACCTTCAACAACAATCTTATTTCCCTCTTTCAATAATTTTTCACAAGCTGAAAAATAATTAGGAAAAATCACAAGCTCAATGCTTCCCGACAAATCCTCAAAACCGACAAAAGCCATCCTTGCGGCATTTTTGGTAAACTTAACAAATGTAGAATTTATCATTCCGCCAACCTTAACATTCTGACCATCTGTTACTTTTCCTAAAGCACTTCCATCAAACGAGCTTATAATTTCCGCAATATTTACGGTAGAAGCCGCCAATATTGAATTCTCATATTCCTCAAGAGGATGACCTGAAAGGTACACACCCATTGCTTCCTTTTCAAGCATAAGAACATATTCTTTAGTAAACGGAGTAACCTTCGGAAGGTCATCTTCAAATTCATCGTCACTTAAAAAAGTAATCTGGTCTGAAAAATTATATTTTGTTGAGGAAGTTGCCTCATCAATAACACGTTCGTAAATTGCAAGATACTGTGAACGTGTACCCTTACCTACTCTGTCAAAAGCTCCTGCCTTGATTAAATACTCCATAGCCCTTTTGTTTATTCCGTCATCACTGTTTTTCATACAAAAGCCTTTGAAGGTAGTGTATCCCTTACCACGGTTTGTTACAATATTTTCAGCAAAGCTTTTACCAACATTCTTTACTCCCACCATACCGTACCTTATTGCACCGTCTTCGGGAACAAAATAAGCAAAGCTTTTGTTTACATCAACAGGCAACAGCTTTATACCCATTTTAGGCAACTGAACAACATATTCATTAAGCTTATCGGTATTATTAACCTGCGATGACATAAGTGCAGCCATAAATTCAACCTTATAAAAAGTTTTAAGATAAGCGGTCTGATATGCAACTATAGCATATGCTGCTGCGTGAGATTTATTAAAGGCGTATTTACCAAAGTCAGCCATATCATCAAATATAGATTCTGCAACATCTGCAGGAACACCGTTTTTTACAGCACCGCAAACTTCACCGTCACCATATATAAATGCATTTTTTTCTTTCAAAATTACTTCGGGTTTCTTTTTACCCATAGCCTTACGCAAAATATCAGCACGTCCGAGAGAATACCCCGCCATAGTCTGAACAATCTGCATAACCTGTTCCTGATAAACTATACAGCCGTAAGTAGATTCCAAAATAGGCTTAAGCATAGGATGCTTATAGGTAATTTTATTATGGTTGTTTTTACTTTCAATATATTTGGGTATTGAATCGGCAGGGCCGGGTCTGAAAAGAGCAATACCCGCGATTAAGTCATCAAGGCAGGATGGCTTTAGTTCTCTCATAAAGTTTTTCATACCTGCACTTTCAAGCTGAAACACACCATCTGTATTACCCGAAGCTATAAGTGAATATACCTCTTTTTTATTCATATCAATACTGTTAATATCAAGGTCTACACCTTTACAATGTTTTATATTGTTCACAGTATTTTTTATAACAGTAAGGTTTCGGATTCCGAGAAAATCCATTTTCAAAAGTCCAAGCTCTTCAAGTGCAGTCATTACATACTGTGTAACAGGTTGGTCATCTGCAAGTGCAAGTGGCACATAATCGCTGACTTCCCTACTTGTTATAACAACCCCTGCGGCGTGAGTTGATGCATGACGAGGCAATCCCTCAAGTTTCTTTGCAATATCTATAAGCTCCTTTACACGCGAGTCATAATTATACCTTTCGCGAAGTAATCTGTTATCCTCAAGTGCACCGTCAATAGTCTGACCCACAGACGAAGGTATCATTTTTGCAATTGAATCAAACTCCGCATAGGACATATCTATAACTCTTCCTACATCCCTTATAACAGAACGTGCCGAAAGTGTACCAAAGGTTGTTATCTGCGCAACATTATTATTTCCGTATTTTTCGCGGACATAGTTTATTACGTCACCGCGTCTTTCAATGCAAAAGTCTATATCTATATCGGGCATTGTAACGCGGGACGGATTCAGGAATCTTTCAAAAATAAGATCATATTTCACAGGGTCTATTGTGGTAATATCAAGGCAATAGGAAACAAGACTTCCTGCCGCACTTCCTCTTCCCGGACCTACATATATGCCATTATCCTTTGCATACTTCACAAAGTCCCACACTATAAGAAAATAGTCGGTAAAGCCCATATCATTTATAACATTAAGTTCGTACTTCAAACGTTCAAGATGAGGTTCATAAGCCTCGTAACGTTTTTTAAGACCGTTAAAGCAAAGTCTTTTCAGATAATCAAAATGGTCAACATCTGCAGGAAGTTTAAATTCAGGCAAATGATATTTTCCGAATTCAAGCTCTACATTACACATTTGCGCAATTTTCACGGTATTTTCCAATGCCTGAGGCAGTGTTTTGAACAGTTTGCTCATTTCCTCCGATGACTTAAGATACATCTCATCGGTTTCAAATTTCATACGGTCAGTTTCATGCTCCTTTTTGCCTGTTTGTATACACATAAGGATATCCTGATACCTTGCGTCCTTTTTGGAAACATAATGCACATCGTTTGTAGCAACAATTCCAACACCGTATTCACGGGCAAAATTAACAAGCTGTGCATTAACCTGCATTTCTTCCTTTATACCGTGATTTTGCATTTCGAGGTAAAAATTCTCCTTACCAAAAATGCTTATATATTCTTCGACAAGTAACCTCGCCTGTTTAGTATCATTATTTAAGATTGCCTGAGGAATCTCCCCGGCTATGCAGGCAGAAAGGCAAATAAGCCCTTCGCTGTACTTTCTTAAAGCAGATTTATCTATACGCGGTTTTACGTAAAACCCCTCTGTATGTGAAATACTCACAAGCTTAACAAGATTTTTATACCCCACATTGTTTTTTGCAAGTAAAATTACATGAAACCGCTTTGAATCATAGGAAAATCCCTTATCATACATAGTGCGTTCTGCAATGTACATTTCACAGCCTATTATAGGTTTTATACCCTGTTTTTTTGCTTCTTTATAAAAATCTACCACGCCGTACATTACGCCGTGGTCAGTAATTGCAAGGGCAGACTGGTTGTTTTTCTTTGCTTCTTCTATTAACTTGTCAATTCTGCAGGCACCGTCTAAAAGACTGTATGCAGTATGTGTATGAAGATGTACAAAATCAGCCACACTACCCCCTCCTTTTTTATTTTTCAAATTCTGCAAGTTCGAGTATTCTTCTCATTCTGTGATTAACACCCGACTTTGATATATTAAGCTTTTCTGCCATTTCGGCAAGGGACATATCAAGATTTCCCATCCTCAACTTTGCAACTGCGGTAAGTTCGGGCGACAGACTTTGCCATCCGTGTTCAAGGACAATTTTTTTAATTGCCATCTGTTGTTTAATTGCAGTCTGTAAGATTTTTGTTTCATTAGCAATTTCAAAATTATTGCGTCTGTTTATTGAGTTTCTAATATCACGTTCAATTACAACATTAACAAACTCCATCATCTTGTTGTATGCACCTACAGCTGCAAGAAAGTTTTCAATCTGCTGACTTTCCTTTATATAAAATACAAAATTGCCCTTTCGGTTAATAAGCTTAGGATAAAGTTCAAAGTGTTCAAAAATACTGCGCATATCTTTTTCAAGAGAAAACCTGTTGGATACAAGCTCCATATGATACCCCTTGTTAGGGTCTACCATACTTCCTCCTCCTAAAAACACACCACGCAAAAATGAAGATTTACAGCATTCATTTCTTGTAATTTCACGGTCTATACGAAGTGGTACACCAACAAGCTTCATATCACGAAGCACCTTAAGCACATCAGGACCTTCAAGTGTGGCATAGCATACTCCTGCTTCCGTCATTTCAACGTTTACACTTATATTGTACAAAAACTTTATAAGTTCGTAAAACCTTTGTGCAACAATTGCATTTTCAGTACGAAGCTTAAGCTCATTATTTTTAATTGATGCACCGTAACAAACCATTCCGACAAGTTCTGCTCTTGCACAGCAAACTTCCGTAATATCTGTTTTACATATTTCTGCACGCACATCCGATGCAAAAGACATAGCTACACCTCCTTAACCAAACAAAATAAAACCAATTGTATTTATTGAAAAATTGGCAAACATATGTATTAACCACGATAAATAAATATTACCTTTTTTATCATCAAATTTATCAAAAATCAGACCACCGGCAAAAAGTCCTGCAAGTGAAATAATTATTACCGGTATTCCAAACCACCCAATCATCATAGCAATGTGATAAAGGGCAAAAAGCAAACTGCTGAATATATATGCAAAGCTTTTTGAAAGTGTATTTTTTAATGTAAGAAAAGCAAATCCCCTGAAGAAAAATTCTTCAAGTAAAGAATTAACAAAAGATATGTATATTGCAACCCACAAAAAGTTTGACCTGTTTACACCCGTTGTTTCATTTAGACTTGAAGTAAGTGCCGAAAAGTCAAAAACGTTTCTGAATATAAAATATGCACCTAAAATAACTATATATATTACAATACCCAAAACAACTGCAAATAAAAAGCCTTTTCTTTCTGCTTTAAATATTTTTATGATACTGTAGTCCTTTGAAAGCAAGCAGTACATAAACGGCAGCATCAAAAACATTATAACTTTAATAACGGATTTAACAACATACCCTGGCTGTATAACGGCATCAACAATCCCCATAACTGCACAGGCAACTATTACCAGTACAGGTATAATTGCTTTTTTCATAAAACGCTCCTCCATAAAGACATTAAAAAGATTCTATCATAAAAATCCGCATTAATCAAGCAATTAAAAATACAGCGCACCTAACACTACCGCTTCAATAAATGCCGCAATTAAAAGCATAGGCAAAATATAAAAAATATGTACTCCAACAAAGCCCTTTAAGTGAAAAATCAAGCTTTCTTCCTTTTCCCTGCCAAATATTTTACGGCACAAAAAGGCACATATACAAATTCCAACTGCACCCTCAAGTATAATTGCAGGTACTTCAAATATGCCGTGAGGCAATATATATTTAACAATTGAAAGAATAACACTTTCTTCTGTAACAACATCCACAATAGCCATTACAGCACCAACAAGTGCAGAATTTATACTTATATACCATACAGGAAGAAACAAAAACGGAATAAACCCTGTCAGGCTTATAATTACACCGGCTGTTAAATTGTTAAAAAACACTCCCAAAAATGACAAAGTTCCATCATCATTTACAACAGATTTGGCACCAATCATTTCACCTATATTCTTGTACATATCCAACAAAAACTCTGCATCCATTGTTCTTATAACAAAAAAACTGACAACACCTGCAAGTATAAAAATAATACCTGCTATCAAAAAGCACTTTAAAAGCTTTTCCTTAAAATATTTATTTGTAAAAGTTATGCATTTTTTTATAAAGCTCACACTAATACCCCACATTATTAATTTATTTTAATTCATCAAGAAAATACGCACAGGTGTTGGCACGTCTGTTACGGTCATCAACTACATCAAACCTTACATATCCGTCAGTGGGAAGAATTTTAAATTCAACTTTATTTTCTCCATCAGGATTAACAGCAACTTGTTTGGAAACTCTTCTGCCCTGTGTGGACATAAGAGCAAATACACCTTTTGAAAAAGTAAGATGTGCAGTATCACCATCTATATACAATTCCTTTATTTCAGGACCGAATGATGAATACATACTATGATTTTCCATTGCATCAAAAATACTGTCATAGTCAAGCTTATCTGCATTAATTACAACCCAGCCTCCACAGGTTGAGTGTATGCTGTGATTATCATCTGCTGCTACACATGCTATTCTTTTGCCTGAGCGAAGAAAGGTTTCGTAAGCATGAATGTCATACTCTGCATAACCCGTACAACAACATTCATTATTATATACTTCAACTGCCCACAAGCCTTCATAGTCTATATAATCTGTTGCGTTCTGCAATGACCAGTTAGGGTGGTTATATGTAACGAGAAAATCTTTTTCATTGGCAATTTTTATCATTTCGCATACACCCTCGGTTGTTAAGCTTCTTTCGTATTCACCGCAGGTATGAACTATTTCATCTGCAAACCAGTCTTTTACGAAATGGTCATAAACCGAATTATAGCAGGGTGTATCTGTATTATGAGGATTTCTTGAAAGAAAGTTAAAATGTGCAACCTTCATATCAGTTTTTACCAAGGTAGAAAGTTCAGAAAATTCCTTTATAGCAATCTCACAACCTGTAATTGCAAGAAAACCCTCATCATTTAAAAATGAATTATCAAGCAAATGCTCGTGGTCCGTAAAAGCTACAACAGAATATCCGTTTTTCTTATAATGCTCTTTTATTTCTTCAACCGTCATTTTGCCGTCAGACTTTGTTGAATGACAATGAAGATTTGCTTTATAAAAATTTTTAGTACTGTCAAGTAATATTTTTTTCATAAAACTTACCCCTTTGTCAAAATCAGATATGAACCTTTACAACAATCTTTTTAACCTGTGACGGCACATCATTATAAGCCATACCGGGTCTGTGAATATCGTGTGGGAAGAAAACGCAGTATTCCGCGTCCTGTACAACACAGTATGAAGCCTTGTCGTTATTTTCATATATTGCATAATCCTTTTCAGCATTGTAAGGTTTTGAAACCACAGCCTTTGAAACATCCATACATCCCATTGTTTCACAACCTGTAATAATGCACTGAATATCTATAAAATCCCCGTGACCTTCAAACTTGCTGTTTTCCGCAAGCTTTGTTTCATAACACTGAATTGACGCACGTAAATTTTCGCCTTCAATTTCGTATTTACCTACTTCCATATTTTCATCAATAGCTTTTTTTATAAATTCAAAAGCCTTTTCAAATTTTGGATGAGCTCCATAGTATTTCTCGCAGTTTTTCATGTTATCAAAAATCATTTTTCTTTTCTCCTTTTAATAAAAATTCTTTATTTATTGTGCGCATTTTTTACAAGGTTCAAGCCCTGAAATATTTGTTGTTATTCTACTGTTCTTTCCCCCACAATTAGGATCAAGATGATATTTTGTTCCGGTAGGTGTTCTGTAATAATTCCCATCAGGACCCGGATTATTACTATTTGTTGGTTGACTAACCGGTTTGTTTACAACAGGTTTAGAAGCTTCCGCCTGCGCTTTAGTTTCATACCATCCCACTTTTTTATAAGCAGGTACTTCTGCTTTGTATACAACAATTGTTCTTCCGTCAGCTGCATATAAAGTCTGCTGAGTTTCCGCCTTTGTTGCATACCACCCAACTTTTTTGTATGCTTCTACTTCATTTTTAGGCACAGAAATTGTTCTGCCATCTATTGCATACATAGTAACAGTTGTACGAATAATTACAGTTTTCGTATTTTCGTCCCAGTCAACCTTTGCACCAAATGCTTCTGCCGCGTATCTTGCAGGAGCCAAAGTTCGTCCGTTAATTACAAGCGGAGCAATATCCATCTTTACAGGTTGGTTATTAACATACATAATCATATTTCCTACTGTCATTTTAACAACCGTACTTCCTTTTGTACAGATAGCTGAATTTGAATTGCCATCCCAACTTACGGTAGCTCCCATTTTTTCAAAAATTGCTCTTATGGGCACCATTGTTCTTCCGCTTATAACCTGTGGTTTAACATCAAAACCAATATAATTTCCGTCAAGCATAACATAAATCGAACTACCTGCAAATGCCGTAGCGCTCAAAGAAAACAGCATCACCAATGCAACTAACAAGCTAACAAATTTTTTCATAAATACATCTCCTTACTTTAAGTCAAGTATCATTTTAACATGTGGTATTCCCACATCTAAAAATTCATCGGAAGTTTGTACAAAGCCAAGTTTTGCATACATCTCTTTTACATAAACCTGTGCCTCCACAAAAATCCTGTCGGCACCGAATTTTTCCACAGCCGCTTTTATACCCTCTTTTACAAGCATTGTGCCTATACCGCAACGTCTTTTTCGTGATATTACTCTGCCTATTCGCACATCCTCGGACATAACACCCCTGTCAAGAACACGAAGGTAAGCAACAATATCATCATTTTCTGTGTAAAAAACGTGAATTGCCCCAATATCTGCATCGTCCATATCCTGATAGTTGCATTTTTGTTCAACAACAAAGACATCGGACCTTAATTTCAAAATTTCATAAAGTTCTCTGTTTGTAAGCTCGTCAAAGGTTTTTACATTAAGCTTCATTTTTCCACCTCACCAAATATTTCATCAGTAAAATATGCATTTGTACTTGCGTGCTCACCTTCAGGGTCTGTAACAACAACACGCACATACTTTGCATCAGGGTGTATTTCCGCACAGGCATAGTTTAAATACTCTCCCCCTTGTGCACGGAATCTTTTCGGTGTTCTGTTTGATGCTATAAACTCAATTTTTTTAGCATCGGAACATTTTACATGAATAGTTCTGTCCTCTACCCACAGTTCATAAATTTCAGGTCCGTCGGAAGCATAAAAATTACCATCAAGCAAAGCCTGTGTAATTGTTCTGTATTCCAGTTTGTCTGCCTTAATCATTGTCCACGACCTGCCGCAGCCTGATGTAAGCTCGGGCTTGTTGTGGTTATCGTCACCACCTACACAGTAAATACGCTTACCGCCTCTTAACATATCGTCATAAACCTGCGGATTATATTCATTTCCGCCATTTGACATTTCCATGGCATGCATATTGTGATAATTCATATAATGAGAATAATTTTCCATGTTGCAGGTAGGATGATTATACACAGTAAAAAATCCGTTATCTCTGCCTATTTGAAAAATTTCACTTATTCCCTCACCTGAATAACGGCGTATGTAGTCGGGTTTGCTTTCATCAAATTTAACCTTATCCCTTTGATTAACCGCATTGGCGTGAAGATACTTTTCTCTGTGCCAGCAAACCATTGTAAGGTTATCAGGCTCTATGGCAATAAAATTAACGTGGCAGGTTTCCATATTTGCCCACACAGGCTCGCCTTTTCCGTTAATTGAAATTTCAACACCGTTAAGTGCAAGGAATTTATCATCGGTAAGCTCATTATGCCCTAAAAGAACATCGTGGTCGGTATACGCAACAATGTCATAACCCAAGCCCTGATATACTTCCTTAATCTGTTCAGGTGTTGCCGCACCATCTGACAAAACAGTGTGACAATGTAAATTTGCTTTGTAAAAATCACCTGTTGGCGGTAAAAGATATTTTTTCATTATACCATCTCCTTGATACAATTAAAAAGTTCACTTAATTTTTGAGCTTTTTTTATAGATTTTGCCAATTTTTTATTTTCAGGGAAGTTTTCAAGCATATAAAACCACACTTCTTTAAGCTTATGAAGTGTAAAGGTTTCTGACTTTAATACCTCCATATAATTATCAGCAAGGCGGTTTGTAAACTCAAATATTTCGTTTAAAGAAAGTTTTTTACCACCCTTTATTTCACGGAATATTGCAGGATTTGCAATAGCTCCTCTGCCAATCATTACACCCTTTAAGTTCGGGTATTTTTCTTTTATTTCAAAAAAATTATCTGAAAAACATATATCCCCGTTATAGCACAAAGGTAGTTTTGTATTATTATATGTAAATTTAAAACACTTAACATCAGGTTCACCCTTATAAAACTGTTCACGCACTCTCGGATGGACAATAAGCTCTGTAAGCGGGTATTTATTATATATATTTAAAATTTCTTCAAACTCTCTGTTACTGTAAAAGCCTGTTCTCGTTTTTACAGAAACCTTTAAGGCTGTATTTTCAAAAACCTCACACAAAAACCTGTCAAGCCCGTCGGTATCACGCAAGAACCCCGCTCCTCTTCCCTTACTTACAACTGTACCGGAAGGACACCCAAGGTTTATATTAACCTCACTATAACCAAGTTCGCCAATAATTTTTTCAAACTTTAAAAATGATTCACTTTTATTTGTAAGCACCTGAACCTTTAAATTACAGCCTTTGTTATTTTCAGGCAGAATATCCTTAAGGCTCTTTTTTGTAATACGTTCATCATCACTTGGTACAATAAAAGGTGCATAATATTCGTCGCAACCCCCAAATATTTCACGATGGGTATTTCTGTATATATATGTTGTAATGCCCTCTAAGGGTGCAAAGTACAAATTCATTTCCTTTACCTCGTGTAAATTTACTATTATGTATAAAGTCTACCACATTCAGACAAAGTTGTAAAGAAAGTGACAGAAAAAAATACCTTATTATTGTATTTTAGCTGATTGTCTGTACTTGGTAGGAAGTATTCCCATTTCTCTTTTAAATACTGCCGTATAATAATTAGGACTTGAAAAAGACAATTTTTCGCTTATATCCTTTATTGACATTCCCTTAGCAATAAGCTTTAAGGAATGAATAATTTTAAGTCTTGTAAAATAGTGCATTACACCATAACCTGCATATATTTTGAAAATTTTCTTAATATAGCTTGTGCTAAGGTGTGTACCCTCCGCTATATCATCAAGCAACAAATTTTCGCAGATATTATCATTCATAAAATTTATTACGCATGTGTATCTTTGGGCAGGCAAGGATACATCCCTGATATATTCAGGTGAAGATTCCGAAATTACATACAACAGAAAAGTTTCAAGGATTTTAAATGCAAGCATTTCATCTACAGGACTGTTATTTTCTTTTTTCTTCACAAAAACACTATGTTCAAAACTACTTTCTATTTGTATATACAAATCTTCAAACATTTCGGCAAGTCTGCCGGTTACGGAAAAAACACCCTTTGAAAGATTGTGCTCTATATTTGTTTCAAGGTCAAAAGAAATTATTTTAAAAACTGTTGCAGGTTGTGTTTTTTTTGCCCAGAATCTGTGAAATTCCATTGGAGCGTGGAATATTGCCTGCCCTGATGAAAGCTCGTAAATATTTTCATCCTCTGCTATAGTAAGTGTTCCTTTTTCCACATATACCATTTCCCAGAAATTGTGACTTTCCCCTTTAAAATAAAAATCCTTTCCGTAATTTCTTGTGTATATAGAATTTATACTTTTAATTTTAAAATAATTTTCAGGTATATAAAACATATATTCCTCCATAGTATCTGATTTTATACTTTTTGTGTCTTTTTTCAACTTGACTTATAAATTCGGTATGATATTATTAGTGTAACACATATGTTAATATTTGTAAAGGAGACTAAAAAATGATTAAGTTGGGTTATATAGGTCTTGGCGGCAGAGGCAAAAATATGCTTAAAACTGTACTCGACAGCTTTAAAGATGTTGAAATTGCAGGAATATGTGATATTTGTGAAGAAAGACTTGAACAAGGCAAAGAAATAGTAATTGAAAAGACAGGAAAAGAGCCTTTATGTACAACAAATGCAGATGATATCTTAAATCTTGATATTGACTGTGTTATGATTATGACATACTGGGAAACACATATAGAGCTTGCAATAAAAGCTATGAAAAAGGGAATTCGCCCGGGTATTGAAGTAGGCGGTGCATATTCGGTTGAAGATTGTTTCAAGTTGGTAAGAACATACGAAGAAACAGGCATCCCATGTATGATGCTTGAAAACTGCTGTTACGGAAAACGCGAGCTTACAGTTTTGAAAATGGTTAAAGAAGGCTTGTTTGGTGAATTAGTTCATTGCAGTGGTGGTTATCACCACTACCTTGCAGATGAAATTACACACGGTAAGGAGGATTATCACTACCGTCTTCGCAACTACACAAACAGAAACTGCGAAAACTACCCTACTCACGAATTCGGCCCTATTGCAAAGGTACTTAAAATTAACCGTGGTAACAGAATAATCAAGCTTTCATCAACTGCTTCAAAATCAATTGCGCTTAAAGAGTATGTGAAAGAACATATTGAAGATTTTCCATACCTTGAAAACACAACATTTAATCAGGGTGACATCATCACAACTGTTATAACCTGTGCTGACGGTTCTACAGTTGTACTTACTCTTGACACAACCCTGCCAAGAGCGTATTCAAGAGGCTTTACGGTACGGGGAACAAAAGGATCATACTTTGAAGACAATGATTCATTCTTCTTTGAAAACAACGAAGAGCACATAGAGGCAGAAAAGAAGTTTGACTGGTCATCACAATACAAAAACGGTGTACAGTACCGTGAAGAAAATATGCATCCTCTATGGAAAAAATACGGAGATGCCGCTGCAAAAGCAGGTCATGACGGTATGGATTACATGGTGCTTTGTGCATTCTTTGAAAGTGTTAAAAAACAAGAAGAACCACCAATTGATACATATGACACAGCAACCTGGATGTCTATAACTCCACTTTCTGAAGAATCAATTATAAAGGGTGGTGCACCCGTGACTGTACCTGACTTTACATCAGGCAAATGGGCAATGGACAGACCTGCCTGCAAATTGGAATTTACACTTGACTAAACATAGAATAACCTGTGAAATTGAATTCACAGGTTATTTTTTTTACGATATTTAACGGGTGATAACCCCACTTTGTTCTTAAACACATTGGAAAAATAATATTCATCCGTAAAGCTAAGGTTATATGCAATTTGTTTTACAGAAAGATTTGTGTTTATAAGCATTCCCTTTGCAAGGCTTATTTTTTGATTAAGTATATATGCATACGGGGTTATACCATACGCTGCTTTGAATATTTTTATTGTCTGGGATTCTGACCTTGACACATATTCGCACAAATCTGCCATTTTAAATTTTGATGTGGCATTGGCACGAAGATATTCCTTCATTTTTTCTGCCGCAGAGTTTGTAAAGTTTTCTCCCTTTACACACTCTCTCATTTTATAAAAAATACCGTTTACAAGCTTTATTATTTCTTCAGTACTATCACCATCACCATTCATTGCAAGATGTACTATACTGTAAAGCTCTTCACTTGTATCAAGCCCCTTAAAACAAAAACAGTTTTTAAGCCCATACCCTTCAACAAGGTTTTCGACAAGTGTACCCGAAAGGTTTATAAAATACTTTTTCCACGGATTTTCCTTATTTGAATAATAATGATGATTACTTCCAATGGGAAGAATATATGAATCTCCTGCTTCGGGGTAAAATACATCGTCATCTACTTTAACCGTGCCTGCTCCCTTTTCTATATATTCAATACAACACACTGTTGAATTACTTCTTGTTATTTCATAATTTTTATCGGGATATGTAACTCCGCACATCTGTATTTTAAAAACATCACGGATATTACTTTTCTGATTAACATAGTATATATCTTCATGCATTGCATTCCTCATAACAGTTTTCCTCATCTTTTCAACCAAAATACACATTGTTATATAACTATTATAACAGTATAATACAAATAAATCAATATGTTATTGGAGGAATTATTATGTATAAAAGACCCGTGGCAGTACCACTTTTTACAGTAGACCCATATTTTTCAATATGGTCATGTGCAGACAAGCTATACAATGGCAGCACAAAACACTGGTCAGAAAAACCCTGGCCTATATTTGCGGCAGTATATATTGACGGCGCAATGCACTCACTTGCAGGCGTTGGCGAAGATTATAAAACACTACGCAGAAGAATAACACAGACAGATTTGCAAATTACTCCACTTAGCAGCATCTATACATTCGAAAACGAATTTGCAAAAGTTAAGCTTACATTTACTACTCCCCTATTGCTTGACAGACCTGATATTTTAACAAGACCTGTAAGTTATATAGCTTATGAAATTGAAGTAAAAAAAGAGGATGTTGAAGATGTTCAGTTTGTATTCGGTATAAGCTCACAGGGTTGTGTAAACAACAATGAACAGATGGTCGAATTTAAAAAGACTCCATTTTCAATGAGTTGCGGAAATGTTGTTCAGAACCCATTAGCCGAAACAGGTGACAGAGTAACAATTGACTGGGGTTATCTTCACCTTTGCGACAAAGATGCTCACATTGCAGAACCTCCTTCAATGTTCAAGGGAATAGAAAACATCGGTCGTTCTACAGACACAAGAAACACAGGCAGAAATATGCCGCTTAACAAGGCATACAATCCACATATGCAAAATCCATACCTTTATACGGTAAAAGAGGATTTGTCAGGCGTTATTACAGTTGCTTATGATGAAATTAAGCCTATTGAATATTTCTATACACAGCTTGATGAATACTATACAAAATACTTTAATAGCTTTGAAGATATGGTTAAAGCTGCAACTGAAGAATATCCTGAAATAAAGAAAATGTGTGATGAATTTGATGAAAAACTTATGGCAGAAGCAAGAAATTTAAGTGAAGAATACGAATATATTACATCACTTGCATACAGACAGGCTATTGCCGCACACAAGCTTGTTGAAGATACTGAAGGAAACATTATCTTCCTTTCAAAAGAAGATGACTCAAACGGTTGTATCGGTACACTTGACGTTACATACCCTTCAATTCCGTTATTCTTAAAATACAACCCCGAGCTTGTAAAAGGAATGCTTCGCCCTATTATTAAATATGCAAAATCCGATGAATGGACATTTGACTTTACTCCTCACGATGTAGGCAGATACCCAATTGCAAACGGTCAGGTTTACGGAAACAACAAGCTTCATATGCAGATGCCTGTTGAAGAAGCAGGTAATATGCTTATATGCCTTGCAGCTGTTAAAAAGTATAAAAACGGTGATACAGAGCTTTTTGATACAAACAAGGAACTTATGGAAAAATGGGTAAAATACCTTATTGAATTTGGCTACGACCCTGCAAACCAGCTTTGTACAGATGACTTTGCCGGCAGACTTGCACGCAACTGTAACCTTAGCCTTAAATCTATTCTGGGTATTGCGGCTTACGCCGACCTTTCAGGTGATGTATCATATATGGAAAAAGCCAGGGAAATGACAAAAAATTGGGAAATTGATGCAAAGGCTGACCATGTTGGTACAAGACTTACATTTGACAAAGGCGATACATGGAGTATAAAATACAACATTGTATGGGATAGCCTTTTGGGTTATAACTTATTCTCTGACGAAGTAAAGAAAAATGAAATTAAAGTTTACAAAGAAAAAATGAACAGATACGGTGTACCGTTGGATTCACGTGCTTTGTTTACAAAGATAGACTGGTTAATGTGGTCAACTTGTATTTGGAACGACAAAGAATACTTTGATATGGTTTGCAAATCAATTACAAATATGATTAACGAATCAACAGACCGTGTTCCTCTTACAGACTGGTACTGCACAAAAACTGCAGAATACAGAGCATTCATCAACAGAACAGTTGTTGGTGGTTTGTTTATTAACCTTATATAATTCAAAAAACACTTCTGCTACCTTAATCTTTCTTTGAGAATTAATGTACATTTTTATATAAAATAAGTTAAGGAGTATCGCAAAATAGTTTCGTTTTGCAATACTCCTTTTTACACATTTTTCATTTTACAGAACTTATTATTAAATCGGTGAATACTCACTTATAATCTTTTCTGCCACCTTTATTCCATCTACTGCGGCACTCATAATACCACCTGCATAACCTGCACCTTCACCTATGGGATAAAGCCCTTTTACAGATATACTTTCAAGGTCATCATTACGGGTTATGCGAAGTGGTGCAGATGTTCGTGTTTCAACCCCTGTAATTACAGAATTTTGGGCAAACCCTTTTATGCGTGTATCAAAATACGGAAGTGCATCCCGAAGAGTATTTGCCACAAAACCGGGAAGTATTCCGTTTAAATCCTCACACCTTACGCCGATTGGGTAAGTTGGCTTTATATTTTTAATCTCTTTTGAAACACGTCCCTCAATAAAATCAACCGTATTTTGCACAGGTGCAGTATAAGGTCTGTTTTTATCAAAAGCCGCCCTTTCAATTTGACGTTGAAACTCAATACCACCCATAATACCGTTAAAGTCATTTTGTGTAACATTAACTACCAATGCACTATTTGCATTTTCACCTTCACGGGCGTGATTACTCATACCGTTTGTAACTACAGTATCCTCTTCAGACATAGCACCTACAACATATCCACCCGGACACATACAAAATGAAAAGCAAGAACGATTTTCTCCGTTATATCTTAAAGCATAATCTGCCGCCCCAAGCTTTGGATGCCCTGCAAAATCTCCATACTGCGCCTTATCTATGAAATCCTGAGGATTTTCTATACGAACACCAACTGCAAAAGCCTTTGGTTCCATAAAAATATCCTTATCCGCAAGCATATAGTATGTGTCTCTTGCAGAATGGCCTATGGCAAGTAGAAGAACTTTACAGTTCACATATTCATTATTAACTCTTATTGATTCTACTTTTCCGTTTTTTATTACAACATCATCTACAAGGCTGTTAAAATAAACCTTTCCGCCAAGACGTATAATTTCATTACGCATATTTTTTATTACATTCTGAAGAACATCTGTACCAATGTGCGGTTTTCCCTCATAAAGTATGTCATCAGACGCACCAAACATATTAAATGTTTCAAGCACCTGACGGCACAGCGGACTGTTAATACGTGTAGTAAGCTTACCATCTGAAAATGTACCTGCACCACCTTCACCAAACTGAATGTTTGTGTTTACATCAAGAGCTCCGGTAGTGTTAAGCAAGTTAATTGCCTTTACACGTTCGTCAACAGAACCTCCACGTTCAAATACCACAGGGCAGTAGCCTGCCTTTGCAAGTTCATATGCGGCAAAAAGCCCTGCAGGTCCCGTACCCACAATAACAGGGGGTGCTTCAAGCTTTTTTTTGCCAAAGGAGAGTGTTTTCTCCTCTGCCTCCTCCTTGCCCGTAAACAAAGTTATACTGTAATTAAACTGCACATTTTTATGTCTTGCATCAACAGACCTGCGTTCAATGCGGTAGCCTGTAACCTGTTTTTTTGAAAATCCGCTTTTTTTAATTGCAAGCAAAAGCAGTTCCTCTTCGGGCATATCAAGAGGAACTGTAATGTTGTTAATTGTTTTCTTCATCATTTTTTTCCACCAATTTTTCTACCAACACATTAACAGAATCTACTTCTTCTTCAACAACTGCCCTTTCAGGAACAATCAGTTTTGCAGTATATGTTTCAGGCAAAGTTTCATCATTAACATAAAAAGGTTCTGTAGAAATTGTCGTTATAGCATCGATATCAGATGAAGGTCCATCAAGTGTAACCTTCGGATGATCTGTAATTGTGCATTTATAAGTTTCACCGTCAGCATTTTTTATAACAGGCAAAACCTCAACATTCTTTTTCTGATACACAACACATTTGTATGAAATATCCTTAGTTTTAACATCAAGATTTTTTGAAACAATCACATCATTGTTGCTATTGAAAAACTGTACGGCAGCAAAACCCGAAATATCGTCAGAAGCACCTGAAATATCAATAAAAACAGTGGATTTTTCAACAGTCTTTATAATAGATTCAGGACCTGACACACTAACCTTTGATGTTAAAAGCTTTGTTTCCTTAATAAAATAGTTTTTAGCTTTAAGCTCGCCCTTATAAGCATAATCAACAGGAAATTCTCTTGTAATATAATTATCTACAGAAACAGAAACCTTCTGTACACTTTTGTTAACAAGCTTTATATCCTCGTATGGAAGCTTAACATTAATGGGAAGCTCATATGTTTTTTTACCTACACAATCTGAAAGGTCCACATAAGCAAAAATACTTTCACGGTCTAAAGAAGCAAGTCTTTGTCTTGTACCTTTAACCTTAATGTCAACTGTCATATTTATGTCGGTTGATACAACATAGCCTTCATTTTTTATAGTCTGGTGGTCTGCAAGAGTAACAGGCACACCGCTGATTTTTACTTCAATGTCGGGGTTGGTTATAAAAACAACGTAAATCCAGCATAAAAGAGCAATAAAAAGTGAAATGACACGTAAAAATATATCATTTTCCATAAGCTTTTTCATTATTTTTTCAACCCCTTCCAGATTTTGAATTTTTTACCGTTAAGGGTATTAGGTTCAGGAGAAAAGATTTTTTTCAAAGCCTTCTCAAGGGATTCAACAGTAAGGTTTCTTGTAAGAGTACCCTCAAGAGCAAGTGAAATTTTACCTGTTTCTTCCGAAACAACAAGAGCAACTGCATCAGAAGTTTCGGTTATACCAATAGCTGCACGATGGCGTGTGCCAAGCTCTATGTTAAGTTCACTGTTTTGCGTAAGGGGTAAAAAACAAGCCGCCGCAATAATTTTGTTATCACGTATTACAACTGCACCGTCATGTAGTGGTGTGTTCGGAACAAAAAGGTTAACAAGCAATTCAGCAGTAATGTCAGAATTTAAGTTAACACCTGTTCTTATAATGTCTCCTATTTTTGTCTGACGCTCTAAAATCACAAGAGCACCTACTCTGTTTTTGGAAAGATTTTCAGCAGCACGACAAATTTGTGAAATTGTTCTGGAATCTTCTTCTTCACGGTCAGGACCATAAAGTGAAAACAAATTTCCAAACTTACTGCGTCCAACCTTTTCAAGACCACGTCTCATTTCAGGCTGAAACATTACTATAAGAGCAATAAACCCAACCTGCATAGCATTACGCAGTATGTAATTTACAAGGTACAGATTGAACAACGAGCTAAGCTGCATGGCAACAATCAAAATTACTATACCCTTTACAAGAGTAGCCGCACGTGTTTCACGAAGCAGAGTTATTCCTTTGTATATAAAATACGCAACCAACAGAATATCAATTATATCCATTATCCTGACAAATTGCATAAAGTAAGACAAACGACTTAATATTTCAGGCATACTACTAACCTCCCTTTACTTTAATTATACATTGAATACTGATGTTTTGTAAAGTGAATTTTCAAAATTAAATTCGAACAGTTGCATTTTCCAAAGCATTCTTGCAGTAATTACAATTTTCGCAATCCTTCGGGCAATTCATAACGGTTTTACCAAAGTCTTTCGGAAGCTTTGAATTATCAACAATTTCAGGATAAAAAAGTGCACTGTGGTCAGGCTCTAAAAGGTCAGTAACAGCGCTGTTGTAGCTGCCTTTTATATAAGCCCTTAAGGTGTTTACAGGATTTTTCGAAACACGTGTTGCAAGCTTTGCGGCAGTAAAAAGGCCGTCATAAAGGTGCATATCCTCAGGACGCACAAAGTTTGTATCACGTATTACAGAAACCCTGTTTTGTACAAGATATTCTTTGCAGACACCCACAAACTGAAATGCATTATCCATCTTTGCTATATCCTCTTCGTGTGATACAAGATTATCGTGATAAGTCTGCGCAGAACAGTTGTTAAGACAACCGCTGTTTGCAAGCATAAACAACCCCTTGCCATGCTGGTCGCACCATTTTTTTATTTTTTTAATAGCTTCTGCATTGCGGTTAAGTTCACGCTGCATATAAAAACTGTCAAAGTATTTTTCAACATACTCCATACCCATAACAGAGCCAATTTTCATATTAACCGATGCACGAACATCTATGCCTGTAAAGTTTTCGTGTATAAAGCGACCTATGCCCGGTGAGGTTGTAGTTACAGACTGCAGCCCAAACCTTTGTGATATGTAATCAATAGTTTCGCCTATTTTTGTAAAAAAGCTTCTTGAAAGGCTGTTTGCACCATAGCAATTGCCATTTAAAAGCAAATTAAGCCCAATACCTTCTTTACTTAAAAAATCAAGGTCCTCTATTTGTTTATTCTGTGCCTGCCATGGATAAAGTTCACTGTTTGAAAGCATACTGTTCCTTCCGTTTGGAATATCCCCCCACGAAAAATAAACCTCGTGAATATGCTCTTTGTTATTTGCAATGTATTCCATAAAAACATTATTGCTGTTAACCTGATAACCTACTGAAAATTTCATAACAAACACCTACTTTCTGTATTCTGTGGGCGTAACGCCGTAAACCTTTTTAAAAAGCTTTGAAAAATAAGCCAAATCATCAAATCCTACCAATGATGCAATTTCACCTACAGAACTTTCACTTGACTTTAAAAGTTCTGTACTCATACGCAGACGGTAATCTGTCAAAAACCGTTGAACAGTAGTACCCGTATGCTTTTTAAAAACTCTGTTTATGTATATATGGTTAAAATGAAATTCTCTCGAAAGAACCTCTCCCGAAAGAGGCTCATTGTAGTGATTTTGAATGTACTGAATAATGCGTCTTGTAAGAACAGATTGTTTTGTGTTCATTTCCACCTCACGGTCATCAAGCTGACGCATTATACTGAAAATTACAGACCTTAAAACAGATGACAAAAGCTCATCACAATATTTACCGCCTACCTGATATTCCGTAGCTATAAGATGCATACGGCTTTCAAGATTTCCTGCCGAGTTCAGAACAACAGGTTTATTCAGCAAAGGACAATCCTCAAACTCAACAAATTCAGTAACCTCTTCACTTGAAAAAAGTTCAGATGGTATGGGTGAAAAACCTTCCTTAATATGAGAAGCACCGTGTGTGTAATCAAAATTAACCACCACCATAGTAAGACCGTCATCAGGACGTGACTGCCACATATATTCAGTAGCCGCCTTTAAAATAACTGCCTTACCTGCACTTAATGGATAAGCTTCCCCCTCTGTTATAATTGCTCCTTCTCCGGACAAAATGTAAAACAAACGACAATCCCTTGTTTTGATTTCTCTGTAATATTCATTTTCAAGACCTGCCAGTTTAACAAAAAGTGCCTGACGTACAAATGGAAAAATATCTGCTACATTCATAAAAACACCTCATATGACGTTTTTTACATTATATATCACCAACACTCTTAAAGTCAACAAAAAGTTTAAATATTACAAAAACAGGTTTCATACATACTTGTATATTCAAAGCTTTTTTTCTATAATTAGATTATGTCAGATTATGGAGGGGAAATTTTCATGAAAGAAAAAATCAAAATAGTCATTGTAGGTTGCGGAAGATTTTCGCCATTTTTTGTACCACTTTTTAAAGCTCATCCCGAAGTTGAAAAAGTATGGGTATGTGACCTTATAGAAGAACGTGCAAAAAATTTCAGCGAAAAATTCCATGTACCTGTTATGGAAAGTTATGAAAAAGCTCTTGCATCCGATGAGGTAAACTGCGTAGCAATTTTCACACAACGTTTTGCACACGGTCCAATGGTTATAGATGCACTAAAGGCAGGCAAGCACGTTTATAGTGCCGTGCCCGGTGCGATTTCTGTTGATGAAATCAGGGAAATTGAAAAACTTGTCCGTGAAACACGCCTTACATATTCAATGGGTGAAACAGGCTATTACCGTACAGCAACACTTTTTTGCCGTGAGCAGTTTGCAAAGGGCACTTTTGGTAAGTTTGCCTATGGTGAAGCACAGTATAACCACGATATACGCAAAATGGAAGATAGCTTCAAAAGCTCTGCCGGTGACAGATGGAAAGAATATGCAGGCATTCCTCCGTTTTTCTACCCAACCCACTCTACCTCTATGATTTTAAGCACCATGCCCGGAGTTTACGTTACAAAGGTAAGTGCAATGGGTTATAAAAGTGAAAGTCGCACAGACATTTACGGTGAAGGTGATACAAACCTTTACGGCAACCCCTTCGCCAACGAAACAATGCTTTGTCAGTTGTCAAACGGCGGTGTTATGAGAATAAGTGAAAACCGAAACATCGGCTGGCAATCACCGGAAACATATATTACACAATTTTTCGGTACAGAAGGACGATACGAATTTTCAGTCGCTCATCACTTTTTACAAACATGGAACAAGGAAAACAACACAGTAACCGACATTGAGGATGTCAGCGAAAGACTACATCCCGAAAGTGTTACAAAGCTTTTAAAAGAAGATTATAAAAAAGGTATTGAACATATTGCCCATGCAGGCGGTTTCTTTGAAATGTCTCCTATTCAGGATAACAAGAGGTTGCCTGAAAGCTTCAGGAATATGGAAAACGGTCACAACGGCACTCACCACTTTTTAATAGACGACTTCTGCAAAGCATATGCAACAGGCAAGCTTTCACCTACCAACATATGGGAGGTTGCAAAATACAATATTCCGGGTCTTATTGCCCATCAGTCTGCTATGCAGGGTGGTGTTTTAATGGATGTACCTTATCTTGGCGAGGCTCCCGATGACTGGGAAGTTATAGACCCATACGACTTTGACTATAATCAGAAAGGATGATTTTTAATATGTTAAGCAACAAACTTATTAAACAGGCTGCTCTTGAAGCAGGTGCAGATGCCTGTGGCATTGCTCCTGTATCACGTTTGCAGGGTGCACCGGATGTAATGAATCCCAACTTTTTATTCCCCGGTGTAAAAAGTATAATCGGCTTCGTATTCCGTATTCCCCGTGGTGTACAAAGGGGTATTGAAGAAGGAACACAATTTTATCAGTACCCATCAATGGCTTACGGCGGTATAAACGAAATTTATGCCCCTGCAGTTTTGCACCATGTAGGCAGAGTAATTGAAGATGAAGGCTATGAAGCTTTCATTTACAGAAATACAGGTGCAAGAGGTGCAGTTTCCGATATGGATGGTTCACCGGGTAACTCACTTTCACCTGAAGAACAAATTGAAGCTTCGGAACATGCAAAGGATAAAACTGCACATCACAGAAGCGTACAGTTTACACGTGCTACAAGTGAAGATAAAGTACCACCTGACTTGCAGTTTCAGTTCCGCATTGCGGCAGTAGCCTGCGGACTTGGTGAAATTGGCTGGAGTAAAATGCTTTTAACTCCTGAATTCGGACCACTTCAGAGAGTTGCATTTATATTTACAGATGCCGAATTTGATGAGTACGATGAAATGTACAACGGAGAACCTCTTTGCAGAAAATGCGGTGCTTGTGTCAGAGAATGTCCCGGCGGATGTATTCCTGCAATGAATTCCGGCAAAAAGATAACAGTCAACATTGACGGTAAAATATGCGAATGGGCAGACATTGATATGTGGAGATGTTATGCATTCTACACCCACGGTGGCAGACATTTTAACCCATTTGTACCAAAGGAAGTTTTTGACGAAAACAAAGATGGTTCTTTAGACCTTTTAGAAGGTATAACAGATAATGCAAATGAAAAAGAAGTTGTAAAGGTTTATACCGCATTGGAAAAATACTTCCCAAGCTGGGTTGGCTATAATATGGCAAAGTGCGGCGGATGTATAAGAGGCTGCGTTTCAATGCTGGAGAAAAAAGGCGGTTGTATGGAAGGCAGATTCAAAGAACCTCTACGTACAAAAAAAGCCTGGAAGCTTGACAGATAGGAGGTATACATATGATTACAGCTGAATTTATTAAAGAAAAAGCAAAAGAACTTGGTGCAGTAGTCTGCGGTATTGGTGATATAAAGTACTTCCGTGATGTTGTACCCCAGCACAATCCTCTTCTGATTCTGCCAAAGGCAAAGTGCGTAATAGGTTGTGCAATCCCTATTCCAAAGGGTCTTTACAGAGCAATGGAAAACAAAAATCAGTTTTATAACTACACAAGCATTGGTGTTAAGTACATAGACGAAACCTTTGCAGAAATATTCCTGCTCCGTTTAGGTGCAGTTATTGAAAATGAAGGTTACGATGCATGCCTTCAGAGAAATATTCCAGGTATGAAGGTAAAGGGTGACAAAACAACAAACCCTGAAGTAACAGAAGTTTACGAGCTTCAGTTTGCAAGCCCTGTTGAAGAGGGTAAACCTGCGCCTGAAGTTATAATAGATACTAACCTTGCTGCAGAAATATGCGGCATTGGTAAGGTAGGCTTACACGGTAAGGTTATAAATCCGCAGTACGGTACATTTTTACGTTGGGTGTATATTATAACCGATGCACCGTTAGAATGTGACGAACCTCTAAAAGAAGATGTTTGTGACGGTTGCGGAGAATGTTTGAAGGCTTGCCCGGGTAAAGCTATTTCAAAAGACGGCCTTGATACATGGCAATGCTCTGTATACTACAAAGGTGCACACAAGTCAAATCCATTTATGACTGATGAATTTTTAAAAGGTCATCCGGACCGCGAGGCTATTATAAACGGCGAAATGCGTTTTGACAGCGAAAGTGCAAAGGCAATTTACCCTGAACTTAAATTCCTTCCACCTACACAGTTTGGTTATATACCGTGCCTGTGCGGTAAAAAATGCGAACTGGCATGTGAAAAACATCGCAAGGAGGTTGCAAAATGAGAGAATTAATTACAGAACGTGCAAAAAAATTTGATGCAGATGTTGTAACCTTTACAAGTGCATCAAGCTTTCCAAAGGATGACCCGATTTTCAAAATATTTCCTGAAGTCAAAACTGTTATAGCACTTGGCTTCCGTGTACTTCGCGGTCTTTACCGTGGTGTAGAAGAAGGTACAGTATACTATCAGTATACAACTATGGGTGTTGAAAACCTTGAAGAAACAGTAATGCCTTTTACAATGATTCAAGTTTCAACCGCAATTGAACAAAATGGTTATACTGCTCTTCCCCAAAAACGCAACCAGCTTATTATGGCAGAAGAAAACAGCACTAACCCCGAGGTTGACTATTCTGACATTTACCGCGGTGTTACAAAAGAAATTCAGATGGACTTTGAAAAATCTGCCGAAATATGCGGTCTTGGCGAAATTGGTGTAAGCGGACATATACTAAATAAGGAATATGGTCCTTTTATAAGATACTGCTTTGTTCTTACAGATGCAGAAATTGAACCTACTCCAAAAGAAACATACAATCTTTGCGACAACTGCAAAGAATGTATAAAAGCTTGCCCAGGTAAGGCAATAGATGAAAACGGCATAAACCCATGGCAATGTGCAGTTTATTACAATGGTGCAAACGGAAGTAAAAACCCGTTTATGCCTCCTGAAGCATATGAAGACTTTGAAAACCGTATGGAAATTATCTGCGGTGAAGCAAAGGTAGATATGGAACTTGCAAAGAAAATTATTGACAACACTTTCTTCTATCCGCCTGCAAAGCATTCGTACCGTTCATCTATTTGCGGACGTGCCTGCGACAGAGCCTGCTACATTCATCTTGAAGAAAAAGGCGTTCTTTCCAAAAAATTCCGCAAATCCTTCCGCCAGGCAGAGGATTGGAGTTTAGATACAAATATATTCAAAAAATAAATTTTTTAGTGTGAAAAATTGTTTACATATGAAGTGTACTCTAAAGGACAGTAACTTATAATAGTTGCTGTCTTTTATTTTATTCCGCTATCCGTGGAGGACTTACAGGAAACTTTGTGCCACATAAAAAAGGCTCCCTTGTGTAAAGGGAGCCGGATTTGCCAAAGGCAAAGACTGAGGGATTGTAAAAACTATACTTTATAGTACACCTCATATATACTTGATTTTTTATTAATCAATTTTTAAAAGCACTACATTACCAAATGTATCAACGCCCTCATCAATTACGAGTTTATTTCCATTTACAGTCACTTTTGCTTCATAAAGAGAACTGTCAATTTTCATATTGCCTTCAAGTTCAATTTCAAGCTTCTTGCAGTTATTAAAGCAATGATATACCAAAAGTGCAGACTTACCGTCGTCAGCATATCTTAAAACTGCCTGTGTACCCTGAAGCTGTCTGTAGTCAACATCATCTGTTCTGTAAATACGGCTTTTACCGTTTTTAATAATCGGCGCAACTTTTTCGTAATACTTTTCAGCATCCAAAATCTGTTCCATCTGTTCATCATCAAGGTCAAGAATCATACCCGACCAACAAACTCTGCCAAGGAACACCGAGGCAATCTTGTAAGCCATTCTTTTACGGTCAAAGTGCTTGCGGAACACACACCACACCTGACTTTGTCTTGGCGGCAAAAGGTAGTGAAGATTCGCCGCAACAACAGGAATATCTTCAGACTCGTGTGCATCAGAGAATGAACACATTGCGTGTGCACTTAAAGTAAGCGGGTCAAGTCGAAGTCCGCCCGCAGCACAGTCCTCAATTACTATGCCCGGAATTTCGCGCTTTATTTTACGCACATAGTCAAGAACACGTTCACAATGCTGACGAAGACCTTCACCGGGGCTTTCCGCACCGTCACAACCAAGACCGATGTTTGCATTGTAGTCTATTTTCAAGTATCCTGCGTTGTTGTCCTTTAAAAACTTTATAAAATTTTCATCAAGAATTTTAACGGCATCAGGATTTTTAAAATCCCAGAAGCTTTCACGTCTTCCAAGACCAACAACACCACGTATTACATCGCCCTTATATTTTAGCATCATATCCTTGTATTTTTCATCACCATACACGGATTTGTCAGCATCTACACATTCATATTCAAACCAGAAACCGGGAACAAAACCTTTTTTGCGTACAGCATCAAAATATTCCGAAACACCCTCTGTAAACATCTTTTCCCTGTCGGGAAAATAGTTGCCGACTACACGGTTTTCGTACCATCCGGCATCCACAACAAGATGTTTTACCTTGCTATCCTTTAATTTATCGGCAATATCCATCATATTCTTATGAGTAGGCTTACCCCAGGTTGTGCACCATTCGTTAAAAATAATTGACATATCATCTTCTTCACCATATGCATCAACATCACGGCTTTGCATTTTAAGGAAAATATCTGCCATATCTGCAATATCTCCCTCACATACTGCCACAAGTGCCTTAGGTGCTGTAAAGCTTTCGCCATCTTCTATATTTTTAAACCAGGTTCCGTATGAAAGGTCACCTATGCCACAGGAAAATGACATATTATAAGCGGTACGTGAAAGCTCCATCTGCCAGGTTGCATTGTGATAAAGCTTCATACCCCACATTACACCTGCAGAGCGGTCCTCAAGTGCAGCAAAGGGAAAATGTTCTGCAGTCGGACGGCTACCCTGAGAACCAAATTTCAAGTTGTTAAAATTACCACCCCAAGACTTTTGCAAACCAAGTTCCTTTAAATTTCTGCACATATGTGTGCCCTCTATTGCCCATGACGAGTTAAAGTTGTGCAAATACAAGCTTTCGCTATGGTCATATTCATTATTAAGCGGACTTAAATTATCAAGTGATGCACTTGTTATAAGCTCAAGACTAACCTGTTTGCCTGTGTTGTTTTTAAAAGTACATTCAACCGTAAAGCCATCGTCACCCTCAATATATGTAAGGCGGTGAATAACTGAATAACCTTCCTCTGCTTCTACTACTGTTTCAACAGTTGTTGACTTACCTTCCCTTATTACATCCTGACTTTTAAAAGCAAGCTTGTAGAAAGATTCACTCATTTTAAAACTGCCTGCAAGAGGCGAGCGAAAATGATGAGAAAGATGCAGGTGACAAAGTGTACCTCCCGCAAAATCCTTGTTATACGGAAAATCCTTACCAAGATTTACACTTTCATAAGTGTCATTTATTTCATCCGTTCTGTTACTTGGTATTAAAAGCATAAAAACATTTTTGCTTTCGTTTAATATTACATAACGCACCGTTGTCTTACCAAATATATAATCCTTATATGTATAATTTTTTGACATAAAATCCCTCCCGATTTTATGATACAATAAATTCATATAAAAGTAAATAGCAAGTTACTTTTTCACATAAAAATGTTACATTTTAACATATAAATCCTCAAGCACCTCTGAAACCGTAATAGGTGTAACGCTGTTTCTGTACAGTATGTCAATAACCGCCCTTGCCTGCAAAATATCGCCAAACACGTTGTCAACTCTCTTTATTTCCCTGTATATTCTGCCGTCAATAGTCTGTTTTTTTACAACCTCTATTCCGTATGGCTTTATATAATTGAAATTTTCGTCACTTCTTTCAGTTTCAGTTGTAAAGTATTCTACCATTACACCCTCTTTACATCCAAGAGCAGACTGTAAATCAACTGCATTGTAATATGTTTTTTTCAAATTAATCACCTCTCTTTTTTAGTGTAGCTATATGATTATAGTATGTAATAAATTATTTTTCCATATAAACATACCGCACAAAACAACTGTATTCTACACAAACCCCTATAAAGCAAAACACCTTTACATCGAATGATGTATTTTTCAAAAAGTTTGGATATTTTCAACAAAACTTTTTTTAAAAAAAGGAATTTGTGATACTTATGTAGAATAAAATATTAGTACATACTAAAGGAGGAATAGTTTATGAAAACTACTATCGTTGCAAGAAAAATGGATTTAACATCAGGTATGAAGGAATATGTTGAAAAGAAGATTTCCAAGCTTGATAAGTTTTTTGACGATGACGCAGAAGCAAAAATCACAATGTCTGTTGAAAAAAACCGCCAGAAAATTGAAGCCACAATAATAAACCGCAACACTATCTTCCGTGTTGAACAGGTTACAAGTGATATGTACGTTACAATGGATAAAATCATTGATGATATGGAACGCCAGATTCGCAAAAACAAAACAAGGCTTGAAAAGAAAATGAGAAGTGAGGCCTTTGCAGACTTCGGAGTTGTTGATGTTACTGTTGAAGAAGAAAAAGAATTCAACATTATAAAAACAAAATCCTTTACAACAAAACCTATGAGTAATGAAGAAGCTATTTTACAGATGAATCTTTTAGGACATACATTTTTTGTGTATAAAAATGACGTAACAGAGAAAAATAATATTGTATATAAAAGAAATGACGGAAACTACGGTATCATAGAAATTAACTAAAGCAAAAAGAACCTCTGAAAGAGGTTCTTTTTTAATTGACAAACTATAAAACAGGGAGTGTTTTTTTGAAACACAGTACAAAAAACAAACTATGGTTATTTGCTTTCGGTGTTATACTCATTACAATTTTCAAAACCGACTTTTCTGCACAGTTTGAAAGAATATACAGAGTTTTACTGCCTGTTATTATAGGCTTTTTATTCGCATGGTTTTTAATACCGCTGAAAAAGAAACTGGAAAATTATTTAAACAAGCGATTTAAAAAAATAAACAAAGCAAAAATCCGCATAATTTCCATTTTTTGCGTATATCTTGCTTTTTTAGGTGCTGTGGCTTTTTTCCTGATATGTCTTATTCCTATATTAAAAGACGGTATATCATCAACAATTGAACAACTTTCTGTATACAAAGACTTTTTCGAAAAATATGTGCAAGGCAATCTTCTTGAAAAATTACTTTCAAAAATCAATTTACAAATGTATATAAATGGTGCACGAAGTACTGTTGCAATAATTTTTGACAGTGCAATGGCATTTGTAGTTCTTATTTACATTCTTATTGAACACCGCAATTTAAAAAAGCAGTTTATGGACTTTGTTTCACAAATTATAGGAAACGACAGAGCGGAAAAAACGCTATTTTACTTTTCACGTATAAATCACATTTTCTCCGTATATTTTTACGGTAAGTTTATAAGCTCGGTAATTCTTGGGCTTATTGTAACCGCAGGCTTTTTCATAACAGGCATAAGCCACCCCTTTTTCTTCGGTATGGTGGTAGGGCTTTTTAATATGCTTCCCATATTCGGTGCCCTTGTAAGCAGTGTGCCTGTGGCTCTTCTTACATTTACAGAATACGGTCTTTACCGTGCCCTTACCGCCGTTGCTGTTATTCTTTTAGGGCAACAAGTTGAAAACGGCATCATAACACCTAAAATTGTAGGTGATAAAGTAGGACTTAGCGGTTTCTGGATAATTGTAACCACAATAGCAGGAGGTGGTCTGTTCGGATTTTGGGGACTTTTAATATGCGTGCCCGTTGCTGCAACAATAAAGGATATTTATAGCTTTATTGTTAATAACAAAAAAACGTAACAATACTTTTCCTGCTCTTCTCTGTCAAGACTGTAAACAGGGAAAGTTGCTTGTCTGTAATAAGGTGCATAAACACTTGCCACATCGTCATAAATGCCAAGTTCCATATTTATGGCACCCAAAAAGCTGTCACGATATTTTTCATTTGTTATATCGGAAATAAAATTTCCATCCTTTCCCATATCAACGGTAGGGCACACAAAGAAAAGATCAGCACTCTTTCCTTCTCCATTATTCCAGTACGCCCAGTAATACATATTGGAATAATCAACATAATAAAACCATTTTGCGACACCCCATTTGATACTGATAATTCTATGTAAAGACAGTAGGTCTATTACAAATCATTTTTCAAATTGTTAACATATTCAAGTGACTTGACAACTTTATTCATCATATTTTCTACATTACATATTTCAATTGAAACTGCACCTTCGTACCTGTATTTTTTCAACTTTTTAAATAATTCCGGAAAATCTATAATACCGCTCCCTACATCATTACTATCTGCAGATTTGCCATTTATATTAAGAAAGCCATTTTCATTGGGTGTAATATCTTTTAAATGAACGTGTTTTGTTATGTTATGATATTTTTCATAAACGTCAAGAAAATTGTCGTTACAAAACCAAAAATTTCCTGTATCCAACACATATTCCACTCCTGATGTATTTTTAAAAATCACATCAAAATCCGTTGCCTTTGAATATGGATTTTCATATTTGGAGAAGTTCTCCATAACGGGTGTTACGCCGTATTCTTTTCCTAAAACAGCAAATTCATTAAGATATTCTATAATCTTTTTCTGACATTCCATACGTTTGTTTTCATCCGAATTATTTGCAGGTACATTTGGAACGGGCATAAACACATCAGTACCCAGATATGCACAATATTCAAATTGTCTTTTTGTTTTTTCCTTAAAATTCAATATTGCAGTTTTATCTTCCCATTCAAAGTTTGCCAGATAAAATATTGAACATACACCGATTCCGTTGTGGTCAAGACTCTTTTTTAGCGCTTCGATATTATATTTTAATCCAATGTTTGCACCGTCAACATCCACACACTCCAGACCATTATCAGCAAGTGAATGAAGAGCCTCATCCAGACTTTTTGCATCACCCTGTTCAACAATTTTATTTATGTGACTTAAAAACACACCTGTTTTCATATATTTTCTCCCTAAAGATTACTCTTATCCGTATTTTTCTTTAATAGTTTCATATCCCAAATCAGCAGCAGAATCAATAAAAAGCTTAATCTTACATAGCTTTTATTTACGCATCCGCCATCAGATTTTTGATATAATCAATAGTCTTTTTAATATCAACTATTTGTTGTTCTCCGCTGATTTCGCGTTCTATGTATAAATCCCCTTTATATCCACCATTAATAAGCTTTGGCAAATACACAGGATAATTAACGCTGCCTTCTCCCACTAATGTTTCTCTTCCAAGCTTATAAAACTCAGTAGGATAATTACCATCCTTAACGTGAACACCATTTATACGTCCCTTAAACAAATCAAGTGCATCAACAGGATTTCCTTTACCATACATAATAATATTTGCAGGGTCAAGGTTTATACCAACATTGTCAGTACCTATATCAGTTATAATTCTCATCAGGGTTGTAGGTGTTTCCTGCCCCGTTTCAAAATTAAAGTTTATACCCTTTTCTCCACAGTAATTAACAATATATCTTACAGCCTCCAACACACCTCTGTATTCGGTAGTCGAAGGATTTTCAGGTATAAAACCAACATGTGTGGCAACATTGGGAATGCCAAGCCAACTTGCAAAATCAACACCTTTTATAATTTCATTCATACGCATTGCACGGTATGCTTCGGGCACCAACCCAAGTGTTTGAGGTCCTGATTCGAAATTCCATATCCTCGGCCCGGTCCAACCTGCCCAAAAAGAAGATATTCTTATTTTCCCCTCAAAACTTTCCCTTATCTTATTTGCATTTTCCTCTGTCAGAAGCTCGGGCATAAAACATTGAAGCTGTACACATTCCAAACCAAGCTCCATAAGTTTTACTGCACCATATTCCAACGCATCTACAAGTTTATATATAACACCAATTGAATTTTTCAACATTTTCTACACCCCTTAATATTTTATAATAAATACCTGTGCATTAATAATAACTTTAAAATTTTTTCAATACAAAATATTAATACATAAGACTTTTTAACGAATCTCCCTCTGCTATATATATATTTGAAATCCTCTTTATTTCATCCTGACCATAGTTATATTTATCATAAATTCCAACCGTTTTAAAGCCCAATTTATCTGCAGTGCATATAGCAATATGAGAATCTTCAAATATACAGGTTTCGTCCGCAGATGTTCCAAGACATTCCATAGCCTTTAAGTATATGTCAGGCTCATCCTTTCCCTTCCCTATATCTGCACAGGAAAGAATATCCACAAAATACTTTTCAATGCCACAGTGTTTAGCAGCAATTTTTATAAGTTCAATATCAGTTGCAGAAGCTATACACATCTTAATCCCCTTGTTACTGCAGTATTCCAGAAACTCTGCCACACCTTCTTTCAGCATAACTTCATTGGAATAAAAATCTACAATTATTTTGTTTGCACTCTCAAATAATTCGTCTCCCGACTTTCCGATATTATATTGCTTATGTATATGGTTCATTGCATCCTTCAATGTCATTGTTCTTACTGCTTTATCATCTTCTGAAGAAGGAAGAAAATTACCACCTTCACAAAAAAGCTTACCAAACCTTTCCCAAATTACGCTCCATATCATTAAAGAATCAATTAAAGTTCCATCCATATCAAATATTGCACCTTTAACATTTTTAAACATCTTTACATTCTCCTTTTATAATATAATTTTGTAGGTTTCATCCACTCCGAAAGAACTATTTCTAAATCATTCAGATACTGCAAATTAATCTTTTAAATTTTATAGACTTGACACAAGTAAAACATACCCAACTCGTGCCTTATGCAAAACTACTTTTTATCTATTTCACTCATATATCCTGCTGTAATAATACCTGCAGGCAAAGCAACAATAGCAATACCAAATATTGACGATACCATTGTAACAATTCTTCCAATTGTAGTAATCGGATAGATGTCTCCATAACCAACAGTTGTTAATGAAACAGTTGCCCAATATATTGCATCAAAGAAATTGTTAAAAGATTCAGGTTCTACATTAAAGACAACAAGAGCAGAAATTATTATGTATGCAATAGCTAGAGTTCCAACAGCAATCAATGATTCCTTTGACTTTTTAAATACTGCCACAATAATTTTTACACTTTTCGAGTATCTAAACATTTTAAATGCTCTAAAAACTCTAAAAGCCCTTGCCATTCTAAATACTCTTAAAAGTTTAAAACCACTATTTAAAACAGAAATTGATGGCAAGATAGAAACAATATCAATTATAGCAAAAACACCAAATGGATATCGAGCAAAAGAAACAAAAGATTTTTTGTTATATTTGTAATCGGCAGTTATCCAACGCAACAAATAATCAATAATAAATATAATTAAACAAACCGTATCAATAACAGTAAAAACATTGCTTGTCTGCTTAAAACATAAAGGCAAAATACTTAACAAGATAACTATTATCATAAACCAATCATATATTGAACTATAAATATTACTTTTTTGCGTTGGCTCAATTATTTCAAAAACCTTTTTTCTCATTTCTTGACTCCTTCGTTTTTACATCATATAAAGTTATGTTCTATCATAAAAATTGTATCCTAACAATTCCTCTGCTTTCAGTAATAACTTTTTATAATTGTCTGAATTGGATGCTTTCATTCGTCTGTAACCGCCAAAAGATTTGGGTGCTATTTCAGGAAATTTTTCAAATATTAAATCATAAAACTCTTTATCTTTTGCCATTTCTTCTTTTTCTTTTACTTCTTTTTCAAAAATTACTTTCTGTTCTTTTGTTCTTTCATCAACAAATGGTCTATTACAATATTTAATAAAATCTCCCTTATAATCCCAAGCAGGTAGAGAAATATCATCAAGCACAGGATAAAGAGTTATTGAACAATATTTGTGTTCTTCTGATTTATGTAGTAAATATTCAGGAAGTTTAGGATATTTTTTACTATTCCCGCTAATGCTAAAATATCTCTTCGTATATTTCGCACATTCATCACAAACAAAATAAGTTTCGTTTGTTGAAACTATATCCGTATTCCCATACACTTCCCTATTTATTTTTGCATCGTACTCTTCTCGTTCTTTATCAAATTTTGCAAACAATTCTTTGATTTTTTGTTCTTCTTTTCTAGCCTCTTCAAATTGTCTGTCTGCTTTCAAATATTCAACCAAACGCATATAATCTTTTTCAGGCCACGAAAAATTTGAATGTGGGAAAATTTCGTTAGCTTTTCTCAAACACGCAATTGCTAAATCCATTCTTCCGTTTTTCTTGTGTTCGGTTGCTTTTCTTTGCAAGATATACTCAATATTGTTAACTGGACTACCCATTCCTTGCAATGGTTTATACTTTGGAATAGGAATATTTAGTATTCCTTCAAGAGTATCAAAATCATGTTTTTCTTTTGAAAAAAGATTTTTTATAATAGACTTTAACAATTTACTCACCTCTATAATCCGAATGTGCTTTTATACTTCCCACCACTTAAATATTGAATTTAACAACGCAATTGCAGATATTAACAATGCTGCAAAAGGAATAATTTTGTCCAACCAATATCTTCGTGTAACTATGCTTTTTTCTTTTTTATCTGCTTCAATACTTTTCTTTTTTTCATAAAAATAATCAACTGCTTTTGATGTCAAATAATAACATATAGTATCCGTAAAGATACTCCCAATAAGAAATCCTTCTTTTTCTAATGTTTGAAAATGGGCAAAAGTAAATTCTTCGCCTTTAATATCATCAATAGAAACCTCATCATCATTTCCAAACCCTACATTATCTTTTCTATTCAATAAAAACTGCAGGCAATTTTCTTCACTTTCACTTAAAAATTTCATCAGTTTCAAAACCCCTTATATTTTTATCTTTTTCTATATCATTCGACACAATTCGACTTTTGACAAGTCGGGAGAACAGTGAATAATAAGAACCATCACCCAACACGAAATCATAGATTTCTGTTGGGTACCCGAGAACCTTGTTATGCTAAAGCATAATATGGACCTACTATTTTTTCCTGATTTTTTCACTGTTTTTTCTTGAACAAAATCCACTAGAACCCGCGAGAATACTGGATTTTCTCGCTCCCGGCTACCAGGAGTAAAAATGCTTGCTTGCAGGGGCATTTTTACGACGCCGTCAATATAGCAAAATGCACGAAGTGCATTAGCGACTTTAGTCGCAAAGACTTGCATCGCAAGGCTTGTTGCATATATTATAGTATATGTAAATATCAAAATCGGCAAACTAATGTTTTAAATTTTATAGACTTGACACAAGTCAGAGTCTAAATTTATTTGAATTCATTTTTAATAGGTTTACTTAACTCTAATTTCTTAATGACAATTCCAAAATATTGTTTAATCTGTTCTTCTGTTAAAACTGTAGGTGCATCAATGAATTTGGTTCCATCATCATCTATATATGTTTCACGCAATTCAAAATGGGGTTTATCATTTCGTCTTGATGACCATTCATTAAATTTGTCTCCCATATAATATTCAGCACTCCCACACTCAAATACCAACTCTGAAGAGATATTCATTCGCTTTGGATTAAGAACTGAAAACTGATCACCAAAACTAGCAATTACATATTCAGAATATTCATTTTCAGAAAGCTTTTCATCCCATATTCTCAAATCAGGACAGAAAACATCTACAAACCCACATTCATCGAATGAGCAATATACGACATCTTCAATTACAACTGTTTCACCACCCGCCTCATATTCCAATACAAATGGAAATTCTCCCTCGGTTATCTGTGGTGGTTTCTGGTCAACAAACATAAATGACGATAACATTCCCCAAATAAATATTATAGCTAGTAGTATTACAAAAACAAGACAAACAATTTTAAGTATTTTTTTCATACTTTTCCCCTTTCGCAAAATTCGACAAAGTTCGTGTCAAGTCAGGATAAAAAACTCACTAAATAAAGTATATAATAAAAAGTTATAAAAAGCAACAAAAAAGGGAATGTAAAAAAATCAGGATTGTAAAAAACAATTAGTTTTTTACAATCCCTTTATCCTATTTATTATCTTCCCATTTT
>JAZQAN010000044.1:0-2303 GCA_045545235.1 Clostridia bacterium | reverse complement strand
TATAAAAAAGCATATTATGATATACTTTTTGTTCATTATATTACTTTGTTGACTTTCTTTTGGCAAAACAATAAATATAAGTAACAAAATCAACAATGAAAACAGATACATATAAAAATTAAAAACCGTGCCGTCAAGTTTGACGTTTATTATCCATAGCTTCTGGCAAAAAACCATGTTCATATAGAAGAAAAAACACCGCATAAGCGGTGTTTTATTATTTTTTAATTACCGTAACATTTCCGTCAATTGCAGCTACAACTATGCTATCGCCGTCTGTAATTGCATTGGGAATTATAAGCTCTGTAATTTACAATCTTTTGATTTGGAAGCTTTCGTTGTTATAATCTGTATAAACTTTTGTGCCGTTTGAATATTCTGTACAGTACACACCATCTGAAACCTTTTTATGATTTACTATAAATTCAAATCTTTCCTCTTTTAATAGGTCGTAATCATCTGCCATTATTTTTGCTTTTTCAACACTTTCTCTAAGCATTTCGTCAGTATCACACAAAAAGTCTTCCTTACCCATCCAGTTGTTGCCGTTTGCAAAGTTTGCATAGTAGCAAATTAAAGGTCTGCCCCCAAGTTCAATGGATTTTAGTCTGGCTTTTTCAGACTTTACTGCATAGTTCAGGGTTTCTGTGGAAATGTTGTAAAGTATTATGCCGTGGTAAACAATATGCCAGAAAGGCACAAGCTCGTCACACACAGGCGGTATGTTGTTTTTTCCTGTTGCAAAGTCGGGATACATAACATAATCTGTATATGCAGCACCAAAATCATAGCCTGATTCCGACGAAAACCCACCAAAGTTTTCCCTTGAAAGCCTCATTATTTTTTTGTAGTATTCGGCAGACTCATTTCTGTTAAGCTTATGGCGTTTATCATAGCATTTAAGCACAGGCAGAATGGTTATAACATCAATGTAGTGAATACCTTCAAAGCCTAATTCCGCAATTTTTTTCTGATTTGGTATTTCAAAAAGTTCGTACTCTCTTTGTGGGCAAATTTTATACGGGCGACCACCTGACCATACTGTTGGCCTTTTGTGTAATGAGCCGTCTTTGTTTTTCAGCAGATATTCCTCATCGTAGCAGTCTGCAATTTTATATGCCGCAGTTGCATCGTCGTGGCAAACTATTGTGTAATCCGTTTTTTTGATTTTAGCTATAAGCTCCCGTAGCTTTTCTTCCCCGCCAAGTGTGGGCTCAACAGGGAAAATTTGCGGAAATCTGCCGTCGTGACCTTTATAGTTCCAGCCAACAAGACAAAATTCTCCGTTTTTTATGCCTTGCTTTTGGAATTCATCTACAATGTCTCCCACACGGTCAAATGTGCAGGCAACGTGCATTTGTGGCTCTGTTTCAGGCGTCTGTTCCTCCACCGGTGATGGAGCAGGCTTCCAACCCTGACGTATTCTTATACTCATTCCATTTGCGGACCTTTCAAGTCTTTGGTCTTTTTTTACACGTTCTTTCAATGGAACACAATTACCCTCTGTAAGCATAAAGCTTCTGTATTCATTTGCAAGTGCACTGTATGTATTATCCTTTAAAAATCTGTATTCAATTACAATATCTTCGGGAAATCCGTCACCGTCTGAAAGATATCGGAAAAATGTGTAATACTCACCGTTTTTTACACCGCGGACAATACCGGCATCACATCTTAAAGTTTTTAATATGCCTAAAACCGCACCGGTTTCCTTACAAAATCCGTAACAGCCCACAAAAGGTCTTTCGCTGAAAAATTCTTCATCTTCTCTTTGCGAAAATCTTGTGATTGCGGTACTTTCAAGACCTGTGTCTGTAATGAAATATCCCTTATCACCTGTTTTTGCGGCAAAGTAGTCAAACATAAAATCTATATATTCCGCCCCTTCTGCAAATTCCTTTTTCAAACGGGCAATAAAGCCCTTTTCTGTTTGTATAATTTCATTATCAACTGTTTTTTCAGTACCGTTTAAATATACAATTCGGCTTTTCATAGGTCTCTCTCCTTACAATTTCATAATTATAATGGCAACAAATGCAATGACCATTCCTATAACACTTTTAACAGTAATTTTTTCCTTGAGCAAAATTCTTGCAAGTATTGCAGAACAAATAAGATTTGCACCCTGAAGCACAGGATATATCTGTGCCGATGGTAAAAATACCGCCGCTATTGTTTTGGAAAAAGAATTCATATACAAAAACATAGATATAAAAAAGCATATTATGATATACTTTTTGTTCATTATATTACTTTGTTGACTTTCTTTTGGCAAAACAATAAATATAAGTAACAAAATCAAC
>JAZQAN010000043.1:0-6739 GCA_045545235.1 Clostridia bacterium | reverse complement strand
CTTTTAAAATAGGGTGTTGAATATACATGGCAAAGAGATTTTTGAGGTTTATTTAATAAATTCCAATGTGTGAATGAACCTTCCTTAATGTAACCGGGTTCATTGTATTAAACATTACGTCCAATGCCAAAACCTGAAAGGTATCGAAGATACCCTTCAGGTTTTTTCTTGTTGAAATTAAATCTATAAAGATATCGAAATAAAAAGTTATGCGAATACCGACTGAGCTTGCGAAGTCGGTAGCATAGAGTCCGACCGCGTCCGGTGGACGATAAAGGGAGGACGAATATGTGGCAGCGGTCGAAAGATGTCTGCGAAATAGTGAGCAGGAAAGATCTTTCGGGAACCGCAACTGTAAGCATGACTGTTAATCATGATGTCGTTGGTTCAAGTCCAACTTGGGGAGCCATAACAGATAGAGTAATTGATACAATTTATCAGTTACTCTATCGTTTTTTTATGCCTGAAAATCCTTGTTTTAAGCCATTCTTTTGATAATGAGGGTTCATTTTGTTTTCTGTATGCTATTAGCATCCTGATTTTTACCCTTAATTTTGATTTTTATTAGAAATAACACATTCCTATCGTTTCAAAAAAAGCTATCGTTTAAATAGAAAAACAACTCTGATTAGATAAGTTTTTGCTTGCTGAGTGGCGAATTTACTTACAGCTTCTTGAATAAAAAACTCTGTGCTTTATCGAACAGTATTGATTCTATTAGGTTAATAGTTTCGAAATGTATAAAAATCGTATTGATTATGTCATTTACATATTGTTTGTGTTATTGTAGAATAAAAAAATCAAAAGTTTATCTTTGTTGAAGAATTAGATTTAAAAGATGATGGTTGAAGGACAAGTAAAAGAGGTGTTATTATGGTAAGTGCATATTGTCTTGATTATCATAATTGGGTTTGTATTCCCAGACATGTTGAAGATGATTTTAAGGAAATGGCGGATATGGGATATGACACAGTTTGTCTGACATTTTCGGAAAGTGAAATGCTGTATGCAAGAAGAACATTTGAAATATTAGTAAATCTTGCGCACAAATGCGGTCTTAAGGTACACGTTATACCAAGTCGTGTTGCAGGTCGTTTTGCAGGTGCTCCCCTTATGCCTAGTAGTTGGGTATGTCAGCATCCGCAGTTTGCTGTGCCTGACGGCTTTTGGTTGCCCATTGCTTGTCTTGACGTTCCTGAAACAACACAATATGTCAATGATTTCATGTCTGTACTTATAAATGATTACGAAATTGACGGTATTATATGGGACGAGCCTAAAGGTCCTACACTTATAAGTCATCACCCCGCTACCATTGCAAAATATGGCGAAAATCCTACGGAAGAAAATATGTCCCAAAGTTTTTGTGAATTTTTCAACTCAATAACCGAGCATTGTCATAAACTTAATCCAAATTTAGTACAGACCCTGTTCTGTGTAAAAAATGAACCAGAGTATTTTACGTCTGCTGTATCCAAAAATCCATATATTGAATATTTCGGTTATGACGGAAATCTTTGTAAACAAAGAACATTTCGTGAAGAAATTGCGTGGGCAAAATATAGAATAGATTCAGTATGGGAAAGAACTGTAAAAGAATGTAACGAAGCCGGTAAAAAGACCTTTGCATTAGTGGAAACAATGCATACTCCCAGAGAAGAACTGAAAAATTTTGAAGCTAATTTTGAGGCTTATCTGCAAAACTATCACCCGGATCATTTGTCTGTATATTATTATGCACATAATTGTGATGCTCCTGAGGAATTGCAGGATATTATAAAAAAATTAATGAAAAAATATATTAAACAATAAATTTATTACAGACGTTATGTTTGTCATAGATTTATTTGTTTGTGTATACAAGTTTTATGGCTTTTGGTGTATTGACATTGAAATTAAGAGAATCTATCATTTTTAGAAAAATAAAGGATGTTTATTATGAGAGAAAAAATACTTTTTGATGAGAAGTGGATGTTTCACTGTGGTGACATTGATATAGAACCGCCTAAAGATAAGGGACCTGTTTATTCACAGGCAAAGGTACAGAGAAAAATGTGGGGTCCTGCATCTCGTGCTTATAATGCATGGCCAAACAATTATGGACAGAGAAGAAAAATGGAAATTTGTACTCATAAATGGGAGTGGATAAATCTTCCTCATGATTATATAATTTCACAAATTCCTTCCCGTGATGAAAACAATGCTTTGGGATATTATAAATATGAAAATGCCTGGTACAGAAAGATATTTAATATTCCTGAAGAGGATAAAAATAAAAGAATTACATTGTTTTTTGAGGGAGTTGCAACTCATGCCACAGTGTATCTGAACGGATGTCTTTTAAAGCACAATTATTGCGGATATACAAGCTTTGAAGTTGATTTGACAGATCATCTTAAATTTGGTGATGAAGAAAACGTAATTGCAGTTTATGTGGAAACAGACGAGCACGAAGGCTGGTGGTACGAAGGTGCAGGAATTTACCGTCATGTGTGGCTGTGCAAAACAGACACCGTAGCAGTTGACCTTTGGGGTGTGTATGTTGCACCTGAAAAACTTAACGATACAGACTGGAAAGTAAAAACAGAAACTACAATACGTAATGACAGATACGAAGATGTTACTGCTGAATTTGTAACAACTTTTTATGATAAAGATAAAAATGCTGTTGCTACAGCATCAGGTAAAACAGATATTCCAAAAAGAGAAAAGAAGACCGCAATATATCACATTGATGTAAAGAATCCTGAGCTTTGGGATATTGACAGTCCGAACCTTTATGATGTTGAAACAAAAGTATATGTTGAAGGTGTGGAATGCGACAGATACGAAACACATACAGGCTTCCGTACTGTAGAAATATATGGAGATAAGGGATTATTTTTAAATGGAAAGTATGTTAAAATAAAAGGAGTATGTACACATCAGGATTTTGGTCTTACCGGAAAAGCTGTTGCTGATAACATACATAGATATAAAATTGAAATGATTAAGGAAATGGGTGCAAATGGATACCGTACAAGCCATTATCCTCATTCCGAGTCTACTATGGATGCACTTGATGAGCTTGGCTTTATAGTAATGGATGAAACCCGTTGGTATGACTCTTCTGTTGAAGGCTGTGAACAGCTTGAAATGCTTGTTAAGAGAGACCGTAACAGACCCTCTGTTGTATTCTGGTCATTGGGCAATGAGGAACCACACCACACAACCGAAGAGGGTAGAAGAATATGCAAAAATCTATATGAGCATTTGCGAAAGCTTGACGATACCCGTTTTATTATGACAGCAGTTTCAAATTCACCTGATAAAGCCACAGTTTATGATGAACTTGATGCACTTGGTATTAACTATAATCATGGCTTGTATGAGCATATGCATGAAAAATTCCCTACAAAGGGTATATTTGCATCTGAGTGCTGTGCTACAGGTACAACCCGCGGCTGGTATGACCCTGACTGTCCCGAAAAGGCGTTTTTGAGTGCCTATGACAAGGATACAGATAACTGGTTCATAGGCAGAGAAAGAATGTGGAAATTTATCAATAAGTACGACTGGATTTTAGGCGGTTATCAGTGGACTGCTTTTGAATTCAGAGGAACTGCTTCGTGGCCAAGGTTATGTTCACAGGCAGGAGCAATTGATATGTTTATGCAAAAGAAGGATGCTTTTTATCAGAATCAGTGTCATTGGATTGAAGACAGACCTTTGGTACATCTGCTTCCGCACTGGAATTTTAAAGGCAGAGAAGGAGAAGCGATTCCTGTATGGGCATATACCAACTGTGAAGAGGTGGAGCTTTTCTTAAACGGCAAAAGTCTTGGACGTAAGGCAGTTGAAAAATACGGTCACGGGGAATGGATGGTGGAATATGAGCCGGGCAAAATTACTGTTGAAGCAATAAACGGTGGTAAGGTTGTGTGCAGTGAAACCCATGAAACCACAGGGAAAGCAGAAAAACTTATGCTGAAACTTGATAATACAATAACCGAGGCAAACGGTACAGATGTTGCTGTTATAACCTGTTATTGTGTTGACAGTGAGGGCAGAGAAGTTCCTGATGCCGCCCCAAATTTTGTAAGCTTTCACACAAACGGACTTGGAACAGTTATAGCTACAGGTTCTGATATATCAGACCACGTTCCGCCCTATTATACGAACCGCAGAATGCGTGCGGGAAGAATAACCGTTGCGGTAAGAGTGGGAAAAACTGCAGGAACATTAAGAGTTTATGCAAATTCTGACAATCTGGAAACAGGTGTGTTGAAAATAGAATTAAAATAAGATAAAAAAACAAGGAAATGTAATTTCCTTGTTTTTTTTAATCACCGTATTTTTTCTGATATTCATTTGGTGTCATACCGACCTTTGCTTTAAATAGTCGAGAAAAATATGGTACATTTTTAAAATTTAATTTGTATGCCACTTCTGTAACTGTCATTTTATCATTTGTGATAAGCTCTTTTGCACGTTCAATTTTTTTGGCAATTCGATAATCCGTAGGGCTAAGACCACTGTATTTTTTGAAAAGACTTCGGAAATAGGATGCACTGACATGGCACATTTCGGCAATTTCCACTATGGATTTCGTCTGTTCAGAGTCATTTTCAATGTATCTTATACCTTCCATTATGGTAGTGAATTCGTTTTGTGAAAGATTATGCATATGTGCTGTAAGGCTAAGACTGTGCAGAATGTCGTAAAAAATTGCTGTGATATTCATAAGTGGTTTTATTGGAGCACTGTATAAGTTTGCCATTTGGAAAAACTTTTCGCCTATATATTTAGGATAGTTAAATTCGAGGTTTGTGAGTTTATCGGCTACAACAAATTCTTCACCATCACTATCATACATACCAAACTCAATTTTGACACTCCCAGGTGTTGGATGATGAGTGTTATAATTAACTATTTCATAAGGTGTGTTTGCTGGAATATATATAATGTTTCCCGGAACTGCTACAACCGGTGGATGATTGGGAAATGTATATTTGGCATTGCATGAATAATAGTAAACTAATGTATTATAAGGTTTTGTGGGAGATATCAAAGAATATTTTACATTTTCCCTATGATATCGTATTGTAGGGACGATATCTTTAAAGGTTATATTCTGTGTGTACAGAGTGTCGAATGATATAATCTTCATAAACTCACCTCTTTAATGAAATAATAACATATCAACATTTTGAATGTCAACGACTATGGCGAAAAGTGTAATTTTCTCTACTCTTTGTGCATTGATGAAATAATGCGGAAATGATAAAATTTACGTACAATGTAATATATATTTTGTGAATTAAAGGAGGATTTTATGTTAGACGCTAAAGGATTTGAAAAAGCAATGAAAAATTCGGAGTTTGTGCTGTTTAAAATTGCAGAAGCAAAAGCCGGAGACAATATAATAGTAATTGGGGACAGTGATTCGTATCAGAACGATTTACTTTTCTGCCACTGTGCAAAAAAGCACGGAATAAACGCTATGAGAATTGACCTTGATATATACGGTGGTGAGGAAGGATATGATAACCTACCTATAATGGAGCCACTACGTCAGGCTATTTTTGCAGCTGATATTTCATTTATGACAACACCGCAGGTTAAAACAAGCTTTTCACATTTTCTCGGTTCTCAGTCTTCCGGTGATACAGCACTTACCGGTGCAGGGAAAAGATATATATTTGAAATCGACGGTCTTGATAAATGGGACCTTAATGAAGAAGAGGTAATGCTTAACCGCAAGCGTGCATTGGCACTTTATTCATGGCTTAAAAAAGCAGATGAAGTTCACGTTACCACTCCAAAGGGTACTGATTTTAAAGTTAAGGTTGGAAATGAGCCTGATGGTATGTATCCTGTTATGGGTATTATTCCATTTTATTCCGAGGTTGCTATTGTGCCGAAAATAGGTACAGCAAACGGAGTTGTTGTGTCTGACGGTGCATCGGAAAGAACATATAACCAGCGTTGTTTCCCGATTCGTCCAAATATCCCGGGATACCGTGAGCTTAACCGTGAACCTATGAAGATGGTATATGAAAACAGCGTTCTTGTTGAATACAGCGGTGACCCTGGTCAGGTTGAGCGTTTTGATACTCTCATGGAAAAAGTAAATCCTAAACCAAATCTTTGCGACGAACTTGGTCTTGTTACTACTACATCTGCTGAAAATAATATATATGGCTGGAAGGTTGATGAAAGTCACCAGAGACATTGTGTTCACGTTGCAATTGGAAATAATTCCAACCGTAAGGAAATTATACACTCTACAGAGCATGTGGATTTTGATGTACATAATCCTGTGGTAAAAGTGGACGGCAAGGTTATTTATGACGGTAAAAAGTTTAACGACGAACTTATCTTCTCAATGGCAGATTGATTTTGAATATTTATTAAAACTTAAAAAATGCAATATTGTGATTAAATTATTATATTGTAAAAATTAAAAAAAGAAATATAATTATAATCGTAGCAGTGTACATATGATTGATTACATTAATCAAGGAAGGATATTTAGAAGATCGATTTGTATGAAAGGAGAATTTTCATGAAAAAATTACACAAAATTCTTTCAATGGTACTGTGTGTGGTAATGGTTTTCACAATGAGCCTTACATCAGTATCAGCAAGTGGTGAGTCAATAATGTATGACTTAACATCACTTGGCATTACAGGAGGCTTCGGTTTTGAAGACCACCTTGATTCAAATATCACACGTGCAGAGTTTGCACAGCTTGTG
>JAZQAN010000042.1:0-7898 GCA_045545235.1 Clostridia bacterium | reverse complement strand
CCGCACCGGAAATAGGAAAAATATCATCTTCTATTCCTGATACCTGAACAAAGAATTTAGGATATGCCATAACCATAAGGTCACCCATATCAAAATAGTTTGCAATTTTAGGTACATAATTACAAGAACAATGGAACATTGCGCCAATAGAATCTTTAAAGGTACACATCGCACATGAAGGCATAGCAAGAACTATTCTATCCTCCAAAGCTGCCGCATATACTGTTGCTGTACCTCCTCCGGAGTTACCCATACAACAAATTTTGCTTACATCAACTTTGTCAGAAAAATTCGTTTCCAAAACATCAATAAGTCTTGAAATATCCCATACGCGTTCACCAATTGTTGTTCTGCCCATTAAAAGTGCAGTCATAGATGATTCAAAACATCTTGGTCCGGTTTCATCTCCTCCGCACTCTCCAAAGTTTCTTTGTTCTACAGCTATTGCTGCAAATCCTTCTTTAACGGCTCTTACACAAAAATCACGGTCGCCACCATTTATCATATTTTCATCTCCGGCATATTTAGGTCTTCCCATTGAAATATGCATACCGGTGGAATGTCCCTGCAGACATATCATTACAGGAGGTTTTTCAACCCCGTGTGGAATAAGAATATAACATGGAACTCTGTAACCCTCTTCACTTTGGAAAGTAAAACGGATTTCTGTAGCATTATCAAGTATCTTTTCATACTCAATATCAAAATCTGCATCAATTTTAGAAAACTTGTCCATTCCCAAAAGTTCAGAAAGTTTTTCTCTGGCGGACTTTTTCCATACTTCAATATTTTCACCGTTATATGTCATTGTCGGATTTACACTTATCAATTTTTTCTTATTGTTGTCATATGCTGTTTTCATCACAATATCTCCTTATCAATTAAAATGGAAACATTATCTTTTTCATTTTTTCATCAGGCTGCATACCGTATTCACAAATCTGAAAGGCTTCCGCATAACGGATTTTATTTCCCTTTTCTTCGCCGTAACGTTCTATAAGCTGTTTTCTAAAACGTGCCGCAGTTTTAGCAAAACGTACAGCATAACCTCTCGGGGCAGCCATAATTTCTTCATCAGTTGTATCTGTGGTTATTTTCATACCTTTTAGCCATTCAAAACGTTCTGCCGGATCAGACGGAACATCATTATCCTCACCATCATTATATGGCAACCATTCATAAACCTGTGAAACATTCAAGTCTGCAATTTTTAGTTTTGTGTCAATTTCATCATCCATATCAAGAACTATATCTGCCTCAAAAGGAGGATATTTAAATTTGTCCTCATTGTACATAATAACAGGCATAAACCTCATTGCAGGCACATCTGAACATTCATTTGGTACAGTAAGTAGATATGATGCATCCTGAATAAGCTGACCTACTGCGCGATGATCAGCATGATAGTCATTTGTACGATGAGAAATAATCAAATCAGGACTGATATTTCTTATATATCTTATCATACGCTTACGCGTTTCCAAATCTGCAACCACATTACAATCAGGAATATCCCACACATCATATGTAATGTCCAAAAGCCTTGCTACTGCGGCAGATTCCTTTGCTCGTGCAGCTGTTGTTTCTTCAGGTGACATTATATGATGCCCACCACATCCATTACAAACACTCAAAAACGTTACGTCATGACCAAGCTTCACATACTTGTGAGCAAGTCCACCGCAACGAAATTCGTTATCATCCTGATGAGCACCAATCATTAATATTTTCATTTTACTCTGTCTCCTTTTTAAAAATTATACCATATCAGTTCCAACCATAGTATCGAAGCAAAAACACATTTTATTTCACATTTATATTAGCAAGAACTTTTGAAACTGCATTTGCCATCGAAACAAAACCAAAATCCGTAGGGTGAATATTGTCTACAGTACCTTCACCCTTACAAAGTTCAGTAAGTGCATCTCCTTCTATAAGGTAAACATTTTTATCTCCTGCCGAAACAGCATTATTATATGTTGTTCTTATTATACTTCTTCTTTTTAATACAACATCATTTATATAAAACTTAGGACTTGTCATCATTATAATAGGTAAGTCGGGTTGTGCATTTCTGATTGTCTTAAACATTTTTTCATGAGTTTCCTCCAGATATTCAGGAGTTGGAGCATTGTAGTCGTAATCATAAACAAAAACTGACATATCCAGATTACTGATATATTCTGCTATTTCATCTTCTGCTCTTCCGTTTCCCGAAAAGCCAAGATTTATATAATCATAATCAAATTCTCTGGATATAATTGCCTGATAACTCATGCCCGGTCTTGAGGCACATCCGCCTTGTGTGACTGATGAGCCATAATATACAATAGGTTTAGTATTTTTATATGGTTTTGCTTCTATCAGGGTAGCATCGTTTTGCAAACCAATATATAAATCTTCAACATCAGAATACAGCGGAAAGTTAATAGTTATTTCCCTTTGCTTTTTTTCAGGAAAATTACAAATAGATTCATAACCATTCTCAAATTCAACCGGTGGTTGAAATGTATTTACATAATGATTATCTGCATATAAATCAAAACCTTTTGAACCGGTTAACGGCATACGTTGGCTTTTATATCCATATTTCATTTTAACACTAACAGCAATGTAAGAGCTGTCTGTAACAAACCTGATTCTTCCACCGGCGGTATTTGTATGAAGTTCATAAACACCATCACTTACGGTTTTTGCAACACTCTCACTCATACGGCGATATTTACCGTTTTCCTTAAAAATTCCGTAAACCTTAAATGGACACTCATCAATTTTATAAAACTTAATATCTTCTTTATCAATTTTAGTTTCAACATTAAAATTCTTATCTATCTTTGATATATCAACCATACTAAAACATCTCTCTTTCAAAACTTAAATTAATACCGCCATGAACAATTTCATAGCGGTATTTTATTCTGACACACTACAATATATAAATCTATAAGGGGGTTATAGGAGTGTTTTTGCAGTGTATTGTCATACTGGGATTATTTTAAATCATAATCAACTAAATATTTTTTAGTGTTTTCAATCATTTCATCAAACAACTCTCTTGCCTTGTCAAGTGGAAGATTAACAAGAGGGTCTGCAATAAATGCCTTGAAAGCCTTTTCAATATCTCTTTCTGTTGCCGCCTCAACCATCAAAAGCTGTTCACCAACAATTCTTGAAACCAAAGCATAAATTTCATCAGGAACATTACCTGCCATAACAGGTCTAAGTTCATTTGAACGGAAAGTTGCATTTGTTTCAACTACTGCACCTAAAGGAAGGTTAGGAATCTGACCAACATTTGGAATATTTACGTTTGTTACCAAATCCTGAAGTCCCAAAAGTGCTCTTATCTGGTCTACACCTTCTTCACCACTGGGCTTTATTTCAAACTCTTCCTCACCTGACAAAAGCTTTGCACTCTTTTCAAGACGTTCTGCAAGATTATCCGTTCTCCATTTTACCGGTGTAAGAGCATAGCCCCATTTTTCAACAAGTTCCGGATTATCTATATACCATTCTTTATCACAGAATTCTGCAAGATGTCTGTCACCTGCCGCTGCGATAATACCATATCTTAAGAACAGGTCAATTTTAACCTTATGGTTATTTCTGAAAACACTGTTCATCCAATGAGTGGCATCAACATCTTTACGGGCAATTCCCTCGTCCTTGTACTTTTCACAATATTGCTTATAAAGTGGAACCAAATCAATATCTTTATACTGTGCAGATGTAAGCCATGTGAAATGGTTTACACCTACAACGTTTACCTTAATTTCCTCACGTGAAACATCTTTTATACCCTTCATTTCTTCAAGCATACTTGCAAGTAGCTTCTGTGTGCCGAAAACCTCGTGGCAACAACCAAAAGCCTTTATTTCCGGAAAAGCTTTATATAATGCACTTACACAAACAGTCATTGGATTTGTATAGTTAATTACCCAAGCCTGCGGACAGTATTCCTTAACCGCAAGTGCAATTTCTTCAAACATAGGAATTGTACGAAGGGCTCTTACAATACCACCGGGACCGCTTGTATCACCAACAGACTGATAAATACCATACTTTTCAGGTGTGTGAACATCGCTTGCCATTTCGTCAAATGTACCCGGCAAAATAGAAATTACCACAAAGTCTGCACCTGTAAGTGCATCCCCGATTTTTTCATGTGCAGTATAGTTCCATTCAGACTTTGCTTCAGCTCTGCCCTTTATTTTATTACCAATAACAGCATTGTTTTCAGCCGCTTTAAAATCTATATCATACAGTGCAACATCACCGCAGATATCATCAGCCAAGGCAAGGTCTGACATTAATTCCCATGCCCAGCCTCTTGAGCCACCACCTATATAAGCTATCTTAATTTTTTTCATTTTTGTATCTCCTCAAATCATATTAGCTTTATAATACAGAATTTTTAATTATTATTCAGTAGGTGCAACATATGCAGGGTTAATCATTAAATAGTTAGTCATAATCGGCTTACGTTCTGCAAGGCTGTTAAATGCAAATACCTTGTACTTTCTTACTGTTGTAAGGTCAAGTTCACCAAAGTCTGCTGTGAATGTCTTTGTCTTAACGCCGTCTGCTTCGTTTGCAGAATCAATAGCCATAGCTTCACTTACATCAAGAGCAAGCATTTTACCATTAGCGTCATAAGCACCAACTAACAATATAAACGGAATGTTGTCTGTGCCGCCGAATTCTCTGTAATTCAAAGTAGCAACCTTTGTTGTTTCATCATAAGCAAGAGTATAAAGGTCAGTGCCCATTTCCTGCAATGAATAGATTTTCGGAAGTTTTCCGTCTTCTACAACAGCAAAGCCTGTAAGTTCCAAAGTTCTGCCTATACGTGGTGGGTTTTCAGCTGCCAAAGAGGCAATAATATCTTCATAAGTTGATGCAATACCATTGTATGAACCCGTATTACCGAAACCTGACTTAATTGTCATAGAAGCTGTACCATCACCGTTATCTACGGCAGCAGTAATATTCGCATCTTTTATTGTATATGTGCTGAATCCGTTTTCGTCAATTGAAGCAACTACATCACTTTTTGTTCCGCTATTATCCATCCATTTTTTAACAAGCTTGCCTGTAACTGTTCTTGTGCCGTCTTCATTTACTATATTTTCAATAAGACCGTCCACTTCATCATATTTTTCATTAATCAAATCAACATTAACAACCTGAGTATAAACAGGCTGATAACCCGCAACACTCATTGCAGAAATCAAAGCAGAATTGTCTGTATCATTTGCATTGTCATAAGCAACAAGATTATTATCATTATCCACAGATATTTCAACACCTGAAACCTTAGTGCTGTCAAGTGTGCCTTCTGCAACAGCAGTTTTTTCGATAGTGTAATTACCTGCATACCATGCATCATTCATAACACCTACGGAAGTGTAAAGAGGCATATACAAACGGCATATATTTAGTGAACAAAGTCTTCCGCCTGCTGCTTCTGTGCCTGCTGCATTATCTTTAAAAAGAGCACTAGTTTCATATTCCAGCTGTAATTCACCGTTTACATAAACAGAAATGTCATACTTACCGTCTGTTGCTGTATCTGTTGAATCGAATGTAATAGCAACTGTATTCCATGCGTTACCTTCAAGGTCGGCAACTCTCTTAGCTGAAAATCCACTTCCTGTAAGACCGTTTGTTGTAAAGCAAATGGTATCAATATCTTTACCATTACCGCTTGAATTTGTACCTGTTACGCTTGGGTCTGCATGAGCATTCAAAGTAATTCTCAAAGATTCTCCATTAGCTGCGGATTCAGTCACAAATTCGGGAACGTACATATCAAATTCCAAAGTAAGCTTTTTATCTAAATCACCATGGTCAGCCAGCTTAATCTGCGGAGTTTTTATAGCATAGTAACCATCATTTGTACCGTACTTTATGTTACCATTATAGAATGAGAATGTACCACGGGGAGCATTTGTGTACTTCAAGAAACCGCTACGCAAACCGCCTAATGCAGGCAAATCTTCATCCATAACATTGTCTTCATAGTTTTCGTAATGAATACGTGTAACAGTTGCCTGATGGTTTGAAGCACTTACATCAAATGGATCTGTGCTTGTTTTATAATAAGGAAGCGGGTCTGCAACCTTGTTAGGTATAATATAGATACCGTTTACCATGAAGTAATAGTCATCCATTGTGCCTGTTGCACTTGCAGGAGCAACTTCTTCGCCTGTTGTTCTGCTTACAAGCTTAACAGTTGCATTTTCAACTGTTGTATCAAACAAGCTTACAGGATTGTTATATTTTGATTCAGTAATATCAACAACCTTATCACCAGCTGTTGTTGTTTCCAAAACAGCTTTAATATCAGCATCCAAAGAAGCAATTACACCTGTGATGTAGTCATCTGTTCTGTATGTTGTTGCCATAGTTTTTGCATTCATATAAGGAACAACAACAAGTTCATTTTTAAGTTCATCTTCTGTCATAAGTTTCGGTGCAATAAGACCCGTGGGAGCTTTTGAAACATACCAATCTGCTTCTTTAATCGTCATGGAAGCTTTATTAGAAAAATTCATTTCCTGAGCAAGCTGTACCTGCATAGTACCTGTAAAATCGCTAGTACTTGCTACGCCTGAACCCATTTCCACACCATCTATGTATAAATGATAAAATACATTTCCTTTTGTTGTGGCTGTACCGGATATTACAAACTGTACTTTATGGGGAACACCCTTTGTTCCGTCATTTAATGCAGATTCACTGTAAATATACTGTTCAGGAAAATCCATACTGCCTCGCGCTGAACTTGACTGATAAACTTTAAACTGAATACCGTTAGCTTTTGCGGATTTATTTGTGTATGCATAAAAAGTGTAAACATAAGCTTTTTCTGCAGTAACAGCACTGCTCAAATTAGCGGACGTAATATTTTGAAATGAGCTAACTTCATTAAAATTCGATGAAGTATAATTCGTTGCAAGGTCATTTCCCATAAGTTTGAAACGGAAATAATTTGCTGTTATTTTAGATATTGATGTGGAACCATTTTTAAGTTCACCTGTTTTACCATTAGCAGTCCAAGTATCATCTTTTATTGTAGCATTCTTAAAAGAAATCTTGGACATTTCTCCATTGTTAGTTGGGTCAAGCGGATTATTAACAACGGATACATCTGCGAACTTTACTGCATCGTATTTTCCTGTTGCATCAATATTTTGAACATTACTTGCATCAAGAACGCTGTCATACTTATAACCTGTTGCATACCATTCACCTGTTGCATAACGATTATAAGATGCTGCCAAAGGGCGATCAGTATTAGCTACAGCAGGCAATCCTGCAAGGCCAAAAGTATACATAATTTTTCTTGAGGCTGATTCAGTTGCAGGAGTAACACTGACACTTTCACTAAAATCAGCTGTACTTACTGCACTGACATCAATTACCATTACGCCCATTAGTGTTGTAACAACCATTGTCAACACTAAAAACATTGATAAAAATTTTTTCATTTTTTTACCTCCAATTTTTATTATTTTAATATAGTTTTACATCAATTATAACAATTTTAACAATTCGGAAATAACCTTTGCTGCCTCTGCTCTTGTAAGATTGTCAAGAGGTCGGTATTCATTGTTGTAACCCTCAATAAGACCTATGGACTTCATAAATGTTACAGCATCCTTTGCATAGTCTGAAACCTTTTCAGTATCTGCAAATGCATCAACATCTGCTTTTTCTGTTTCAGTACCAAGCTTTTCAATTACACGGCTTATCATAACTGCCATATCCTGACGTGTTATGTTTGAACCTATGCCAAACTCGGTATCGGAAATACCGTTTACTATACCAAAGTTCTTAGCCTTTAGTACATAGGGTTTATACCATGCGTCCAAAACATCGGCAAATGTATTTTC
>JAZQAN010000041.1:0-8909 GCA_045545235.1 Clostridia bacterium | reverse complement strand
GGTTTACTCTTGCCGAAAAATAAAAACAACTATAAAACCGCAAGGAAAACATCGAATTTTCCTTGCGGTTATTTGCTTTTTGCCAATATGAACTCTACCGTACCCTTGTACGCCGACGAATTCAAATTGACAAAATATACCTTCCTTTTTCGCAATCTGTAAAAAAAGGATAGTTACAAACTATCCTTTTTTTACTCTTTATTCTGTTTTTGTTTCAGTTTCCTTTGCATAAGGTTCATTGCCGACAATCGGGCCATCTGTAAGGAATACTTCCTCCATAAGCTTATCTGTAGCAACTTTATCATAATAAAGGTGAGCATCAACACCTGTAAATACTGTAGGCATTGTGCATGTCTGAATACCTGTTGCAGGGTCAAGCTTTAACATACTCTTACCGTATGAAAGCATTTCCATAATTGACATATTACATTTTATATCGTCATTAAGCTCGGAATATATGTTAGGAACCTGTGTTATATATTCTGCGCTAAGCTTCTGGTCAATTAACGCCTTGAATAAATCCTGCTGAACCTCAACACGTTGAAGGTCGGCACGTGAGTAACCTCTGAAACGTACCATAGATTCTGCATCCTTACCACTTAAAACCTGTTTGCCTGCCTTTAAGTGAATGTGCAGATTCTGTGCAGGGTCATCATAATTCATATTCTGCGGAACGTCAAACTCAACACCGCCAAGTAAATCTACAAGCTTACCAAAGGTACCTACACCAAACTGAACATAGTAGTTTATTCTAAGGCCTGTAAGCTGTGTAACTGCTTTTGCTGTTGCGTTAATACCGCCTGCACCGTAAACTGCATTTACAAGCATTGTTCTTCCGTTATACTGAACATATGTGTCACGAGGTACAGACATTGCGGCGATACGGTTGTTTTCTTCATCATACCTTACCACCATAATAACGTCACTTAGTGTAGAAGTTTTGTCAACACCTACTATTAAGATATTAAGCTTTACTTTGCCGTTTGTCTTTTCAATGTCAGCCATTTCAAAATCTTCAAACTCTTCAAACGGGCTGTCAATAAAGCTTCTGAATTTTATTCCTGCAACAATTGTTGCGCATATAAGTACTGTATACAGTATTGTAATTCCTATTTTTTTCTTGAAACTCAAATTAATACACTCTTTCTAAAATATTTTGTTCATATTACAAAACATTTTAGCATATTATTAAATGAATTTCAACTATAATTTGTTAAATTTATATTAATATATTTTTACACGTTTTATTTTTCTTCTCTTCACATTGAAAAGACGAGGCAATTTCAACAAAAGATGCAAAACAAAAATAAAAGATAGTGCAGTTCCCATATTCATCAACATTTCCCTGAAACTGCATAAGCCACATTCCCAGCTTCCCGCAAAACCAACCATACAAAGTAATGCAATTAAATTAAGTGTTTTTTTCATTTAAATCAGCTCCTTGTTTAATTTGTTAAGCTGATTATAATATATCAAGTGTCCAAAAAACAGAACAGTTGAATGACAAAAAAAGAAATCCCCAAAAGGATTTCTTTTTTATTAATCTTTACCTAAAAACCTCAGTAAATTCTTATAATACACGTGTTCCTTAAAATCTTCCACATCATCTTTTAAATATTTTTCATATAAGGCATCATCCGTTTCCTGCCATTTTGACGTATGGTTAAAATCATAACTGCCTGTGTTACAATCAGAACCAAACATTAAATTATCACGCATATTGTAGCATAGCAGCAGGTGACGGAAAACCTCATCTCTGTATACAGCAGGAGTACCCGGAGTAACATCAATAAACATTTCACTATTTAATGAATAACGTCTTTTTGCAGACCTGAATTTACCGAAAAGTGCAATACATTCATCTGTCCACGGCCATGAAATATGGGCAAGGCAGAATTTAAGATTCTGAATTTTTATAAGTGGTTCGAACTCACAGGGGCGCAGGTTAGGTGATGAATTTTCACCGTCAAAGCATATGCCCGAATGGAACATAACCGGTTTCCCCACAGATGCGATTTTTTCAATAACCGCCATAGCCTCATCACTGTCTATTCTGTAGAAGGTAGGTATCATTTTAAAGGCATCAAAGCCTTTTTCCACTGCAAGGTCAACCTGTTCAACGGCACCGTCGGAAAGTGGGTCTATCCAGAAAAAAGGAAACAGATTTTCACTTACCTTACAAACTTCAAGTGCAGCATTCATACGATATTCCAAAGAATATTCCGGAAACATTTTCGGGCTTAAGGAATAAACCGCAGCACCATCCATACCTGCCGCCTTAAGGTCATCCATAAAAAGCTTATGATTAAAATGTTCAATATCACCGTATCTTTCAGATGTCGGTCTTGTATGAACATGGCAATCCAGCCTCATGTTCAATCCTCCTTAAATCTGTTTTAAATCTATATCCAGAACTTCTCCTGATTCCAAGCTTTTTACTGTAATAACATCATCATTTACATAAAGAACATAGCTTGCAACCTTATCACGAGGTTCAGCCAAAAGTCCGCCATCCTCTAAAGTTTTCATATGCCAGCCGGGAATATTTACACTGTCACCTGTGCAGATACAAAAAACTGCAGTATGGTCAAGACCCATTTTATGAAGCCCTGTGTAATAGCTCATCTTCATATCAGTACCGTTTGATGCAGCACTTTCAGCAAAGCTTAGTCCGCCTGTAGGAAGCATATCTGTACCGTCCATATTATTAAGCATTCTGAAAAATTTGAATGCACCCTCACCGTTACGTACTACCAATTTACTCTTATCTGCAACATTAATTGAAAGAGCGTGATTTGCATTTTCAAAGCAGAAGTTTGAATAAACGCATATTGGGAATGTAGCCTTTATACGGTCTACCATAAAGTTGATGTTACCGATTGTTACATAAATACGAAAAGCATACTCTGTGTCGGCACAGTTGTATTTTTCAACTACTGCCTCTATTCTTTCCTTGTTAAGTGTATAGGCTTTGTCAAAGGAAATATCAAAGGTTTTTGTCTTTTCCTTTTCATTTTTAAAATCCCACACATTTTCCACATAGGCAAGAGCCTTGCCCTCATACAAACATTTTCTGTACATTTTAAAATCCTCCTATTATATACGGGTTGAATAAATCCCGATATGTTCATTTTTGAATTTTTTGAAGGTACCGTTGTCAAGATTAAAACGTATATCCTCCATAAGCTTATTATAAAACCTTAAGTTATGAATAACCGCAAGCCTCATTGCAAGCATTTCCTTTGCCTTGAACAAATGGCGAAGATAAGCCTTTGAATAGTTTTTGCAAAGCTCACAGTCACAGTTTTCATCAACAGGTGTGTCATCACGTTCATACTTACTGTTGTTGATATTTATAATGCCCTTTGATGTAAAAAGATGACCGTGACGTGCATTACGGCTTGGCATTACGCAGTCAAAAAAGTCAACACCGCGGTCTACCGCCTCAAGTATGTTGGCAGGTGTGCCAACACCCATTAAATAACGTGGTTTGTCAACAGGTGCATAAGGCTCTACCGCCTCTATAACCTCATACATTACCTCGGCAGGTTCGCCTACTGCAAGTCCGCCTATTGCGTAGCCGTCAAGGTCCATTTCGGCAATTCTCTTCATATTTTCCTGACGTATATCAAGGTATGTTCCACCCTGATTAATGCCGAAAAGCATCTGATTTTTATTTATTGTATCATCAAGTGAATTAAGCCTTTTCATTTCCTTTTTGCAACGTTCAAGCCAACGTACGGTACGTGCAACAGAATCTATTACATACTCTCTGGGTGCAGGGTTTTCTATACATTCATCAAAAGCCATTGCAATTGTTGAAGCAAGGTTGCTTTGAATCTGCATACTTTCCTCAGGCCCCATAAAGATTTTAGAACCGTCTATGTGTGACTGAAAAGACACACCCTCCTCCGTTATGTGACGAAGCTTTGCAAGTGAAAAAACCTGAAAACCTCCGCTGTCGGTAAGTATTGGTCCGCTCCAGTTCATAAATTTATGCAAACCGCCCAGGTCCCTTATAACCTTATCACCGGGACGAAGGTGCAGATGATAGGTGTTTGAAAGCTCCACCTGACAACCGCTTTTTACAAGGTCTATCGAATTTATACCGCCCTTTATTGCAGCACAGGTGCCCACATTCTGAAAAACAGGCGTCTGTATAGTGCCGTGTACGGTTTCAAATTGTCCCCTGCGGGCGTTTCCCTCTTTTTTTAACAGTGTATACATAAACTTCTCCTAAAAATAAAATCGGTGTATAATTTATCAGTCAGCGAAGCGGTATGAAGGTTGGTTCATTTTGACAATCCTCCCGTCACGCTTTGCGTGCCACCCTCCTTTACACAAGGAGGGCTATAAAGTGAGTTTGCTTAACAAACTTACTATAAAATTCGTGTACAATTTAGATGTCGTTCAACTAAATGAGCAATTAGAATTTCATTATTTTTTAATCACTTTTTATAAAGCTGTATATCACTTTCCAAAAAGTCTTCTAAAAAACCCGCTTTTCCGAGAACTTTTATTGCCCATATCCTCAACGCCTTCCTTTAGAACTGCAAGATCATTTTTAAAACGTTGATTGTGAGGCTCTTCTGTGCAAAGTTTGTTGTAGATTTCTACAGCTCTAACTAGCAAATTACGTCGTTCTATACCATCTTCCACAGATGCAAGATTCACATAAGAGGTACCCAATGAGTCAAGGGTTGCTATAGATACCGTTTGGGATAAAAGTTTCTCACATATTTCAACCGCTTCTTTATAATAAACTCTTGCTTCTCTCATATCACCCAAAGTCTTATATGTTTCTGCTATGCAATCACAACTGTAAGAAAGCGCTTTAAGTGTTTCGGGATTAGATTGCTCCGACATTATTTTACGCAGCTTATACGCATTAAGATATTGGCTAAGCGCATCTTCTACCTTTCCCGACATACGCAAAAAATTCGCAAGATTATTATAAGAAATAGTTAAGCACATCAAATCTTTCTGCGAATTTGTAATATCTGCGGCCTTTTGAGCCGCTTCTACTTCAACAAAACGCAATGAAAATGCTTTGGTTAAATCCTCGGTTTTCTCATATAAAGAAGCAAGATTATCACAACTGACTCTCATATCACGATACGCTTCAACCGTCTTGCATATACTCACCATTTTTTTGCTTATTTCCAGTGCATCCTGATATAATTCTTCGGCAAGTTCATAATTCTTTCTACTACAATTGATTCCTGCAAGATGGGAAGATACAAGCATTAGCTGTCTCTGTACATCTAATGTTGCTGAAACATCGTATAGTTCAGTTGAAATTTTATATGACGCTAGATATTCATCCATGGCATCGCAATCTTCTTCAGTTTTTACGAGAACGTGTCCGATTTTATTATGTGTTATCGCAACATTCAGCTTATCTGTAATTGTTCCACGCTCAACCGACAATCGGTTGCAAACTTCAAAGGCTTTCCTGTAATTATCCAAAGCCTTTGAACAATCATTAATCTCACAGTAAATGTCCCCTATCTTGAGATACACGTTGTGTATAACACTCAGATAAAAAAACGAGCTTGTATCTCCAACTGTTCGAAGAAAGCCAAGAACTTCGTTATAGATGATCAATGCGTCATTATAGTTGAACTGTTCCTCCACAATCTCTCCCATGCGGATTTGACATCTCAAGCGTTGTAACAAATCGTAATCCTTTCCTGTCATACTTTCGAGGTTAATTGCAACAACATATGCTTTATTCAGCTTCTCGTAGGCTTCTGTATAATCTCCGGCAAGCTTCAAAGCATAGGAAAGCCTATTCAAAAAATGGCATTGCTCCCTTAGAAAACAAGTGTCTGACTCTTCGCTTTTAATACACTCTTCACATATAATCTCACCTTGTCGATACATTTCTATGGAATTCGCATATTGATGTAACTGTTCGTATATTCCGCCCAAAGCGTCATAAGAATTCAAAAGCTTCATTGCATCATTTTTGCTATTGGTTATACCAAATGCTTCTTCTTGTAGATTTATAAGGCGCCTGTACCAATAAATCGATGCATCAACATCCCTTTGAACAGAGAAACCGTCAAAATACATATCGGCAAGCTTTTTCATAGCTTCCTGCAACCCGGCTTCAGCTGAGATGGTTATAAGTGAAACCGCACGCTCATAATCCACCTCCACATCAATTCCGTTTAAATAAGCAAGTCCAATAAAAAAGTTATGCTCCGGAGAAACATCATTTTCTTTAACCGCTATTTTCTTAATAGATTCAAGTAATGCCTCGGATAATTCTGCTTCATTATGTACATCTGTAGGTGCAGGAATACCCTCGTATTGTTCAGAAAGTTTTTTCCTATCTGTCGGTACAAGCTCTGCAGGCAAAATAATTTTCCCGTTTTTCCTAGCCATCGGGTATTCTGTTGTCATTATGTAATTGCTCTCGCTAACAAGGTTGGGAGTTACCGCAAGTACAAATAATTCGCTTTTCTGAAGAGCAGCTTTTATTGAGTCGTTAAAGTTTTCACCAGGAGTGAGAAACTCATCATACCATATAGCAATATCTCGGCAAAAATCATTCTTATGTATTAGATGCATAAGTTCCTGCGCATATTTTCTATCTTTTTTACGATAACTCAAAAACACATATGCATCAAACGCAGCTCTTATTTTTTCTGCAAGTTTATCATCAATAAGCACCGAAGACAAATACTTTTCTAATTTTTCATCATAACTAATAGCAGTCATATCCGTGTTGTATTTATCTAAAAATTCCAGTTCGCCACACTTTTCGTTAAAAAGCTCTATCAATCCGTTTTCCTGCATCAAAGGCAACACAGGAATGTGATTCTCAACGGCAAACTTAAACTCAATATCAAGTGCCTCATTCGAGGAACACAACAAATTTGTTGTTATCGGCATAACAAAAAGTTGCATTTGTTTTAAATCAAAAAAGAGTTCTTCGTTATGCTCAACCAATTCATCCACATACCAAATTGCACAATTTTGCTTTGCTAAAATCTCATCAGAAATTTCATCAAAGTATTTGTCAAAATCATTCCTGTGACAACAAAAATATACTCTTGGTTTTCCTTGCGGCGTGCTATTGCCTCTTGTTTTATATTTTAAAGTCGACATTTTTGCACTCCTTCTCTTATTTTATTTGAAATAAAATAGCAAAGCGATGGCTTCTATGTCTCGCAATATGATATAAATCTCGTTGCATCAGTAATATATCGAGTCATTTATGACACATCGAGAATTCGTAGGAATTCATATCGACGATTTCAATCAGAGTTTGAAATCATTATACCATATTTTTGTTATAATAGCAACACAAATTAACCTCCGTATTGTCCTGAAACAAAGAGATATCGTATATAATCCGCCGGAAAATAAACTGCATAAACATCTTCAGGCAGGTTCAGCTTTTCGGAAAGCTGCTTCCATTCGCCAAGACTGTTTTGTGTAACAACTGCATATTCATCCCCGCTATAGAAAAACTCCGCATACATAGTATCGGGAATGTCAGAACGCTGATACTCCTTTTGTGTAAGCTCGTACAGGCTCTTTTTATTCTGCAAAATATCGTTATGCTCACTTTGGGTGCATATATAAACCTCAACAATAGGTGCACATTTTGCACGTTGTCTGTCAAAATCAACATTACCCAGATTAAGTAAGCAATATATGGCAGTAACACAAAATATCAACACTGCATTGAAAAATCTCTTTTTCTTCAGATATTTTACAATAAAAGCAAGTGCCGTCATACATATAAACAGATGAACACCGTAAAACAGATAAACAAGCTGTTCAACAAGCTGATAGCTTTTATAACCCGAATCCTCAAAGGCTATTGCATATTCCCACATAGGCCTTCTTGACATAATGGCAACAAAAAGCATAAGCGGAACAAGAAAAAGCAAGAATAGTTTGTCTATCCTGCGGAATAACTTATTGGTTTCTTCATCATCACCCTCTACCACAGGAAGTTCAAAATCATCATATTCATCGGAATATTCTTCCTCTTTTTCTGTAAATTCATAAACAGGTTCAGTCTCATCTGCATCTATGCCGAATTCCGCCTTGTACCTTGCATCTATTTTATCCCAAAAACCGCGCATTTCCTCGTCTGCAACGTCATTTTCATTAACATCAGAAAGGCATACATCAATGCCGTCTGCAGTAGAAAGTTTTTTAGAAAAGTCCTCAAACCTGCTATACTTGTACATAAAAATAGACTGAAGGCGGTTTATACGCATAGCAATACCACGAGGAAGCTCACACTCCTCAAGGTATATCATAAGTCTTTTTTTATCAAGGTCACGGGCATAGTTAAGTTCATCCTTGCAGTTAGTTGATGCAAGGTATTTTTTTGAAATAAGTGCAATAAAATATCCGCACTTCTCAACGTGCGAAGCAATGTTTTCATCCCATTCCGTACCCGGGTCTATACCCTCGTCATACCATACCCGAAAGCCTCTTGACTGTAAATATAAAATTATAGCATCCACATCGGTTCTTTCCTCACGGTCCTTGTGGGCATAGCTTATAAATATGTATGGCTTGTCACCGCTGTACGGCGGAACAAGGTCATTTGAAAATGCCATATAATCACCCTTTCACCACTTAAATTATACACATAAATAAAGCAATAGTCAAGAAGACAATGGGACGGTTCTATTGTGTTATCTGTTACATTTCTAAAAAAATACACCCTACATCATTTGATGTAAGGTGTATAGCATATCAGACAACAAAGCAAAGTTCAGATATTTTTAACTTGTTTATCCCAATGGCTTTTTTTACAATAAGCGATTACTTTTTTACCGTCTTTTATTTTTTCAACAGCATAATATGTATTGTTATCCATAAATTTTTCAGGCGGAACTTTCTCCACATCAATCTTTCTCAGCTCACTGTAC
>JAZQAN010000040.1:0-4613 GCA_045545235.1 Clostridia bacterium | reverse complement strand
GGGATTACAGTTTGTTGAAACAATTTTTGAAGAAAGCAACGTAAAAACACCCGTATCATTTCCCTTTGCTGACGGGTGTTTTTAGGAGTCAGCGAAATAAGTTTTCGTATGACGACGGCGTTGCTTTCAATAAAATTTTTCTTACAAAATGTTGACTGAACGTCCCGGCGGTGGGTTTTTGGGCACTTTTGCCCACACAAAAGTGCCTCCCTCCGCGGATAGCGGAATAAAATAAAAGACAGTAACTATTATAAGCTACTGTCCTTTAGAGTACACTTCATATGATACTGCTTTTTTTGAATTGCAAATTTTCTCATTTATTTTGTTCCCTGAACCAATTTGGTGACCGCCCTGTAATTTTTTTGAATATACGGCTGAAATAATAAGAACTCTGATATCCTATTGCTTCTGCTATTTTGGCATTGTTATAATTTGTAGTTTTCAAAAGTTCTTTCGCCTTTTCAATCCTTATTATAGTTCTGTAAAACACAGGAGTAACCCCTGTATATTCGCGAAAAAGCTTAATAAAGTAGTATTTATCAAGATTGCATAAATCCGCATAATATTGAACAGAGTGATTTTCTGTATAATGTTTTTTAATAAAACCTATTACCAAATCCATATTTTTAAACTTGTCATATTTATTCACAGAAAACCCCTCCTTACATCAGAAATTTATAAATCAACAACATAAATACCCCTGTAACCTTCGTGCGTTGAATCAAAAGAAACCGCTGTACTGTCGGTATTCCATCGCGGATGTAAATCACATCTTATGTCACACTGTACGCGGAACATAGATGTATATTTACCCAAAGACTTTGTTTTCATTGTATCAAGGTCGGTAATTGCAAGCTGCTGCATACCGTCTGCATCGGGGTAGCTGTCCCATAAAAGCTTTTTCTTATCATTCGAGTATGACATATGATTATCTCTTACAAAAATGTCCTCACCTATCATTTTACAATCCTGACATTTATCTCGAAGTTCGTAATTCGCCAAAACTCCGCCACGTTCCCTGCCGTCAATTTTGGCATAGAACATAACTGTTTCATCATCCTTCCAGTTGTAGTGCGAATTGTACCACCCATAATCTGAAAGCAAATACATATCAGAACCATCAAGGTTAGCAGTTATTACAGCAGTATGGTGAATCTGTTTTGTAGGAATATGAAAATCTCTCGGCAGAAAAAGAAACCTGTTTCCCGACGGATTAAATGTAATATGATTTATTATCATTTTCTTATCAATACCTTCAAAAAATCCGCCTGAAAAATCCCATATATCCTGCATGGAAATAATAAGCTTCGACTTACCTGTTTCCATATCTACAAGGAAAATACCGTCATCCTTTGAATGATTTTCATTATAAAAAGGGTCGGGAATTGTCGCATAACCATAACCGGGACGAAAATCATAAAGTCTGCTCATATTTATGCTTAAACCATATTTACCATCCCTTGAAACATTGGCAATACTGCGGTCTGCATATTTCTTTTTGCCCGTATTAATGTCTTCTGTAACTGCAACATACTGTCCGTCCACAAGAGCATTGTATATTATTTCACTATCAGGCTTTGCAGGATTCCATTGAAGCATTGCCCCCTGTTGAAAGTTCCACGCCTTTGTAGTTGTAAGAGGTGTGTATTTTCGGGTTGCAAGCTCAATTATGCCAATTTCCGCTTCATCATCTTTTTCGTGAAGCCTGTCCATAAAATCAACACGATGTGCAAGATGATATTTACCCTTTGAATCAAAGGGTTGCAGGTCATAATAACCAAAGAAAAAATGTTGTTCAGCAGGTGATATTCTTCTTTCCATTATTTTGTCACTTCCTCTATTTTTTCGTTTATTACTTCTCTCATTTTCAAAATAAATTCTGCATTTCTCGGATACTTGTTTAATTTAATTTCCATTTTTGCACAGTTTTCAATTAATTCCACAACTGTGTCGTGTCCGATATAACCTGCAAGAACCTCCATAGCCCCAATATCCTGAAGAGCATTGAATGTAACATCAAGACGAAGAGAATCTACAGGCTTACCATCTGCACCGGGGTATACCACAAAGCCATTGCCTCCCTGAATTGCATTTCCCGCATCTGTTGCAAAAAACGGATTCACAACCTCTGCCGTGCCTCCCAATGCTGCTCTTTTAAAGTAGTAGTTAAAGCCAAAATGTAACAACATTTTTATGTTGTATTTAAACATCTGTACCCCTATTATTCTATTTCTGTAGGATGGCATATCTATAAATCTGTTACAGAAATATTCAAAATCTGATGAACAGCAAAAATAAGTACCGAAAGGAGTCAAGCCTTTTTCAAGGTAAGCATCCACATTAGGAAGATGGGCAACAGGATAATCAACTGCCCCCGACTGATGAATTTCAGGAACAGAGCAGGCTTCTACTATTTTAAATCCCTCAAGAAGATCTGCAACAACACCTTTTGAAACCATATAAGAATCCAGTGTTTCAAGATGAGGTTCATCAGAAATATGGAAATAAACCTTATCGGCTACTCCCTCCTCCTTTAAAACCTCTATAAGTTCAGGCAAGCACTTTTCTAAAAATCTTCTGTATTCCGATGACGTATTTGGTGTATTCCATCCGAAAATTTCTTTTTTTCTGCCATTTACAGTTGCGACAATTCTCGGTGCAAATTTAGCACCCCACTGTGAAAACAAATGAGAAATTGCAAGGTAGTCACCATTATACTTTTTAAATATAGAAATCCATTTTCTAAGCTTTTCAAAGCTTATGTCATATTCACCGTTTTCAACCGTAATGTCTATAAGTTGGCAGGCAGGTCGCTTTGTTCCCGGGTTGGTATCAAGCGGAATTGAAAAAAGCGGAGTATATATAGAATTAACCCCGTTTTCTATGGCACACTTCATAAAATCCTCAATAATCTGCCAATGCTTTTTAGAATACATTTTCACATTATACAAGCTTGCAAGGCAGTCGGTATGAAACCAGTTTGCAAGAATTGTTGACTGCTTTGGAAGAGATGCTGTTAAAATTTTCACTTTCAGAGTTTTAACAAACTTCATTTCCTCCCCTTCAAAAACGACATTAATATCATAATCTCCGGAAGGTACCTGTCCTTTTGTATCTACGGTTATCCATAGACTGTGCCATAAGGTTGGAATAATTTCAATTTCATTTTTCTTCAGTTCAAGTAAAGAATCGGGATAAAGCCCCGGTCTTTTTCTTAAGTACGCATCATCACAACCATGTTTATAATAGCTTAGTTCAACAGGAACATTACCTACAAATCTTATTTTTACATAATTCTTTAGTGGTGAATCAACTGAAATTTTAAAGTCAAATTTACAGGCATCACGGTTTACCAAACCGCTGTATGAATATGCAATCTGATAAGAAAATCTCTCATTGTTAAGTACGGATATTTTCTTAAATTCCTTCACTTTCGGTTTTTCATCAAGAAAAACTTTTTCAAGCGATGAAAGTTGTATAAAATTAAAATCTTTATTTTTCATATTTTACCCTCCAATTGTAGCTTATAATTTTATAATATAAAATTTTTATCACATTTTCTACAATTTTATTTACTTTTTTGCTAATTTATATTCCAATTTTTACTTTAATGTGTTACAATTAATTAAAAGGAGGCGTAAATAGTTATGGAATTTTATGAAAAAGACACCCTGTTTTATATCGGAAAGATTATAGGATCATCTGAAGAAAATGATGACCATTTTCATAATCTTTATGAATTTAATTATTTTAAAAAAGGAAACTCTGAATATTTAATTAACAACGATCTATACAACCTCGAAAGCGGAGACGTTGTAATAATGCCTCCAAATACTCTACATAAAGGAATACACAAAACAAATGCAATAGTAGAAAAAATATTTTTCTATATGGATAAGCAATATCTTTCAACTTTTTTGGATTCACGTATGTCACTTCCCAACAAACCGGTAATTTATCATACAAGCAGTTTAAAAAGAATAGATGAAATTTTTGAAGAATTACACAACGAATTTAACAAAAAAAAGCAACGTGTATATATGGAAATATTAATAGGTGAGCTTATAGTACTTTTACAGAGAATGAAAACAAAAAATTTTATATCCCAAAAGTCTACATCCTCAAGCATTATTCCGCAGGTACTTGAATATATAAAAACACATTTTACTTCTAACATAAAGCTTGAAGAAGTTGCATCACGCTTTTATATGAACCCTTCCTACTTCAGCAGAATGTTCAAGGAGCAAACAGGCTTTATGTTTTCAGAATATATAACAAAGTTAAGAATTAAAGAAGCCAACAAAATGCTTTCACTAACCAACAAACACATAACGGATATCGCATTTACATTAGGCTTTAATTCCTCAAATAATTTTTGTAAAACATACAAAAAAACAATGGGGATGACTGCATTGGAATACCGAAGAGCTACTAAAAAAAATCGGGATTGTAAAAACTAAATATTTTTACAATCCCTCAGACCGTCGAAAAAGTTGTTCTATCGCAAATGACTTAATAATTATGTTTGAATGTAGGGCAAGGGTTTACTCTTGCCGAAAAATAAAAACAACTATAAAACCGCAAGGAAAACATCGAATTTTCCTTGCGGTTAT
>JAZQAN010000039.1:0-17335 GCA_045545235.1 Clostridia bacterium | reverse complement strand
AAGAAAGCAACGTAAAAACACCCGTATCATTTCCCTTTGCTGACGGGTGTTTTTAGGAGTCAGCGAAATAAGTTTTCGTATGACGACGGCGTTGCTTTCAATAAAATTTTTCGTACAAAATGTTGACTGAACGTCCCGGCGGTGGGTTTTTGGGCACTTTTGCCCACACAAAAGTGCCTCCCTCCGCGGATAGCGGAATAAAATAAAAGACAGCAACTATTATAAGCTACTGTCCTTTAGCGTACTCTGCATATGCCAATGATTTTTATTTAATAATTTATTTTATCCATTTGTACAGTTTTACATCTCCTAACTTATAGTACTCGTTTGCATAAGAACCCATTATATGACAAACAATTTTAAGTACATTACATCCCTTAAGATTAACTTTAAAGTTAATAGGAATGCTGTTAGTGTTAAATATTGGAGTTTTGTAAATGGATTTACCGTCTGCAATAAATTCGTAATATGCCTGAGTGTCAACTACACCATAATGGTCTTTAAGGTAAAATACACCTGTAAGTTCAGCATATTGGTTTCCAAGGTAGTATTCTATATACCCTTCGTTAAATCCGTATACACTTGGTTTGGCAACATTTGTGCCGATATTTGTTTTATCGCCTTTGAGATCTTTCACAGGCTTTCCTACGCCCATATCCACAGTGTTAAGTGATGTTAAATCACTAATGGGTACAGCCAATTTTCTATAACCTTGTTTAATCAGGTTGTAGTCTGCTTCTGTATACCAACCGACTAACTCGTTGGCAGCGACCTGAGAATTTATAACATACTTGCTTCTGCCATCAAGTGCATACATTTTGGTGTATCCTGCAGGAGGAGTTGAGGTGGGTTGTTGATTTGCAATAGGGGATGTGCTCCATCCAACAGTTAGTTGTGCTGCAACTTGAGATTTTGGAAATACTTTACTTTTTCCAGGTGCATAAAGTCTTTGTACAGGTACGGTATACCAACCAACAGTCAACTGTGCCGCAACCTGTGATTTTGGAAACACCTTGCTTTTGCCTTCAGCCCATAATCTTTGTACAGGCTCTTTGTACCATCCAACTGTAAGCTGAGCTGATACCTGACTTGCGGGGAAGTATTTACTTCTGCCATCCTCTGCATACAACTGTACATATGATTCGGCACTTACCAAAACTGATGAAAGTGAAATAATCATACAAAAAAGTAATGCAACAGCTGTAACGATTTTCTTTTGCATAAAATCATCTCCTTAAAATTTGTTAATTTCATTATACTCAATATTTTAAGTATAGTCAATACTTTAAGTATGATAAAATTATTTTGGTGATGATGTTGATAAGCTACAAGCCGTTTTATGAAACTTTGTTCAAAAAAGGACTAACCGAATATCATTTAATTTTCAAGCAGGGATTTTCGGCAAATACCTTACACCGTATGAAAAAGGGAGAAGCCATAAGTACAAAAACGCTTGATGCGCTTTGTTATGCCCTTGAGTGTGGTGTGGATGAAATAATTAAATTTGAAAGAGAATAATTTTCTGTATAAATATATGCCGTGAACGTGATATGCACCCCAAAATCAAAAACTTTTGGGGTGCATATTAAGTTTGTTAAGCCTTATTTTTTGTGTAAATATCATAAATTTGCTTACTATATAATCAAGTATAATAAGAATAACATCTGAATTTATTTTTGAGAATTTCAAGGAAGTTGTCCACAATTTTTTTAGAAGATTTATTTTTATATGCATAAGTTGTACGGCAAAATCCGTTGAGTTTTTTTATTGCTACGTTTTCTGAAAATAAACCTTTCCACGAAATTTCGGGGAAAAATGTTATTCCAAGATTTAACTCTATACATTTTCGTATAAAGGCAGGTTCGGGACTTTCCATAATTATGTTGGGGGTAAAGTTCATTTGTCTGCATATCTTTTCCGTGGAGGAAAAAATACTACTTTCCTTATTCATTGAAATAAAGCTTTCATGGCTTAAGTCGTCACCTGTAATAACATTTTTCTGTGAAAGCGGATTTTTTTTATTTATTGCAACGCAAAATTCTTCCGAAATAACCACTTCTTTTTTTGTGTTTTTATTGGTAAAGTCTGAATCGGAAATTATAATATCAAAATCCTCATCAACCTGAGGTGTGTTGTATGAAGCTATTATAATTATATCAGGGTATATTTTGTTAAATTCCTCAACCGTTTCCATCAGTACCGTTCTGTTTGTGAGTACGCAGATTTTTAATGTATCCTGATTTTGATTTGGCAAAATTTCATTTTTGGCATCTTCAATAAGATTAAGTGCCTCAGAAATTTTTTTATAAAAAGTTTCGCCCTGACTACTTAGTGTAAGACTATTTGATTTTCTGTTGAAAAGTGTTGTTTCAAGCTCTTTTTCAAGTCTTTTTATACTTTGAGAAATATTGGAAGGCGGTACACTGTATTTTTTTGCTGTTTTTGAAAAATTTTCTGCTTTTGCAGCATCGCAAAAGTATTTTAATTGTAAAAGTTCCATATTTATCACCTGTAATGTGATTTTATCATTTTTTACTATAACTGTCAAGTTATAGCAGAATATGTTATTTCATTATTTACAATACAGTAAATAGTGGTAAAATATATTTGAGGTGATTTTTGTGATAAAAAATGGTATGTTATATGTGCTTATAACTGCTTTGTGTTTTGCAACACACGAGCCTGCAAGTAAGCTTTTAGACGGGCAGATTAATCCTTATGCAATAACAGCAATAAGATTTTTAATCGGTGGACTTGCGTTGCTTCCGTTTTCAATTATTGAAATCAGAAAAAAGAATATAAAGCTTACAGGCAAGGATTTTGGCATAATGACAGGACTTGGAATACTGTTTATATGCGTAAGTATGGTGCTTTTACAGGTTTCTGTTGCAATTGCTGATTCTGCGGCAATAATTGCTATTATTTTTTCGTCAAATTCAATTATTACAATAATAATGTCGGCTGTATTTTTAAAAGCAAAACTTACACCGGGCAAAATTGTGGGAATAGTGCTTTGTGTTATAGGCGTGTTTATTGCCGCTGATATAACCGGAGGAACAAATGTTCTTTCAGTTATTCTTGCGATTTTATCTGCACTTACATTCAGTACATACACAATACTTTGCAAAAAGTTTATGACAAAGCTTACAGGGGTAATTCAGTCGGGAATTTCCTTTGTAATAGGCAGTTTGATACTTCTTGTGGCATTGATGATAATACGCATACCTGTATGGGATGGAGTATCAGGCGGAAATATAGTTAATATGCTGTATATTGCCATTGTTGTTACAGGCATAGGCTATTGGGCATATTTTGGTGCTATTAAAAACGGAGGACCTCAAACAGCTGCACTTGCGTTTCTTATAAAGCCTATTTTAACACCTTTTGCAGCATTTGCAATTACAGGTGAACCGTTTGCTTCAAATGTGCTTGTTGCAGTTGTGTTTGTGGTAATTGGTGCTTCACTTGCAGGTGGAGTAATACAAAATCTGAAAAAGAAATAATTTAGGAGGATGTAAGATGAAGGTAATAGAAAATATAAAATACAGTTCAATAGGTCATGAACGTCAGGTGCTTGATTTGTACTTGCCTGATTGTGATGAGTTTCCGACATTCGTATATTTCCACGGTGGTGGTTTTCAAACCGGCGGCAAAGGTGATGACAGAAACAACAAGTTGGGGGTATATCTTGCATCAAAAGGCATTGCCTGTGTTTGTGCAAATTACAGAATGTATCCGGACGCAGTTTTTCCTGACTTTTTAAAAGATGCGGCAGCAGTTGTTGGCTGGACATTTAAGCATATTGCCGAGTATGGCAAGTGTGATAAAATATTTGTTGGTGGTACATCAGCAGGTGCTTATGCTACAATGATGCTTAACTATGACAGAAAGTGGCTTGCACCACATAAGGTTGAAATTATGGACATTGCGGGATTTTTACACGATGCAGGTCAGCCTACTGCTCATTTTAATGTACTTCAGTTCGATAAAAGTATAGACCGTCGTCGTATAATAGTTGATGAAACAGCACCTTTATACTACATAGGTATTGAGCCTGAATATCCACCCCAGAGACATCTTGTTTCTACAAATGATATACCGGGCAGACATGCACAGCTTAACCTTGTACTTGAAACAATGAAGCATTTTGAATACGATATGTCAAAAACAGACATTAAGGTATTTGAAGGCAGACATTCAAGATATTCTGAGGTTAAACTTGAAGAAGTGGCAGAGGAATTTATAAGAGAAAATCTATAAAAACGAGGTGTGAAAACCAATTTTGGTTTTCACACCTCATTTTATTATAGGGTTATAGCATTTCCATCAAAATCTTTCCAGATAAATTTACCATTTTCAAGAATTATATATCCGTGATGGCTGTTTTCTTTTGGAATGGATACAGAGCCCGGGTTTATATATGTGTATGTTTCGTGTTTTACACATTTAGGCACGTGTGTATGTCCGTGCAGAAGTATATCACCCTTTTGCAACGGAGGAAGATTATTTTCGTTAAAGTTGTGTCCGTGTGTTGCGTAAATGATTTTATCTGCTTCTGAAATTATGCAATAATCCGCAAGTATGGGGAATTCCAACACCCTCTCAGTCAGCTTTGCTGACAGAACCCGTTACGCAGTGGAGCCTTTGATAAATGACATCGGCATACATTGTAGGGAATGCATTTATCTTGTGCCCTGTGGGCATGGATTTCGCAGAACGGATAAATTCGTTCCCTACAAATGAGGTTTTTTGTTTCTGACTGTTTGCTCATCTTATAATTAGAAACAAAAGTTTTTAAAGTCATTTGTAAAAGCCATTGCAAGTGTTGCATTGCCATGAGTTTCGGGAAAAATATCTCGCGAACCATGAAAGAAGAGGATATATTTGTATCTGAAATCTTCAGGTGCCTCCATAATAAATCCTGCTGTAATTCTCCCCTTTGCCCATTCCCACTTATCTTGCCCAAGAGTAACAATGTGCATATCTTCCCACTTTTTCATATCAGCAGAACGCTTAAATCCAATTCCGTTTTCGGGAGAATGAACCAGAATAAATTCATCACCCTGTCTTATAACGCAGGCATTTTCACCACCATCTACTTCGCCTATGTATTTCCAGTTTTTAAAATCACGGGACTCAGACATAGCAATTCTTCCGTTTTGCTTGAAAAACAACTTATAGCCATTGTGACATACAATAAACGGATCTATCATTCTTCCAATTTTATTCGGCGGTATATCCCCCTTTGGATTCAAAAGCTCCGCTTGGCTAAAGGTTATAAAATCCTTGGTACGAATAGTATATAGTCTTGCATCATCATTAGCATACCATCTGTCGGCATATGGCTCCGGCAAAGGATAAGAGCATAGGCAGATAATATATTCTCCGTTTTTTTTTATAATATTACCGGGGCTGGTGTAGTTAGCAAGCAGATTCTTTTCGGTTAAAATACGTGGCTTGGACCACTCCTTCAAATCAGTAGACTTACTCATTGCAAGGTAGTTATACATATATGAATTCTGCTTTTCGCTGACAGTAAAAAACAAATAATATACTCCGTCAACTAGAGTGCACGCAGGATCACGGTAAGCATATCTGTCATTTCCTTCAAAAATTATCATAATTGTTTTCTCCTTTTCTCACAATCGGTAAACTAATCTTTTGAATTTTATTTCAAATGTTTTTTTAGTATTTTCACCTGCGGTTACGGAAAGTCTTGCAATGTTGCCCTCTGACTTACAAAATTCAAGTCCTGAATGTTCAAAAAGCTTATAACCACGTGGAATATTAAGGGTTATGGTGTAGTCGTCACCCTCTACAAGGTCAACTGTAAATTTTAGTACCTTGTCAACATCATTCCAACACATATTTTCCATTTCCAAAGCACCCTGACTTAAGTGTCTTGAAGTACTGATAATTTGCGGTACACCGCGGTTTTCGTGAATTGCAAACACCTTTGTTTCACAAGGGTTAAGCACCATTTTAATTATGCCGTCTTTAATTTCTGCAACAGATAAGGAAAAGTATTCAAATGCAAGTGGATTTTTGCAGTCAATACCAAGTTCTGCAAGAGAAATTTCAGCATCGACACTTTCTTCCTTACAATTAAGAATACTAACAACATTATAGTTAAGAAATTTATTTTCAACAGCAAGGTTTGTAATGAATGTATCAGCCATGTTAATTCTGCTTACATCCATTGGATGAATGTCAAGTACAGGTATGCATCTTTTTAGAAGCTCTACCCTTTCTTCAGGAAGTTCAGGCAAGTTGTCTCCAAGAGTAACAGGAAGTCCAAGCATTCCCACAAATGCAGTACGTGACTTTGCCTGCTCCATATTACTGTATTTTTCACGGATAATTACATTATCGGGGTCGTTATAGAACACCACATTGTGTAATGGATAATGCCTTGCCACCTGTCCGATTCCTTCTTTTACAAATTCCTTCCAGTTAAAAATGTCATTTCCCACACGTGCGGCATCAAACATATCACAAGCCCACAAAACATCGGAATCATACAGCCCACAGCAGGAAAGAAGGTATCTGTCATTACCTAAAATTTCACGTGTTTTTGCAATCATACCCCTGAAGGCTTCTTTTGTTGTAAGCTCAGGGTTATACATATTTTTGTGATACTTTTCGTGCATATGTATGCATATTGGCAAGGTGTCATACTTTACAGCCTCATAACCCCATTCATCAATCTGAGCAAGCGCCTTTGGCAGAAATTCGTTAAGGTATGCAGGGTGTGATATATCAAAAAAGTACTGTCCGCACCATGATGGCTCCTGTACAAGCACTGCATCAGGATGTTTTTTAACAAATTCATTTTCGGCGGGGTCATTTGTGTAGCCAATCCACAGAGAAGGGATAAGCCCGTACTTTCTTATTTCGTCAGAAAGGTATTTAAGTCCGTTGGGATACTTTTCCCTGTCCGGGTTAAAGGTGTCGCAACCGTCCTCCCTTATGCCCGTTTTGTCCTTGTGGTACCATTCCCAGTCTACCCATATAGTTTCCGCACCGTATTTCTTTAAATTTTCTGCCATCCATTTTGTATTTTCCAAAACAGTTTTTTCGGATGCATCAAACATTACGGAATACCATGTCATCCAACCGACAGGAGGTTTTTTAAAGGTTACACTCTTGTTTATCGGTGCATAGTCAATTTTATATTTATTTGCGTAAACATCTTCCAAAACGCCAATATCTGCAACCTTTTGTATTGTTGTCTTAATTTCATACAAGCTCGTTTCATAGTTAAATGAAAAACGCTTACCCAAAGCACCGTTTATAAAAAAGCCACAGTCATTTTCAACATCAAAAATCATATTATCCAACGATGTACATACAGAACCATAACCGCAACGAATAAAGTTATGCTCCTCTGTACTCATAGCGTAGCATTTATCATTCATAAGCGTTGTACCGCAAAGCTCAACCGGCGTATTTGTAACAACCTTCACACCATAATTATTAAGCTGAAGCTCTATTTCCACAACAACGCCCAAGCAAAAGCCGTTAAGATGCATTATGTGACAATCTGCAACAAAGCTGTGTAAAACTTCTGCATATTTATATATTTTACCGTCATTGTAAAATCCCATATTCTTTGCAATGTTTTTACCTTTGTGTAAAATGTCAAAAGTGAATGTTTCACCATAGAATTTTACCATATAATCTCCAAAAGAGCAGTAGTAATTATTCATCAGAGTACTCCTTTTCGTATTTTATTTGTTGATTATATCATAAAACCGTTGTATAATAATTGTAATATATTATATAAATTTATGTAAAATATAATCAAAAGGTGATAATTATGAGTTTTGAAAACCTGCCTATGAGTAAAATGGAAATATGCACAGAGGACTACTTTTTTCCAAACAGAAGATATAGTCATTTGGACACACGTTCATTTACGGAATATGAAATAGGAATGCACCTTCACGAATTTTATGAAATAAACATAGTTTTAAAGGGAAAGGGCATTCACTGCATAGAAAATAATATGTATAAAATAAAAAAGGGTTATGTATTTGTTATTCCTCCCGGCATTTACCACGGCTATAAAAATCTTGGTGAGCTTGAGGTTTACCACATATTGGTAGGAACAAAATACCTTTCAAGATATGCCTCAGAATTAGAATGTATGGGCGGATATATTAACCTTTTCAGTATAGAGCCAATTATACGTTCCAACACGGAATACAGCTTTTTTCTTACTCTTGATGATACAGAGCTTGAATTTATAAGTGAGCTTTCGGACATTCTTGAAAAAGTCAAGAAAAATTCCGAAGATGTACACCGCAATAATTATGACCTTATGATAAATTCAATGGGGCTTAATATTATAGAAGCACTTTGTCACTACTATGAAAAGCACAGTGTATCGGAATATGAAAAAAACACGGAAAAATACAAAAGAATTGCAAATAACATACAGTTTATATGCAATAATTACGATAAAAAAATCACTTTAAAAATGCTTGCAGATAATATGAACATGTCACAATCTGCATATGTAAAGCTTTTTAATAAGGTGCTTAAAATGCCACCAATGCAATATGTTGTAAACTACAGAATTTCAAGAGCAAAAAGTCTACTTGAAAATACAGATATGACAATTACTGAAATTGCACACCGCACAGGCTTTTACGATAGTGCACACCTTAACAAAATGTTTTTATCACATGAAAAGTTATGCCCTACTGATTATAAAAACAACAGCAGAAAATAAAAAAGTGTTTAAAAAACACATCAATTAGTTCCTGAACTGCGAGAGTATATTAAAAATAATACGCTGACAGAGTGCGAAAAAGCAAGTAAACCCAAGGAAAATTTGATGTTTTCCTTGGGATTTTCTTTATATTTCGGACAGTCGGAAATCGCTTGTCTACAAACTCATATTTATACTATTTGCGGTAGAACGACTTTTTCGACGGTCTGAACAGCTGTTTTTGTTAAATGTTAACTATATTTCCCTCAAAATCCTTCCATGTAAATGTACCGTTTTCAAGTATCATATATCCGTGGTGACTGTTTTCTTTTGGAATGGATACAGAGCCCGGGTTTATATATGTGTATGTTTCGTGTTTTACACATTTCGGCACGTGTGTATGTCCGTGAAGAAGTATATCACCTTCCTGCAACGGAGGAAGATTATTTTCGTTAAAATTGTGTCCGTGCGTTGCATAAATGATTTTATCTGCATCTGAAATTATGCAGTAATCTGCAAGTATGGGGAATTCCAACACCATCTGATCAACTTCTGTATCGCAGTTTCCGCGTACACAAAGTATTTTGTCTTTAAGTGCGTTTAAAATATTTATTACAGACTTTGGATTATAGTCTTTGGGCAAATCATTTCTTGGACCGTGATATAAAATATCGCCCAAAAGTAACATTTTATCCGCTTTTTCATTTTCAAAGCTTTCTATCATTTTTTTACAGTAATATTCAGAGCCGTGAATATCCGAAGCGATAAACCATTTCATTTTTTACCTCCCAACTATTTTGTTAAATGCTTTGTAGCCTTTTTCTGCATAGAATCTGTGACCAAGTTCACCTATAACGTGCGTTACGTTTTCAGGGCATCCTGCGTATGTATAAAGTTTCTTTGCAATTTCCATACATTCAGCAGCGCCTTCAATTGGAAAGCCGTGGTCAAGCTGACCTGATACTGTCACAAGCTTTCTCGGTGCAATAAGACCTGCAAGGTCACCCATGTCAAAATATCTTGCAATGCCCTGTATGTAGTTGCACGGACAATGTTTAAGACCGATTATGGAATGACGGAATGTACATACTGCACAGGATGGCATACAAGCCTTTATTCTCTCGTCGATACAAGCGGCATAGAATGTAACTGTACCTCCGCCTGAATTACCCATACAGTAAACATTATCCATATCAAGAATGTCGCTGAAGTTTTCGCCTAAAACATCTATCATACGGCTTACATCCCACACTCTTAAGCCTATTGCAGGAATACCAAGTGCAAGGCTTGAAAGTACCGACATTTTATAATCTACATCCCAGCCTGTGTGACAGCTTGGACCTTTGTCTGTACCGCCACATTCACCCATAAATCTCTGTTCCATAATAACAGGGCAATATCCGTTTGCAAGTGCAGAATTTGCAAAGTCACGATCACCGCCGTTTATGGATTCTTCATCACCGGGAAATTTAGGAATACCAAGTGAAATGTGCATCCCTTTTGAATGTCCCTGAAGACAAATCATTGGTTTTAACTTGCCTTCATAATTTTTAGGTATGCGTATGTATGCAGGCACATAGTAACCCGGCTCACTTTGGAAGGAAAAGCGGATTTGTGTATATTCGTTAGTTTCCGTAACATCTTCCTTTAAAAAGTCATTGTCGCATTTTTCAAGCAAATCAAGTCCTAAAAGGTATCTTAGTTTTGCTCTAGCATTTGCCTGCCACTGCCAAAAGTCACCTTTGCCGTCGTAACGCATTTCGGGGGTTTTTGTGTTGGCAATATTCATATAAGTTATTCTTGGATTCTGGTTTCTCATAGTATAACCTCCTTGTTAGTTATGATGATTATAACATTTTTTTAAAAAAATGTCTATATGAAAATAGATAAGTTAAATATAAAAAAAGACATTCCTTAAAAATAAAATTCGTTGAAAATGCATATATAATAATGCTTGACAACGCTTTGTCAGTAGTATAAAATATAAGGATAAGAATGATTTTTCAAAAGTCACTTTTTACTATTTTTTTCATAATATGGTATATATGTATATACCGGAGGTTTAATAATGGTTTGCAATAATATTTTAGAAGCAATGGGAAATACTCCCATTATACGCCTTAATCGTATGGCGGATCCTGACGGAGCCGAAATTCTTGTTAAGTTTGAAGGCCTTAATGTGGGTGGCTCAATTAAAACAAGAACAGCATTCAATATGATATGCAAGGCTGAAGAACAGGGTATAATAAATAAAAATACTGTAATTGTAGAGCCTACAAGCGGTAATCAGGGTATTGGTCTTGCACTTGTAGGTGCGGTAAGAGGCTATAAAACAAAAATTATTATGCCGGATTCTGTCAGTGAGGAACGCAGAAAGCTTGTTGAACATTATGGTGCAGAGGTTATACTTATACACGATGCAGGAAACATTGGAGCTTGTATAGAAGAATGTTTGCAGACTGCACTTAAGATGCAGGACGAAAATCCCGATGTTTTTGTTCCTCAACAGTTTGAAAATCCTGCAAACCCGCAGATTCAAAGAGAACAGACGGGCAGGGAAATTTTGGAACAGGTAGACGGACCAATTCATGGTTTTTGCTCGGGTATTGGTACAGGTGGAACAATTACGGGAATAGGTGAAACCTTAAAGGCAGCAAATCCTGATATGGAAATATGGGCGGTAGAACCTGAACATGCGGCAATTTTGTCGGGGGGTTCAATTGGCACACATATACAAATGGGTATAGGAGACGGACTTATTCCGGAAATTTTAAATACTGAAATTTATAATGATATCTGCATAATAAAGGATGAAGAAGCTATACGTACCGCAAAGGAACTTGCTTCAAAGGAAGGTATTATGTGCGGTATTTCAAGTGGCACAAATGTTGCTGCTGCAATAAAACTTGCTAAAAAACTCGGTAAGGGAAAAACTGTTGTAACAGTACTTCCCGATACTGCAGAAAGATATTTTTCAACGCCGTTATTTTAATGGCTGTTAAGATATAAATTTTGTACACAGGAGGAAAAATTTATGAACAGTAATGTAAGACCTGATACTATGGAACGTATCACAACAAAGGAATTGGCAGATAAGTTTATTGATGAACAGGTTGCCAATGTCCGTGCACAGGTAGGGAACAAAAAAGTTTTGCTTGCCCTTTCAGGCGGTGTTGACAGTTCGGTTGTTGCGGCTTTGCTTATTAAAGCTATCGGCAAACAGCTTGTTTGTGTTCATGTAAACCACGGGCTTATGAGAAAAGGTGAAAGCGAAGAGGTTATTGAAGTATTCCGTAATCAGCTTGATGCAAATCTTATATATATTGATGCAACCGACCGTTTCCTTGATAAACTTGCAGGTGTAGCTGAACCTGAAAAGAAACGTAAAATTATCGGCGGTGAATTTATTGTTGTGTTTGATGAAGAAGCTCGCAAGCTTGACGATGTTGACTTCCTTGCACAGGGTACAATTTATCCTGATATTCTGGAAAGTGACGGCGTAAAGGCGCATCACAATGTTGGTGGCTTGCCTGAGGATATGAAGTTTGAACTTGTAGAACCAATCAAGCTTCTTTATAAAGATGAAGTTCGTGTTGTTGGTAAGGCTTTGGGTCTTCCTTCATCAATGGTAGACCGTCAGCCATTCCCCGGTCCCGGTCTTGGCGTACGTTGCCTTGGTGCAATTACACGTGACAGACTTCATGCTCTTCGTGAAGCAGATGCAATCCTTCGTGAAGAATTTGATAAATGTGGCCTTGCAGGTAAGGTATGGCAGTACTTCATTGCCGTTCCTGATTTTAAAAGCGTAGGCGTTAAAGATGATAAACGTTACGAAGGTTGGCCTGCAATTATCCGTGCAGTCAATACAGTTGATGCTATGACAGCAACAATTGAAGAAATTCCATACGCAGTTCTTCATAAAATTACAGACAGAATTACAAAAGAAGTTCCCGGTATCAACCGCGTAGTTTTGGATTTGACACCAAAACCTATCGGCACAATTGAGTGGGAATAATAAAGTGACTTGTTAGTTGCTGAAAATAAGAATAAAATCAACATTAAGGAGTATAACCTATTTGGTTGTACTCTTTTTGTGTACAAAATGACTATAAATCCGGCAAAATCACCTATGCAGAAGCAGGGGTCAATGCACGAAAAAGGATTTATCAATCTGTAAATCCTTATTTTAACCCCGATGTAGAATATATGAAAGATCCGATATACAGAGATATTCCATCGGTGGATAATAGCTTGTTTATATTAACAAGAAAATTACTATTAGAATGATATTAAAGCCATCAGCAAAAAAATAGCTGATGGCTATTTTTTGGTTGTTTAACTTTTATTTAACCTTCGGCTGTTATGATGAGTATGTCAGGAGGTGAAAATATGGCAATAGAGGTTTTTAACAGATATGAACACAAATATATGTTAGACTGTGAAACATTTGAAAAAGTTATAAAAATATTAGATGAAAATATGGATATGGACTCCCACAACAAAGACCACACACCATACACCATCTCTAATATTTATTTTGATACTCCCGATGATTACCTTATAAGAACATCGCTATCAAAGCCTGATTATAAGGAAAAATTAAGACTTCGTGCTTATGGCATACCTGATGAAGATTCAAAGGTGTTTCTTGAAATCAAAAAGAAATTTAAAGGTGTTGTCAACAAGCGTAGGACAAAGTTGAAATTGGCTGAAGCATACAATTTTATAACATCTGGGAAAGCTCCCGAACCAAAGGAATATATGAATACACAGGTGCTTCACGAGATTGAATATTTTTTAAAAATCTATAACTTATCACCCAAGCTGTACTTAGCTTATGACAGAATTGCATATTTTGAAAAGGAGAACAAGGATTTAAGAATATCCTTTGATATGAACATACGGTCAAGACGATATGATTTAGCTTTGGAAAAGGGTGATTATGGAGAAAGACTTCTTCCTGAAGATGTTTATCTTATGGAAATAAAAACTTCCCTTGCAAAACCTTTGTGGCTTACGCATCTATTAGCCGAGCTTGACATAAAACGAACAAGATTTTCAAAATACGGTACTGAATTTAAAAATATGATAAATCATACCGATAATTGCGAAACAGAACATAAATACAAAGAGGTGGTTTAAGATGGATAATTTATTTAATAACATTTTAGCAAATGTTTCAGCCGATATTACAATCGGCTCGGCAATCGTAACAATGCTCGTGGCTGTAGTTTTTGGTGTAGCGATAGCCTTTACTTATTACAAGACACAAGAGGATAATTATCAACGCAGTATGGCAGTAACGCTTTTGATGCTTCCAATTATACTCTCGGTAATTATTATTTTTATAGGCAGTAACATAGCAAGAGCCTTCAGCCTTGCCGGAACACTTTCCATAATTCGCTTCAGAAGTGCTCCCGGCGATCCGAAAGATATAGGTTTTATCTTCTTTGATATTGCGGCAGGTCTTGCCTGCGGTGTAGGTCTTTTTGGATACGGAGCAATCTTTGTTGCAATCCTCTGTATCATAATGATGCTTGCAGAAAAATTCAAATTCTTTGAAAAGAAGCAGGCACAGAAAGTTCTTAAAATCACCATTCCTGAAAACCTTAACTATCAGGGTGCGTTTGATGAAATCTTAAAGAAATATACAAAGAAATATTCGCTTACAAGAATTAAAACAACAGATTTAGGTTCACTATTTGAACTTAATTACAATGTTATTATGCTTCACGATGAAGATGAGCAGGAATTTATAAACGAGCTTCGATGCAGAAATGGCAATCTAAATATTATACTTGCAGTTTCAGCACCTATAAAAATAAAATAAAGAGGTGAATCACTATGAAAAAAATATTATCAGTTATTTTATGTTTAAGTCTTACTGTAACCTTGATTGCAGGTGCAACAAGTGTATCGGCTGATGAAATTACTGTAGAGCTTGACGGAAATCCTATAGAATTTGATGTAAAGCCCGAAATTATTGATGGTCGTACAATGGTTCCTTTAAGAAAGATTTTTGAAGAAATAGGCGCATCGGTAAAATGGGATAATGATACACAGACTGTTTCAGCAAGAAAGAACAAAAAAACCATCACACTTTCTATTGATTCAGCCGACTTAAAGATTGATAAAGGAGATACCGATGAAGAAGGTAATCCAATATATGAAACCATTACATTAGAAGTCCCTGCACAAATTGTGTCAGGCAGAACATTGGTACCTGCCCGTGCAATATCTGAAAGCTTTGGTCTTGATGTGGATTGGGACGAAGATAATCAAAAAGTAATTATCTCCTCTAACGATGAAGAGGATGAATCTTGGAAAGAAAATGTTGGTTCAATAAATTTTGACAGTATGACCTGCGAGGGCGAAGGTGTTGAAATTACCGATAATCAAATTAAAATCACACAGGGCGGTGATTTTACCGTAAGCGGAACACTTTCTGACGGAAATATCACAATTTCTACAAAAGAAAAGGTTAAAATCAGATTAAGCGGAGCTAAAATTACATCAAGTGAAAATCCTTGTATTTTTGTAGAAGATGCAGATAAAGCGTATATTACTTTAACAGACGGAACTGAAAATCATCTTATTGCCGAAAACAGCGATGACGGTGCAATCTATTCAAAAGAAAATCTTGAAATCAAAGGTGACGGAAGTCTCGACATTGAATCAAAAGCCAGTCACGGAATAAAGGCATCGGATAACTTAAATATTGAAAATGGCATTATTACTATCAATGCCACATCCGATGGTATTCATATAAACGATACCTTTAAGATGACAGGGGGAACAGTTAATATAACTTCTGTAAACGATGGAATTGACTGTGAATCTATTGTTAATATTTCAGCAGGAAAAATAAATATCGAAACTAATGGTACTCCAATTGAGAACACTCAAACTACAACAGAGACTACAGAAGAACTTCCTCGCAGAGGTATGTGGGAAATGGATGAGGCAGATGTGGAATTTGAAAAATCAACTAAGGGTATCAATGCCGAATGGATGATGGTTATATCGGGCGGAGAAATAATTGTAAATTCTGCATCACACGCAATTCATTGTCAGGATGAAATCGAAATAACAGGTGGCAAGTTCACATTAAATTCAAAATATGACAAAGGCATATCTGCCCACGGAAATCTTACCATAAACGGTGAAGATACCCTGATTGATGTAACCAAGTCAACCGAAGGAATTGAGAGTAAAAATGTGATGACCATAAATGACGGAGTTATATCAGTAGTATCCACAGATGATGCTCTTAACGCAACCGGTGGTAATTCGGGAATGATGCAAGGCGACGGAATGAGAGAAAATTTGGGTGGTATGATACGACCTGAAAACACCACAAATTCAGATGGCACACAAATTTCTATGGGTAACAAAGGTAATCGCGGAAATCGTCAAATGCAAATGCAAGGCGGAGAGCTGCCTGAAGGTACAAGCATTCCAATGAACGGAGAATTTCCGATGAACGATAAAAGACCTGCTATACCGGAAGGACAAATGCCTGACGAAAATATGTCACAAAGACCGCAAATGGGCGGAAATATGGGTGGCATGGGCAGAAACATGAAAAACTGTCTTGTTATCAATGGCGGTTATCTTGAAGTTTGCGGCAATGATGACTGCATTGATGCTAACGGCAACCTTGTTATGAACGGCGGAACAATCAAAGCAACAAATCCAACAGGTTCATTTACCGGAAATTTTGGCGTTTTAGATGCTGATGGACAAATAATAATAAGCGAAGATGTAAACATAATTCTTGCATCAAGTAGTGGTAACGAAAAAAGTCTTTCGATTACACAAAATACAATTATCGTATATTGTGAAAATCAGCATACAGCAAACGAACAGATTTCAATTTCAGATGCAAACGGAAATGTTGTATATGAGTATGCACCCGAAGGTAATTTCAAGGCAGTTCTGATTGCATCAAATAACATAAAAACAGGAGAACAATATACAATAAAAATCGGTGACGAAACTTTTGAAACTGAAATTACAGGTCAAAGTACTGTTATCGGAACACAAAGTAACACCGGCGGTATGGGCTTTGGAAGAGGTCAAAGAATGCAGTAAGTACAAAGACGGCTTTGCTTTTTAGTGAAGCCGTCAATTTACATTTTGTGATTTTTAGTGTATAATATGAAAAAAGGCAGGTGATTTTATGCGGCTTTTGATTGCAGAAGATGAAAAACATCTTAACAAAACCCTAAATGAAAGATTAACTAAAGCAGGCTATACCGTTGACAGTTGTTTTGACGGTGAGGATGCTGTTTACTATATAGAAAACACACAGTATGACGGAATTATACTTGATGTTATGATGCCGAAAATTAACGGTTTTGAGGTTTTACGGATAATTCGTGAAAGAAAAATATTAACGCCTGTTTTAATGCTTACGGCAAAGGATTCAGATGAGGATATAATAAACGGACTTGATACAGGGGCAAATGACTATCTTACAAAACCTTTCTCCTTTGATGTCCTTTGTGCAAGGATAAGGGCTATGCTCCGTGTGAAAGAAAATATAACAGGTAGTGTGCTTGAAATTGCAGATTTAAGTGTTGATACAACCACAAGAGTCGTAAAGCGTGGAGATAC
>JAZQAN010000038.1:0-54642 GCA_045545235.1 Clostridia bacterium | reverse complement strand
ATTGGCAAAAAGCAAATAACCGCAAGGAAAATTCGATGTTTTCCTTGCGGTTTTATAGTTGTTTTTATTTTTCGGCAAGAGTAAACCTTTGCCCTACATTCAAACATAATTATTAAGTCATTTGCGATAGAACAACTTTTTCGACGGTCTGAGAGCTTCGATTTTCGAAGCTCTTTTTATGTTGTCAAAAAAAGAAATCCGCCGAAGCGGATTTCCAGAATAACTATTCACTATTACTTATTAACTATTAGTACATGCCGCCCATTCCGCCGCCCATAGCAGGGTTCATAGCAGGAGCACCTTCCGGAGCAGGCTTATCAGCAACAAGACTTTCTGTTGTAAGCACCATTGATGCTACGCTTGCAGCATTTTGAAGAGCACTTCTTGTAACCTTTGTTGGGTCTACAATACCTGCTTCAATCATATTCTGATATTTTTCTTCATATGCATTAAAGCCTGTGCCAACTTCGCTTTCTTTAATTTTAGCAATTATAACAGAACCTTCCAAACCTGCGTTTGCAGCAATCTGCTTAACAGGTTCTTCCAAAGCCTTACGAACAATCATCATACCTGTTTTTTCATCGCCTGATGCCTTTTCGATAATAGCATCAACTGCAGGGATTGCATTTACAAATGCTGTACCACCACCTGCAACAACACCTTCTTCAACTGCAGCCTTTGTAGCAGCCAAAGCATCTTCAATACGAAGCTTCTTTTCTTTCATTTCTGTTTCTGTTGCAGCACCAACTTTAATAACTGCAACACCGCCTGAAAGTTTAGCAAGTCTTTCCTGTAGTTTTTCTCTGTCAAATTCAGATGTACTTGCTTCAAATTCAGCTTTAATCTGTGTAACTCTGTTTTTGATTTCTTCCTTGTTACCTGAACCGTCAACAATTATAGTGTTTTCCTTGCCTACAACTACCTGTCTTGCACGACCAAGCTGAGTAATCTGTGTTTCTTTAAGGTCTAAAGCCAATTCTTCAGAAATAACTTCACCGCCTGTAAGGATAGCAATATCCTGAAGCATAGCCTTTCTTCTGTCGCCGAAGCCCGGAGCTTTAACAGCAACTGCAGTAAATGTACCGCGTAGCTTGTTAACAACCAATGTAGCCAAAGCTTCACCTTCGATATCTTCAGAAATTATAAGAAGTTTCTTGCCCTGCTGAACAATTTGTTCAAGAATAGGAAGAATATCCTGAATATTTGTGATTTTTTTATCTGTAATCAAAATGTATGGGTCGTCAAGTACGGCTTCCATTTTTTCTGTATCAGTAGCCATATAAGGTGAAATATAACCTCTGTCAAACTGCATACCTTCAACAACTTCGCTGTATGTTTCAGCAGTTTTGCCTTCTTCAAGAGTAATAACGCCGTCGCTTGTAACCTTTTCCATAGCATCTGCAATAAGGTTACCTACAAATTCGTCAGCAGCAGAAACTGATGCAACCTGTGCAATATCCTTCTTGCCGTCAACTTTCTTGCTGTTAGCCTTAATAGCTTCAACTGCAGCTTCAACTGCCTTTGCAATACCCTTTTTAACTACCATAGGGTTAGCGCCTGCGGCTACGTTTTTAAGACCTTCTCTTACCAAAGCCTGTGCCAAAAGTGTAGCTGTTGTTGTACCGTCACCTGCAACATCGTTTGTTTTTGTTGCAACTTCTTTTACAAGCTGTGCACCCATGTTTTCAAATGGATCTTCAAGTTCAATTTCCTTTGCTATTGTAACACCGTCGTTTGTAATAAGCGGTGCACCGAATTTTTTATCCAAAACCACGTTTCTGCCTTTAGGGCCAAGTGTGATTTTAACAGTGTCAGCAAGCTGATTAACACCGCGTTCCAAAGCTTTTCTTGCTTCTTCTCCGTATAAAATTTCCTTTGCCATTTTAACTTACCTCCAATTATTCAACTATTGCCAAAATATCTTTCTGACTTAAAATAATGTATTCGTTACCATCAATTTTAACTTCTGTGCCTGCATATTTACTCATAAGCACCTTATCTCCTACTTTAACTTCCATAGGGATAGTTTTGCCGTCTTCAACTGCACCGGGACCAATTGCCAGTACTTCAGCCATCTGTGGTTTTTCTTTTGCAGTACCTGCAAGGATAATGCCACCTTTTGTTGTTTCTTCGCTTTCGAGCATTTTTATAACTACTCTGTCACCTAATGGTTTAATGTTCATTGTGTGTCTCTCCTTTCAATTGTTAGCACTCTAAAGGTGAGAGTGCTAAAAACATGGTTATATAATATCATACTAGGATTTTAAATGCAATACCTATTTTGTAAACAATGTGTAAATTATCCAATTTTTTCAATAAGGCATACTGCATATGATGAAATTCCTTCTCCTCTGCCCTCAAAGCCAAGTTTTTCGGTTGTGGTTGCTTTTACGCTTACATTTATCATGTCTGTTTCAAGAGCATCGGCAATGTTTTTTCTCATAGTGTCAATATAAGGAGCAAGCTTCGGTGCCTGTGCCACCACTATACTGTCTATATTAATTATAGCATAATTTTCCTTTTTTAATACCTCATTTACTTTTTTTAATAGCAGAATACTTGAAATGTCTTTGAATTCGGCAGAACTGTCCGGAAAAAGCTTTCCTATATCTCCTTTTGAGAGTGCACCTAAAAGTGCATCCATAATTGCGTGTACAAGTACATCTGCGTCGGAATGTCCGAGTAATCCCTTTTCGTAGGGTATTTCCACACCGCCAAGTATAAGTTTTCTGTTATTTGTAAGTTTGTGTACGTCATAGCCGTTACCTATTCTCATAAGTCATTCTCCTTTGCAAGTATTGAAGATACAAGGTCAATGTCATCCTGTACGGTAACTTTAATGTTACTTCGGTCACCTTCCACCATAGAAACCTTTACACCTATGCTTTCCAAAAGCATACAGTCATCAGTGGCACCGCTTGTAATTCCTTCATCGTATGCTTTAATCAGAAGGTCTTTTTTGAATACCTGTGGGGTTTGTATAGCCCATAGGTATTCGCGACTCACAGTGTCGGTAATTACACCGTTATCATCAACCTTTTTTAGTGTATCTGTTACAGGGCAACCAAGTGCTGCGGCACCGGTTTCCATAGCTTTTTTTACGGTGTTTTCTATATGAATGGGTTTTATGCAGGGACGTACTCCGTCGTGTATAGCAACATAATTCCCCTTTGACGCAATAAGTCCGTTTTTAACAGAATCTGTACGGGTTTTGCCACCCTTTACAATTTCTGTTACTTTAGATATACTGAATTCCTTTACAATATCCCACATCAAAAGTATATCTTCTTCTTTGGTTACGATAATAATTTCATCTATAATATCTGTTTTTTCAAAAGCCTTAAGAGTATGAGCAATAACAGGGGCATTGTTTATTTCCACAAGCTGCTTTCTTGTAGGTATTTTCATTCTTGTACCGCTGCCTGCTGCAACAACAATACCCGAAACACTTTGTTTGTTTTCAGAAAAATTTAGCAATTTTTTCACCTCATAAAAATTTTACCATATTTTATATAAAGTAGCAATACATATTTTAGACGGCAAAAACCAAAATAAAACAGAGGTGATTTATTTTGGCATTGTCATTTATAAGGACTGCTATACTTTATCTTCTTGTAGTTGCAGGTTTAAGAATAATGGGGAAAAGGCAGATTGGTGAAATGCAACCGTCAGAGCTTGTTGTGGCAATTATGATTTCAGACCTTGCCGCTATTCCTATGCAGGATATCGGCATTTCAATTTTTTCGGGAATTATACCTATGTTTACGCTTATAGTTATGGAAATATTATTATCTCAGCTTTCACTTAAAAGCAAAAAATTCCGTCGGCTTATGACCGGCAAACCAAGTGTGATTATTCATAACGGTAATATATTAAAGGAAGAAATGAGGAAAATACGATTTAATATGGATGACCTTAATGAACAATTGCGTATTCAGGGATATACCAAAATTTCGGACATTAATTTTGCAATTCTTGAGACAAACGGTCAGCTAAGTATTATTCCAAAACCTAAAAAACAGGCGGCAACTGTTGAAGATATTGAGAAAAAATTTAAGAAAAGGAAGGATGAGCATTGAAATCAGTCATAAGTGCTGTGATTATTTTTGTATTAATTGTTATTATGTCTATTGTTTCTTCGCAGTATGTACTTAATACGGCTGATGAAATATTGTATCATGTTTTGAAAAATGAAAAATCAGTTGAACAAGGGGATTGGCACAATGCAGAAAGGTCGGTAACAAATATAAAGAAGATATGGGGGAGCCGAAGAAAAGTGGCAACTTTTTTTCTTAATCATTCCGTAATAGATTCGATTGATGCAAGTGTTGAACGACAGTATAATTCAGTAATTTTACGGGAAAAATCGGCATTTTGTTTTGAAAAAAACAAGTTTGTGTTGCTTATAAAAAGCCTCAAAGAACAACAAAAAATCAGCCTTGAAAACATATTTTGAAATTGTTAACATTGTATGAATTTCCAATGAATTGTTACAAAAGTATTGCAATTTTAAAGAAAATGTAATATAATTGTTATGTCCTGGATTAAAATAACTACATTTTTGAGGTGATAAATTGAAGTATAGTTTAAAAACAGGGCGTTTAAAATTTGATGCTGCTGACAGTAAAATAATAAAGTCTAAAAAAGCACGTCCGCAGATAACAAGAAGACTTATAAAAATTCCGTCTTTGATGTTAAAACGTCCGGTTGCAAACGAGAAAACAATTGATTCATTGAGTAAACAGTTAGGCAGGCATATTGTTAAATTCAATAAGAAAAACGAAAAGAATTCTATAATCAGACTATTAACCGCAAACGAGGCTTTTCAAATGGCAAAAAGGACAGCCGTTTACGCCACTGCATTATGTATGATGCTTGTTTTGGTTTACGGGTCTGTTGTTTCGATGAATCTGACTTTTGCTAAACAGGTAATTGCCAATGGTACACCTGTTGGCTTGGTAACAAATGTTAATGAATTTGAGAAAAATGTAAACGAGCTTGAAGAACAACTTAAGGTTATTTCGGAGGGCGAGTTTTCTGAAACTGCAAAACTTGTGTATATTACAAGACTTTGCTTTGAAAAAGACATTACACCAAAGGATGACATTCTTCAGAATGTTATGGGAACGTACGATGAAACTACTATGGCTTATGCACTTTATATTGACGGTAAGCTTGTTTGTGCGGCTAAGACAGAAGGTGAAATAGAATCTGTTCTTGAAGCCTATAAAAAGCAGTATACTGTAGATAATGAAGGGGCAGTTGTTGAGTTCAATCAAAAGGTTGAAACAGTAAAAGAATATGTTCCTATTGCTTATCTTTGTTCCGGTGATGGTATTAAAAAAGCCATTACAAAGACGAAGGAAGCAGAAATTGAATATGTTGTTAAAGAAAATGATACAGTATGGGATATTGCTATGCGTCATGATATGAGTGTTGATGAAATTATGGAAATCAACCCTGATGTTACGGATTTTATCAAGGATGGCGATGTCTTAAAGCTTAGTGAAAGTGAACCTGTTTTACAGGTTAAGGTAAGCTATACTGAAACTGTCGAAAAAGCAATTCCTCACAAAAACGAAGAGGTTGAAGATTCCGGTATGAGAAAGGGTCTTACTGAAGTTGTGATTAAGGGCTCTGATGGTAAAAAAGAAGTTAAGCAGGAAGTTGTTATGCTTAACGGAAAGAAGACGGCAGTTAATGTAATAAGCGAAAATGTTTTGGAAGAAGCTGTGACCGGTAAAATTAAGGTTGGTACAAAAATTGTTTCAGGTGTGGGTTCAGGAAGATTTTCAAGACCTACTTATGGTACAATTACTGCACGTTACGGGTCAGGCGGTTCAAGATGGTCATCAGGCAGACATACGGGTCTTGATATTGCAGGACCGGTTGGTACGCCTATCAGCGCTGCTGATTCAGGAAGAGTTTCTTTTGCCGGTTGGAAAGGCAGTTATGGTTATATGGTAATTTTGAATCACGGAAACGGTTATGAAACTTACTATGCACACTGCAGTAAGCTTTTGGTAAGCGTAGGTGAAACTGTTTCAAAGGGTGATGTAATTGCAAAGATGGGAAGTACCGGTAACAGTACAGGTTCTCACTGTCACTTTGAAGTAAAGTATAACGGTGTTACAAAAAATCCGGAAAATTACCTAAATTAGTTTAAGATAGGAGTATTGTTATGGAAAAGACAATTTTGATTGTTGATGATGAAGAACCAATAGTTGACATACTCAGATTTAACTTGAAAAAAGAAGGATATAATGTTCTTGAGGCTTATGATGGTGAAAGCGCTCTTAATATTGCACTTGAAAAAAATCCTGATTTGATATTGCTTGACGTAATGTTGCCAAAGATGGATGGGTTTACTGTTTGCCGCAAGCTTAGGGAGCGTATTTCAACACCTATTCTTATGATTACAGCACGTGAGGAGGAGGTTGACAAGGTTCTTGGCCTTGCCTTGGGTGCTGATGATTACATAACAAAACCTTTTTCCATAAGAGAACTTATGGCAAGGGTACAGGCTAATCTCCGTCGTGGTAGTCAGGACTTTACTTATATTAATGTAAACTCTGATACTACAAGTATGAAGCACGGAACACTTACCATAAATATTGATAAATATGAGGTAAGAAAAAATGATGAAGCTATTGACCTTACTTTAAGAGAGTTTGAGTTGTTGAAGTTTTTGTCACTTCAGCCTGAAAAAATATATTCCCGTGAGGCTTTGCTTGAAAAAGTGTGGGGGTATGAATATTATGGCGATGTACGTACAGTTGATGTTACGGTAAGACGTCTTCGTGAAAAAATAGAAGATGATCCGTCAAATCCACGCTTTATTGTTACAAGACGCGGAGTTGGATATTATTTTGCAAAACAGATATAGTTTTTTGTTGACAAAGTAACTGGTATTGTATATAATATATTTATAGTTTTTTTTACAAACATTTGTTGGAGGTTAATACATATGAGAGAAAAAATTGGTGCGTTAATTCAGTTTTTGGCTGTAGTTACAATGGCACTTACAGTTTGGTGGGGTGTCGGTGGTGCATACCAGGAATATTTTGCATACGAATTTGTTAACGTTGCGAAACTTTCAGTTCGTTTAATTGCAATCGCTGTTGGTTTAGGTGTAGGTATTGTTGGCATATTTGGCGGCAATTTGCTAAAGAGATAAAGAAAATTAAAGGGCTTGTAAAACCAGTTGGTTTTACAAGCCTGATTTTTTTATTCTCTTTTATTTGTGAAGTATTGGAAAGTCATTAATAATCCCTCTTTTTGCATAACTGCATAGGAGACGACTTTCTGTTTTTACACAATCAATAGTATAATCGCTCATATGAAATTCATCGGGGTTGTCAAATGGGTAATCTGACTTTACTCCAAAAATATCAGCATTTTCAATATTTTTTTCAGCAAGCTTTACGGAACGTACAAGGTGAAAATATGATGTTACAATTGCAATTCGGATTTTTTTATCGCCAAAATGGTCGGCAAGCATTTTTCTGCTGAATGTCATATTTTCCAATGTGGTTGTAGCCTGTTCTTCACAGAATATGCAATCTTCCGGAACACCTGCCTGTATCATATATTTTTTTAAGGTTTGGGCTTCTGTATTTGAACCAAATTCTGTGGTGTGGTAAATTTTGCCTGTGGTAATAAACAACGTGCATTGCCCGTTGGTGTATAGGTTTGCGGCAGCTTCAGCACGTGATTTCATTACTTCAGAGACACCACCCAACACCAAAGCGGCATCAAACTTTTCGTCAGGGTGCTTGTAATTTCCGTAAACAAGTACTTTTTTTGTTTCGTTCGGCAGACAAATAGCTTGTTCTCGCTCAAGAATTGATGCCATATCTCCCGGTTTGATGTCAGGGATTACAACCTTTGATTCATCGGCTACATAGTTTTTGTCAAGGCTTGAAATATCGACACGTTCCATATATGCAGGACCGCCGTTTTCATCTTTTTTTAATCGCAATACAAATGGGACGGAATTAACCTGAGTACACAACTCAAAATCACGCTGAGGCAAAATGTGTTGTAATTCCGGCTTGAAAAAGTTTTTGCCATTAGTGTATTTAAGATTTTCAATTCTTTCTTCCAAATCTTCAAGCGGGTTTCCTTCAATAAGACTTTTTATATATTCGCCGCAAAGTGTATCTTCATCACTTTGCATTTGACCGAATGTACCCATACAAACAAGTGAAACTTGCTTGGGGTTAGTGTATTTTATGTAATCTGCAATAGCCTTTGCACAAACAAGACTGCCTGCCAAAATTTCGTCTGCACCTGTGGCATTTACAATACCCTGTGTGCCTGCACTTGTAGTGTGTATAAGAGTTTTGCCTGTAAAATCGACATTTTCTATTTGAGTAGGAGAGTTACCGTGGTCAAAGCCCTCTATCTTTATTGCTTTTCTTTCACCGCATAAAATTGTATCCGGATGCTCTTTTTTATAATCAAATGCAAATTGTACATCGCCAACAGGAATGATTTTTGCCGCATTGTTTCGTGCCATAAATGTTTCTACGGTAAATGCACGGAATACGTCTATTATAACTGTTGTACCCTTTGCTTTTTTTGCACCTTCTGTTAAATGTAAAATTTCTACTTTCATATTTATGTCACCTTTAATATGCTTTGTCTTTTACTATTTTCTTTAATGCTTTAAATGCTTCTTTTTCGCCCTGTTCGTTTAAAATAACAAGTATTTCGCGAAGCTTTGCGGCAGTTTCAGGGTGCATTACATTTTTTGCATTACCACGGTCAAAATATTCCAAAGGGTGGCTGTTTGTGTAATTTTTGCCCTGATATGTTTTACTTGCCGCAACACGGTCACAAAACATTTCTGCAAGATACTTTGCAGGCATTCTTATTGGTCCCACTTGCTTTGTTTTGGGGTTATAATCTGTCCAATATTCAAAGTGATGACGGTTTCTGCCCTTGTGGTGCATCCAGGCAAGAGAATAGCCATATTCGGCTCTTTCACCTTCATTGGGGCTTTTTTTGCCAGTGTAGTATTTAATTCCCTGCTTGAATTCCGTAGGTGAATATTTTGACATATCGTGCATAAGTCCCTGCCATAAAATCCCTGATTTTGCACAGTGACGTATAACTGCGTGACGGTGTTTTGTAATTGTTTTTAAATGTCCGAAAAATTTTTTCATTATGAAAACCTCTTATACATAAGTAACTGCAAGGATATTTGAATCCTTGCAGTTTTATAGTGAATAGATAGTAGTGAACAGAGAATGGTTATGGATGAAATGCGTTGCATTTATTTTTTGAAGGATAAACGGAGTTTATCTGCCATAATTATCAATTTTTATAACCGTTTTTATTCATAGACTGCCACTTCCAAGTGTCATTACACATATCTTCAAGTGTTTTTTTAGCTTCAAAACCAAGCTCAGCTTTAGCTTTTGAAGGGTCTGCATAGCATACAGCAATATCACCGGGACGTCTGTCTACAATTTTGTAATTAATATCGTGTCCGCATGCTTTACCGAATGCCTTTACCATATCAAGTACGGAATAACCGTTACCTGTACCTACATTGTAAGTAAGTACGCCCTGGCGTGTAGCAATCTTTTCAACAGATTTAACGTGAGCATCTGCAAGGTCAACAACGTGAATATAATCTCGTACACCTGTACCATCAGGAGTATCATAGTCGTTACCGTAAACAGAAAGGCATTCCAAAGTACCTATAGCAACACGTGAAATATAAGGTACAAGGTTGTTTGGAATACCGTTAGGGTCTTCACCCATTGTACCGCTTGCATGTGCACCAACAGGGTTGAAATAACGAAGGATTACTATATCCCATTCGTTATCTGAAACGTAAAGGTCACGTAAAATTTCTTCTATAAACAATTTTGTTCTGCCGTATGGGTTAGTTGCGTGCAAAGGAAAATCCTCTGTAATCGGCACAGTTGCAGGGTCACCGTAAACTGTTGCAGATGAACTGAACACGATTTTTTTAACATTGTGCTTTGACATAATGTCACAAAGGTTAAGTGTGCCCGTAATGTTGTTGTGGTAGTATCTTATAGGAATAGAGACACTTTCACCAACTGCTTTTAAACCGGCAAAGTGAATAACTGCATCTATGTCATTTTCTTCAAAAACTTTATTTGTAGCTTCGTAATCAAGAAGGTCTACTTCGTAAAATTTAAAATCTTTACCTGTGATATTTTTAACTCTGTTTAATGATTCAACACAGCTATTATCAAGATTATCAAGAACAACTACGTTATGACCTGCCTCTAAAAGCTGAACACATGTATGGCTACCGATATAACCGGCACCACCTGTTACTAAAATATTCATAACAACAACCTCCAATTATATTTATAACTTAATTATACATCAAAAAAATACCGTTGTAAATGGTAAACGTTAAAAAATAAACAAATTCATAAGAGAATTATGCGATTTATTTTACAAAAAATTAATAAATTTGTCAAAAACTATTGCTTTTTAATGCAGATAGGTGTATAATACTGATTTGTAATAACTCTGGAGAGTCTCTTTTTGAGCGCCGAAGGTGTAAGGCAGCCGATGAAGCTGTCGATCTCTCAGGCAAAAGGACAGAGCTTAAAAAAGCAAATTGCTTTCTCCGGTTATTGAATTCGGAGGAAGCTTTTTTTATGTCCGGATTCAAAAGAAAATTTTGAAGGTTCGCGAAAGAGTGAGCAGAAAGGATGAAAAAGTATGAGTTTTAGTGAAATTCTTACGAAAATTGATGATGCCGTATGGGGCATCCCGCTAATTGCACTTATTTTGATTGTTGGTCTTGTGTTGACAGTAAGATCAAAAGGCGTGCAGTTTTTGCATCTTGGCAAAGCCTTGAAATTTATGTTCAAGGATGAAGAAGGTGGAGTAGGTGAAGTTTCAAGCTTCGGTGCTCTTTGTACAGCACTTTCTGCAACAATCGGTACAGGTAACATCGTTGGTGTTGCTACTGCTATTTGTGCAGGTGGTCCCGGTGCGTTGTTCTGGATGGAGGTTGCTGCACTTTTAGGTATGGCTACAAAATATGCTGAAGGTCTTTTGGCTGTTAAGTACAGAGAAATTGATGCTGATGGCAAAGTTTTGGGCGGACCATTCTATTACATAGAAAAAGGTCTTGGCAAAGGTTGGAAATGGTTGGCTGTACTTTTCTCTGTTTTTGGTTTGATGGCAGGTCTTTTGGGTATCGGTACTATTACTCAGGTTAACGGTATCGCTTCTGCAGTGCAGAATTTCTTTGACCCTGCAAAAGCAAGCACAATTACATTGTTTGGTAATGCTTACCCAACAGCTACTGTTGTTGCCGGTATTATCGTTACAATCTGCGTAGCTTTGGTTATTATCGGCGGTCTTAAGAGAATTGCAAAGGTTTCTGAAATTATAGTTCCTTTTATGGCTATACTTTACATCATTTTTGGTCTTGCAATTATTGTTTGCAATATTACAAAAGTTCCTGATGCAATTTATGCAATAGTTTACGGTGCATTTAATCCGCAGGCTGTATGTGGCGGTGCAATGGGTGTAACAATTGCCGTTGCAATGCAAAAGGGTATTGCACGTGGTATCTTCTCTAACGAAGCAGGTCTTGGTTCTGCTCCTATCGCAGCAGCAGCTGCAAGAACAAAAGAACCTGTACGTCAGGGTCTTGTATGTATGACAGGTACTTTTATTGATACAATTCTCGTTTGTACAATTACAGGTCTTTCAATTGTTCTTACAGGTGCATGGCAGGTATCAGGTTTGGAAGGTGCGGCAGTTACTTCATATGCTTTCCAGGCAGGTTTGCCATTCCTTAACTCAACTGCATCTGCATTTATAATGATGATTTGTCTTGCATTCTTTGCTTTTACAACTATTCTTGGTTGGGACTACTATTCAGAAAGATGCCTTCAGTATCTTGTTGGCGATAAGAAAAAAGTACTTATGGGTTATAAATGGCTTTACATTTTGGCTGTGTTTATTGGTCCATACCTTACAGTTTCAGAAGTTTGGACACTTGCGGATATCGTAAATGGTCTTATGGCATTCCCTAATATTGTAGCTTTGATTCTTCTTTCAGGAGTAGTTGCTAAGGAAACAAAAGATTATATAACAAGATATAAACAGCAGAATTTAAAATAAAGATAAATAAACAGGTTCGTTTTCAACGAACCTGTCAGACCGTCGAAAAAGTTGTTCTATCGCAAATGACTTAATAATTATGTTTGAATGTAGGGCAAGGGTTTACTCTTGCCGAAAAATAAAAACAACTATAAAACCGCAAGGAAAACATCAAATTTTCCTTGCGGTTATTTGCTTTTTGCCAATTTGACCTCTACCGTACCCTCGTACGCCGACGAATTCAAATTGACAAAATATACCTTCCTTTTTCGCAATCTGACAGCGTGTCGATAGGTTTATCGACGCGCTGAGGAGAATATCTTTTTAAAGATATTCTCCCCTTTTTAAGTAAACTCTTTTAATATTCTTTATTAACTCAAGAAAAATATAGCTATTGTTCCGGGGCCTGCATGTGCACCGATAACAGCACCAAGTTCTGACATAAGTATATCCTTACAACCATATTTCTCAACAACCATATTACGTACAGTTTCCGCAACGTCTGCAGAATCCGCATGGATAATACCTACTGTTGTATTACCTATATCAGGATTAAGCTCACCCATCATATCAACCATACGAGCAAGAGTTTTTTTCTGCCCTCTGCATTTTTCCAAAGGTACAAGCTTTCCTTCATCACTAACGTGTAAAACAGGCTTAATTCCCAAAAGTCCACCAAGCACCTTACTTGCTTTGCTTACTCGTCCGCCACGGTATAAGTACTCAAGATCATCAACTGTAAAAATATGTTCCATATTGTCGCTCCAGTAACGGATTTTTTCTGTAAGCTCATCAAAACCCATACCTTTTTCAAGTGCCTGCATAGCAAGTAAAACTACCATACCCTGACCAAATGAAGCACATTTTGAATCTATAATCTCTATTTTAAAATCGGGATATTCCGCACAAACATCTTCAGTTGTTAATTTGGCAAGGTTATAAGATCCTGAAAGAGCAGATGAAAATGAAATATAAATTACTTCATCTCCTGCTTTGGCATGATTTATAAGAGCATCAGAAAGTCGGTCACTTACAACAAGCGAAGTTTTAGGTGCAGCCCCTGCCCTCATTTTCTCATAGACGGTAAGAGGCTCAATTTCCTCACGGTCTTTAAAAAGAGTACCGTCTATATCCACCTGTAGCGGAATGATTTCCACATTGTACTTTGACTCCATAGCCTTGGTTATATCGCAGGCGGAATCTGTAATAATTTTAACAGCCATATATTTTCCTCCTATAAAAGGTTTATTAATTTCTTCTGTTGCCAAATATTCTCAAAAGATATAAGAAAATATTTATAAAATCAAGATAAAGTGACAACGCACCCATAATCCCTATTTTTCTTTGCATCTGAGGGTCATTCAATGATGAATAATAATAAGATTTAAGCTTTTGAGTATCAAATGCAACCAAGCCGACAAAAACGGCAACAGCAATAAACGAAATAACAAGGTCAAAGCTTTCGCTTCCGATAAATATGTTAATAAGAGACGCTATTACAATACCTACAAGTAACATTATAAGCATACTTCCTATTTTAGTTAAATCCTTCTTTGTTTTAATACCATATATCGCCATTACGCCAAAAGAAATTGCCGTCGTGAAAAATGCAGTATAAACTGTTCCGATGTCATATACAAAAAATATACTTGAAAGAGTAATTCCATTTAAAATTGCATATGCGTAGTACATAATAAGAGCAGATGCGTGACTTATTTTTGTAATTCTTGCAGAAAGTGCCACTACAAGCACAAGCTCTGCTATTGCAAGTACAAAAACAAGTGGACCACCGTATAAAAGTCTAATCATAGTTTCACTTGTTGCGGTAAACAATGCAGATAACGCCGTAATCAATAAACCAAGAAACATTGTACCAAAAACCTTTGAAACATAAGATGTGACACCTTCCTGCAATTCCAATTCCTGTTGTGAAGAATAAAAATTATTGTTTTCCATAAAAAAACCTCCTTAAACTTCCATTATAACCGGTAATATCATCGGCTTTCTCTTTGTTTTATAATACAAATAATCACTTAAGTCTCCCTTTATTCTGGTCTTCATAGTATTCCAGTCACTATTTCTTCTGTAATTGCACTTTTCAATTGATTTCTGTGCACACTCGCGGATGTTTTCCATCAAATCTTCACTTTCGCGCATATACACAAAGCCCCTTGATACAACATCAGGTCCTGATACAATTTCGTGCGAATGGGAATCAAGAGTAACAACAACTATTATTATACCGTCTTCAGCCAGCAATTTTCTGTCTCTTAAAACAATATTGCCCACATCACCAACGCCAAGTCCGTCAACAAGAACCCTTCCCGACGGAACCGACCCGTTAATTTTGTACTTTTCGCTATTTATTTCAAGCACACTGCCAATTTGAAGTTTTATTATATTTTTTTCTGGTATTCCAAGCTTCTGTGCAATTGCAGAATGATGATATAAATGTCTGTATTCCCCGTGAACAGGAATAAAGAATTTTGGATTTGCAAGATTCATTACTATCTTAAGTTCTTCTGCACATGCATGCCCTGAAACGTGAATATCTGCCAACGCCTCATAAATAACATTGGTACCAAGCTTGTAAAGTTCATTAATAACCCTTGATACCGCCTTTTCATTACCCGGTATAGGATTTGCCGATATAATTACAGTATCCTTAGGTCCAAGAGTAACCTTCTTGTGCTCGGAATAAGCCATTCTCGCAAGCGCACTCATAGTTTCACCCTGACTGCCGGTTGTTATTATAACAAGCTTATGAGGCGGATAATTTGTAATTTCATCAATGTCAATCAAAGTTCCCTTGGGCACCTTCATATGACCAAGCTCTACAGCAACAGAAACAACATTTACTATACTGCGCCCCGAAAGAGCTATTTTACGTCCATACTGAACGGCAGAGTTTACTATTTGTTGCATTCTGTGAATATTTGAAGCAAAAGTTGCTACAATTATGCGGTTTTTCTGATTATTACGAAATATTTCATCAAATGTAGCACCCACCGTACTCTCACTCATAGTATACCCCGAGCGTTCCGCATTAGTACTGTCTGACATCAGGGCAAGGATGCCTTTTTTGCCAAGTTCACCAATACGCTTTAAGTCAATCATTTTACCTTCAATGGGTGTTGTATCTATTTTAAAGTCACCTGTATGCAATATTACACCTACAGGAGTGTGAAAAGCTATTGCCGCCGCATCAGGAATACTGTGATTACTTCTTATAAATTCCACTCGGAATTCCCCAAGCTTCAACACATTCCCCGGCAATACACTGTGTAATTTTACTGATTTATCAAGTCCGTGTTCCTTAAGCTTGTTTTGTACAAGCCCGATTGTTAGCCTTGTGCCGTAAACGGGCACATTAATCTTGCTGAGAAAATAAGGCAATGCACCTATATGGTCCTCGTGACCATGGGTCAAAACAACTGCCCTTATTTTATCCTGATTTTTTTCAAGATACGCAAAATCAGGTATTACAATATCCACACCGGGCATCTCCTCATCGGGAAACGCCATACCGCAGTCCAGAACCACTATATCATTACCGTATTCAAACACTGTAATGTTTTTTCCGATCTCCTCCAGACCACCAAGGGGGATAATTTTTAAATTTTGTTTTTTTGCCACGTTTTAACCTCCATAATTCATTTATTTTCCGTACATAAAAACTTTTTTAATTACTATAATTGATATTACATAATTAAAACATAAGGATTAAAAAATCCAAAAAACTCATTACTGAATTTTGTATTTGTTTCTTGATTTACTTTCCATAAGTACATCAAGCATTTCCAATGATTTGCCAGTACCGATAGCAACACACGAAATTGGATTTTCAGCAACATAGCACTGAATACCTGTTTCGTGAGCTATCAGTCTGTCAAGACCCCAGATAAGCGAACCGCCGCCTGTCATGACAATACCTTTTTCGCTGATATCGCCAACCAACTCGGGAGGTGTTTGTTCAAGAACAGCTTTAACTGCATCAACAATCTGCAATGACGGTTCCTCAAAAGCTTCAAACATTTCATCAGCAGTTATTGTAATGGTTTTAGGCAACCCCGACACAAGGCTTCTGCCACGTATTTCCGTAGATTCCATACGAACCATTTTATCCTCTTCTGTTCTTTCAAATACACATCCAATATTGATTTTAAGCTGTTCAGCAGTACGTTCACCTATAAGTATATTATGCTTCTTTCTTATATATTTTATAATCGCATCATCAAATTTATCTCCGGCAACCTTAATTGATTCAGATACAACAATACCGCCAAGTGAAATAACAGCTATGTCAGTCGTACCACCACCGATATCAACTATCATAGTACCGCTTGGCTTTGCAATATCAATACCTGCACCGATTGCACCTGCAATAGGTTCTTCAATAAGATAAGTTCTACTTGCCCCCGCCTGAGTTGCAGCATCAATAACTGCTCTTTCTTCTACTTCAGTAACACCACTTGGTACGCAAATCATAACACGAGGTTTAAAAATTCTTTTTTTACATACCTTATCAAGGAAGTGTCTTAACATTTTTTCTGTCATATCATAGTCAGAAATAACACCATCCTTAAGTGGTCTTATAGCAACAATATTACCCGGTGTACGTCCAAGCATACGTCTTGCCTCTTCACCAACTGCCAGAAGATGCTTATTAGAAGTATCCATAGCAACAACAGAAGGTTCCTCCAGAACAATACCTTTGCCCTTTACATAAACCAACACAGATGCAGTACCAAGGTCGATACCTATATCATTGCTGATTTTAAACAAATTGCTTAAATCAAATCTCATATTTTATTCCTCCATTTCTTTATCAAAATTCCATAAGCCTTACGGCTTCTTTTGCATCACTCAAATTTCTTTCTTTCATTATTTTTGTTACCTGTGATATGTGTTCAACCAAATTCGTCTTGTTTTCGATTATATTTTCAATTTCTTTGCAAATTGCTTCAACATCAAGATTTTTTACGTCAAATGCCGCACAACAACCCCATTCTTCTATAATTGCATCTACCTTAGGGTCATATGACAAAGCAACAACGGGAACATTCACACCAAGGGAGTATATCAACGAATGAAGTCGCATACCAACTACAAATTCACTATGCTCAATATACTCTATGAGGTTCTCAGGATTTTTAAATGTCGTTATAAATTTTCCGTCGCAGTTTAGCGCAATTTTTTTACATATATCATTATCCATCCATCCCTGCATAGGAACCAGCACAGGTAGAATATTGTATTTATACTTAATCTTTTTACAAACTTCAGCCAATTTATCTGCAAAATCATCTGGAAGCCCTTTCCATTTTCTTACAGAAACAACAAAATACGGAACATCTTCACCATAGCCTTCATCTGAAGGCATAAGTGACAGTGCCGGATCTGAAGATATGCTTACGTCTCCTGATATTTTCATGTTTTCAAGCATTTCATAGGATTTTTTATCACGAAGTGTTATTTTATCTACCAAATTAAGTAATTTTATACAGTCTTCCATATTACTTTGCGACTTAATTGGCCCTATACCATTAGCATACACCATAACTCTTGTTCCATATTTAAGAGCAAGCTTTATTATTGACGAGTAATAGTTGTAAGAATGAGAACTTGTAACATCCTGCAACAAACTTCCTCCCCCGCTTATTAACAAACGAGAATGTTTCATAACATTCATTATTTTAAAAATATTGAATCTGTAAACGCTTTTCACGTCATGGATTGCCGCAGTTTCAAACGGCTTTTTTGAAAGTACGGTTATCTGTATATCGGGTTTTTGAATTTTCAGGCTTTTGATTATTGCCTTAAGCATAGAATCATCACCAATATTTTTATAGCCATAATAACCGGAAATAACAACATCATTTTCGCGGAAAGGATTCTTTTTCAACAATGTTTTGTAGGCATCTTCATAATCATCTGCCATTCTGGAAACAGAGTAATTATCCAGAATAAACTGTCTGTTAAATTCACCCATACTGTCAATATCATTGCTGTCAAGAATACGACATATATCATTATACAAAATATCATCAGACGGCATTATACAGCCGCGGCAGCAGAAATTTGTCTTTATGCTTATATCTATTTTATCCTGTTCAAATACACCTATATAACCTTCGTTTCCGGCAATTATAACCGGTTTTTTAGCAGACATTGCTTCAAGAGCTGCTCGCGAAACACCAATAAACATATGACCCGCTGCAACAAATTTATTTATATCAGTTCTTCCGTTTGTGGCAATAGCTACTCTCTTGCCTGTTATTTTGTTCACTTCATCAACTTTTTTAACAAGACGGCTATAATCATTTCCTCCACCAACAATTACCACTTCAAGGTCAGGATATTTTTTTAAAAGTTCAGGTGTAACATTAAGCAAATTAAATGCAACTGCACTTCTGTCAACATCCATACGACTAACATATACTATACGCTTTTTGCCCTCACCAAAATTAAATTCTTTGGCAATGTCGGAATAATCAGTATCACATGAAAATTTTTCTGTATCTATTCCGTTGATTGTAACGGAAATTTTGTTTTCGGGATAATCATAACTGTCTATAAGATACTTCTTTATATCATTACTTACGGCAACAGAATACTCTCCCCAGTTTGTAATATACTTAAGAGCAAAATTGGTTTTAAATACCCAATGTGCCGATGTGATAAATCTGAATTTGAGTTTTTTATGCAACAAACCACATATAAAACCGGGAATTCTGGCATGGGCATGTACAAGGTCAAAATCATTGCTTTTTATAATGTTTTTAAGCCCAAAATAAGATTTTAAAAAACTATTATATTTTTTATTATGCAATGGCAATTTATGATGTATTATATTGTATTTTTTAATTTCATTTTCATAAACTCCGCCATTTGATGCAATATGGATCTCGTGCCCTCGTTTTGAAAGCTCAATTGCAAGTTCAACTACATGGGTTTCGGCTCCACCAATTTCAAGACCCATTAACACCATCAAAATTTTCAAAACTTATTCACCTCTCATATCAAATATAATCCCAACAACTCCGGGACCGGTATGAGTTCCTATTATACAACCCAAATCAAACATTTCAATTTCAACATCGCCCAATTTTTCTTTCAACAATTCTATTGCAATATTGCAACTTTCATCGGCATAGCCGTTGGCAAGCCATATTTTGGGTTTGTTTTCACTATCATAAACCTCTGCGGTCATATTTACAATCTTGTTGAGCGATTTTTGCATACCACGCTCTTTTCCGATATTTTCTACTAAACCATCATTTATTGTAAGAATAGGCTTAATACCAAGCATACCGCCTATCAAAGCAGTTGTTGCCTTAATTCTACCTCCCTTTTGAAGATGCTTAAGATCATCCACAATAAAGAATGCATTGCCTGTTTTCTTACCCTTTTCAAATGCTTCCATAACTTCTTCAAGTGAAGCATCATTTGCAGCAAGCTCTGCCATTTTTACAACATCCTTACCGAAAAGCATAGAATACTTTTCGCTGTCAAGAACGATAATATTTGACTCATGCCCAAGTTCATCCTCAATTTGTTCCTTCAAAAGATGTGCAGCATTGTTTCCACCACTTGCCTTTGCTGATAGTGAAACAAAAATCTGATAATCATAAGAATCAAGATTGGCACGGAATTCTTTTTCCATCAATTCAAGAGGAACCATACTTGTAGTTGGTATTTCCTCTTTTTCAGGAAGACTCTTCATATATTCTCTTCCGTCAAGGTCGTATCTGTCATAATACACCTTTCCGTCCATAACTATACAAATAGGTAAATAACCTATATTATATTTTTCAACCAGATATTTTGGTATATCACTTGCTGAGTCAGTAATAATTTTAATATGTGCCATGTAGTTTTCCCTCCTGCAACAATTCCGAAAAATTTTTTTGTCTCAAAAATTCGTAAGCAGCAATAGCTACTGCATTTGATAAATTAAGCGACCTTGCTTCATCAATCATAGGTATTCTTACACATCTGTCATCATAGTTTTTCACCAAAAGTTCCTCCGGCAAGCCCTTGGTTTCTTTTCCGAACAACAGATAAACTTCATCGGGAAATTCAACCTCCGTATACGCACGTGGTGCCTTGGTAGTAAAATAAAACATTGTATCATTTTTATGAATTTCCATAAACTCATCAAGGCTTTCATAATAGGTGATATCAAGAAGATGCCAGTAATCAAGCCCCGCTCTTTTTAATTTTTTATCATCTATTTCAAATCCCATCGGCTTTACAAGGTGCAGTCTTGCCCCTGTTGCAGCACAGGTACGTGCAACATTACCCGTATTCTGTGGGATTTCAGGTTCAACCATAACAATATTTAATTGCAAAACTTCACACTCCCCAAAATTTTCTGTCAAGACTTCTGTACTGAATAGCCTCTGCAATATGGTTTACGGTTATATCCACACTTCCATCCAGATCCGCAATAGTTCTCGCAACCTTAAGTATACGGTCGTGAGCTCTTGCCGATAAACCAAGATTATCAAACGCCGAACGTAAAACATCTTTTATTTCCTGACTTACAGGACAATACTTTCTTATAAGAGAAGAAGAAAGCTGTGAATTTGTATATATTCCGTCATTAATATATCTGTCGTGCTGAATTTTTCTCGCTTTTTCAACGCGGCTTTTTATTGATGAACTCGTTTCTTCCTGTGTATCTGCAGACAAGTCCGAATATGATACAGAAGGAACCTCGACATGTATGTCAATACGGTCAAGCATCGGACCACTTATTTTACTTACATATTTCTGTATTTGCGGCGGTGTACATGTACATTCGTGTTTAGGGTCACCGTAATATCCGCATTTACAAGGGTTCATAGAAGCCACAAGCAACACATTTGAAGGATAAGTGTAACTTGCATTTGCTCGTGTAATACTTACACGACCATCCTCAAGGGGTTGGCGCAAAACTTCAATTGCAAGCCTTTGAAATTCCGGAAGTTCATCCAAAAACAACACTCCATTATGTGCAATACTAACCTCACCGGGCTTTGGATTTGTTCCTCCCCCAATCAACCCTATAGGTGAAACCGTGTGATGAGGACTTCTGAACGGCCTTGTTGTAACCAAAGACGCCCCCGGCTCCATAACACCGGAGATAGAATGAATTTTTGTAGTTTCAAGTGCCTCTTCAAAAGTAAGTGGAGGCAAAATTGTAGGTATCCTCTGTGCAAGCATCGATTTGCCTGTACCGGGACTTCCTATAAGAAGAATGTTGTGTCCACCTGCGACAGCAACCTCAATTGCCCTTTTCACACTTTTCTGCCCTTTTACATCAGAAAAATCCACAGGATAATATGAATTATGTGCAAATATCCGCTCAATATCCGAACGTGTAGCTTCTATAGCCTCTTCGCCATTAAGATGCTTTACAATTTCAGAAATATTATCTGCACCAAAAACTTCAACATCAGCTACAACAGCTGCCTCATTGGCATTTCCCAAAGGAAGAAACACCTTTTTTATGCCATTATCTCTTGCAGCAAGAACCATTGGCAAAACTCCCTGAACACCTCTTAACGCTCCATCAAGAGAAAGCTCTCCGAGAAAAGCGCATCCCGCTGTTGCTTCTTCCATAATCTGCCCGGACGCAGAAAGAATAGCAACTGTAATTGGCAAGTCATAAACTGCCCCTTCTTTTTTTCTGTCTGCCGGTGCAAGGTTTACTGTAATTCTTTTTGTTGGGACGGAATAATTGCTGTTTTTAATGGCAGCTCTCACTCGTTCCTTACTTTCTTTAACCGATGCATCCGGTAACCCAACTATATCAAATGCCGGAAGGCCATTAGACAAATCAGTTTCAACAGTTACAATATAACCGTCAATACCGCTTATACCCATACTGTTAACTTTTGCCAGACTCATTGTATCGCCTCCTGCCGCAAAGCATAATTACCCTATTTTTCAATTATAACCAATTTTATAAAATATTGCAAGCTTTTTAAAGATTTTTCAAAAAAATCCTTTCTTTTTTTATAAAAGTGTGATAGAATACAAATAAAATATACAGAAAATGGGAGGTTTAGGGTTTGATACGAAGTATGACAGGCTTTGGCCGTTGTGAAAAAACCGTTAATAATTACGATATTTCCGTTGAAATAAAGGCAGTTAATCACCGCTATGCAGACTACAATATTAAGTTGCCCAGAATGTACAATTTTCTTGAGGAAGAAATTAAAAATTTTCTTCAGCAACATATAAAAAGGGGTAAAATAGACGTATATCTTACCATCTATAAAGAGCTTGATGACTCAAAGGAAATCATTCTCAACGAAGCTCTTGCTGAAAGCTATGTAAAGGCACTTAAGCTTATTGCTGAAAAATTTGACGTAAGAAATGACATAAGTGTTTCCTCAGTAGCACGTTATAATGATATTTTTGAAATAAAGCACACCGAAGAAGATGAAGAAATTATAAAAGAAAGTGTTCTTGATGTTCTTGGAGAAGCACTGAACAGCTTCCTTGCAGCACGTGAACGTGAAGGCACAAAGCTTGCAACAGATATGGTTACAAGAATAGCAACAATAAAAACAGAAGTTGAAAAGGTGGAAGTGATTGCACCTGACACAGTAATTGAACACAAAAATAACATTATGGAAAGAATAAAAGAACTTATCGGCGATGCAACGGTAGATGAAAACAGACTTCTTACCGAAACTGCAATTTACGCAGACAAGCTTTCCGTAAACGAAGAAATTGTAAGGTTAAAATGTCACCTTGAGGAATTTGACCGTATTATGGCAAAAGGTGATGCAGTTGGCAGACGTCTTGATTTCCTCCTTCAGGAAATGAACAGAGAAACAAACACAATAGGCTCAAAAGCTAACAATCTTGAAATTTCAAACATTGTTATAAACATAAAATCAGAACTTGAAAAGGTAAGAGAACAACTACAGAATCTTGAATAGGAGGTTATGGTATGAAACTTATAAGCATAGGCTTCGGAAATATGGTTTCAGCTGACAGAATTGTGGCGATTGTTGGTCCTGATTCTGCTCCCGTACGTAGAATAATTCAGGAATCAAAAGAACGCGGCATGCTCATTGATGCAAGCTGCGGCAGAAAAACAAGGTCTGTTATAATTGCAGACAGCGACCACGTTATACTAAGTGCAATTCAGTCAGAAACTATTGCACACAGAATGAAGAATGGTGGTGACAATGATGAATAAGGGTATTATAGCAGTAGTATCCGGTCCGTCAGGTGTAGGGAAGGGTACCATATGTAATTATCTCACAGAAAAATATGATGACTTTTTCCTTTCCGTATCTGTAACCTCAAGATTACCAAGACCAAATGAAACAGACGGTGTCCACTACCATTTCAAAACACCTGAAGAATTTCAGAAAATGATTAACAACGATGAATTTCTTGAATACGCAGGATACGTAGACAAATCATACGGAACACCTAAAAAGCCTTGTTATGACCACATAAACAAAGGCATAAACGCAATACTTGAAATAGAAATACAGGGCGGAATGAAAGTTAAGGCAAAAGAACCTGATACTGTTATGATTTTTGTGGTTCCTCCTTCAATGGAAGAACTTGAAAACCGCCTCAGAGGCAGAGGGACAGAAAGCGAAGAAGTTATTCTTCAAAGACTTGCCCGCGCAAAAGAAGAACTTCTTTGTGCAAAAAATTATGAATACATAGTTGTTAACAACTCTGTTGAAGAAGCTGCCGAACAGATACGCAGCATAATAACGGCAGAAAGTTTAAAAACAAAAAATATGATAGATAAAACAGAAAAGGAGCTTGGATTATGATTTACCCACCAATTACAAATTTAATTGAAAAAACAAACAGCAGATATTCACTTGTTATTGCAACTGCAAAAAGAGCAAGAGAAATATCTGAAGATACAACAAAAGAAGTTACAAAGCCGATAATTGAAGCAATCAGAGAAATCAACGACGGCGAAGTTATTATTACTTCTGAAAACTAATCCGAAAGTGTAAATTCGCCTTTGAAAATTTGGTTCGGATTATTCTCTTTCGGCTATATTTTGTTAATTTTCAAAAAAACTATTGACAACTCCGCAAAAAAAGTTGTATAATAGCAATACTGTCAAAATGGCAAAGAATTGCCGCTTGCGGTAATTAACTATATAAAATAAGGAGGAAACAAGGATGGTACAGACATATCAACCTAAAAAACGCCAGAGAAAAAAGGTTCATGGTTTCAGAAGCCGTATGTCAACAGCTAACGGCAGAAAAGTTTTAGCACGCAGAAGAGCTAAAGGCCGCGCTAAGATTTGTGCTTAATTTTCGGTTATGAAAAACACATTATCGCTGAACCGTAACACTTTGTTTAAACGATTATACTACCGCGGTAAAACTGCTAAAACTCCCTTTTTTACCTTGTATTATATGTATACGAAGGCAAGTAAAAACAGGGTTGGTTTTACCGTGAGTAAAAAAATCGGCAAAGCTGTTATGCGAAACAGAGCAAGAAGACTTATGTACGAATCTTTTCGCCTGTACGAAGAACAAATTCCAAACGGTTATTATATGGTTTTTGTGGCAAGGTCAGACATTCTGTCTGCCGACTTCAGAACAATATGTGCCCATATGGAAAGAGCATTGCGAAAATCGGCCCTTTTAAGTGAGGCGGATTAAAATGAAAAATTTTATAATTAGCATTGTAAAATTATATCAACGGTATATCTCACCGTTAAAAAAACCATGCTGCAGATTTTATCCCACCTGCTCTCAGTATTGCATTGAAGCTGTGGAAAAATATGGCGCAGCACGGGGTTTATTTTTATTTATAAAGCGCATTTTAAAGTGTCACCCCTGGCATAAAGGCGGTTATGACCCTGTGCCCTGATACTTGTGTGCTATTTTAGGAGGAACTTATTTTGTTTGATATAATTTACAGTTTTTTCGGCGCTATATTGCACTTTTTTTATGATTTATTCGGTAACTACGGTCTCGCTATTATCGGTTTTACATTTGTTGTAAACATAATTTTGTTACCACTTACATGGAAACAGCAAAAATCAACTACAAAAATGCAGGCAATTCAGCCGGAACTTACAAGAATTCAGGAAAAATACAAAAACGACAAAGAAAAACAAAGTGCAGAAATGATGAAGCTTTATCAGGAAAACAACATCAATCCTATGAGCGGTTGTCTGCCTTTGCTTATTCAGTTGCCCATAATTTTTATACTATACAGAATAGTTTACAGCCCTATAACTCATATGTTGGGCTATTCAGCTGAACAGTTAGCTGAAGTTCAGGCAAAATTCCCTGAAATAAAAGGTGCTATGGTAGAGGTTGCACTTGCATCCAAGTCGGGTCTTATAAATTTCGATTTCTTCGGTTTAGACCTTAGCCAGATACCAAGCATAAGTGAAATAAGCCTTTTATGGCTTATCCCGATTCTTGCAGGTCTTTCGACCTACGCTTTGTCATGGCTTACATTAAGACAAGCAGAATCTAAAAAAACAGAAGAACAGAAGAAGAAAGAAAAAGATAATCCTGCTGCCGGCTCTATGCAGACAATGAATAAAATTATGCCGTTTATGACGGTGTTCTTTGCGTTTAGTTTTTCTGCAAGTATCGGTCTTTACTGGATTATGAACAATATATTTAAAATGATTCAGCAGTTTATAGTAAATTTGATGCTGAAAAAAGAATCAGAAAATCCGCTTGTAATTGAGGCAAAAGGCGGTAACAAGAAAAAGAAATAAGTTTAAGGGATGATTATAAAATGACAAGGAGAATTGAAGTAACAGCCAAAACTGTAGACGAGGCTGTTGAAAAGGCTCTTAAGGAATTTAATACAACACGTGAAAACGTTGAAGTTTATGTTGTTGAAGAAGGCTCTAAGGGTATATTCGGATTTGGTGCTAAAGACGCTAAGGTAAGAGTATCTTTTGACGAAGAAAAAATAGAAAATGTTAAAATTTCTATAAGTGCCGAGGATATTTCCGAAGCAAAAAAGCCTACACCTATGAAAAAGGTGGAAAAACCTGCTCCGAAGAAAGTTGAAAAGAAACCGGAAGAAAAGCCTGCAACGGTTGAAGAACCTGTTGCAGTTGAAGAAGAAAGTACTGCACGTCCTGAAAGAAAGTCTACATACTCTGCTGAAGCAGTTGAACAAGCAAAAGCTTTTGTACAGGATGTTGTTACAAAAATGGGTACAAGTTGTACTGTTACTGCTGTTGACGGCGAAGCTAAGCTTATTATTTCAGGTGAAGATGTAGGTGTAGTAATCGGCAGACGCGGTGATACAATTGATGCTTTGCAGTATCTTGTTAACCTTTATGTTAACAAGGACAGACACGGTGACGATTACTGCAGAATCACAGTAGATACAGAAAACTACCGTGCAAGACGTGAAGAAACTTTGAAAAAGCTTGCAAACAGTATGGCAAACAAGGCTGTAAAATACAGAAAAGATATGTCTTTAGAGCCTATGAACCCATATGAAAGAAGAATTATTCATGCAGCTTTGCAAAATCATAAATATGTTAAGACAAAAAGTGTTGGTGAAGAACCAAACAGAAGAATTGTTGTAACATTGAAAAAATAATTTTAAAGGTTGTTACATACTCCATTATGTAGCAGCCTTTTTTAGTAGTTATATGTGAAAGATAATGAGAAAGAATCTTTCTTACTATCTTCTACAACGGACATAATTGCCACGTGTGGTTTTTTCATCCTCTTTGCTCATAAACGCACACGGGCGTAAAGTCTCTTATCATTCATTGCCATACAGATAAGGGATTTCTAATTATTACTTATGCCGATGTATGGCGGCGGAATGGAGATTTTTATGACCATTGCAGCAATTGCAACAGCAAACGCAACAGGCGGTATAGGTATCGTACGCCTTAGTGGTGAAAAGTCAATAGAAATTGCAAACAAAATATTCAGCCTTGACATTTCAGCTTTTAAAAGCCATACTCTGCATCTTGGCAAAATAAAAAATGACGGCAGAATAATTGACGAGGCTCTGGTAAGTGTTTTTAAAGCGCCAAACAGCTATACAGGCGAAGACGTTGTGGAATTTAATTGCCATGGCGGACTAAAGGTATGCAAACTTGTACTTGAGGCATTATACAAATGCGGTGCAAAACCTGCAGAACCGGGCGAATTTACCAAACGTGCATTTTTAAATGGAAAAATGGACCTTTCTCAGGCAGAAGCTGTGGCAGACCTTATTTCCGCAGAAACAGATGATGCCGTTACAGTTGCGGCAAATCAGCTTGACAAAAGACTTTCAAACAAAATCAACTCACTAAGAGACGAGCTTGTTGCATCTACATCCCACATTCTTGCAATGATTGATTTTTCTGAAGAGGGTGTTGAAGAGCTTGATTATTCCGACCTTTTAAATACACTTGAAAAAATTAACAAACGAGTAAGCGAGCTTATACTTACGTCAGATAGCGGAAGAATTATAAAGGACGGCATAAACACTGCCATAATAGGTACTCCAAACGTAGGTAAATCAAGTATTTTAAATGCAATCTGCGGTGAGGACAAGGCAATTGTAACAAACATCGAGGGAACAACACGTGATGTTATAGAAACGCAGGTTACTGTAAAGGGTTGTAAGCTTAATCTTTTAGATACTGCCGGAATCCGGGAAAGTGATAATCAGGTAGAGCAAATTGGTGTTGAACGTTCAAAAGAAGCCATACAAAAGGCTGACCTTATATTCCTTGTACTTGATGGTTCAAGAGAAATTACCGACCGTGACCGTGAAGTCATAAGTCTTGCGGATAAATCAAAAACAATTTGCCTTATAAACAAAAACGACCTTCCAAAAAAACTGGATTTTGAAGATGATTTCTTAAAGACTGTATACGTTTCAGCACAAACGGGAGAAGGCTTTGACGAGCTTTATGACTTCATATATTCTATGTACAGTGCAGGGGATATTTCAGAAAAAATAATAATAACAAATCCCCGCCACAAGCAAAGTCTTTTAAATGCAAAATCACTTATAGAGGGGATACTTTTTGCAATGGAAACCGATACTCCATTTGATATTATCCTCGGTGACATTGAAGTTGCAATATCCGCACTTGGCGAAATCGGCGGTATGACAGTAAGTGATGAAATTATAGACAGTATATTTGCCAACTTCTGTGTAGGCAAATAATATAAATTGATTATAGAGGCGATGAATATGTCAAATTATTTTGCAGGCGAGTATGATGTTGCCGTAATAGGCGCAGGTCACGCAGGATGTGAGGCGGCGCTGGCTGCAGCAAGACTCGGTATGAAAACAATTTTATTTACAATAAACCTTGATGCCATAGGCAATATGCCCTGTAACCCCTGTATAGGCGGTACGGCAAAAGGACATCTTGTTCGTGAAATAGATGCCTTGGGCGGTGAAATGGGTAAAGTTGCAGATGCAACCACCCTTCAGTCACGTATGCTTAACAAAGGTAAAGGCCCCGCTGTATATTCACTTCGAGTACAGTCTGACAGACGTGCATATCAGGAAAAAATGAAACAAACTCTTGAGGCTGTTCCCAACCTTGACATCAAGCAATGTGAAATTACCGAAATACTACACGACGAAAACAACAAAGTTACAGGTGTTGTTACTCACCTTGGTGCACAATTTGCAGTTAAGGCTGTAATCATATGTTCAGGAACATATCTACGTGGTAAAATCCATGTAGGTGAGGTTAACTACGACGGCGGTCCTGATGGAATGTTTGCCGCAACAAAGCTTACAGATTCCATAAACGCAATGGGCATTAAAACTATGCGTTTTAAAACAGGTACTCCTGCCCGTGTAAACAAAAACACCATCGACCTTTCAAAGTTTGAACAACAAACAGGTGACGATGAAATAGTAAACTTTTCTTTTGAAACAAAAGAAAAAGCTGAAAACAAAGTAGTTTGTTACCTTGGCTACACAACTGAAGAAATGCACCAGGTAATACGTGAAAATCTGCACCGTTCACCTCTTTATGGAGGACAGATTGAAGGTGTGGGCCCAAGATATTGCCCATCAATTGAAGATAAAGTTGTGCGTTTCGCAGATAAAAAAAGACATCAGTTCTTTATAGAACCCTGCGGTTATAACACAGACGAAATGTACGTACAGGGACTTTCCTCTTCTCTTCCCGAAGATGTGCAAATAAAAATGTACCGTGCAATTCCCGGTATGGAAAACGTACACTTTATGCGTACAGCATATGCAATTGAATACGATTGCATAGACCCTACACAGCTAAAACCATCCTTGGAATTCAAATGTGCCGAAGGTCTTTACGGTGCAGGTCAGTTCAATGGTACTTCAGGCTATGAGGAAGCTGCCGCACAAGGTCTTATGGCAGGCATAAACGCCGCAAGAAAATTAAAAGGTCTTGAGCCGATAGTGCTTTCGCGTTCCGAAGCATATATAGGCGTACTTATAGATGACCTTGTTACAAAGGGAACTAACGAGCCATACAGAATGATGACTGCAAGAGCAGAACATCGTTTGCTTCTACGTCAGGATAACGCCGACATACGCCTTACGCCTATTGGCTATGAAATTGGTCTTATAAGTGATGAGCGCTACGCAAAATTTCTTGAAATGAAACAACAAATTGAGGATGAAAAAGAAAGACTTGCAAAAACCAATGTTGGTCCGACAAAGCGTATGAATGAATTTCTTGAAAAGCATGGCTGTACTCCGCTTTCATCAGGAGCTAAGCTTATAGATATTTTAAGACGTCCTCAACTAACGTACAACGATTTAAAAGAGGTTGATGACAATTTCCCCGATTATGACGAAGTTGTTGCATATCAGGTTTATACTGACGTTAAATATGAAGGTTATATAAAAAGACAGATAGAACAGGCAGAACAAGTAAAAAAACTTGATAACAAAAAAATTCCTGCCAATATCAATTATGATGATGTGTACGGCCTTCGTATAGAGGCAAGACAAAAACTTTCCGAAATACGCCCCGAATCTGTTGGTCAGGCATCTCGTATTTCAGGTGTGTCACCTGCAGATATTGCAGTTTTGCTTGTATATTTAAAATCCAAACAGTAAATACTGTGAATATGTTAATTTAATAACAAATTCGGTTATTTTAATTGACTTGAAGCTTATTTTGTGCTATTATGAAATGTGGCAAAGATAAGTTAAAAAGAGGTGAACAAAATGATTTATGTAGATAATGCGGCAACCACAATGTTAGAACAAAAAGTACTTGAAAAGATGATGCCATATCTTACTGAATATTACGGCAATGCATCTTCAATATATACATTTGGTCAACAGGCAAAGGAAGTTGTTAACGAATCGCGCGAAACAATAGCAAAATGTCTTAATGCAGATGCAAAAGAAATATACTTCACAAGTGGAGGTACAGAGTCCGATAACTGGGCAATAAAGGGTGTTGCAGATGCCCTTTCAAAAAAAGGCAATCACATTATAACTTCTGCAATTGAACACCACGCAATTTTGCATACTTGTGAATTTTTAGAAAAACACGGTTATGAAGTTACATACCTTCCCGTTGATGAAAACGGCTTGGTAAATCCTGATGACCTTGAAAAGGCAATTACTGATAAAACCATACTTGTTTCTATTATGTTTGCGAACAATGAAATAGGTACAATACAACCAATTAAAAAACTTGCAGAAATTGCACATAACCACGGTGTATACTTTCACACTGATGCTGTTCAGGCAGTTGCACACGTTGAAATTGACGTCAAGGAGCTTGGTGTTGATTTACTTTCAATGTCTGCACATAAATTTGGCGGACCCAAAGGAATTGGAGCTCTTTACATCAAAAAAGGCGTAAGAGTTACAAACCTTCTTCACGGTGGTCAGCAGGAGCTTGGCAGACGTGCTACAACCGAAAACCTTGCAGGAATAGTTGGTATGGCTGCGGCTTTTAAGCTTGCTATGGATAATTTTGAAGAAAATACCAACAAAATGAAGGCTCTTCGTGAACGATATATAAATGCAGTTCTTGAAAAAATCCCATACTGCAGACTAAACGGACACAGAACGGAAAGACTTCCCGGAAACACAAACATTTCATTTCAGTTTATTGAAGGCGAGGCTATGCTTCTTCTTCTTGATATGTACGGTATTGCAGCATCAAGCGGTTCAGCGTGTACAAGCGGTTCACTTGACCCTTCTCACGTATTGCTTGCCATAGGCTTACCTCACGGTATAGCTCACGGCTCCCTACGAGTAACATTTTCACATCACAATACCGAAGAAGAAGTTGATAAAATAGTCGAAGCTCTTGAAAAGACAATTCAAAGACTTCGTGATATGTCTCCACTTTATGAAAAAGTAAGAAAGGGTGAATAATATGTTATACAGCGAAAAAGTAATGGACCATTTTGCAAATCCGCGTAACGTCGGCGAAATTCCCGATGCAAATGCAATCGGAGAAGTTGGCAACGAAAAATGCGGCGACATTATGAAAATATATATGAAAATTGAAGATAACATCATAAAAGATGTTAAATTCAAAACCTTTGGTTGCGGCGCTGCAGTTGCAACAAGCAGCATGGCAACAACTCTTGTTATGGGCAAAACTGTAGAAGAAGCTTTACAGCTTACAAATAAGGCGGTTATGGAAGCTTTGGACGGGTTGCCACCAGTAAAGGTTCATTGTTCTGTTTTGGCAGAACAAGCTATACAGGCTGCTTTGGAGGACTATTACAAGCGTCAGGGAATAGACCCTTCAGGCATTTTAAAAAGATGTGACCACAACTGTGCAGAATGCACTTGTCACAGTCATGAATAAGAGCGTTATAGTCGGCATGAGCGGAGGTGTAGACAGCTCCGCAAGTGCCGCTTTGCTTAAAAATCAGGGATACCACGTTGTAGGGGTAACTATGAAAATGTGGAACGGGGAGCAGGCCGACGGTGGTTGCTGCTCTTTTTCAGCCATTGATGACGCAAAAAAAGTTGCCGACACACTTGGTATCGAACACTATGTTCTTGACTACGAAAAAGAATTTGACGATAACGTAATAAAATATTTTATAAATGAATACAAGTCGGGCAGAACACCAAATCCGTGTACACTTTGCAACAAGCACATCAAATTCAACGCCTTACTTAAACTGGCGGACGAAATTGGTGTTGACTTCATTGCGACAGGTCATTATGCAAGAATTGAAGAAAAAGATGGCAGATTTTTGCTTATGCGTCCCGATGACAGAAAAAAAGACCAGACATATTTCCTTTATAATATGACTCAGGAACAATTGGGAAGAACATTATTTCCTTTGTACGGTGTAACAAAAGAAGAAACAAGGAAAATTGCCGCAGAAATTGGTCTTGATGTAGCTGAAAAACCTGACAGTCAGGATATTTGCTTTATTCCCGATGGTGATTATATAAATTTCATAACCCGTCACGACGGCAAGATGCCTGATGGAAACTTTGTTGATACCGACGGAAATGCACTTGGCAGACATAAGGGAATAATGAACTATACAATAGGACAGAGAAAAGGACTTGGCATAGCTCTTAACAGACCTATGTATGTTGTAGGTATAAATCCCGACAACAATACAGTTGTTCTTGGCCCCGACGGCACACAGTTAAAAGACAGTTTAAAGGCACATTCAATAAATATGATTGCTTTTGACAATATAACTGAACCATTTAAATGTACTGCAAAAATAAGATATAATGCACCCGATGTACCTTGTATGGTATATCCGGACGAAAACGGATTTAAAGTAATTTTTGAACAACCACAAAAATCTATAACCCCGGGACAAATGGTTGTTTTGTACGATAATAATACAGTAATTGGCGGAGGAATAATCGGTGTTTGATTTTAAATTTCCAAACCTAAATGACAAACAGCGCGAAGCTGTATATACAACAGACGGCCCGGTTTTAATTCTTGCAGGTGCAGGAAGCGGTAAAACAACGGTGCTGATAAACAGAATTGCATTTCTGATAGGTGCAAAAAATGTATTTCCAAGTCAGATTCTTGCAATTACATTCACTAACAAAGCTGCTGCAGAGCTTAAAAGTCGACTTGAAACAATGCTTGAAAGCGAAGGTGAAATGGTATGGGCAAGTACCTTCCATTCTCTTTGTGTAAGAATTTTAAGACGCGATATTGAAAAGATAGGCTACCCCTCCTCCTTTAACATTTTTGACAGGGCTGACCAGCTTACTGTTGTAAAAGAATGTTTAAAGGAGCTTAATCTTGACGATAAAACTTATCCTGCAAAATCTGTACTTTCACATATAGGAAGAGCAAAGGACGAACTTTTGACCCCTGATGCTTTTGCAAAATCCATATCAGGCGATTTCCGTATGGAAAAGGTTGCACAGATTTATGAGCTTTATCAGAAAAAACTTCAAAAATACGGTTCTCTGGATTTTGATGATATCATTATGCTTACAGTTAAGCTTTTTGAAGAAAATGAAGATGTGCTTGCATACTATCAGAGAAAATTCCAATACATAATGGTAGACGAATATCAGGATACAAACCACGCGCAATACAGACTTGTATCCCTGCTTGCAGATGCCCATAAAAACCTTTGTGTGGTTGGTGATGATGACCAGAGTATTTACAAATTCAGAGGGGCAAACATAGAAAATATTTTATCCTTTGAAAAACAGTATACCAATGCAAAGGTTATAAAGCTTGAAGAAAATTACCGTTCAACCCAGAATATACTCGATGCTGCAAATAATGTTATAAAAAATAATATAGGCAGAAAAGGTAAACGCTTGTGGACAAGCAAGGGTGCAGGTGCAAAAATAAAGCTTATAAAAGCACAAAATGAGCACGATGAGGGGCAAAAAATTTCAGAATGTATTGATAATCTTACAAGGGAAGGCTTTGCATACAATGACTTTGCAATTTTATACAGAACAAATGCACAGTCACGTGTAATAGAAAATATGCTCCTTCGCAATGCTATACCTTACCGTGTTTTAGGCGGCTTGCGTTTCTTTGACCGCAAAGAAATCAAAGACATACTTGCATATATGAAGCTTATAAATAACCCAAGTGACAATGTAAGCTTAAAACGTATTATAAACGAACCAAAAAGAGGTATAGGTAAAAAATCCGTTGAGGATGCCGAGCTTATGTCTGCACAGAACAACATAAGTATGTTTGAGGTTTGCGAGCAATCTTCAGGAAAGCTTAAAGCATTTGCAGATATGCTCAATGAAATAAAGCATAATAATTACTCCATATCCAAAATGGTTGAAGTGATACTTGATAAAACCGGCTACCTTGAGGCTTTAATAACCGAAAACACTGTTGAAGCCACAACAAGAATAGAAAACATAAAAGAACTTGTAACAGATGCAATTGAATACGAAAAAACAGAATTGGAAAACCCGACTCTTGCAGGATATCTTGAAAAAATATCACTTGTAGCAGATGTAGACAACTATGACGAAACTCAAGATGTTGTTGTTATGATGACTCTGCACAGTGCAAAGGGTCTAGAATTCCCTGTTGTATTTATTGCAGGTATGGAAGACGGCATATTCCCCGGTTATCAGTCAATGATGTCAAACGAAGAGCTTGAGGAAGAGCGAAGACTTGCATATGTCGGTATCACCCGTGCAAAGCAGATTCTGCACATTTCTCACGCATTTTCCAGAAGCCTTTTCGGCTCCACTTCCTACAATCAGCCGTCAAGATTTTTATCAGAAATCCCGGCTGAACTTATCGAGGGGCAGGTTATTGTGCCGGTAAGCTATAATAAAGCCACACCAAATCAACCTGCTCAGCACAGCTCTGTAAACTTAAGCAGTCAGCCTAAAGTTACATCAAAATGTGATTTTTCTTCAGGTGACAGAGTAAGCCACTTTAAGTTTGGAGAAGGTACAATTTTAAAAGCAACTCCTGTAGGAAACGACGTTCATCTTGAGGTAATGTTTGATACGGCAGGAACAAAAAATCTTATGGCTGCTTATGCAAAGCTTAAGAAAATTTAGGAGAAACACCTATGGAAAGTTACACAGATTTTGCGTACATCTATGACAATTTAATAGATCAGGACTATGAAAAATGGGCAGACTACATTGAGGAAATATTTGAAAAATACGAAAAAAAACCGTCCCTTGTTCTTGACCTTGGCTGCGGTACCGGAAGCATTACAAATATACTTGCAAAACGTGGCTACGATATGATAGGCGTGGATTTATCTCCCGATATGCTAAACGTAGCACGCGACAAAGCCTGTGACGAATGTCTGGACGTGCTATACCTTTGTCAGGATATACGTGAATTTGAACTTTACGGAACAGTTGATGCCATAATATGCACGCTTGATGTTTTAAACTACATAACCGAGCCGAAGGATTTAACACGAGTTTTTTCTTTGGTGAAAAACTATCTGAATCCTGACGGCATATTCATATTCGATATCAATACCGAACATAAGCTTAAAAACATTCTCGGAAACAATACTTTTATAAATGATGAAAACGGTATTTTTTACACATGGGAAAATGAATACATTGAAAACATAAGCAATCAGTTTCTTACATTTTTTGCTGAAACCGAAAACGGATTATATGAAAGATTTGATGAAAATCATACTCAAAGAGCATATACAACAGAAGAAATAAAAGAAAAATTGGAAGAATGCAAAATGACATTTGAAGCAGAATATAAACTGTTTTCCTTTGATACACCTGACAAAAACTGCGAAAAGACGGTTATTGTGTCGAAATGTTTATGTTGACAAAATTACCAAATAATGGTATACTTAATCCATAATCACAAATGATTATGCAACAACTTTTAGGAGGCAAACGTAATGCAAAAAGGTAAGGTAAAATGGTTTAACGCTGAAAAAGGTTATGGTTTCATTGAAAGTGAAGACGGTACAGATGTATTCGTACACTTTACAGCAATCAACATGGATGGCTACAAATCACTTGAAGAAGGTGCTGAAGTATCATTCGAAGTTGTTGAAGGCGCAAAGGGTCCACAGGCCAGCAACGTTACAAAAAACTAATTCAATTAAATATATTCTAATTTAAGGATCAATTTATGCGAAAAATTACACTCCGTATTTCTACGGAGTGTTTTTTTGTTCAGTATTTTCTTTTTCTCCCATTCCGAAATTGTTGACAAGTAAAATAGCAAAGAATATAAGTATCATACCCATAACTGACGGTTTTTGACTATAAACCAAAAATCCAAGTATTGTGGATGTCAACGGGTCTGTACAAGCCATAACAGCCGCCTTGCCCGGTGTGGTTTTTCCAAGACCTATTGTATACAGCATAAAAGGAATATATGATGTCACAAGTCCAACCAACACCATCCACATAATTACAGTTAGTTTATTCGGGTAGTTGACTGCAACCGAAATTGTATCCACAGGATTTGCAACAAACCAGGAAGAAATCGCCGCAAATATAAAAGCGTATGTGGTTACTGTATACGGATGATATTTTTTCAGAGCAACAGTTCCTAAAATACTGTACATTCCATACGCCAGACCCGAAAGCAAACCGGTAACAAAAAACCATACCCCTATTTTGCCCGTTTCTCCACCATTTAAGGAAACAAGTACACAACCCACAAAGGCACAAATAAGTGCAACAAATTTTTGCCATGTTATTTTTTCTTTAAATACAATTGCGGATATAATTATAACCCATATCGGTGAGGTGTAAAGAAGAATTGCCGCAACAGGCATTGAAGTATTAACAAGAGTATAAAAATACAATACACTCATTGAAAGTACACAACCAACACCCATTGCAATGAACAACCATAAATCTTTCAGATTTATTTTAAATCTGCTTTTATCCGTCAAAAGCAATGTAATTATAAAAAATATTGCCGCCCCTGTAACTCTGAGGGACGTTATCTGCATAGATGAAAACCCTATTTTTGACATTTCAGTTCCAAATATACCTAACGTAGCCCATATTACAGAACCAATTATTATAAACAAAGATGCACTTTTTTTCAAATTATACCTACTCCTTTATTGCGCTAACAACCCTGCCTATACCCGCAAGGTCATTTGTTATTTTCACATCACTGTAGCCGTCATTTTCAAGAATTTCAGCCACCTTCCCGCTTTGATTGTGTCCAACTTCGAAGGCTATCATTCCACCGCTTTTTAAAATTTCTAAACCCTTTTCTGAAATTCTGCGGTAAAACACAAGCCCGTCTTTTCCTCCTTTCAACGCAATAAGAGGCTCGTAATCCTTAACATCACTCATAAGTGTAGATATAATCTCATCTTCAATGTAAGGTGGGTTTGAGACTATACAATCAACCTCAAAATCGGGGAAATCCGTTAAAATATCCATATTTATAAAATTAACACTTTTATCTACGCCATTAATCTTTGCATTTTCTTTTGCCACCGCTGTAGCTTCTTTTGAAATATCAACAGTATAAGCCTTAACATTTTTACAATTGGCGGCAACTGTTATTGGAATGCATCCACTCCCTGTGCCTATATCAAGCAATGTATGCGGTTTATCACCCACATATTCAATAACCTTTTCAACAAGCACCTCTGTGTCAGGTCTTGGAATAAGGACATTTTTATTAACCTTAAATTCAAGTCCGTAAAACTCTACACTACCAAGAATATAATGCATAGGCTCGTGATTTTCACGTCTTTTTACAAGCTTTTCAAACTCATCATCAACTTCTATGTCCTTATCTGAATTCACAATAAGGTACACCTTATCAACCTGCAGATATTTACATAGCAAAAGACCGGCATCGAGATTTGCCGTATCGATGCCCGCCTTTTTGAATTTATCAGCAGTGTTTTTTAAAACATCACTTAATTTCATTACCACTTATCATCCTCTTTGTTTTCTGTAAGAACAGCCTTCATTGAGGCTATAGCAACCTCAAGTTGAGAATCATCAGGTTCTCTTGTAGTAATATACTGAAGCCACATACCCGGCAATGAAATAAGCTTTGTAAACCAGTTTTCGTGTCTACCTGCAAATTTTATCACCTCATATGAAAGCCCCGCAACAACAGGTAAAAGCAAAATTTTAAACAATGCTCTTTGCCACCATGCAAGCCCTGATGGTATAAGTAAAAACACAATAACACTTATAATCATAACAAAAATCAGAAAACTTGTTCCGCAACGTGGATGAAGCCGGCATCCTTTCCGGGCATTTTCTACTGTAAGTTCAAGCCCATGTTCGTAGGCTGCAATTGTTTTGTGTTCTGCTCCATGATACATAAACACCCTCTTAATATCCTTCATCTGTGAAACCAGCAAAAGATAGGATAGAAAAATCAACATACGTACAGCACCCTCAATAAGTGTTCTGACAACACCTTCTGATGCCATAGGAGTTATTTTAGCAATAAGCTCCGCTATAAAATTAGGAAGTAAAAAGAATAGACCTATTGACAAAAACAAAGAAAGAATTACCGAAACATAAATTACAACATCCTTTATTTTATCGCCTAACTTTTCTTCAAGCCATTTATCAAATTTGCTCTCTGTTTCTTCCCCTTCCATATCAAAAAACTGTGCAGAAAACATAAGTGCCTTTACACCTACAACCATACTTTCAAAAAAGCTTATACATCCTCGTATAACAGGCAATTTAAGAAATTTGTTTTTTTGCAAAGCTGATGCTATGGGGCGTTTTTCTACTACTATCTCATTATCAGGCTTACGCACAGCAATAGCAATTTCTTTTGGACCTCTCATCATAACGCCCTCTATTACTGCCTGGCCTCCTATACTTGTTTTGTGCATATTTTTTTCAGCCATATTAATTCTCCCTTTACTAATCTAAAGTAATACACGAAATATATTCATTATCGGCAACCACAATATGGTCAATAAGCTCAATACCTATATTTCTTAAAAGTTCTTTAACTGCAAGCGTAGTAGTCATATCCCGTGGTGATGGCAGCATACTGCCCGCCGGATGATTGTGACATATCATAACACCCGTAGTTGAAGAATGTGCAATTGCATCCATAATCTTTCTTGGGTCCATTGTAACAGTTCCCGGTGAACCTTCACCTATTTTAACCTCTTTTAACAAGTGACGTTTACTATCAAAACAAAGTGCATAGGCAGCTTCATTTTTATACCCCTTTAAAAGTGCAACACATCTTTCGCACATACTTTCTTTAGTTTCATATATTTTCTTTTTACGCGCAGTTGTATGAAGCATATATCCTTTTGCCATATGAGGAATAAGTTTTATATATTCTGCAGCGGCACTTCCTATTCCCTCTACCTGCATAAGCTCTTCTGTAGTTGCCCCGCAAACATTATCAAGACTTCCGAATTTATCAAGCAATGCGTGGGCTAACGGATTAGTATCACATCTTTTATAAACACTAAAAAGACAAAGTTCTAAAAATTCGTGTTCCAATAAAGTTTCTATACCATTTTCAAACACTTTTTCAATCAAGCGACGTCTATGTCCGATTGCCATAATGCCATACTTCTCCTTCTACCATAATTTCTTTATTTATTGTATAATATTTATATATATCTTGTCAAGAATACTATATAGAGTTTAATAATATTTTTACAAAATTATATCAGAAAAAAGTAATTTTCTATTGACAAACTGCTTTTAAAGTGATATAATATTCTCTGTTGATGCCGGATTGTGTAAAGGTAGCACGACAGACTCTGACTCTGTTTGTCTGGGTTCGAATCCTAGTCCGGCAACCAAAAAAGAGCAAACTAATGTTTGCTCTTTTTTTATATTCTTGATTATTATACTAAACGGAATGTAAATCATATTTTATAATATAAACCTATGTATAAAAGTTTTTGACTATACAGTAAAACAATAAAACCAACATTGACAATCTGATACATTTGTACTAAAATCAAATTAACAAAGTATCAGGAGGAATTTGAAATGCATATTAAATATTCCGCGCAAAATACCATTAATATTTCACGTAAGCCGAAAGCGTATTTTTCTTGCCATCCGGATGATTTTACCAAATACAAAGACGTTATTGTAAACGATCTTTTAAAACACAATGACTGTGCAATTTATTACTATTCCCCCGACGCCCAGATTAATGAAAATACCAGAAATTTCGACCTTTCCGACATAAAATTATTTGTTTTTGCTGTAACTAAAAAACTTCTTACAACCCCAAACAAAGCCTTTGATTATGATTTAAAATATGCAATAACCCAACATAAGCATATAATACCCATAGTTGTAGAACCAAATCTTGATACACTTGTCCTCGAAAAATTTGGAAGCATTCAATTTCTTGATAAAACAAAGCTAAATCAAGCCGAATATGAGGATAAAATAAAATACCATACAAAAAGATTCACCCATGAAGAAAACCTTACTAAAAAAATTGAAGCTGCTCTTGAGGGAAAAGTTTTTTTAAGTTACAGAAAAAAAGATCGAAGTGTTGCAAAAACTGTTATGAAAACCCTTCACAGACCTGACATAAACAGATTTTTGGGAATATGGTATGACGAATTTCTTATACCAGGTGAAGATTTTAATGAAAATATTGCCGATGGCATAAAAAACTGTGACATATTCGTAATGGTTATAACACCAAATATAATTGAAGGCAACAATTATGTTTTAAACAGCGAATATCCTCTTGCAAAAAAACTCAATAAATTCATTATTCCCATTGAAGCGAAAAAAACGGATATGAAATTACTAAGAGAAAAGTTCCCCGACCTTCCACCCTGCGTAGGTGTAAGAGATTTTGAAAAAATTGCGGAACTTGTAAAAACTGCTCTTAAACCCCTTCCAAAAGTAAAACATACTCTTGATGATTTTTACTATATGGGGCTTGCCTATATGGAAGGTATAACTGTTGAATTAGATATAAAACGAGGTCTGGAGCTTATAAAATTTGCCGCAAAGAAAAACAGGATAAACGCCCTATCAAAACTTGTTGAAATGTATCGTTTTGGATTTGATGTTGAACAAAATTATGACGAAGCCATAAAATGGCAAACCTTGCTTGTTCAAAATCAGGAAAAAATAACTATCAGGAAAAATTTCCCAAACACCCGAAGCTTCTATTGTAACGGATTATACACCCTTGCACATATGTTGAATGAGCAGGAAAAATATAGCGAAGCAGAAGCCATAGTAAGAAAGGGAATAGAGTTTGCCCAAAATTACAAAGACAAAGATGACCTCAGGGTAAAATATAAATTATACACTCTTCTTGTAGGAATCGTTGATGATTCAGGAAATTATACCGAGGCATTAAAGATATACAACAGCTTTATAGGTGAACTTGAGGCAAATGAAAAGCGTGTAAACGGATTTAACAGCCAACTTTGTGCAACCTACAATACTATGATGCGCATATATGAAAAACACAATGATACAAACGGTGTTCGTATGATGGCAGCAAAGAACAGAGAAGTTATTTCCAGAAGCAAGCAGGGTGTATATTCTAACGTAAACATTCCCCACGCTTTGACTTATCTGTGTGAAGCACGTACATACCTGGCAGAAAAAGATTATGTAACGGCAGAAATATTGTATAAAAAAGCCCTTTCGCTGTATAACGAATTTAAAAGGCACGACAATAGACTTGATATTATAAATATGCACGGTATCAATTATGAAGTCGGTTGCTTTTATAAGAAATGGAACAAGCCGCGTGTTGCAATTCCATATCTTAAAGATGCAATTATGTATATTAAATACAGTAATATGGATTTAAAAAACAAGCAAACCCTGCTTTCATACACAATTACTCTTGCAGATGCATACTTTCTTTCAGGTAACTACTCGCTTGCTGAAGCTGCATACAGGGATAGTGAAAACTATTATATGGAGCTTTGTCCGTTAGACCCCGAAAATTATAAGGCAGAAAACGGAAGGTGGCATGCATATTTTCTGGACAGATACCAAAAGCTTAAAAACCATACTTATGTACCGCAGAAAAACACCTATACAATTTCAGACATCATATTATCTGCAATAAATTCTCTTATTAAAGTAATTGTAGACACTATAAAGGAAATATTTAAACTTTAAAACAAAAAGACGAAAGCACAAGCTTTCGTCTTTAAAATTATAATTTAATTATTTCATCATGCTTGCAACTTCAGCAGCGAAATCGTCAACTTTCTTTTCAAGACCTTCGCCTTTTTCAAAACGAACAAAGTCAACCAATTTAACTCCCTTGGATGCAAGGTACTTTTCAACAGATACGCTGTCATCCTTAACGAATGCCTGCTTTGTCAAGCAGTTCTGTTCAAAGAATTTATTAACTTTACCTGTAAGCATTTTTTCCAAAATGTTTTCAGGCTTATTAGCATTTTTAGGATCTTCCTTCATCTGTGCAAGAATGAAGTGCTTTTCCTTTTCAAGGTCTTCAGCAGGAACTGAAGCTTCATCAAGGTATGCAGGATTCATAGCAGCAATGTGCATAGCTACGTCTCTTGCAGCATCTTTAGCTTCATCACTGAAATCAGCACATTCAACATTAACCATAACACCGATTCTACCGCCCATATGGATGTAACCAACTACATTACCATCGAAACGTGCAAATCTTCTGATGTTCATGTTTTCACCGATTTTAGCGATTTTTTCTGTAAGCATATCTTTAATTGTTACTGCGCTGTCATCAACAAAGTTTGAAGCAAGCAAAGCATCAACATCAGCAGGGTTTGTAGCAATAACCTGCTTAGCAATATTCTTAACAAATTCCTGGAATTCAGCATTCTTAGCAACGAAGTCTGTTTCAGAGTTAACTTCAACCATAGCACCTACGTTACCTTCAACAAGAATGTCAACCATACCTTCAGCAGCGATTCTGCCTGCCTTCTTTTCAGCAGTAGCAAGACCTTTCTCTCTTAGGAAGTCCATAGCCTTGTCAAAATCACCATTAGTTTCTGTAAGAGCCTTTTTGCAGTCCATCATACCGCAACCGGTCTTTTCACGCAAATTTTTAACATCTGCAGCTGTAAAACTCATATTTAAAGTCTCCTTATCTTAAATTTTTAAAACGAAAAATTATTCAGCATCTGCTGCAGCTTCTTCGTCTTCTTCAACTGCTGCTGCCATTGATTCGCCCTGTTTTGCTTCCAAAACAGCGTTAGCAATGCATTCAACAATCAATTTAACTGCTCTGATAGCATCATCGTTACCAGGGATAACGTAATCAACTTCTTCAGGGTCACAGTTTGTATCAACAATAGCTACTACAGGGATGTTAAGTCTCTTAGCTTCTGCAATAGCGATTTTTTCCTTACGAGGGTCAACAACGAACATTGCACCAGGCATGTCCTTCATTTCCTTAATACCGCCGAAGTTCTTTTCAAGCTTTTCCATTTCCTTCTTAAGCTTCATAACTTCCTTCTTAGGTAGAAGTTCAAATGTACCGTCTTCTTCCATTTTCTGTAGCTGATACAAACGGTCAATACTCTTTCTGATAGTTTTGAAGTTTGTAAGCATACCACCCAACCAACGGTTGTTAACGTAGTACATACCGATTCTCTTAGCTTCTTCTGTGATAGCTTCCTGAGCCTGTTTCTTTGTACCTACGAACAAGATATCCTTGCCGTCCAAAGCCACGTCTCTTACGAAAGCATAAGCTTCTTCAATCTTCTTTGCAGTCTTCTGCAAGTCGATGATGTAGATACCGTTTCTTTCTGTGAAAATGTACTCTGCCATTTTCGGGTTCCATCTGCGAGTCTGGTGACCAAAGTGTACACCGGCCTCAAGCAGCTGTTTCATTGAAATTACTGCCATTTTAATTTTCCTCCTTGTTTTTATACCTCCGCAAAACTTCATTTTTATGCACAACCACAGGGGCAACAGCACACAAATCCGTCTGCGTGTGTATTTTTAGCCGCATTTTGCAGCTTGAATATTATATCACATATTTTCTATAATTGCAAGAGCTTTTTTAGAAATTTTTTCATATCTTTCCTTTTTATTTTTAATTCGCTCATCCAATGACGGCAAAAGCCCGAAATTTATATTCATTGGCTGAAAATTTTTGCCTTTATATTCTGAAATATATGCTGCAAGAGCACCATGTGCCGTTGCACGGTCAAATACTACTTTTCCCTTGCTCAATGCCTTCATTGCTGCATTTATACCTGCCACAAGTCCGCTTGAAGCACTTTCAACATACCCCTCAACACCTGTAATCTGCCCTGCAAAAAACACATTGGGGTATTTTTTCATATTATAGGTTGCATCTAAAAGATTAGGTGAATTTATATACGTATTTCTGTGCATAACACCATAGCGTGCAAAAGTTGCATTTTCAAGACCGGGAATCATTCCAAAAACTCTTTTTTGTTCAGGAAATTTAAGATGTGTCTGAAATCCTACAATATTATACATTGTACCCTCTGCATTATCCTGACGAAGCTGTACAACAGCATAATTTCTTGTGCCGTCAGGCTTGTCAAGTCCAACAGGCTTTAAAGGACCGAAAACAAGAGTATCCTTACCTCTTTTCGCCATAACCTCAACAGGCATACAACCTTCAAAAACATTGTTTTCAAATTCCTTTAGTTCTGCAGTTTCTGCATTTACAAGTTCATTCCAGAATGCCTCGTACTGCTCTTTTGTCATAGGGCAATTTATATAGTCATCTCCACCCTTACCATAGCGTGCCGCTTTATATGTTATGTCATGGTCAATGCTGTCATACATAACAATAGGTGCCGCCGCATCAAAAAAGTGCAGATATTCTTCTCCCTCTGTAAGGCGTGTTATTTCACCAATAAGAGCATCGGAAGTAAGCGGACCTGTAGCTATAACCACAATGCCATCGGGAATTTTTGAAACTTCCTCAGAAAGCACAAGCTCAATATTTTCGTGTTTTTTTATTTTTTCGGTAATCATATCCGAAAAGCCCTGTCTGTCAACAGCCAAAGCTCCTCCTGCAGGAACCTTTGTAGCATCTGCACATTCCATAATAAGTGACCCCAAAAGCCTCATTTCTTCTTTTAGAAGGCCTACTGCATTTGTAATTCCGTCTGCACGAAGTGAATTACTGCACACAAGTTCTGCAAGACTGTCATTTTTATGAGCAGGTGATTTTTTTTCAGGCTTCATATCTATAAGCCTTACCTTAACACCTCTGTTTGCAATTTGCCATGCCGCCTCGCAACCTGCAAGACCTGCACCGATAACGGTTACCATCATTTGCTCTTTTTCTCCTTACTTTCTTCATAGCCGCATTTTTCATCAGCACAGTAAATACGTCTGTTACCTCTGAATTTATTTTCCAGAAGCAATCCGCCACATTTAGGACATTCCTGCGGAAGCGGTACATCCCATGTCATAAATTCGCATGTAGGGTTATTTTCACAACCGTAATAGGTTTTTCCCCTCTTTGATTTTTTAACCAGAAGCTTTCCACCGCATTTAGGACAGTTTGCCCCCGCTTCTTTAATAATAGGTTTTGCGTTTCGGCATTCAGGAAAACCGGGGCATGCAAGGAATTTACCGAAGCGACCCATTTTATAAACCATCATTCTTCCGCACTTTTCACAAGGTACATCTGAAACTTCATCTTCTATCTTGATTTTTCCAATTTCCTCTTCGGCAAACTTCAAAGTGCTGTCGAAAGGTCCGTAAAAGTCAGCAATAACTTTAACCCAGTCAATTTTGCCTTCTTCTACTTCATCGAGCTTTTCTTCCATATTTGCTGTAAATTCAATATCTACAATATCCTTGAAATATTCAATCATAAGGTCAGTTATTACTGTGCCAAGCTCTGTTGGATGCAAAGCCTTACCCTTACGCGAAATATAGTTTCTTGAAAGAATTGTTGTAATTGTAGGAGCATAGGTACTTGGGCGACCTATACCCTCTTCTTCCATCGCTTTAATAAGAGATGCTTCCGTATATCTTGCAGGAGGTTCAGTAAAATGCTGTGATTCCTCAAGCTTTGAAAGATTTAATTCTTCACCCTTTTCAAGAACAGGCAATGCTACATCGTCATCGTCTTTTGTTTCCTTGCTTTCCACATAAATTTTCATAAAGCCGGGGAATTTTACAGTTGACCCATTAGCTTTGAAAACATATTTATCAACACCCACATCAACAGTAACGGTGTCAAATATTGCTGAAGCCATCTGACTTGCAACAAAGCGTTCCCAGATAAGCTTATAAACCTTGTAAAGGTCAGGTGTTACACTATCCTTTATATCATCAGGTAAAATTGTAACATCTGAAGGTCTTATAGCTTCGTGAGCATCCTGTGCAGATTTCTTTGTTTTATACACTCGTGGTTTTTCAGGAGCATACTCTGTGCCATATGTTGCTTTTATAAATTCAAATGCCGCATCTCGTGCCACATCTGCAATACGAAGAGAATCAGTTCTCATATAAGTGATAAGACCAACCGTTCCCTTACCCTTAACCTCAACGCCTTCATAAAGCTGTTGTGCCGCCTGCATAGTACGGCGTGATGTAAAGTTAAGCTTACGTGAAGCTTCCTGCTGAAGCGTACTTGTAATAAACGGAGGTGCAGGAGTACGGCTTTTCGTCTTTGTAACAACATCATTTACAATGTACGGTTTTCCGTCTATTGTTGAAAGAATACCTATTACCTGTGCCTCATTTGTAAGTTCTATTTTACCATTGACGTCACCAAAAAAACGGGCTGTAAACTTCTTACGGTCACCACTTTTGTTAAGCTTGGCATCTATTCTCCAATATTCCTGAGGAATAAATGCTTCAATTTCTCTTTCGCGGTCAACAACAAGACGTGTTGCCACAGACTGCACACGACCTGCACTAAGACCTTTTTTTACTTTTTTCCACAAAAGCGGACTTATTTTATAACCTACTATACGGTCAAGAATACGTCTTGCCTGCTGTGCATCAACAAGGTCTCTGTCAATGGCACGAGGGTTTTTAACCGCACTTTGTACCGCATTTTTGGTAATTTCATTAAATGCTATACGATAAGTATTTTTCTCATCAATCTCCAGAACTGATGCAAGGTGCCATGAAATAGCTTCTCCTTCTCGGTCAGGGTCGGTTGCGAGAAAAACTTTTTTTGCTGCTTTAGCTTCTTTTTTCAATTTTGTAAGCAAATCACCTTTACCACGGATAGTGATATACTTGGGTTCAAAATTATTTTCAACATCAATACCCAACTGACTTTTTGGTAAGTCACGGATATGTCCGTTAGAAGCAAGAACATTGTAGTTCTTACCAAGATATTTTTTAATAGTTTTAGCTTTGGCAGGTGATTCCACCACCACTAAATAGTCTGCCATAAAGGCCTCCGTTTCTGCCCAGTTACAGGCTTAATATATATTGTTTACCGGGTAATTGCGTAACCATACCCGAAAGTTCCAACATAAACAGACACTGATTTGCAAGTGCAATTTCAATACCTGATTTAAAACAAATTTCATCTATATGCATCGGGGTGCTTTTGTCAAGAACATTTGCAATTCTCCGCTGTTCCTCTGTAAGCTTTGAAAACGCAAATTCATTTTGTTCAATCTCATTCAGTTTTTTCTCAACCAGCATATACCCCATATCGGTTATAATATCCTCCGCACAAGTTACAAGCCTTGCCCCTTCACGAATAAGTTTGTGTGATACTGTGCTTAGCGGATTATCAACATTACCGGGAAGACAAAACACTTCTCTTCCCTGATCCTTGGCGATGTTTGCAGTTATCGAAGAACCGCTTGAAGCCTTCCCCTCTACTATAAGAACAGCATTTGAAAGTCCGCTTACTATTCTGTTACGTACAGGAAAATGTGTAGGCATAGGTGCTGTTCCCGGTGCAAATTCAGAAATAACTGCTCCGTTTGTTTCTATAAGGTCTTTTATTCCGCCATTTTCAGGAGGATAAAGTACATCAACACCACAACCCAAAACTGCAATTGTAAAAGCCTCGGATTTCAAAGCTCCCCGATGTGCACAGGTATCTACACCTCTTGCCATGCCGCTGACAATCATAAAGCCCCTTTTTCCAAGGTCTTCAGCAAACTTTGTTGCCATTTTGGCACCGTAATTACTTGGTCTGCGTGACCCCACAATTGCTACTGATGGGATATTTTTATCACCCGGCAATCTACCCTTTACATAAAGTACAATCGGCGGACAGGATATATTTTTTAAATTTTCAGGGTATTTTTCATCAAAAATTGTAATTATATCAATATAAAGTGCGGCGCATTCCGATGCTATTTCTTCCGCCCTTTCAAGACTTTTATTGCACATTTTTTCTATATGAATATGAGTAATTCCTTCAATTAATCTCAATTCTTCGGAATCTGCATTATATATTGCCTCAAAAGAATCATAATATTCACACAACAACGAAGAAATACGACTGCCTGCACCGAAGGTCTCGGCAAGCCATATTGCGTAAAGCTTTTCCATAATTATCCTCCGGTTATTTAAGATTTTTTTGTCTTAAAATTTCATACATTACTATACTACCTGCAACTGAAGCATTCAACGACTCGGCATTTCCACACATTGGTATAAGTGTACGGATATCTGCCATTGAAGCAACCTCTTCACTAACACCACGCGCTTCATTACCAACAACAACTGCAACTTTTTGCGGGAAAATAATGTCATACAAATCCTTCGACCCATCAAGAACAGTTGCAACAATTGAATAATCAGAAAGATGCATAGGTAAATCCTTTGCCTCTGCAAAATAAACAGGCACACGAAATATTGACCCCATTGTAGAACGAACCACCTTAGGACTGTATGGGTCAACAGTACCTTTTAAAAGTACCACACCACCGGCTCCGCTACATTCAGCAGTACGAATGAGTGTGCCAAGATTCCCCGGATCAGAAACACCATCACATATCAGTAAAACGTCGCAATCTACTTGTTCAATGTTGTATTCTTTCATTTTACAAACTGCAAGTACACCCTGTGTTGTTTCTGTATCCGACAAAGCCGAAAACATTTTTTCATTAACACGATATGTAGGCAAATCATAAATTTTACCATCATAATTTTGTGAAACAAAAATATATTCAACTGAATTGGAACATACTGCATCTTCAACTATGCGTTGCCCTTCCGCAATAAACATACCTGTTTTGTTACGTTCCGAACGGTTCAGAAGTTTCTTTGTCTGTTTATATATTTTATTTTCTGTAGAAGTAATTTCTTTTATCATATCATTCATCACTTTATTAGGTAATATATCAGAAAAATTTTAAAAAATCAATATTTTTTTTAACAGTAAATATAGCAAATGGGGACGCATACGCGACCCCAATAAAAAATTTATTATTTTCTTGCTTCTTTAGCTTTTTCTACCAAAGCTGTGAATGATGCAGCATCTGATACTGCGATTTCAGCAAGCATTTTTCTGTTAATGCTGATTCCAGCTTTTTTAAGACCGTTCATCATTGTGCTGTAGTTCATGCCGTTAGCACGTGCAGCAGCATTGATACGAGCAATCCATAGCTGACGGAAATCTCTCTTTTTAAGCTTTCTGCCGATGTAAGCGTTTGACATAGCCTTCATAACAGCTTCGTTAGCTGTTCTGAACAAACGGCTTCTACCACCTCTGTAACCTTTAGCAAGCTTTAATATTTTTTTATGTCTTTTTCTAGTGTGCATAGCACCTTTAATTCTAGCCATTTATATTTACCTCCTACGCTTTATCGAATATTATTTGTATGGAATTAACTTCTTGATAACTGCTGCATTTGAATCATGGCAGTAAGCAGCCTTTCTAAGGCCTCTTTTTCTCTTTGTTGTCTTCTTGTTCAAAATGTGGCTTCTGAACGCAGAACCTCTTTTAACTTTACCGGTAGCTGTAAGCTTAAATCTTTTAGCAGCACCTCTGTGAGTTTTTATTTTATTAGCCATAAAGCAATTCTCCTTTCGTATTCGCTTTAAATTTTTATTATTTAAGCACCTTTCGGTGAAATAAACATAGACATATTTCTGCCTTCCATTTTGGGTTGCTTATCTACAACGCCAAACTCTTCAACTTCATCCTTGAATCTGATAAGAATATCTTCGCCAAGTGAAGCATGAGTAACTTCTCTTCCGCGGAAACGAACCGTAACCTTAACCTTGTTACCGCTTTTCAAAAACTTTTTAGCATTGTTTACCTTTGTGAAAAAATCATGGTCATCAATGTTAGGTGTAAGACGAACTTCCTTAGTTTCGACAACCTTCTGGTTTTTACGCTGTTCTTTTTCCTTCTTTGCAGCTTCAAAACGGAACTTACCGTAATCCATAATCTTGCAAACAGGCGGAACCGCATTAGGTGCAATCATAACAAGGTCAAGGTTCTTCTCGACTGCCATATCAAGAGCCTGCTGTGAAGAAACAATACCAAGCTGTTCACCATTGTCGCCTATAAGACGAACTTCTTTCTCTCTGATTTTTTCATTAATAACATGTTCCTTACTGATAACATGCACCCCCAAAAATAAAAGAAAATGTGGATAGCATAAAGCTATCCACATCTATTATAAAACTGATTATTAACAATTTTATAACCCAGTCAACCCATTGTCGAAAAGGTGAGAAAGTTGGATAACTTTTCTGCTTTGCCAAAATATAATACCACACCCGACGGACATTGTCAATAGTTTTTTTAAAAAAATTTATTGTATTGCGAAAATTACAGGACACATGTTATAATAGTGTTTAAAATGAGGTGTTTTTATGATAACAATCGAAATAATTGCCGTAGGCAAAATAAAAGAGAAGTATTTCACTGCCGCCATTGAAGAATACAGCAAAAGACTTGGCAGATACTGCAACTTTAAAATAACCCAGGTACAGGATTATCCTGACGACAATATGGAAATACAACGGGAGGCAGAACTTATAATCCCAAAAATAAAAGGGGTTTGTGTTCCTCTTTGCGTAGAGGGCAAGCAGCTTTCAAGTGAAGAGCTTGCAGATTTCATAAGCAAAACCTCTGTGGAAGGTAATTCTCACATTACCTTTATAATAGGTGGTTCAAACGGACTCGATGAACGAATAAAAAACATGGGCAAGATAAAGCTTTCATTTTCAAAAATGACATTTCCGCATCAATTAATGAGAGTTGTTTTATCAGAACAGATTTACCGTGCATTCAAGATAATAAATAACGAAAATTACCATAAATAAAACCCGTAATATTACAAAATAATTAAAAGAAAAAATAATTTTAAAAAACTATTGACTTATAATTACCGTGTGTTATAATGAGGGCAAAATCATACATCCGGAGAGTGGTAGTTATGTTAAATTCAGAAAAACACCTTGATAACACAATTCCCGATTACAGACACTACTTCAAAGGTGTCCGTGATACCAAAGGTATTGGCTGGAAGATAATGAAATCTATTTTTAAAGAAAACAAAAAGGATTTTATTATTACTATTTTGTACTTTATAATAAAACAGTCACCGGTTTACCTTATACCGGTTGTTCTTGCACAAATTGTTGACATTATCACTTATCCAAATGTTCACAGCATTACTGAAATATATATTTATGGTGTAATTTTACTGATTTTTATCATTCAGAATATACCTACACACACCCTCTTTATTAACAAAAAGAGTAAAATGCTCCGCAGCATAAGTGCAGGTCTCAGAAACACTATGGTAAAAAAGCTTCACCAGATTTCACTTACATACCACAAAGAACTTCAGTCAGGCAGATTGCAGTCCAAATTTGTACGAGATATGGAATGTATAGAATTATTTATGGAAAGAATAATGGAAAGTCTTATTCCTACCATCATTTCATTAATTGTTACAATTGCAATTTCCCTTACAAAAAGCTGGATCGTTACAGTCGCATTTGTTGTTATGGTCCCAATTACCGTGTTGCTCAGAAAAATATTCAGCAAAAAAATGCGCAAGGCAACATCAAGCCTTCGCAAGGAAGCGGAAAACCTTACATCGGATATTGCCGAAATGATTGACCTTATACCTGTAACAAAGGCTCACGGTCTTGAGGAAATTGAAACCGGAAAGCTTGAAAACGGCATCAAAAAACTACGTCGTGTGAGCTATAATGTGGATATGACAAATGCCCTTTTCGGCTCAACAAGCTGGGTGGTTGTTCAGGCTATGTCGGCACTTTGCCTTATTTTCACAGGCTCGCTTGCATACAGCGGAATTATCACAGTTGGCTCTGTTGTTCTCTTCCACTCATATTTTTCAACAATAGCAGGCAATGTTCAAAATCTTCTTGCTATTTACCCCGAGCTGTTAAAGGGTGGAGAATCGTTAAAATCAATTTCAGAAATTCTTATTTCAAACAAAATAGAAAACAACGACAAAAAAATCAAATTAAGACACATTCACGGCTCTATACAGTTTAAAAATGTTTCTTACAGATATCCGGATTCAGATAAGATTATAATAAACAACCTTTCTCTGGACGTTCAACCGGGAGAATGTGTTGCGTTTGTAGGCTCATCAGGGTCGGGAAAATCAACTGTAATGAACCTTATTATAGGCTTTTTACGTGCTACAAACGGCTCACTTTTAATTGACGGCAAACCCATAGAATATCTTGACCTTACAAGTTACCGCCATTTCATATCCGTTGTTCCGCAAAGTTGTATAATGTTTTCAGGAACTATACGCGAAAACATTCTATACGGTATGGATAACGTAAGCGAAGAACGTTTGCAAAAGGTTATAGAACAGGCAAACATTACAGAATTTATAGACCAATTACCACAGGGCATCGACACCCCTGTTACAGAAAACGGCGGAAATCTTTCCGGCGGTCAGAAACAACGTATTTCAATCGCACGTGCCCTTATCCGCGACCCGAGAATTATTATTCTGGATGAAGCAACATCGGCACTTGACAACATTTCGGAATATCACGTTCAGCAAGCTATGAACGAGCTTATAAAAGGAAGAACAACTTTTATAGTTGCACACAGGCTTTCAACTATCCGCGATGCAAATAAAATTGTCGTATTGGAACACGGCAAAATGGTTGAATGCGGAACATTTGAAGAGCTTATGGAGAAAAAAGGCAAATTTTATGAATTAAAACAACTTAGCGAATTAACCGGAGGTAATAAAGAAGAATGAATGACAAAATAACCGTTGCATTAACAGACAATGCAGCAATGAGAATTTATGCGGCAGTTACAACAGACCTTGTAGCAGAAGCACAAAAAATCCACCAAACCATGCCTCTTGCAACAGCAGCACTTGGCAGAACTCTGACTGCAGGTGCTCTTATGGGGGCAATGCAAAAAGACGAAAATGTATCACTTACCATACAATTCAAAGGAAACGGTCCTTTGGGTACTTTGATTGTAGTTGCAAATTCAGATTCCAAGGTACGCGGATATGTGCAAAACCCTCAGGCAGACCTGCCACTTCGACCCGACGGAAAAATTGATGTAGGCAACGGTATAGGTAAAAATGGCTACCTTAGTGTTATAAGAGATTTGGGCAAAGGTACCCAACCGTATGGGGGGCAGGTTGAAATAACAACCGGGGAAGTTGCAGAAGATTTAACCTACTACTATGCAACAAGCGAACAGACCCCTACCGCAATATCGCTTGGCGTACTTGTGGACAGAGACTACACAGTAAAAGCTGCAGGTGGCTACGTTATTCAGATGATGCCGGGCTGGAGTCCTGAAGATGAACAACTTATTACCGCAATTGAAAAAAGACTTGGTGAAATTCCATCAATAAGTACAATGGTAGATAAAGGCTATACATCTGAAGAAATTATAAAAGAAATTTTAAATGATGTTATGCCTTACCACATTCTAAAGGAAGAAACTCCTGAATATAAATGTAACTGTAGCAGAGAAAGAGTGGAAAAAGCTCTTGTTTCCATTGGCAAAAAAGACCTTACATCATTGCTTGAAGATAACGGAACTGAAATAACCTGTAATTTCTGTGATAAAATATATAAATTTAATTCACAAGATATTGAGGTTCTTATAAAGAAATGCACTAAATAAAGTGCATTTTCTATTTACTCAAAAAATTTTAAAAATTTTTTCAAAAAAATGCTTGACATTTTGTTTTCGTTGTAGTAGAATATATCTTGCTGACGGGTTCAGTAGAGATAAGATGTCCCGTAGTTTAATATAGTTGGCCGAGTAGTTCAGTTGGTTAGAACGCCAGCCTGTCACGCTGGAGGTCGAGGGTTCGAGCCCCTTCTCGGTCGCCAACTTTATTTTCAGTATGGGAGCATAGCTCAGCTGGGAGAGCATCTGCCTTACAAGCAGAGGGTCATAGGTTCGATCCCTATTGTTCCCACCAAAATGCCTCTGTAGCTCAGTCGGTAGAGCAAAGGACTGAAAATCCTTGTGTCAGTGGTTCGATTCCACTCGGAGGCACCAAATTTTCTTTTAACACTCGATAATATGCGGGAGTGGCTCAGTGGTAGAGCGTCACCTTGCCAAGGTGAACGTCGCGAGTTCGAATCTCGTCTTCCGCTCCAAAGACGCTTTAAAATGCGTCTTTTCTTTTACCAATAACTTAATTTAATATAGAGGCGTGGCGCTATAGCCAAGTGGTAAGGCAGAGGCCTGCAAAGCCTTTATCCCCGGTTCAAATCCGGGTGGCGCCTCCA
>JAZQAN010000037.1:0-22114 GCA_045545235.1 Clostridia bacterium | reverse complement strand
GTTGATAACTGCTACGGGGAATTTGTAGAAACGATAGAACCAACTGATGTGGGAGCAGATATGTGCGTTGGTTCTTTGATCAAGAACCCAGGAGGCGGACTTGCTCCAATCGGCGGTTATATCGTAGGAACCAAAGAATGTATCGAAAGAGCAGCTGCAAGACTTACTTCTCCGGGACTTGGAAAAGAAGTTGGTGCGTCATTAGGTGTGATCAGCAGCTTCTATCAGGGATTTTTCCTTGCACCAACAGTGACTGCAGGTGCATTAAAAGGCGCAATCTTTGCAGCAAATGTTTATGAAAAATTAGGTTACGGTGTTGTTCCAAATGGAACAGAAAGTCGTCACGATATCATTCAGGCAGTTACTTTTGGTACACCGGAAGGAGTTATCGAATTCTGCAAAGGAATTCAGGCGGCAGCACCGGTTGACAGCTATGTAGTACCGGAACCATGGGCGATGCCGGGATATGATAGTGATGTCATCATGGCAGCAGGTGCCTTTGTTCAGGGTTCCTCCATTGAGTTAAGCGCTGACGGACCAATCAAACCACCATATGCAGTCTATTTTCAGGGTGGCTTAACCTGGGAACACGCAAAACTTGGTATTTTGATGTCTTTACAGAAATTGTATGAAAAAGACCTTGTTAATCTAGACGGAAATAATTAAGTTATTTTAAAATATCATAAAGAAATTCAAAAGGCAGAAACGAACCAATCGTTTCTGCCTTTTTTCATTATTTGTGCGAAATATATATACCTGTTGCAATTAACAAAAATGCCAAAAGATATTGAATATTAAAAATATTTTCACCCAAAATCATAGCTCCAAACACACAAGCAAACACAGGCTCTGCAAATTTTATGATAAACAATTTTGACAATTCACCGTTTTTAACTACCGTAAACCACATACAATAGCTGATGATTGATGCAAGACATATGTAAATCAGAACAAATGAGTATTTATTGAATACAAAGTCCATACCGCCGCCCAGATGATTACCTATAATCAACAATACTATACCGCCAAACAATTGAGATACACCTGTTGAAGTAATCGGTTTGACAACTTTAAATACTTTTTTGCTTATTATATTTGAAAAAACAGTACAAAAAGATGCCGCAATAATCAGTGCATCCCCAATATTAAAACTTATTCCGTCGGTATTTGTATTTATCGCAATTATCCCGGCAAATCCCAGAAGTACTCCAAACAGTTTTTTCGCAGTAAGTTTATCTTCCTTGAAAAACATTGAAGAAAAACAAACATAAAATAATACACCAACCTGCTTTAATATTGCAGTTTTAGAGCTATCTGTAAGTTTAAGTGCACTGTATGTAAAGCTATAGTGTAAAATAATTGCAAAAAGTCCTGACAGCAGAACAGGCACTAATGCATTTTTGATATCTTTATACGAATCCTTATCTGTAATAAAAGCATACAAACATATAATAGCACCGCAAATGGTAAACCGAACTCCTGCAAAGAAGAGAATATCTCCGGTTGTTATAATGTTGTATGCACCATAACCAAGCTTTACAGTAGGAAACAAAGTTCCCCACAAAAGCATAACAAGAAGTGCATAAAGCATTGATTTATTTTTACTCATCGCATACCCTCAAAACTACTTTGCCTATATTTTCTCCTCTTTCTAAAATGTCCAAAGCCTCGTTTGCATCTTCTAAAGGAAGAACCTTGTATATAGATGGCTTCATTTTACCGTTTTCTATTTTTGGCCATACTTTTTCCACAAGTTCAGCAAGAAGCTGTGCTTTTTCCTCACTTGTGCGTTTTCTTAGCATACTTCCCACAAGGTGAAGTCCTTTTGTAAGAAGAGGTCTTAACATAACATTTGTTTCTGTACCTGCAAGAGTTGAAATAACTACCCAATATCCTCCTTCTGCCATATACGGCAAGCTTTTACCAAGAGTTTCTCCGCTAAGGCAATCCATAGACATACTAACAGGAGTTCCATTTAATTCTTCCTGCTTCAAAATTTCTGAAACATCCTGCTTGGTGGAATTTATAATCACATCTGCTCCCAGTGGTGCAATTTTTTCAGCTATTTCATCTGAAAGAACTGATGTAATAACCCTTGCACCAAAAGCTTTTGCCATAGGAATTGCAACAGATGCAAGACCGCTTGCTCCTGCCGGAACAAAAGCAGTATTACCTTCTTTTAAATGCCCTTCCCAGAACAAATTCAAATATGATGTTGCATATGCTTCAGGCAGAGTAGACGCTTCTTCAAAACTTAATTTTTCAGGCATTGGCATAACCATACCTTCAGGAGCACAAACATACTCTGCATAACCGCCACCACCTAAAAGTGCACATACAGAATCACCAATTTTAAATCTTCCCTTTTGTTTTGCAGTTTCGCCCATAGCATCAACAATGCCCGAAACTTCAAGACCCGGCCATTCGGGCCAACCCTTTGGTGATGGATATGTACCCTTCTTTTGCAACAAATCAGCACGATTTATACCAATCGCCTTAATTTTTATGCGTACTTCATCGTCCTTAACATTTGGCATTTCAACATCTGTTAATACCAACTTTTCATTTTTTACAGTCATTGCTTTCATATCAATCAGTTCCTTTCATTGACAGACCTCTTCCGCCATCGCAAATATAGGTCTGACCGGTTATAAATCTTGCTTTATCCGATACTAAAAATTCTACAAGATTTGCAATATCCTCTGCTACGCATTTTTCACCCAAAACATTTGTTCCCAATGTTCTTTGAGGATCCGTATCAAAACCGGGTCTTTGAACAACGCCCGGAGCAACAGAGTTTACATTTATCTTGTAAGGTCCAAGTTCTTTTGCCAACGCCTTGGTAAGAGATACTACTCCTCCCTTTGCTGCGGCATAGTCACAGCAGTGTTTAAGTCCGTTAAATGCAACAGCAGATGAGAAGTTTATAATCTTTCCGCCCTCACCCTGTTTTATCATAACTCTTGCTGCGGCTCTTGATGCCCAGAATGCACCATACAAATTAACCTTCAGTACACGGTCAATAACATAATCATCCTGCTCAACAAGGGGTACATAATTAACTTCTCTTCCGTCTAATCTTGCAATTCTTGCAGTTCCGCCCGCAACGTGTACCATAATGTCAAGTCTGCCGAAATCCTTAACAATTTCGTCCACTACTCTGTCTACATCCTTTGATTCTGTTATATCAAAAACATAGCCCTTTGCAGTTCCGCCGATTTCTTCAATTCTCTTAACTGTTTTTTCAATTCCTTCAGAGTTTAAGTCACATACTGCAATTTTAATACCCTGTTTTGCAAGAGTAACTGCAGTTTCACCGCCTATATACCCTCCTGCACCTGTAATAAATGCTACTTTGTTCATTTTATCATTTCCTTTCTATAATTTATAAACTACTTCACCATCCGCAAGTGTCAGAACACATCTGTATCCCTTTTTACTTGCTACCCGATTTCCGCCTTTATCTGTAAGGTCAAAGCCTTCATCGTCGTAATCAAATACAGCAATATCTGCACATCTGCCAACACCAAGATATCCCCACTCATTGTATTTGCCAAGGGCTTTTGCAGGTGCGGAAGTTACTGCACGAAATATATCTTCCTCACTCATCCCAAGGTGTTTTGCAAGGCTCATACACATAGTCATTCCGTATCTGCCACCTCTTTTGTAAGCACTGAACCTTGTTATATCTGTGCTTATGACATCAGGTACTGCACCGCACTTAACAGCATTCTCAAACACCTTAAAGTCCGTATGAATATGCCCTGCAAAGCCTGCATCAATGATAACACCGCGACTTTGTGCAGTTTTTATACATTCAAAGTTATCTACAGATACGTTATTATTTCCTCCGTGATATGCGTGAGTCAATATATCATCTTTTCTTAATGTATCAAATATCTCTCGCATAGGAACGGGAGAATTTGAACAGTGAACCATAACAATGAGATTATTCCTTTGCGCATATTCCACAACCTCACAAAGAGGCTTAATATCCTTTATTTCAGGTTGTTTTGCATCAAAATAAACCTTTAAACCAATTGCCTTTTCACCATAATCTTCAAGCTTTTTCTCCACAGTTTCAAAGCAAGCTTTATTGTTGCGTATTTCAACAGGTACAAACACAACATTTTTAATCATAAACGAATCAAGCAAAGCCTTGTCTCCACAAGCACCACAGGCATCGGCAGCAGATGTTACTCCAAAAGGAATACAGCTGAGTTCTGCCTGTATTCCAAAGTTTTTATTAAGACCTCTCATATGCACGTGAGCATCTACAAGTCCTGCTGATACAATCTTTCCATATGCATCATATGTGTATTCTGCATCTTCGTTTATATCAGGAGATATGGAATGTATAATTCCGTTATCAGTTAAAACATCGGCAAAATAAAATTTTTCACCATCCCATACTTTGCCGTTTTTAATCAATATTTTTCCCAAAAAATCTTACACCTCCCACTACTTCGTCAATTACCTTTTGCACAGCATAATCATGTTCATATGTAAAAGGATTTTCCTTTGTACCGGTAATGTAAGCATAAAAATCTTTCATCATTTCGTCATATCTTCCGGTTGCTGTATTATCCTCAAATTCCATATTTATTTTTCTGTCCTCATATGTGGAATCTGCAATAGTTGTATCAGAATAAGTCATTGTAATTGGTCTTTCCAACGGGTAGATGTTAACAGTACCCTTGCTTCCTGACACCATAAACTGACGTCTTCCAAATCCGTTTACTTCAACTGATGACACAAAAACACGAGCCAGTGCTTTGTCATATTCCAAAACGGCAAGGTTATTATCCGCAAAATCAATATCATCAAGCTTTGTGTGTTTCAAAAAGGATATAACCTTCTGTGGCTCTCCTAAAATATACACTATAAGGTCAATAAGATGAGAACCAAGTATATACATAATACCGCCACCGAAATTTGTAAGCCACTTTCTGTATTCCTGCGGATGGAATGTACTCATTTCCGCATTAATTGAATATATTTCACCAAGCTTTCCCTCTTTTATAAGTTCAAAACATTTCTGAACTGCAGGGTTATATCTATACATATACGCAAGCTGTACTACAAGATTTTTTTCTTTTGCCATATCAAGTAGCGTTTTATATTCTTCAAGTGTTCCGCTTGCAGGTTTATCCATATGAATATGCTTACCTGCATCTATACATTTTTGTGCTGTTGAAGTTAAATCCCACACATCAGTTTCTATAAGCAAAGCATCACACTTTTCAATCAATTCATCAACCTGAAATCTTTTTAAACCTTCGTATTTATCAGCACGTTTTTCTATCCATCTTTCGTTTTCTTCAGCAAAGCCGACAACTTCAAACAGTTCAGGAAATTTTCTTACCGATACCATTTTTGCTCCGCCATGGTTGTGTCCTATTCCAATCTGTCCTATTTTAATTTTTTTCATTACATTTCTCTCCAATCATACTTTAATAATATTTTGGAAAAACATCTTTTTACTATATTTTAACAGAATACAAAATACAATAAAATAGCAAATATGATATTTTTATCAAATTTGATACTAAATTCTTGACAAAGTATTTTAATAGTTTTATAATTATCCGCAAGGAGGCTCTGCTTATGAATTTGGAAATTTTATCAGATTTGATTATCACTAAAGTTTATTCTGCAACCACAATGTATACAGAAAAAAACGCTAAAACAAAAAGGAATAATCGTCAGAACTGGGCAATTGTTATTAAATATGAAGGTGAAACTTTGTATGATACAGGAAGAAAAATCTACCTTTCCAATATAAACAACCTTGTTATTTTGCCAAAAGGCTGTTCTTATGAGTGGTGTTGTACAAATTCTGGTCACTATTCAATTATTGAATTTGAAAGTAAACTTACCTGCAACGACATTTTCGTTTTTCCCGTAAAGAACAGTGAGAAAATTTTAAAGCTTTTCAAGGAACTTGAATACAAAAGAACTCTTAGAAAATCAATGTGCGAGGCTGAAAGTATCCGTGATACATATTCGATTATTCTGATGTTGACACAAGCTGTGCCTGAAAAGTATTTACCTATAGAAAAACGCAACAAAATCAGCCCTGCCCTGGATTATATTGCAAAAAACTACAATACGGATATTAAAAACGATGACCTTGCACAGATTACAGGGCTTTCTACGGTATATTTCAGAAAACTTTTTACCGACATTATAGGCATATCACCAATTAATTACATACACGAGCTTCGCATAAAAAAAGCCAAGGAAATGCTAAAAAGTGATTACGGCAGTATAACCGATATAGCACAATCCCTTGGATATCTGAATATCTATGATTTTTCAAGGGCATTTAAAAAATATGTAGGTGTTGCACCATCAAAATACTGAAAACCATATACAAAAAAGGGGCTGTCGAAAAATGAAATCATTTTTCGACAGCCCCTCTGGGGTGAATGAAAAATTGTGAAGTTTGTTCAAAACACAAGGCTTTTAATGGCAGAAATTCGTCATTGACGAATTTCATCCTTAAAAATTGATTTATTTTAGCTTTATCATTACACTTAAATGCCTTTACTAAACATTTTATTTGCCTTGTGTGGTATGCGCAATTTTGCGACACCCTCATTTTTATTTATTGTTTTACTACAAGTATTTTATCAAATCCATAGTATTTAAAAAGTTTTGCCACTTCCTCTGTTATTTCCTCCCCGCTTACGGCAATCGGCACTGCAGGCGGGCACGAAACCGTTGGAGCCGCACATATTCTGCCTATACTCTTATCAATGTCTACAATTTCGCTTTCTGCAAAAACCGCATCGCGAACAGACATTTTTTTGACAGGCAAATTAATTTTGAACCTATTTTCAATTATGGCGTTTTTTGGTTTTAACTGTGCAAAAGCATTATTAAGCAGTTTAAAATCATCATCGTCATTTTGCGGAGTAAGCATAAGAACCAAAAACCTGTTATCATAAAATTCAGGTTCTATATTATTGTTACGAAGAACGGTTGCCATTTCATCGCCTGTATATCCCGATGCATAACAATCCACAGTTATTTTTAAAGGTTCGCTTTCTAAAACACAAAAACCTCTTTCTTTTATAAGGCTTTTAACTTCATTTATTCTATCCACACACTTTGAAAGTTCTTTTTTTATATTTTCATTAAGATACCTGTTACACAAATCAAGCGACTGCAAAATAATATAAGAAGGACTTGTTGATGAAAACATAGCCAATGAACTTCTTGCATTATCAGCAAAATCCTTTGGCGCATACTTTGAAATGTGAAGATATGCACCCCCCGTAAGTACAGGTAACGTTTTGTGAGCAGAATCACAACAGGCCGTTGCTCCAAGATGAATCGGATGAATAGTTTTTTCTAAAAAACCAAGATACGCACCATGAGCATTATCCACCAAAAGCGGAATATCATATTTTTTACACACTTTGGCAATTTGCGGTATATCCTGAATATTTCCGAGATAATCAGGTGAAGTAAGGTATACCGCCGCAGGCTTTTGGGATAATGAATTAATTTTGTTCTCCACTGTTTTGGCAGTAACTTCACATTTTAACACCGTAGAAGCATCACTATCCATAAGCCACTCCACATCAATATCCAAAAGTGCACAGCCATGTATAAACGCCTTATGAACATTGCGTGCTGCAAGCACAACACCATTTTCTTTTTTTGCAAGTGCAAGCATTGTATAAATTGCAGTTGTAGACCCCTGGGTTGTATAATAAGTGTGCTTTGTGTCAAACAACACAGAAGCATTATTTTCACTTTCCGCTATAATACCATCTGCAGTACTAAGAACATCTGCACCGTCAATTTCAGTAATATCATATTTTTCAATACCTAAAAAGCTTTTACCTTTATGTCCCGGCATATGTAAGCGTGCCGTATTTTTATTTGCATAAGCTTTTACAAAATCTACTATGGGAGTATTCATTATTCTTCCTCTGCAATTTGCATCATAATTGCACATTCAATACGCTTTTTGAAAAGCTCACATCCGTATTTGTAAACTCCGCCGATGCTTCCTGTTGCATGGTATGAATTTGCCGCACAACCGCCTGAACAATAAAGTCTTGCCCAACATTCATTACATTCAGGGCGTGAATATGCATTGCATTTGCGGAATTCATCCTGAATTGCCGTATTTTTAACGCCGTCCCATACGTTACCGAGACTGTACTTTTCATCACCAACAAACTGATGACATGGAAAAAGTTCACCCCATGGTGTAACCGCCATATATTCAGTTCCCGAACCGCATCCCGTAATTCTTTTATATATACACGGGCCGTTCTTTAAATCAAGCATATAATGGTAAAAAGTAAAAGGACGTCCTTCCTTCTTTCTCTTAATCATTTCCTTTGCAAGAATTTCATATTCATCAAAAAGCTTTGGCAAATCCTCATCTGTAAGTGCATAAGGGTCATTTGGAGGACACACGACAGGCTCCATACTAAGTTCTGTAAAGCCCATATCCGCCATATGTAAAATATCTTTTGTAAAATCTGTATTATTATGGGTAAATGTTCCACGCATATAGTAGTTTTTACCCTCTCGCTGTTCAACGAATTTTTTGAACTTCGGAAGTATCACATCATAGCTGCCGTTGCCCTTGTAATCCTTACGGAAGTGGTCGTGCACTTCTTTTCTTCCGTCAAGACTTAAAACAACGTTGCTCATTTCACGGTTTAAAAATTCTGCCTTTTCATCATCAAGCAAAACACCGTTTGTTGTAAGTGTAAAGCGGAAGTTTTTGTTATGCTCCTTTTCTATACTTCTTGCATATTCCACAAGCTTCACAACAACATCCCAGTTCATAAGAGGTTCTCCGCCGAAAAAGTCAACCTCAAGATTTCTTCTCGTACCCGAATTTGCAACAAGAAAATCAAAAGCCTGCTTACCAACCTCAAAACTCATAAGGGCACGTTCACCCTGATACTTACCCTGACTTGCAAAGCAGTATGAACAGTTAAGGTTACAGGTATGTGCAACGTGCAAACACAAAGCCTTTACAACATTGGTTGTTGCTTTGTAATTCTTTGCAATTTCTTCATATTCGTCCTTTGAATATAGCTTGCCTGCATCCTCAAGAGCTTTTATATCTTCAAGACATTCTATAATTTCATCTTCATTCACATCGGGAAGATGGGAATATTTTTTCATAATGTCCGTAATAATTTGTTCATTGTTCTTTTCCTTATACATAGCAATTATATCATAGGCAACCTCATCCACAACATGAACAGAACCGCTTGCAGTATCAAGAACAATATTATATCCGTTTAATTTATACTGATGTACCATAATTTCATTCCTCTAAACTAAAAACTGCCGTCAATTCAGGCGGCAGTTCAATGATTTTTAATTACTTGTTTGTTTTTTCACACTGCTGATTAGCAACACCACAAGATGTTTTGCAAGCAGACTGGCAAGATGTCTGGCATTCACCGCAACCGCCGTTTTTAACTGTATTTTTTACATCTTTAGTTTCAATAGTCTTAATTCTTGTCATTTTTTAAAGCCTCCAACAAATTATTTTTTTACATTATACCATTATCTTGTATAAAAGTCAAGGAATTATATAATTTTCACTCTATCAGATGTGATTTTAAATATATACTAAAATTAACCTCCGCTCTTTGCAAAATCTGCCACAACATTTCCTATACACTTTGCAGAAACGATTGCCTCTTCAAGAGTGTTACCTGTTGTGCCCACTTCTATTATTACAGATGCCAATGTTGTGTGGGTATTATACCTTTCCTTTGTAAAACTTACAGGTCTTGCAAGTGTCGGGTACATTGAGTCGAAGCTTTTTTGAAGCTTCATTGCAAACTTTAAGTTTTCACGCCAGTTCGGGTGGTCAAGCCCACCCTGGTCACTTCCTGACAAAAGCATAATCTGTGCGGCTTTTTGCCCGTTTATATCTGTAACAAGCTTTATTTTTGTACCGTCACTTTTAACCATTGCATCACGGTGAATATCAAGAACTATTTTAATTGACGGGTATTTTTTCAAATACTCCTCCACTGTGGAAAGTGAACGTCTGTATGATCCATTGTAAGAAGGATAATCGTGAAGGGTTGTATCGTGAATAACATTTATACCGTTTTCTTTTAAAACCTTTGTAATTTCCGTTCCCACACGCACAATGTTATAGTTTTTATCCTCCGTACGGTCAGGGTCAGAGGGAACGTAGTAATTTTTTTCTGTTGCAGTATATGATTCCGATGAATGACTGTGAACAATAAGTATCTTCGGTCCATCACCCGAAAAATCAAATTTTAATGGTTCATCAAGCAATTGTTTCGGATTAAATTCATATGTAGTATGATTTTTCACAAGCACACCGTCAGCTGTATAATAACCTTTTTCTGTTTTGTAGGAAATTGTCTTTTCCTCTATTGGCGTTATAATTTCAGGCACTTCCTCTGCCTCTTCCTTAAATTCCTCCTGTTTGGGCAGTTCAACTCCGTTAAATGCAAGCACATTATTTTTTATAATGGTCAATGGTGATGCAAATGAAATTATTGTATCTTTAAACTTTTTTACATCAAATGAATTAAGACTGTAAAACAAAGGCACTGAATCACTTATAAAACCTTTTAAAGCATCTTTGTTCAGGGTGATTTTTACAAATAATGCCTGTCCTCCGCAAATGTAAAAAATCAATATATTTGCTATTAAAGACAATGTTATAACATACAAAGCCCTTCGCTGTTTCAAACAGAATCACCCCCATATATTAATATGAGGGTGATGTTTTGTTTATGAATGCATACATATATTTATGCCATCTGATATAATCTCTGCAAGGTCGTCTATTATTTCGTCCACATCCTTTGGGGTAACAACAAGGTTTACAAATGACTTTTTAAGTACTTCATCTATAAGTGCGTATTTTTCTTTGCTGTCAATATTTTTAAGCATTCTGTAAAATGATGTGTCGGGAGAAGTATGTGATGATATATTCTCGATAACCATATCTATAGTATCATTCGCCATTGTAGCCGCATCCACAACAGTAGGGACTCCAACCGCAATTACAGGCACACCAAGAGTTTCTCTGTCAAGCCCACCTCTGTGATTGCCTACTCCGCCACCGGGCTTTATACCTGTATCAGAAAGCTGAATCGTAGTCATAACACGGCTTAAGCTTCGGGATGCCAGAGCATCTATGGCAATTATTACATCAGGCTTTACTCTTTGCACAACACCTTTTATAATTTCATTTGTTTCTATTCCCGTAATTCCAAGTACACCCGGCGAAAGTGCACACACAGGCATTACATTTTCCGAAACATCATCGGGCATAAGCTCAAAAAGATGTCTTGTAACCAAAAGTCCGTCCACAGATTTAGGCCCTAAAGCATCTGCCGTTATGTTACGGTTTCCAAGCCCCACAACCAAAGTTACACTATTTTTGTTCATTTCGGGAAGCATCCTTCGTAATTCACAGGAAAAAATACGTGTTATGGAATCAAAATTTTCCTGCGTATTGTGTATATATTCAGGAATTTCAAGTGTTACATAATCACCAACCGGTTTTTGTAAAGCCCGGCTTCCATTATCATTAACTATTTTTACCCTTGTAACCTTTACAGAATCTTTCTCAAAGCTTTCGGTTTCAACACCATCAATTTTCTTAACACGTTGCTCGGTAGTGTACATTTCGTGTGCTTCCAAGGCTAAATCTGTTCTTTTTTCCATATTTTTACCCCCTTTTATGTCAATAATATTTAATTTTTCCATATAAAAAAATTTTATGCAAAAAACACTTGCATTTATTTTTCCTTTGTGTTAAAATAATATCTGTAGTTTTGTGCATAGGAGGTGTAAATATGCCAAATATTAAGTCAGCAAAGAAGAGAGTTAAGGTTATCGAAACAAAAACTCTACGTAATGCAATGATTAAATCTCAGCTTAAGACTTTCATTAAAAAGTTTGAAGCTACAGTTGCAACAGGTGACAAAGCTGCTGCTGCAGAAGCTTACAAAGCTGCTGTTAAGAAGCTTGACCAGGCTTGCGCTAAGGGTATCATGCACAAGAACAACTGTGCAAGAAAGAAATCACAGCTTACACTTCTTCTTAACTCAATTGCCTAATTGAGTGAACGCATTGTTTAATGCTATGAATGACAATTTATCCCTTGACTTTAAATCAAGGTCAAGGGTTTGATATTGTCATAATTTTTTTGTTTTTAATATGCGAGTGTGCTGGAATCGGCAGACAGGCACGTTTGAGGGGCGTGTGTCTTTGACGTATGGGTTCAAGTCCCATCACTCGCACCATTTTAACAAAACATCCAATCTTTCAAAACAACGAAAAAACCTTATTTCATAGGGTTTTTTCGTTGTTTTGAAATATCCATTCTTTTCTGCAAAATATTCAAAGTGGGTTAAAAAGTGGGTTAAAAACCCACCCTAAAATTAGAGTGGCATTCATTCACATATTAATCATCTGGCATATCCAGGCTACTCTTTCAACATATTCCTTGCGGGCTTTTTACCATGCTTCCATCATTTCCACCGGCGCCGTATATACTTTTGAAATTTTTTCAATTTCTTTTACTGCCCATTCGTGCTGAAATTCCGCATTCTTAAGTTCGTCATTTGTGCCATTTTAATGTCTTTGTCTTTCATAAAAACACCTCCAACTTATAAATAAATTTGTGGGTCAATTTGTTTACCATAATCATTTCCAACTCTTACCTCATAATGAAGATGCGGTCCCGTACTCTTCCCGGTGTTTCCGCTCTTGCCTATATTCTGCCCACGTGTAACCTTGTCACCAACTTTAACATTGAATGAAGATAAATGTGCGAAATAATGGTAATTGCCATTTGCATCTTTAATAACAACGTGTGTGCCATAACTGTTAGGAATTTTTTTAGCAGTAACAACCTCACCGTCAACGGTACTTTGTATAGGTGTTCCTGTGTTTAATGCAAAATCCATTCCCTTATGGTTTCCATCGTTGTAATTTGTTATTTTTACTCCCTGATGAAAAGTCACACTTGAATTTACAGGTTTAGCACCCATAAATAACTCTTCAAAACTTTTTGTTTGCTCTGCGTTTTGTGGTGCACTTTGTTGTGATGTTCCCGATGAAGATGCCCCCATAAATAATTCCTCAAAAGTTTTAGTTCCTGAATCATTAACCGGTGCACTCTGCTGCACGTTCCCACTTCGAAACTCATTGAAAAATTGTATCTTTACCCTTTTTTGCACTCCGCTTCTTATGGTTTTAATTTTGTTGTACTTTTGCCCTTCGGTAAGACTATCATCACTTAGCACTCCTGCAATACCGTTGTAGTATTCAGTATTAAATCTGTTCTGAAGCTCTGCATTTTGTTCCGGGGTCAGTTCAATATCAACTCCGTTTACAGTTAACACCTTCCCCGCTTTTGGCACATCAATTTTTGATGCATCTTTATTTGTTGCCTTGTAGGACTTGTAAAGTGCATCAAGTGCGTTTTCTGCATCTTTGTCAAATGCCGTTGTCAGCTTGTCCGCTTGATTACGGTATTCTTTGTTTTCCTTCGAAGCCTGTTTTTTAACCTCATTGCGGTTTACAATTTCATTATATACCGCATCAGCATTTTCACCCTTCTTAATTCTGTATCGGTATTCTTCCTCATCATTTTCATTAAATCCCGTTGCATCAAACTGTTCTTTCATAAATGAAGATAATACAGAAGCTTTAACATCTTTTCTTATTTGTGAAACTTTGTCATATTTTTCTTTGGTACTCAAAGATGCATCGTCAAGTATACCATCAATACCGGTTGAGTAAGCTTCGTTATATTTATTCTGAAGTTCTGCGCATTGTTCCGGTGTAAGTTCATAATCCTCACCATTATAACTGAAATTACGGGATGCAGTCGGCACTCCAATCGTCGTAGCTTTTGAATCCGTATTCTTATACTCATCGTATATCTTATTGAGTTCAAGACTTGTGCCATAATCAAATTCTGTAACCATTTCTTCTACGGCTTTTTTATATTCCTCGTTGGTTAAAGATTTCTCTTTGCGTACCTCTTTTCTTCCGTATATCTCATTATATACGTCCTGTGGGTTTTCGCCCTGCTCTACACGGTAATTATATTCCTTTGTTTCATCTTCGGTCAAAGCACGTCTGTTATTATCCCAATACTCACGGCTTTCGGGTAAAGAGTATTTGCCAAACAACGCACCTTTTATATAATTTTCCGCATTTTGTTCTATGGGGTATTGTAAATTTCCGTTGTTGTCGTACTCTCCACCTTTGGCAACTGCACCAATCCCCTGTATAGTTTTCCTTGCCTGATTATATCCACCAAAAGGATTAAGAAAAGAAATAACATCTTCAGGTCTGCCGTTAACCATATTTTTAAATGTACCTACTACGGGTAATCTGTCTACATCTTCCATACCTGTAAATACAAGAGCAGTTTGTGCAAACGGCAACCTTGAAAGGTTTTCAATATATGTTTCTTTTAAAGAATCAATATCAACACCTTCTTCTTTAGCAAAATATTTAAACGTTTCCACCGCCATTTCATAAGGGTCAAATCCTATGCCTTGTGTTCCTGTAATTTCCTCTTTGCCTTCATTAAACAAAGCATTTGCGATAGTCATAGCAATAGCAGTTCTAAATGCAATTGCCCAACCCTTCTCTCGTGGAATATCTTTCAATAGATGTTGCCACGAGTTTATGTTTTCAAGCTGGAATGTAGTAAATAATCTTACTATGGGATTTCTTGCACCGAATATTGTTGGACGTCCAACCTTTGAACGGTCGCCCATTACCTGCCCTGCGTAAATATCAGCCGCTTTTTTTGCTTCTGCCTCCGTACCGCCCTTTCGTATAACTTCATTATACTTTGTTCTATAAGCCCAACTTGTCATTGCTCGGTCTATGTTTTGAGGTACTGCAAAAGCATGCTTGCTTATTGCCGATTCTTTCAATCTCAAATTTCCTTCTCTTGTGACAATAAAATCAGATTCCTTTAGTGGAGTTTTATCAAAAAAATTACTTCCAATGGCGGTTATTACATCAATTGGGTTATTTTCAGATATAATATTAGTAGCTTGCTTAAACTGATTAAACCAGGAAGAAACGTTAAAAGCTATCTGATTCAAAGTCCAATTGTTTGATTCTGTATCCATAACGTTATAAAACCTTCTGCCAATCTCACTTTCAAACCCTCGGTCTAATGAATGTTTTTTCCCTGCAAGCTGATTTGCATACTCATTAATCCAATTAATAAGGTTGTTGTGCTTTGAAAGTTCGTTTCTCTTTTCATTAAGTGTTGGCAAATATTCGGCCAATTCCTCGTTGGTCATATTATCAATAGCCGCCCTTACCTCTGCATCCAATTCTGCAGGAGAATACTTATTGCGTAAAGCCGCCTCAAAAATCCTGAGCTTTGTTATATCTCCTGTATGAAATATAACCTCTGAAATATTATCTATGTAGTTATCCCAATTTGTTAGCGAATAGTCTGTGTTTTTTCCTTTTCTTTGTAAAAAGTTTGGAACCCACTTTTTGTTAGGTTTAAATTCAGATGTAACACCCGTAATTTCACCGGGCAATTCTGTAACCTCCTGGCTGAATCCCATTGCCTTTTTAACCTTTTGCAAAGTTGTAAGGTTTTGTCCGTGCGGATAATACGGTATACTTACTGTGCCCGTAACTTTACCCCTTGTATCATAATTAACACTATCTATACCATTTCTCTGTGCAATGTTGATAAACTGTCTTATTTTACCGGAATTTATACTTTCATAATCTGCTTCCCCATTCAACACCTTTAACGCCTGTTTAAACTCAAATGCGTCAAGGTGTAGCTTGGGGTTATCTATCGGCTTATATCCATTAAGCACAAGAGTAGCATTAACATCATTTTTTATTTGCTCCGCAACTTCAGTAAACACTTTATGTGCCTGCACAACCTTGTCTGATGCATTTCTGATTAACCCTTCACCATATAGTTGTACAGCTTTAAATTCTTTATCCGTTAAATTCAAATCAATAATTTTTTGTTTTAATTCTCTTACATACCTTTTAAGATTTGCATCATTTGCCTTTGCAGGTGAAATAAAAGTATCTATAAATTCATTTGCATCTTCGCCCATGGTGTCATAAGCATTACGTTCAGCCGTATTTATGTCCCACTGAAGTTTTGTGAATTTATCTTTCCATGTTTCAGACCTTTCAACCAACCCCGCTATCTTGTCGCGGAAAGAAGCTCTTGAGCGTTCACGGAATCCCTTTATGCCGTTATTTTCAAGCGCGGCAATTTCTTTCTTAATGTTTATAAGGTCCTGAAAATCTTCAAGTTTTAGGTCAGGTGAAAAATCAGTTATTTCCGCTTCCCCTCTTGCAATTTTATCTATATACGCCAATTGCTTTTCAGTAGGCTTTAAAGCATCTTTGATTTTCCGCATTTCCTTTCTTGTCTGATAAAGTGCCTGTTCATTACCAACAAGAATATTAGTTGTATTATTTATAGTATCCGCATCAATACCCTCATATACAGGAGCTATCACTCTTGTGGCTGCGGTTTCTGTTCTGCTTCCGTCATCTTGCTTCCCAAATCTGCGATACGTTTCATCGGCAAACCTTTCACCCTCTGCTCTTGACATTGCACGTTCATTTAACAACCCACTGTATTCCGCATTATCCATTGTGTACCCTGTACCTATTTCACTATCTATGTCATTTTGAGATGCAAAGGAATACTGTTCATTGTTTCCACTCTTGGCAAGTGCCTTTTCATAGGCGAGTTGCATTTCGGTTTTGTTCTCACTTGACAGTTGCGATTTATCGTGGTATACTATTCCACGAGGAGCATCTCCATTTAGAGCGCCTCCGTCAGCAATGGCGGAGGAAGGGCCGTTACGGAGATCTCCTCTTTTTACTATATCGCCAACATTATATGCTGCTGATTCAACAGGATTTATACCAACAGAAATTCTCATTCTGTATTTATCTCCTTTTGAGTCTTCAAAGAAAGCTGTCCTATAATTCCATTCATCTGCCCAATCATGACTACCATCATCAGGTTCAGTTTTATTACCTCTTTTTGAAATTTCAACAAGTTCATCAATGTGTGCACCTGCTTCATATTTCACACGAAGTTCACTGTCTGACATTGGAACTTTTACACCGTCTTTTGTCTTTTGCACATCTGCAATCTTCCAAGCAGTTCTGCCATTTATAACAATAGAATCCCCATCTTCTGTAACAATAGTAATGCTACCGTTTTTTGTTACATTGTCTTTTATATATTTCTCAATATTTGCAGACCACTCTTCTTTTGTTTTCCCAAGTTTCAAATCCCTACCAAACTTCACATACTTTTTATTCGTTCCGGGGATTGTTTCAATAGAATATCCCATATTGTTATTCTGTACACCATTCCTCTTAACCTCATCAAGTGCCATTCGGTATTTGCGTTGTGCAGTTTTTAACTCATCAAAATTATACAAATCACCAAACTTTTTATTTAGTCTGTATAAAATCTCTGTTATGTAATCATATATCTTCTGACCTAATGTGTAGTCACTTTTTATAATACTGTTTACATCATCTGCAAACACATACTTTTTAATACCGTCTGCAACAAGCTCGGCACGTGCATCTTCATCTGCAAGAGCCTGCTTGCCCTTGTATGAATCAATCTTTTCCTTAATTGCTGTATCAAGCTTGGCGTTATCTCCGCCAAACATCTGTTTTATAACATAGTCGGAAATATCACTGTATAGCTTTGTGCCCTCTATACCGTGTGTGAGTTCGTGCATAATTACTTCATTAAAGATGTCCGTCTTTGTCGCATTTTCTGAAACAATTATCTTCTGACCATCAAATACTCCTCGGAATGACGTATCAAGCTGTCCATTTTTATATCTTTTTCCAACCATAACATCAAGCCCTGAACGTTGTTTTACTGTTGCAATTGTTTCAGTAAGCCCATCAGGTACAGTTTTGTTTATTTCAAAGCTTATACCATCTTTTCTTACTACAGATGTATTCGGCAGCTTTCCACCCTCTGTTGACACAGGTGTTACCTTCTTTACGGGTAGGCTTGGTGTTACCGTTTCTGTTGTAGGTAGGTTTTTAACCTCTGTTTTCCCTGATGCTACATCGCCTACAAAGTTAATCATATTTTTTACTGCACTTGAGGTTTCTTTGTCAACACCCATTTTATCAATTGCACGTTTCAAAGAGTTTCCATCTTTTATAAGCCGTTTTGCCGTTTCTGCATTTGGATTTTCTCTGTATGCAGTATAGCTGTCAATAAATGCATCGGCTTTTTGTTTGCCTGTTTCAACATTTTTTAAACCTTTATTTCCAAATGCAGAATTTATAAGACCAAATGCAAACATTGTACCGCCGTCCGCCAACCAATCAAGCCCCGTTCTCTGTTCCTGACCTGTTATACCTGCATATGCGGCATCTGTTATACCTTCACCCGCCATATCACTTGCACCCACAACAAACGGTTTACTGCGTTTTAGCATAGTATTCCATGTGTTATTTACCAAATTAGGGTTTGCAAAAAAGTCATCAAGTAACGATGCAATTTTTCCACTTGCCGCACCGCCTCCCATAGCGCTTAATCCGTCACGAAAAGCAGCCTTCGCACCTTCTTTCAAACTTCCTGTTTGAACCGTTGTTTTTAATCCGCTTGTTGAACTAAACGTAACAAAATCTTTAATAGCTTCTTGTGCCCATGTTGGCATAGATGCAAAAGTTGAGCTCATCCCCAAAAGACCACTAACGGCAGAACTTGCTGGCAAAGTAACCGCAAGATTACCACCAATCTGACCCATTGTATACGCAACAGGATGTTCTGAAGCCTGTTCTCTAAGTACTTCCGAAGGTGCAACAAATGCCTTGGGGTTTAATCCTGCTGCCGAAAATTGGGATTTTTGATTCGCATCATGTAACCACCCGGCAAGGCCTTCTACAAAACCCGCAGCAGTTGACTCCGCCACCCCTGTTTTTTGCTCTGCCATTTTTTCTTTGCCGTTTTGTTCTGCGAGTTGTGCCAAAACTGCAGCATCTTTTTCTGCGTCTTTATTTTTCGAGAAATATGTAATTGTTCCTGTGTAATCCTCAGGGTTACTATAACCTTTAACATCATTTGCATCTTTCCACTTTTCAAATTCAGCATATGTAAAATCTTCAGCTTTAATTTTGTATTTTGATGCAACGTTTTCAAATTTAAGCATATTTTCTTTATATGCCCTTTGTTTTTCTGCCTGTTCTTCATCGCTTTTTCTGCGGTCTGCAAATTTTCTTACTGTGCTGTTCTTTTTGCCATCTTCACTCAACGAGGCGCTGTAAGAATTAACATAATATTCAACGTCGTCACGTTCTTTAGGTTCGCCCCACTTTAAAATCGGTTCAATTTTTTTAGATTCGGTCAGTTTAGGTGAATCGTAACTGCTGTCTTTTTTCGCTTTTTCCCGAAGTGCCGTTTCGTAAATATACAGATTTATCACATTTTCAGGGTTGTTTACTCCATGAAACTTATCTGATTTAATTTGTACCCTTAAATTGTTCACTTTTTTGGCAAGGTCATAAACATCACTGTACATATTCAAGTTATCTATGTCATCTGATAACTTATCAGCCCCATAAGTACCTATAAATTTATTAACTACGTCAGCTTTATCATCCCCCTGAAGGTAGTCTTTGCGGTTTAATTTTTCATTCCATTTTTTCGGTTTTGGCAAGGTTTCAAAATGTTCCTGTACCTTTTGCGGATTTGTCCAATCCTCCTGTTTCATAAATGTCCGCGTCTTTACGGGGTTTACAAGCTCTTCATAACTTTTTAAATTGTATGTGTTATTTTTTTTAGCTTCGGTTTTGTTTGCCACTGGTGGTCCGTAAACCTCCTTTTTCTCCTGCTTTTTTGGTAAAGGTTTTGTTTCTTCTTTTTGGGGCAAATTATTTTCTTTTTTAGCTACAGGAGGTCCGTAGACCTCCTTTTTTTCCTGCTTCTTTGGTAAAGATTTTGTTTTTTCTTTTTTGGGTAACGCCTTTTTCTTTTTTTCTTCCTCGTCATCTGTAAACCATTTTAAAACTTTTGTAAGAATTGACATTTATATTCCTCCCATTAATACACAAGAGCATTGTTTGCCCCAAGCTTGATTGTGCCATTCTTAAGCCCTGTTGCAACTTCCTCAACGGTCAAAGTTTTGGTTGCAGGCTTCGTAAAATCTTTAGCATTACTTCTGAATAAAGTGATTTTTCCATTTTTAATTTGTCCGGCAAAGTTTGTTTTTAAAGCTGTAACATAATCACTAACATCATAATTATTTGTTGTAGTAGTTGGTGTAGTAGTTGGTGTAGTGTACACTACCGGAGTACCTCCGTTTGTCACATTTTCCGTTTCTGTTTTGGCGGTTACTAACCCCGTATTGGCTTTAGTATATGCAGTATCAGCCTGTACAGCCGCAATATTTGCCCCTGCCGCTTGGTTTTCCAAAGCAATCTTTGTACCAATGTTACCGGCATTTGCCTGTGCAATTGTCGCTTCTGCCTGTGTCGTTATATATTGAGCCGCCGCCATTGGGATACCAAACTGTGCCGCAACATCTGCCGCTACTTGTTGCTGACGTGCCTCGGCTGACAAACCAACATTATTCCAATATTTAGCTGTAAGGTCATACGCTCTTCCCGTTGCTTCATCTTTTAGTTTTTGAGGTAGTGCCTCATATTCTGCCTTTGCCTTTGCGGCATCATATTCTAAAATTTTATTTTCTGTTCTTTTCTTGTCAATGTCCAAATCTGCGTTTTCGCCTGCGTGTTCTGCAGTAACTTGGTCTACTTTGGCATTCGCCTCTGCCGTTATAAGCGCTGCCGCCGCCATTGGGATACCAAACTGTGCCGCAATATCTGCCGCTACTTGTTTTTCTCGGGCCTCGGCTGACAAACCGACATTATTCCAATAGCTGGTTGTAAGGTTAAGCGCTCTCTGCGTTGCTTCATCTTTTAGTTTTTGAGGTAGTGCCTCTACCAAAAGCCTTGCTTCTTCATTTGCGAGCTCTTTACCCTCAATGTCTTTATCCAGACTTTCAATACCTTTAGCTCTTTCGATATTTAAGAATTGCTCATCAGAACCTAAATCAAATAAATTTTGTCTTGTTACCGAATCCTGATATTTTAATTCGCTGTCAGTTTTTTGGGTATCGAGTATGGTATTATATGCCGTTATGTATTTTTCAAGTTCATCTGTCTCAACGGTTCTGTCTACGTTGTATTGATTAAGCAACTTATTATATGCCTGCTCCGCAAGTGTAGGTATCATTTCACTTGCCTTTTGTGCATATGCCTGCTGAACCTGTGCAGTTGCCGCCGCACCGTATGAACTGTTTCTTCCCATATTTGCGGCATTTACATTATTAAGTGTTTGCTTTGCGGCACTTTGCCCCTGACGGTTGTACATATCTACATAAGTTTGATATGCCGCATCAGATGAAGGGTCATATTTAAAATTTTTTAAGGCTTCTGCGCTTTGCTTACTTTGGGTATTGTTGAAATTTGTTATGTTGGTCAACAACCCCTGCCTTTGCTTATTTATTCTGTCCTGTTCTTCTGCGGCTTTGCGATAAGTTGTTAATTGCCCCAAGTTTATATCTTCGCTTTCACTTATGCCGTATCTGTCTTTTATTCCCTGTGCCGCTTGATGGGCTTGTGCCTTTTGTGCTTCATTTCCATCATGCCATTGATTTTTATATACCTCAATCTTCTTCATATCTTCAGGTGTCATATTAAGCCATTTGTTACTTGCCATTTTAACCCCTCCTATTCAATACTTCTTATGTAATTAAGTGCCTTTCGTGCAAGCCAGTAGGAATTCTTATCCTCTTCAAGCTTTTTTAGCCAAAGGGGTGTGTCGGTTATAATGCCTCTGTGGGCATATTCCCACACAATGTCATTTACAGATGTAAGCTCTTTTGATGCGGTTTCCCTCTTTTTCAAAGTCTTAAATTCTGCAAGGGGAAAGTATTTACCCGGGCAGGCAGTTGCCATAAACTCACCATGACCTCCTATTTTCTTAACAGACGGCACCTTTTCCATAACATATTTTATAATGTCAATACCTGCATTAAAC
>JAZQAN010000036.1:0-4884 GCA_045545235.1 Clostridia bacterium | reverse complement strand
CTCGCCTGAAGGCGAATTTATCTGAAATCGGTTTTGTCGTTTGCATTATAGCACATTAATTTTTCCAAGTCAATCTTTTTACAATTTTTACATCAAATCACTCAGCTTGACCTTGTAAACATAAAATTGCCTGTGTACAGTTTAGCAAGTAAGCAAAAAAATCACCTTGAAAATAGCTTTCAAGATGATTTTTTATAACATAATTTATTAAACGATTTTGTTGCGCAGATATTCCAGTGATTTTTTTACCATTTCATCACCAATCTCTTTTGAAGCATCTTTTGCACTTTCTGTGAACCAATGCTTAATATCACCAATACGCTCCTTTTTAACCGCATCAGGATAAAGTGACATAAGAATTGAGCATTCATATTTTCCTGCGTGATCATAACCTGTCGCATTCTGAACCTCTGTGCTCATGGTAGGAATAACCTTAATCCAGCTAAACGGATCATCACCGCCACCAAGTGATTCATAATAGGAAGCATAATTTTCACTTCCCCACCATCCTTTACCTTGTGTATTTTCAAGGTATCTCATTGTGGCACGTTTTGCTGCCTTCATATATGAGAGTGTCATCGGCATTAAGTTTTCCTGTTCAAACTGGTGGTGAATAACAACATAAATATTGCGAAGTCCTGCATAAAGCATATTGGTAAAAATCTGAAAAAGGTATGCTTCAAACACATCTTCATCAATATGTACCGTTCCGCTTGTTTCATCTGCAACGGCATAACTTGACGGACTGTAATACACAGTAGGAGCAATCATCATTTCCTTTTCCGCTGCAAGCTTTTTAATAAGCCCTTCCGCAACAAGTGTGTCGCAGCCGTATGAACAATGAGGTCCGTGATATTCAACTGTTCCGCCACACATAACAACTGGGATTCTGTTCTTTTTTACATATTCAAGCTCTTTCGGGAAACTCATATTCAGTTCCACTTAAAATCCCTCCTTTATTCACCGTAGCCAAGTGTTGTATAATACGCCAAGTTTACCTGACGGTTATCAAGTCTGCCGTATTGAAGCACAACAGGCGTATTACTTGAAATTTTCATTGCATATTGTGTTTCATATGGGACACTAAATCCACACATATCTTCAAGATTATTCATGCGGAAGCATCTTACTCTATCAGCACCAACGTGCCATTTTATGTCCTTATATGATTCCTTATCTGCAAAATAAATTTTAACGTCAATCTCTGCATCAATTTCCGAATCATTTACAATTATAACCGATTCGTGTCCTTTTAAAACACCTTCGCCTTCCTGCGGAAGCTCACAATCCGGAATGATCCATACTTTCTTTCCTACTGACATATTCTTTTCCTCTCTTTTAATTAAAAGTCAAGTTCAATAATTCCTTTTTTAAGGTAATCTGTCATAGATGTACAACCTGTTTCAGTTACAGCTATACCCTTTTCCCAACGTACACCAAATCCATCGCCTGAAATGAATGTATCAACCTGGAAAGTCATATTTGGCTCTAAGATGTAATCTGAACTTGTTTCCATCCAAGGAGCTTCAACTTCAATCATACCTGTTCCATGACAAGGTCCGTAAACAAAGTTATCCTTCATGCCGTTTTCTTCAAACAGTTTGTAGAAACCTTTTGCAACATCAGAAGCCAAAACACCTGCTTTAATTTGCTCAGTTGTCCAGTCATGTGCCTTTAAGCAGAAATCAACGATTTCACGGCGTCTGCCCTCAAGCTTGCCCATAACAACCGGAAGACCAATAGCTGGTGAATATCCGTCAATTTTAGCAGATAGATTTAACTGAACAATGTCACCCTTATTAATTGTTCTGTATGTAGAACGGCTAATTGCGTGGCTTGTTGACTTTTCGCTGAATACGTACATAGGAAGTCCTTCGTACTCTGCGCCTTCTTCGTAAATAACCTTTTGTGCTATTCCGACCATTTGAAGTTCTGTAACACCAGGCTTCAAATTACGGATAACTTCATCAGTTGCAATTTCGATAATTCTGAATCCTTCCTTAATACAAGCAAGCTCATTTATACTCTTAATTTTTCTTAGAGTAACCATAATGTCACTGCAAGTTGTTATTTCTGCTTTTGGGAAACTGTCCTTTAAGCCATTGAAGATAGGAAGTGTACATTCAACATAGCTTCCAAGACCAATTTTAATATTTTCACCCGTAACACCGATACTCTTAAATACATCTGCAAATGTATCAGCCTTAAGTTCAGGATATGAAGGGTCTGCTGATTCTCTGAATTCCTTCAGTACAAAAATCTTATCAATTTTAGAAAAATCCTTTGCAAAAATTGCAGACTCAGGACCTACCATAAGCGCAGCCTCACCTGTTGCTGAAATAGCAACACCCGCACGCTCAAACAAAGGCCAGAAGCCACTAAAATATCTTGCGTTTGCGTAGTCTGATTCTGTTGAGCAAACTACCATAACATCTAATCCTTTTTCCTGTACAAGCTTTGCAGCTTTCGCTATTCTTTCCTTGTACTCATAATCAGGTATGCAAATTCTTGACATAAAACCACTCCTTTTAATTTATTTGATACTTAAATTATACAATTTCCTAATAGTTTTGTATTTAGAAAATATTAAATAGTTTTTATAAAATATTAAATTTATTTAATTTAATTTAAATATTGAACTTAGGTGATTTATATGATAAAATGTTTTTATCAACATATGTTCTTATGAGGTTTTTTATGGAGTTTAAATTGAAATCTTTTAAAAAGGTCATTAGTGTTACAAAAATGGCTAATATACACTATTTTGAGTTTACAAAGCAGTATCATACCTTTCGTGATAAGCATTCTTTTAGGGAACTTGTATATGTAGACAGCGGGTTTATTACTGTTGATGCAGAAAATTATACAGGAATTTTAAAAGAGAATGAGCTACTTATTCACAAAGCTGATGAAATTCATTCTCTTTCCTGCCCTGAAAATGATGTGGCAAATGTAATTATAATCGGATTTGAATGTAATGCCTGTGAGCTTGATTGTTTTTCACAATCTCCAGTTATTCTCACGGATAGCCAGAAAAAACTGCTTACTGAAATTGTAAAGGAGGGTAGAAATGTTTTCCTTCCGCCTTATGACATTCCAAACCAGAAGGATATGAAAAAAAGATCCGATTGTCCCTTTGGAGCAGACCAGATGTTGAAACTTAAGCTGGAAATCTTTTTTATTGAGCTAATACGTGGATATATGAATGTTGAAAAGGAAGAAAACATAGAGCTTTCCGATGACAAAATACAGGAAATATGCCGATATTTAAACGAAAACTATAAGCAGAAAATTCGTCTTTCAGAGTTGTGCTTTTTATTCGGAACAAACAAGACTACATTGTGCTCAAAATTTCGTTCCTCATGCGGTATGACACTAATCTCATACGTAAATAGGTTGAAAATTAAGGAAGCAAAACGCCTTCTTCGTCAAGGCAACCATAACCTTACTGAAATCTCTGCACTGCTTGGTTTTTCATCAGTACATTATTTCAGCCATACGTTCAAACAATACGAAAACCAAGCGCCGACAAATTATATTAAGACAATAAAATCAAAGCTTATGATGTAGCAATTATTCATAATATTCTATTCATGCTAAAAATACAAAAAGAAGTGACATTCTGCATACGAATTTCACTTCTTTTTATACGTGTCTTTTCTAAAGCCCAAACTTTCTAAATGGAAGCTTGACATTATAACGGCAGTTACAAACAAAAGGTATGCCGAGCAGGACCTTATGTAAAACAATAAACTAGGATATCGGCGGATGTTTTTTACAAAGAAAAACGGAGCAATAAAACCTTGCTCCGATATGGTGCAGATGACAGGACTTGAACCTGCATGAAATTGCTCTCACATGGACCTGAACCATGCGCGTCTGCCAATTCCGCCATATCCGCATACGACTTATATATAATAACACATTGTTTCAAAATTTGCAAGAGTTTTTTATATTTTTTAATACTTTTTTACTCCTCATTTTTGTTTAGAAGATAAACCGCCGCAAGAATTAACACTATTCCTGTTAAGGAAGCTCCACTCAGTTCCTCTTTAAACAAAATAACGCTAAACAAGCTTGCCGACATTGGTTCGATTATTCCAAGTGATGAAGCCGTACCTGCAGGAATAACTCTGAGAGCAAGCGTATACAGAAAATATGGGAATATACAGGTAACAAGTCCCAACCCTATCATAACGGGTAATATAAATACAGGCTTTTGCATAGCAATTGCAGGTATTTCACCTGGATTACATACAAACATCGTCACAAGCATTGCCGCTAAAAAGCCATAAAAATTTGCCGAAACCGGATTGCTTTTATTTATCATATTTATTTTGGTAATGATGTTATATGCACTGTATAAAATCCCTGAAAGAAAGCCAAACAAAATACCTACAACATCAAACTTAAGACCGCCTATAACGCCTGAAACCAATGCGCAACCCACTATCATCAATATCATAGAAATAACCTTGATTTTGGTGAGCTTCTCGTCTAAGAATAAAACTGAATAAATCATCACAAAAACAGGTGCTGTATACATCAAAACAACAGCAGTTGAGATTGAAGTCAGTTGCATTGAATAAAAATAACAGCTTGCTGTGCCAAAGAACGAAACGCCGCCAAGCGAAAACAAAATTATTTCTTTAGCACTTGCTTGAAATAACTTTCTATCGAATATAAATGTATACAAAAATAAAGATAAAAAGGCAACTACGCTTCTGATAAAGGTCATGTGGAGCGAGGTAAGCCCAAACGGGGCAAGATAATGCACAAAAATCCCAGAAGTACCCCAAAGGATACTTGCCAATACTATGTACACAAATGACAATCTTTTCATAATATATTACTCCTATATTGTTCTTTGGGTATCAAGCAATT
>JAZQAN010000035.1:0-41159 GCA_045545235.1 Clostridia bacterium | reverse complement strand
GTTAATACCGATAAAAATATAAAGAGAGTATACGAGGGCGTTTCCGGTAATGAGCTTGAATTTGCAACAAACAAGGGCAAGGTTGAGTTTGTTTTACCGAAGCTTGAATGCCATTGTTCGGTAGTTGTTGAGTATTAAAGGATAGGGTGATTTTAATGAATTTTAAAAACCTTGAAAATTTTATGGAATACTGGGTTGAAAAATTTTCGCCCGGTTGCTGTGCCGTTGTATATAAGGATGGAAAAGAGGTTTTCAGACATCAGGCAGGATATGCTGACCGAGAAAATAAAATTAAACTTAACGGAAATGAACTTTTTAATATGTATTCCTGCACAAAGGTGGCAACTGTAACTGCCGCAATGCAGCTTTATGAACGTGGTATGTTTTTGCTTGATGAACCTGTTTGCGAGTTTATTCCCGATTTTAAGGATATAACAGTGAAGGATGCGGACGGCAACATTAAAAAGGCTGATAAATATATTACAATGCGCCATCTTTTTACGATGACCGCAGGCTTCAATTACATAAGAGATGATGCTTTATTTGAAAAAGCCAAAGAGCTTGGTGGTGGAAAAATCACTACTAATTCCTATGCAAGAGCACTTGCATACAGACCTTTGGATTTTGAACCGGGTGCACGTTGGCAATATAGCTTGTGTCACGATATTTTAGGTGCTGTAATTGAAATAATTTCAGGTAAAAAATTTGAGGATTATATGACGGAAAACATTTTTGAACCTCTTGGTATGACAAAAACCTGTTTCCATTTACCGGAAGAAAAGTATGAACTTATGGCACAACAGTATTCCTACGAAACCGAAGGGGAAAAGGACATTGTGCGTTTGCAGATGAGTAATTCCACACAAAAGGGATGCATTGTTAAAGTGGATAAACACAATAAATTCAGCGAATGTGTCGGCAAACTTGTAGACAGCGGTGGTGCCGGAATTATATCAAACCCCGACGACTATATAAAGCTTATTGCAGCCCTTGCCAATAGGGGGATGGGTGTAAACGGAGAGAGAATTTTGTCTGAAGGTGCAGTTGACCTTATGCGTACAAATCAACTTAGCAAAGAACAGCTTAAAGGCTTTGTATGGCCTGACCTTAAGGGCTATGGCTATGGTCTTGGGGTGCGTACACTTGTAGATAAAGCAGTAACAGGAAGCCTTGGTTCAATTGGAGAATTCGGATGGAGCGGAGCGGCAGGGTCTTCAACACTTGCTGACCCTGAACTTAATCTTGCTATGGTTTTTTCACAGCATATATTGAATCCCCGTGAGTCCTGTTATGCGCCAAGACTAAGAAATGTATTATACTCATGTGTGAAAGGATGATTTATTATGAACAAGGTGACAGAATTTGTTGAAAAAAACAGAGCTGAAATTTACAACACTTTAGAAGAACTTTGTAAAATTCCTGCACCGTCGGGTATGGAGGCAAAAAGGGCAGAATACTGTAAAAAATGGCTTGAAACCATTGGGGCAGAAGGTGTATATATCGACGAAGCTCTTAACGTTATTTTCCCTTTGAATTGCGAAAACAGCAATGAAATTACGGTGTATGCCGCACATACAGACACCGTTTTTCCTGATTTGGAGCCTATGCCATATATAGATGACGGTAAAAATATACATTCACCCGGGGTTGCCGATGATACAGCAAGTGTGGTGGCATTGCTTATGATGGCAAAATACTTTGTTGAAAATAATTATAAGCCTGAAAACGGTGTAATGTTTGTATGTAATTCCTGTGAAGAAGGGCTTGGAAACTTAAAAGGTACCCGAAAGCTTTTTGCAGATTACGGCAGCAGGGTTAAGCAGTTTATAACATTCGACAGTATCCTTGAAGTTGTCTATGACAGATGTGTGGGTTCACACAGATACAAGGTTGAGGTGTTTACCGAGGGTGGACATTCATATGGTGCTTTTGGTAAGAAAAATGCAATTCATGCTATATCACAGATAGTTAATGCAATATATGAAATTAAAGTACCTGAAAAGGTTGGTGCTAAAACTACATATAATGTAGGTGATATTTCCGGAGGAACATCTGTTAATACCATAGCACAAAATGCGCAGATTCTTTGTGAATACCGTTCTGACGACATAGAATGTCTTGAGTATATGCAGAAAAAATTTGAAGAAATTTTTGAAAAAGCACAGACAGATGAAGTAAGTATTAAGGTTACTAAAGTGGGTGACAGACCTTGTGCAAGCATAGAACCTGAAAAAATTGAAAGCTTAAAGGCTTTGATTGTTCCTGTAATAGAAGAGGTTGTTGGCAAAAAAGTTATTTTTACAAGTGCTTCTACCGATAGCAACATTCCTTTATCAATGGGTATACCTGCCCTTTGTGTAGGTGTTAATACACATACAGGTACACATACAAGAGAAGAGTGCATGGATAAAGAATCCATTGTAACTGGTATAAAATCCGCTATTAAAATATCTGAAAAGTTAATGGAGGCTTAAAAAATGAAAATTACCGCAGTAGGAGATATGATTATTCAAAGAAAAATTTATGAGGACTACGAAGGCTTTTCACAGCTTGCACCTTTTATTGCTCAGGGGGATGCGCGTTTTTTTAACCTTGAAACTACTCTTAATTATGAGGGTGAAACCTGTGCATCTGCTTTCAGCGGAGGAACATACCTTCGTACAAATCCTGATGTTCTTGACAGTATAAAGCCTTTTGGTTTTAATATGACCACTTTTAATAATAATCACGCTATGGACTTTTTCTATGATGGTTTTATACAAACTATGGAAGCAGTTGATAACAGCGGGCTTGTTCACAGCGGTGTGGGAATGAACCTTGCAGAAGCTTCGGCCCCTAAATATCTTGACACAAAGGGAGGCAGAGTTGCGCTTATATCTGTAAACACCAACTTTGACCCTTCTATGATGGCAGGTGAGCAGTCACCACGTGTAAAGGGTCGCCCGGGTATAAACGGACTTCGTATTCAAAGGTATATTGAGCTTCCTAAGGAAGAGCTTGAACATATAAAAAGAATAGCAAAGGCTACAAATATAAATGCAGAAAAAGAAATTACAAGAAAAGAAGGGTACTTTGCAGATTTAAATGAAAATGAGTGTGAACTTGGTGAACTTAAATTTGTAGTTGGCGAAGAGTCACGTCACGTTATGAAAATTAACGAGCAGGATATAAAAAGAGTTGAAAGAGCCATATATGAAGCAAAGCTACAGGCGGACTATATTATGGTATCTGTTCACTCACACCAGATAAGCGGTGATGCAAAGGAAAATCCGTCACAGTTTTTGGTGGATTTTGCACATCATTGTATAGATGTTGGTGCAAATGCAATTATAGGTCACGGCCCACATCTTTTACGTCCTATTGAGGTGTATAAGGATTGCCCGATTTTCTATTCTCTTGGTGACTTTGTACTTCAGCTTTACAGCGTAGAATTTGCACCCGAAGACTTTTTTTGCAAACACGGACTTACATCTGCCTCAACCGTACACGAGCTTTTAAAGAAACGTTCAAAGGACTTTACGGTAGGTCTTATGACTGATAAGAGAATGTTTCGTGCAGTTATTCCTTATTGGGAAACTGAAGGTACAAAAATGACAAAACTTGTTTTAATGCCTATTGAAATGTCTATGGATGGAAATAAGGCAGATATGGGGCTTCCGTTTAAAAGTGACAATCCGGAAATTTATGAATATCTTGCAGATATGTGCAAGCCTTACGGTACAGAAATTAAAGTTAATAAAGACGGACTTTTGGAATGTTCGTGGAAATGATAAAGAGGGACTGAAAATTCAGTCCCTCTTTTTTTACATTCCCGATTTTTTGATGTTGTATACTTCTTTGTTATAATCTATTGTAATTACCGTTCCATCAGAATATGTTACACAGTATACACCTTCGGATAATTTTTCGTGATTTTCCATAAATTCAAACTGTAAATATTTTAGCGGTTCATATTCCTCTGATGCCTTTTTGATTGCATCAACAGAAGCCTCAATTGCTTCATCTGAATCAGAATATAAATCTTCTGTGCCCATCCAGTCACGTCCGCAGAATTTACTATTGATATAAAGCAGAGGGCGACTGCCGTACTCTATGAATTTAAGTCGGTCTGCTTCTGTTTTTATAGGATAGTTAACAGTTTTTGATGTGGCGTTTGACATAACAAGACCGTGGTATGTCAAAACCCAGAATGGTATTATTTCGTCAAATAATGGATTGTGGTTGTGAGTTACTTTGGATTCTACGGATGTATATAAAACATAATCTACGTCTGCATTTATAAAATCAAACCATGCTTCTGACTGAAAACCTCCAAAAAGCTCTGTTGAAAGTTTTGCAATTTTGCGGTAATATTCAATTACCTGTTTACGGGATGTAGGATGCTCTTTGTTATAACACTTTATGGGCGCACAGGCTGTAAGTTCATCTACATAGTGAAGTCCCCTGAAGCCGTAATTTCTGATTATGGGGAAATCGTTTTTTGCATAGTGTTCGTATGCAGGCTTTGCACAAACATGCCATGGGTCACCGCCCTGAAGACCGTCTTTTGCATAATCTTCACGCAACCATGGTTCAGGATTTCCTGATTTTCCTATATGCATAGTAAGTAAATCTCTGTTCCAGTTATCTGCAATTTCGTATGCTCCCTTGCTGTTGCTGTGGCAGGTTACCATATAACCATAGCTTTGCGCTTTTTTAATAAATTCCATTAGTGCGTCATCTCCACCAAAGCGGTGGTCGCAGGGGTAATGTTGAGGGAATCTGCCGTCGTGACCGCCGGGCCCCCATCCTACAAGGCACAGTTCAGCCTTTTTTATACCTTTTTCTTTCATTTTATCAATTATTTTATGAAGAGTAGGTATGTCGCAGGCAATTTTCATAGGTGGCTCGTTTTCAATTGTTTGTCTGCGTACAGGTGTGGGTTGAGGTTTCCAACCCATACGTATACGTATTTCAGGGCAATCTGTTGCCTCGAGAAGTTCTGCCCGTTCATTTATGCGGTCTTTTAAAGGTTTTACACCATTAACCTCCATCTGATATTTTCTGTAAGCCTTTGCCATAGCGGAGTAGGAGGCATATGGCATTTTTTTGTATAATATTACAATATCTTCGTCGGCATTGTCGCCTTCCAGTAAAAATTCAGGACTTATTTTGTATATTCCGTCGTTGTATTCCGCAAGGAAGCGTACATCGCTTGCCATTCCTGTTATGTGAACAAATAGCGCTTTTTCATTTTCGCAAATACCGCATACGGGCATAGTGGAAACCTCAGAACAGAACTTTGCGTTTTCTCTCTTTTTAAAATCGCATTTTACTACGCCGTAATCAAAGTTGGTGGGGAAAAACATATATCCTTTTTCATCATATGGTACAGTTGTTAACTGTGATTCTGCACGAAGTATATTGATTTTTTTATTTTTTAACTGTTCTTTTGAAACAGTCAGCATAATTGTATCTTTGTTTTCGGAAACTTTTGGGATGATGTTGATTTTGTTACCTTTTATATCTTCACAAATTAAATTGAACATATTCATAATTATTCTCCATTATATGTATTTTTCAATATTACCGTTTTCATCAAGTACAGACATAATCATATAAAGTCTCGGAATGTGGAAAGGACCTTTGAATATATTTCCTTTAAGTGTTGTGGATACGGTATTGTCATAGTGAAGATAGCCGTACCATTCGCCAAATTCATTATCTGCAAAATATTTTTTGCAATAATCCTTTACTGTTTCATACATTTTGATGTATTTTTCATCATTAAAAAGAATATATGCAAGACGAAGGGCTATCATGGTTTCGCATTGAGGCCACCACAATTTCATATCCCACTCAAGCTGAACAGGAGGTTTTTTCATTAAATCCGTAAAAGCAATAATACCGCCGTTTTTTTCATCCCAACCTAAAGGCCAGGTGATATCTATTATTTTTTTCCCTGCCAATACGGCATCCTTGTTTTCTGTTACGATGCCCTCAAGCATTAAAAACCATGCCGCTTCCATAGAATGACCGGGGTTTACCGTTCTTCCTGTAGGGGTATCGCAAAATTCACCATCGGCATTTACGCTTTCAAGAAGTGCTTTTTCTGTTAAAAAGCCACCCTTTAATATTTCGTTAAGGCAACTTTTGGCAATATCATTGTATTTTTGGTTGCCGGTTATACTACGCATTGTCTGTGCGGTAGAAAGCATAATCATAACCGGAGAAAGAGCTTTCATATTGCAGGTTTCGGGGTTTGTTTTCGGCTCTGTTTTTCTTACCCCGCTAAAGCACTCAAATGCTACATCAAAATACTTTTCGGCATCTGTAAGTGCTTTTTCGTCACCTGTTGCCTTGTAGTATTCCGCACATCCTATTGCGGCAAAGGTTTCGGAAAAATAATATCTTCTTTTTTGTATTTCTCTGCCATCTTCGGTTACCTTAAAGAACATTCTGCCATCTGTATCGGTACATTTTGGCAAAAATTCATATATGTTTTTAGAAGCTTTCAGGTATTCGGGATTTTTTTCTACAACATTGTAGGCTTTAGAAAAAGTCCATAATGCTCTTCCCTGAAACCATACACTTTTTTCTCTGCCGTATATGTTGCCCTCACGGTCAAGGCAGGTGAAAATACCGCCGTTTTTATAATCAATGCTGTTATCAAGCCAAAATTTAAGAATGTTTAATAAATCTTTTTTATAGTTCATTTTAATTCTCCTTATGCAAATTCAACATAACTTCTAAGTGCTACGTCACTTGTGAGTTTTTTTACATCTGCATTACAGTCCCACATTATTTCAGAAAATAGTGCAACAGGGAACATAATGTTTTCTTCAAACATTCCGTCTTCCACAAGGGCTGTAATATATAAATTACCATTTGTTTCATCACACATTGTTTTAACCATATCAAGTGCCTTATCGGCATTTGTCATCCAGTAGGCTTGAACATACCGCCACATTTTATTCTTTCTATCGATACGGTTGTGTGCCAAGGGTTTTGAGCATTTGTTAATATAAACCGGCCCCGGAATATGCTCAAATGTTTTCCAGTCAAGCTTTACTATGCCCTTTGTAACAACACCGAATTTTTCGTTTTCACGAAGGTTGGCAATTTCTTTTGTAAATTCTTTTGTTTTTTCGTAATTGTTTGTTTCTTTGGGGCAATATGCAAATGGGAAGCTTCCGCAGTCTTCCCAATATAGTCTTACCCTTGGGTCTGTTTTTTTAATGTAGTTTAGTTTTTCTTTAACCGAGGTGGCGTGAAGTCCGAACTGCAGTTCAATTTCTCCGAATTTTTCAAAAAATCTTGAGGCTGTTTCGTTCACAAAATTTGTTACTGCTTCTGCTATAAGAACATCGCCGATTTTATCCTGATTAAGCTCTGTGAATGACTGAAAATATATTCCGTCAACATTAAGATTGCTATATTCTTTTTCGTATTTGTCCAATACAGAGTCAATGTTGTTGTAAATGTTATTAATGTTTACTTCGGCACATTTTGTATCCCATAGCCAGGAATATCCCCATATAACCTTTATGTTACAGTTATGGGCATATTCAATCATATCTTTTGCATTTGTCGGTACAAAGTCATTCCATATTATAATTGTGTTCAGTTTAAGCTTCATCATATTATCAATGAAATTTCTGTAATTATAAATGACGTGTCCCCATGTCCATATGCCACGATGTTTTGTTGATGGTGAGGAAGTGCAGGAAAATTCAAAAAGCTTTTCCTGTTCAAAAACATTGATGAAATCAATGTCTCCGTTGTCTGTGTTTTCATATTTTACAATGTATTTGTTATAAAAATCAATGCACCCGTAAAGCACTCCTGCATCATCGTAGCCTTCTATAATTACTCTGTCATCCAAAACGTCTATGTTGTATTCTTCTTCTTTGGAAAGATGTGCAGAAGAATTTTTTGCAATATACGGATTACTGCTTTTTGTACCTATGTAGATATATCTGAAGTTGTCGGTACATTTCATATCAGAATATTTTATACAGGGAGGATATTCCAGAGTGTGTTCCAGAACAATTGATGATATTTGCTCCAATGCTCTTTTTTGAATTTCATTTTCAAGTACGCCATACACAATTGCGGTTTTTTTCATAAAATCACCTCTATAAAAAAATCACATACCTTAGTATGTGATTATTATAGCATATTAAATTGGTATGATGTTACAACACTATTGACAGTTTTTATAAACTCCTTTTACCTTTTTTGTATTCCAAAGGAAGTAAACCAACAAGATTTTTAAAGCATTTTGAAAAGTATGTTGGTGTGTCAAAGCCACAAAGATGTGAAATTTCTGAAATGCTGTGTTTGTCTTCTTCAAGCATTGTTCTTGCAACAGATATTCTGTATCGTGTAAGATATTCGGAAAAGCTGATGCCGAAATGTTTTCTGAATTTTCTGCAAAAATAACTGTGGTTTAAATAGCAGGCATCTGCAGCTTGCTTTGAAGTTGCTATTTCACGGTAGTTGTTATTTATATATTCAAGAACACAAAAACAGAATTTGTTTTCTGCAGGTTTTTTGCACTTTGTATCTATAAGGTTGTGCTTTAAAATGTATGAAAACATAAGCATAAGGTACGCAGTTACTTCCATACCGAATGTGTCACTTTCGTTTTTTACTTCTACAAATGCCTTTTCGAATGTTTCGCGAAGATATTTGCCGTGAATGGTATTTTCCTTTACAATGTGAACTATACTTTCACATTCGGTTTTCAGACTTTCCGAAATTTTGTTATTCATTATTATAGAAATGTCAAAGCACATACATTTGTGTGAATAGGGCTTGTCGGAATTTACATTTATTTCATGTGTTTCCATAGGGTTTATAAAAATAATATCATTGGTTTTTGCGGGGTATTCATTACCTGCTATACATACGGTACATGAGCCTGAGGTTACAAGTAAAATTTCAAATTCGCTGTGATTATGAAGTTTTGTTGCACTAAAGTTGTTTTGTTCACTTATTGCCACAGGGATATTTTTATATCTTGTTTTAAAGCTATCATCAAGCATGTTCACACCGCCAGTTCAATTAAATATTAAAAAGTTTTGCCGTGTTATTGTATAGTATATCCTCACGTTGCTGTTCAGTAAGGTCGATTTTCAAAAACTTTTCAAGCTCTTCTTCAGGCTTCCACATCGGGTAGTCTGTGCCAAAAAGAACTTTGTGGGTTCCATATGCCATTATAAGCTCTTTTGCTTTTTGGGGTGTCATAGCATACAGGGAGGAGGAGCAGTCTACATAAAAGTTCTTGTATTTGCTTAAAACATTTGTTGCCTCTTCCCATACAGACCAACCACCGAAGTGCGCACCGATAACTGTTAAATTTTCATATATATCCAATATGGGCATCATTCTGTTTGGGTTTGAATAGTCATATCGGGAATCGCCTGTATGTATAAGAACAGGAAGCTTGCCTTCACAAAGCTCGTAAATTTTAAGCATACGGTAGTCATCAATTTTAAATTGCTGAATGTCGGGGTGGAGCTTTACGCCTTTTAAGCCCAATGAAATTAGTTCGTCAACATCTGCCTTTATATCCTCACTGTCGGGATGAAGTGTTCCAAGCCCTGTGAATTTACCTTCACTTTCAGCAACGGAATTTGCAATGAAATTGTTGATGCTTGAAACCTGCTTTGGTGTTGTGGCAACGGATTGTACTATGTAATGGTCAAAGCCTGCCATCTTGCCGTGTTCCAACAAGGTGGATGTTTTACCGTCCAGAAGTGACGGTATTTTGTAAAAGTTGCCTGTACTGTCAGAAGCCTTTTGTGCAATTTTATCAGGATAAATATGACAATGGGCATCTATTATTTTGTATTTTTTCATTTGAATCAATCCTTTTTTCAATCCCTCTGTCTTTGTTTCACAAAGACACCTCCCTTTGCACAAGGGAGGCGATGTAGGTGATTTTTAGTCTTGTGTTACAATACCTTCTACTTTTTTAATGCCTAATTTTTCAACAGCATTTTCACGCATTTTAAACTTAAGAATTTTACCTGCAGCATTCATAGGGAAGCTATCTACAAAGTCAATATATTTTGGTACTTTGTGTTTTGCCATATGGTCGCGTATGTACTGCTTCATTTCATCAACAGTCATACTCTTACCCTCTTTTAAGATTATGCACGCCATAATTTCTTCGCCGTACTGGTCGTCGGGAACACCGATAACCTGAACATCCTGCACATTTTCGTGTGTGTAGATAAATTCTTCAATTTCCTTGGGGTAAATATTTTCACCACCGCGGATAATCATATCTTTAAGTCTTCCTGTTATACGATAGTTACCTTCAGGAGTACGAAGTGCAAGGTCACCTGTGTGAAGCCATCCATCTTTGTCAATTGCCGCTGCAGTAGCTTCAGGCATTTTGTAGTAGCCTTTCATTATGTTATAGCCTCGTGCAACAAATTCACCTGTTACATTATCAGGTAAGTCTTCACCTGTTTCGGGGTCTACAATTTTACATTCTATTTCAGGCAAAGCTCTTCCTACAGTTGTAACGCGGACTTCAATAGAGTCATCTGTACTACTCATTGTACAACCCGGTGAAGCTTCGGTCTGACCGTAAACTATTGTAATTTCCTTCATATTCATTTTTTCAACAACTTCGTTCATAACTGCCTCGGGGCAAGGTGAACCTGCCATAATACCGGTACGCATATATGAAAAGTCTGTTTTTTCAAAGTCAGGATGCTCTAAAAGAGCAATAAACATTGTAGGTACGCCGTGGAATGCAGTAATTCTTTCCTGATTGATACAAGCAAGTGCCGGCTTTGGTGTAAAGTAAGGAATAGGAAGAATTGTTCCACCGTGTGTCATTGTAGCAGTCATTGCAAGCACCATACCAAAACAATGGAACATAGGTACCTGAATCATCATTCTGTCTGCTGTTGAAAGGTCCATTCTGTCACCTATACACTTACCGTCGTTTACTACATTGTAGTGTGTAAGCATAACGCCTTTAGGAAAGCCTGTCGTACCTGAAGTGTACTGCATATTACATACATCGTGAGGACTTACTGCAGCTGCAAGTCTGTAAACCTCTTCCAATGGAACCTTTGAGGCTCTTTGCATAGCCTCTTCCCATGTAAGACAACCTTTTTGTTTATAGTCAACCGTAATTACGTTACGAAGGAACGGAAGTCTTTTACAATGCAACTGTTCACCCGGCTTTAAGCTTTCAAGTTCAGGGCAAAGCTCTGCAATAATTTCGTTGTAGTGTGAATCTCGCCAGCCTTCAATCATCACAAGAGTATGTGCATCAGACTGTTTTAAAAGATATTCAGCCTCGTGAATTTTATAGGCTGTATTCATTGTAACCAAAACTGCACCTATTTTTGTAGTTGCCCAGAAGGCAATATACCATTGAGGTACGTTAGTTGCCCATACAACAACATGGCTACCTGCTTTAACACCCATTGAAATAAGTGCTCTTGCACAGTTGTCTACATCATCACGGAACTGTGAATATGTTCTTGTGTAATTAAGTGTTGTGTATTTAATAGCTGTCTGGTCAGGAAATTCCTCAACCATTTTATCAAGCACCTGTGAAAATGTCTTTTCCACAAGGGTGTCTTTTTTCCATGGGAATTTGCCTGTCCCTCTTTTGTTTTCGTAAAGAGTAGAGCTTGCTCTTGAAAGATCATTGTATCTTGACATATAGCTTATAAAATGTGGGAAGATAATGTCAAGGTCTGTAATTTCGTTATCCCAGCTTGGGTCCCATTCAATGGAAATAAAACCATCGAAGTTAATTGAACGTAGTGCGTTCATAATATCTGCAATAGGCAGTGAACCTTCACCTACAAGATTGTAGGAATTTTCACCGTCAGAATCTTTCATATGTACATGCTTTATGTATGCACCAAGATTTTTTACCGTTGTTTCAGGAGATTCACCGTGTTCGCGGTATGGGTAATGCAAATCCCACAATGCTGCAAGGTTATCTGATGCAAAACTGTTTAAAAGCTCTATAAGCTTTGATGTATCTGCATATATACCTACAGTTTCAACGAGAATTACAAGGTTATTCTTTTCGGCAACAGGTAATGCTTTTTTTACAAATTCAAATATATTTTCCTTGTTGTCAGTTGAAGCTTTGATTCTTATATACGGTGTATGCAAGGTGATACAAAGCTCAACGCATTTTAAAAATTCTGCAAATGCATCGTCTGTTGCGTCTGAAATATCTGCAACCATATCAATACAGGAAATTTTAATTTTGCTTTCCAAAAGCTTATGGTTTATTTCAGAAGCCTGTTCTGTTGTAACTTCATTTATGTTGTGAATTTCTATACCCTGAAATTTATATTCTTCGGCAATGTCTATAAAGTTTTCTAAACTTATGTCGCCCCATCTGTTGGTAGAAAAAGATAAATTCATTGTTTACGCCTCCTCGAAGCAGATTTTGTTAAGTGCGTTAATGTAAGCTGAAATACTTGCACCGATTATATCTGATGAAATACCTTTGCCTGAATAAAGCTTTCCATTTGAACGTAGCTTTACAACTGCGGAACCGAATGCCTCTCTGCCTTCTGTAACCGACTGAATCTGAAAATCGTCAAGCTCAAAGTGTCTGCCTATAATTTTTTCTATTGTGATAAATGCGGCATCAATCGGACCGTCACCTATGCATACCGCCTGAAGCTCTTCACCGTTTTTCTCTAAAACGATGTTTGCAGTTGCTGCCATAACGCTGCCGCTGTTTATAACGTAGTTTTTAAGCTTGTAGGTTGGTGCAACCTGAAGAGCTGTGTTTGCTATTATTGCATCAAGCTCTTTTGTGCTTATCTGCTTCTTTTCTGCAAGCTTTTCAAATTCAGCATATACATTTGAAATGTCTTCGTCAGAAAGGTCGTATCCAAGCTTTGTAATAACTGCAGAAACAGTTTTTATGTCATCTGCCTTGCTAAGTACAATATCTGAAGTATTTGAAGAAATGCTTTCTGTTGCAGTAGGACTTTTCTTCTTTTCGCCTGTCATTGAAACAAGTTGGGCAATTGTATGTTCAAGTTCTGTATTACTGATATCGGAATATACTCCAATTGAATCACCGCGTGATTTAATTATCTTTGCAGCAGTTTCAATTGATGGTAATGAGTTTCCGCTTACAGTTGTTTTTATGGTTTTTACCCCTGCTTTCATAGTGGAAATCATACAAGCGGCACCCATATTAAGGTTGTCGGAGCATTCAACACCAAGAGAAACCTGTGAAAGTTCAGGTATGTTCGCGTATAAATCTTCAACAAATGCATTGAATTCTTCAGGCAACATTTCGCCTGCAGAGTCACATACTGTAATGTTTTTAGCTCCGTTTTCAATAGCGGTTTTAATAGCCTGATATAAAAATTTCTTTTCGCTTCTTGTTGCGTCAAGTGCTGAAAATTCAACATCGTCACACAATGATGCACATTTGTTTGTTAGTGTTGCAATCATTTCCAAAACTGCATTTGGTTTTTTGCCGCACATATATTCCATTTGTACAGAGGATGTAGGCACCATAAGATGAAGTCTTTTTGATTTTGCATCCTTAAGTGCATTGGCAGTTGCTTCAATAGAATCTTCGCTGTACTGAACAGGACATGAAATAATGCTGTTGCCCAGAAGCGGGGAAATAGTATGTAAAAACAGGATATCTGTTTTGGAGTTTTCGATTCTGGCTGTTTCGATAATATCAACATTGAGTTTATCGAGTTTTTTGGCTATTTCTATTTTTTCTTTAAAACTGTAGCCTGTGCCTGAACAATTATCATTTTCTCTCAATGTGATGTCTGCAATTCTGATTTTTTGCATATCAATCTCTCCTTTACATAAAAAAGCTTGCAACCGCTATGGTCGCAAGCTTCAAATTACAAAATATCCGGTAAGGAATACAATATAATTTTAATGCAACTTAAACACGACAAATAGCGTTACCCTTTATACTCACAGAGGAGGAGAGTAGCGCTGAGGAGGTTTAAATTTGATTTAGCATTAAAATACATAATCATCGTCTCCTAAAACCATTTTCAAATATTTTATCACTTTTGATATCTTTTGTCAATAGTTTTTATATGAAAATGTTGCATTTGTTGACACTTGTGACGTTTTGTGATATTATTCATTTAAACATAAAAAAAAGGGTGATTTTTTGAATACACAGAGAAAAGCAGGGCTTGATATTGTAAGAACAGTAGCGATTATAGCAATTATGCTTATTCATATGCTTGGCCACACCGGTGTGCTTGGTGTTGATTTGCGTACTGCATCCTGGACGGGTTATGTTTTTTTACGGTATGCAGTAAGGGCAGGTGTTCCGCTTTTTCTTTTGCTTACGGGTTATCTTCAAAGTAAAAGAGAATTTAATAAAAAGCATTATACATCCATAATCCCGGTTATGGTATCTTATTTTTTTATTTCTGTTATGGGGGCTGTTGCCGACTTTTTTGTTCCGGGCAAAACATCGGCTTACGACCTTTTTATAAAAATTCTTGATTATGAATACGGCTACGGTTGGTATGTGGAAATGTATATTGGTTTGTTTTTACTTATACCTTTTCTTAATGTAATGTATAGAAACATTGATAAAACAAAAAAACTATGGCTTATCGGTATGCTTTCATTTCTTACTTTTTTACCGTCTGCCCTACAGTTTGTAACAATAAGGGGATTTGGTATAGAGGTTTTACCTGATTTCTTTAAAAATCTTTACCCATTTGCCTTTTACTTTATAGGTTCTTACATTGCAGAGTATAAACCAAAACCAAATAAAGTTATATGTGCTGTTATTGCACTTGGTACGTTAGTTGCAGAGACGGGCTTTTGTTATATGTTTTCGGTACAGAATCACGCATGGTGGTTTTTTAACAACGAGGCATCCCTGCCTCACGCAGTTGTTGCGGTTTGCATCTTTTTGATTTTTTACAATGTTGATGCACCAAAGGTTGTGGCATTGCCTGTAAAGCTTGTTTCCGCCTGTTCTTTTGAAATGTACCTTGTTTCGTACATAACCGACATTTTGTGTTACGGACGCTTGCATATACCTGTGTGGCAGATTATAATTATAGATTTTGTTTTTGCATTTGTATGTGCAAATGTAATAAGATTTATTACAAAGCCTGTTAATTATGGCTTGAAAAAGTGTGTGGACATTATCGTCAAATGAGTAAAAATCCTGTAGTGTTTTGGCTACAGGATTTTTTTGTTTTTATATTCAGTTATTTTATCAACCATATGTTTTGCTACATCGTGTTCAAATTTCAGTGCCGTTGGTATAAGTTCGATGGGGAATTTTGACATAAAGTTGCTGGCTTCCATTGTAAAATGCCCCTTGTAGTCAATGTCTGCCAATGCTTTGCATATTTCTTCCCAGTCAAGGTTTACTGTGTATGGTAGATAGTGCATATCAGACTTGTAGTCATTGTCGTGGATATGCAGACAGGTTATTCTGTTTCCGCCTAATATACGAAGAACATCCTGAGGCTCTCTTCCCGTTGCGGCACAGTGCCCGGTATCCATACATCCTGTTACATATTCACTTTCAAGTGCGTCGATATATTGTATGAATTCCAGAGGATGAGCGCATACTCCGTCTCCTACAATACCGCTTTTGGGGTTGGTTTTACACATATTTTCTATAGCAATTTTTATGTTGAATTTTTTGCAATATGGAAGAAGATAAGAAAAATAATCCATATTACGTTCAAAAATAGATTCGTCACCAAGCTTGTGAAGTGGGTCTTGTATTGGATGGACTATTATAGCTTCCGCACCCAGTATGCTTGAAAACTCCAAAGAACGTGCAGTATATTCTTTGACATAATCCATACCGTATTTATTGAAAAGACCCGTTGGTAATGGAGCGTGTGCCTGGTAAATGCCAAGGTTTCTGCTTTCTGCCTTGGAACGCACCATTTTTGCAAGTTCTTTGTAGTTGCCTTCAAAAGAACTGCATTCGGTGGCTGAGTAATCAATACCTTCAAATCCTGCATCTGCAATCATGTCAAATGCCTTTTCAATGCCGACTAATGTTTGAAGCCGAAGTATATCTTTTACAATTTTCATATTTGAAATCTCCCTTAGTCAAGCAGTATAAGTGCGATAAACGTAAGCATTTCGTCACCTGTATTTAAAATACCGTGTCCGTTTCCAGATGGAGTAAAGGTGATGGTTCCGGGAAGTACCTCAAATTCGTCACCATTGTCATTGTAAAGACCTTTGCCTGAAATTATGTAGTAGCTTTCACTTTCACCGGTATGAACGTGGTATTCAACCTCTTCGCCGGGCTTTAGTTCCGCAAGTGCAAACATTTTTACTTTCGGATTTTTTTCTTTAAAGTCCGCAAGGTTGGATAAAAGTAATTTTACGTCGCCTTTTGAGTTGGTTTCGGTAGTTATTTTTAAATCTTTTTTTTCTATAATCATAACAAAACTCCTTTAATTTTTTTATGAAATAATTTTAACATTTCACGGGTTAATATGTCAATAAAAACACACAACAAGACAATATTGTACATTGTCGATTTTTGTGTTAGACAATTATGTGTATTGTTTTTTTGAAAAGTTTGGTTTATAATATAGATAACTATAAAGGCTTTGTTGAAAACAAGGCTATGAAAGGATGGTATATGTGAAAAGTAAAAAAATGAGATTAATTGCTCTTGTTGTTATGTGCCTTATGCTTGTTACAACTGTGCTTACAGGCTGTGGTGGAAACAATGCAGCACAAAACAGCAACACCAAGGATAATCTTTATCCTTTGGGTCACGATCCTATTTCAAAGGAAACAGTTCCTCTTGAAATTATGATGAGCAGCAACGGTAATGTTTTGGATTATGACACAAACAAGTACACTAAAGAAATCGAAAGAATGGGTAATGTTGACCTTAAGTTCAATTTGCTTCCTGCAGCAGATTCAACTACTAAAATTAACCTTACTCTAAGTTCCGGTCAGGACCTTCCTGATATTATCAACACAACTCTTGAAGCTGATGTAGTTTCTACATATGGTGATTCAGGCGTGCTTATTTCGCTTAATGACTATTATGAAAATTCAAGCTATTATATCAAAGAGCAGGTTGAAGCTTATAAGGCTGAAACAGGCGTTGATTTGCTTAAATATATCACAATGTCAGACGGAAACATCTATGGTGTAATAAGATATAACGAATCATTGCAGAATGAAGTTGCTTCAGTATTGTGGATTAAAAAATCATGGCTTGAACAAGCAGGTATGGAAGTTCCCGATACTTTGGATGAGCTTGTTGCTGCACTTAGATATTTCAAAGAAAATGATATGAACGGCAACGGTAAAAAAGATGAAATTCCTATGGTAGACCAGGCTGACGGTACAATGCTTCAGACTCTTGAAAATGCATTTGTAAAAACAGGTGTGGATGATATAACAAAAAAATCAGACGGCACACTTGAAATGGCTTATGCAACAGAAGGTTACAAGGAATTTTTGAAGTATGTAAATACACTTTATAATGAAGGTCTTATTGACCCTGTATCTTTTTCACAGGACAATGCAACACTTAAGACACTTCTTAATGCCGAAACTATAACAGTAGGTACGTTTGCGGCAACTTCTACATCAATACTTACTGCAGGTACACCAAGACGTGAAAATCACGAATATGCACCTATGTTCCTTGATAATCCTGCTAAACCGGGTTATTCAACATTCAGATATATGCAGACTATGCCTGCACAGCACTTCTTTATTACAAGTGCCTGTGAATATCCTGAAACTGCATTCCGTATAGCAGACTATATGTGTTCTGAAAAAATGACAGTATGGTCACGTTGGGGTGAAGAAGGTTCAGACTGGTTAGCTCCTACAGAATCAACAGTTGGTATGTATGAATTTATGGGCAGACCTGCATACCTTGAACCGGTACTTCAGTGGGGTTCAAAGCAGAATTCACATTGGCAGAATGGTTCACCGGGCTTCAGAAGAACAAATGTTTCACTTGGTATGTCATCAGCTGATACATCACAAGAATCAAAGGCGTTTGCAATAGAAGAACTTCATAACAGATACAGTGATCCTAACTGGAAGGATGGCGGTAAGCTATTCTATGAAAAGGCAATTGACGAACGTGTATACAAACTTGTTTATACAAGTGATGAACTTGATGAAAGATCAAGTATCAAAATTGGTATTGATTCATTTGTAAAACAGATGCGTTATGAATTTATTACAGGTAAAAAGGACATTGATGCTGATTGGGATTCATATATCAAAGAGCTTAAGGGTTACAACCTTGACAGACTTGTTGAAATAGAAAACGCAGCATATAAGAGAATGACTGAATAAATTGAATTTTGATCACCGTATACCCAATGTGGTATACGGTGATTTTTTTGAATTGTAATTTATTGTGAAAATGAAGTGTGAAGAATTATTATGGGAATCCTGAACGGATTTCTTTTTTTTGTAGGATACTGTATTTTTAGTCAATTATGTGCATTGTAATATGTGTTTTTTTATTATATAATCATAATAAGTATATTTTTGCTTAAATGCAATAAGTGATATTGGAGGTTTTTTCATGAGAACAAATTTCAAAAAAATTGTCAGTTTCTTGTGTCTGACGGCAATGCTCGTTATGCTTGCTGTTCCCGCAGCAGCTGCCGGTGGTAGCCTTGTTTTCGATATGGAATCAATGGGCATTACTACAGGTATGAATGTTGCACAAAGAGAAGGTGACTTTGTAAGACGTGACGAATTTGCACAGATGGTTGTAAATATGATGTTACAACAGGATGTTGCAAAGTCATTGGATGCTGCAACTTATTTTAAGGATATTGCAGATTCAGAATATAAGGGGGCAATTAATCTTCTCGCAAAAATGGGATATATTTCCGGTATAGGTGACGGTAAGTTTAATCCTTCGGAATATGTTACATACGGAGCTGCATGTAAAATTCTTGTACATGCTCTTGGTTATGACAAAATAGTGGCTGATAATGCTTTGAGCTCCTATACTTTTACTGCAGGTAACATAAAGCTTACAAACGGTATTGATTCATCTGTTCAGTATATGTCATTTACACAGATAATGAAGATGATTGATAATGCTCTTGATATAGCTATGATGGTTCCTATGTACTACAATGACAACATTGCGCCTTCATACGAAGTTGATGAAGGAAGAACTTTCAGAAGTTATCTTAACGGCAGAACAGGTACAGGTATTGTAAAGCTAAGAGGTATAGTTACTGCAGACAGTTCTACATTCCTTTACAAGCCTGTGGCTAACCTTAAGGCAAATGAACTTCAGATTGGCGGAGAAAAATTTGAAGTAAACGTTAAGGATATAAAAGGTTATGTGGGTCAGGAAGTTGATTTTTACGTTGCTCGTAATGACTATCAGGATGAGTATGTTACTGCAATAACACCAACAGTTAACAATGTAATTTATGATTTTTCGGGTTCTCAGGTTGAAAAAGTATTTTCTGATTATCTTGAAGTTAATATTTCAGGCGCTAAATATAAAGTAAAGATTGGCTCTGAAACAAGATACATAATAAACAACAGACTTAAGCTTGGATACAATGTTGTAAATGAGTTTGATGCAAAAGAAAATGTTGTTGTAAGAACAATTGATAACAATGATGATGAAATAGCGGATGTTGTATTTGTATACGATTATACAGACTGTATTGTTGAAGCTGTATCAGCAGAAACCAACACTATTTCTTTTAAAAATGGCTTTTTGTTAGGTAATGCAAAGAGTGTAAAACTTGATGAAGAAAAAGTTTACTTTGAACTACTTGCATCAGACGGCAGCGAAATTACAATAGATGAAATAAAAGCCGGTGATGTTGTAAGTATTGCCATTAGCGATAACAAAGAGGCTATTCGTATTGTAAAGGGTCCAGAACCTATTGAGGGTATTACAAATTCACGTGATGGTGAATACATTACAATTGATGGCGTTGAATACTTTATGAACGAAAAAATGGCAAAAAATGACATTAAATTCGGCATTAAGGTTACAGGTTACCTTAATTTCCTTGGTACACTTATTGATTATGAAGAGGAAGAACTTGAAAACAACTACGCTTATGTGTACGAGTATTCCGAAATGACAGGTCTGGGTGCAGGCTGTAAGGTGAAGGTACTTCTTCCTGAATATGTTTCGGTAAAGGAAATTGCAGGAAGCGTTGATGAATTCAGCGGTGAAGCACAGACAACAAAAAATCTATTTGTAAAAAATAAGTCGGTTGTAATTTATCCTACTGAAGAAAAGATTATGTTTAACGGTGTTAAGACAAATGCAAAAACTGCACTTGCCAGCGTACTTGACAAGCCTGTTGCATATGAATTTAACGATAAGGGCAATATTGTAAAAATTGATACACTTTCAGCTGTTGATGATAAAAATATTGTTTCTTCACAGTACAGCAGTGATTGCTTATCACTTAATAAAAAGACTTATAATGCAACTGAAATGATTTTTGCTAAAGGTAAGGGTAATCCTTTTGCTATTCAGGAAAAACATACTCTTGCATTTTGTGTGCCGATTTATTCAGAGCAGGCAAAGGCTACAGTAAGCGACGATGACCTTACAGTTTACGTACAGCTTGCAAGTGGTCTTGAATATGAATCAAACGGTTATGAGGTTGATGAAAATAACGAGGTTGCAGATGTTCTTGTAATTCAGCGTGTTATGAATTCAAGTGCTGCAATTCCTGTAGTTGATACTACCGATGTTGGTGTTGTAGCTTCTGTTTCAAATGTTTTGTCAGATGATAAATCAACAGAATATCTGGCACTTACAATGCTTACAAACGGAGAAAAAAAGAAGTACATTGTTTCATCTCAAAGAGTTGGTCAGTCTGTATTTAAGAAAATTGCTAAAAATGACCTTGTTCAGTATACACTTGACAGTTTTGACCAGATTAATTCCGTTAAGATTTTGCAGAAAAACGGTGGATATTATGAATCTTTGACAGAAGATTATGTATATGGTGAAGTAAAGGATATCAGATATAACAAGGTTTCAAACCTTAAGGCACGTCGTGTAAATATGGTTGATGTTGGCTTTACGGGTTCTGATGTTATAGAAAGAACATTGGAACTTCTTGTAAGAAATCCTGCACCTATATATATATTAGAAGGTAAGGAAGCTAAAATAGGTTCACTTAATGATATTCAGATAGGTGATAAGGTTTACTTCTCACTTTACAATGTAGACAGTATTCGTGCTGTAGTAATAACAAGATAAGGGGGTAGTGAAAGTGAAGAAATTTGCAACAAAACTGATTGCACTTATTTTGTGCTTATCAATAATAAATATTCCGGTGTTTCCTGTTCAGGCAGATGTAGGTCTTATTTCAGTTGAAGAAGATTTTACAAAGTATTCTTCCTTGGCTGATGTACCAAACCTGGAATTTAAAGGAAACGACCACACAACATTAACACTTGACCCTGAAAAAGGTCTTGTTATGACACAGGTTGGTACCACATCTTTGGTAGATGGAAAAACAAATACTAAAAAATCTCTTGAAATAGGTCATGTTATTGAAGGTAAATTCAATGAGGATGCCCAGAAGAGAACTGCTTACCGTATAGACAGATATTCAGGTAAGTATAAAATAACAGTAGATTTTGAAGTAATTGCTACAAAGTATACTGAACCTGTAGAGGGTGTAACTGTTACAAACCCATACTATTTGTGGAATTTTGGCGGTGCTGCAAATGCTGAAGCTGCACTTACAACAAAGGAAAAGCTTTCATTGCGTACATACTCAACATCGGCGGTTGCGTACAGTGCGGGTTCAACAAAGTTAGAAACTGCCAATACAGTAAGGTATACAGAAGGCGAAAAACATCAGCTTGTTATTGATGTAGATACTGCAACAAAGGCAGTTACTGCAAATATAGACGGTTATAAAACTCCTGCGGCAGGTTCTCTTGCAAAAGACGGATATTTAAATTTTATATACGTTGCGGCTATGGAGAGAATGATTGCAGGTTCACACTTCTCAATAAAGAATATCAAGATTGAGCAGACAGAAGCAGATGCTGCAACAACGGCGGCACTTGAAACTTTGGATTCAATTGAAGCTCCTGCGGCAGAACCGTTTAACGTAACAGGTAATGTAACACTTGGCAATTATGAAAATGTAACTTGGACAACTTCTGATAATGCTGTAATTGATACAGAAGGTAACGTTACAAGAGGCGAAGAGGATAAGGAAGTTACACTTACTGCAACTTATGAAAAAGATGATGTAATAATTTTAAAGGACTTTACACTTACAGTAAAGGAAGAAGTTGCACCTCCTGAACAGGTAGGCGGACTGATTACTGTTGAAGAAGATTTTACAAAGTATTCTTCTTTAGCAGATGTTCCAAACTTGAAATTCAATGAAAATGACCATACAACATTAACACTTGACCCTGAAAAAGGTCTTGTTATGACACAGGTTGGTACCACATCTTTGGTAGATGGAAAAACAAATACTAAAAAATCTCTTGAAATAGGTCATATTATTGAAGGCAAATTTAATGAGTCAACTGCTGAAAGAACTTTTTACAGCATAGACAAATATTCAGGTAAATATAAAATAACAGTAGATTTTGAAGCTATTGCTACAAAGTATACCGAGCCTGTAGAAGGCGTAACAGTTTCAAATCCATATTATTTATTTAACCTTGGTGGAGTAGAGACAGCGGAAGCAGCTTTGACAGCAAAAGAAAAGCTTTCATTGCGCATAAATTCCGGAGCTACGGTTGCATACAGTTCAGGTACAACAAAGTTTGAAAAAGCACATACAGTAAGATACACTGAAGATGTACCTCATCAGTTGGTTATTGATGTAGATACTGCAACAAAGGCAGTTACTGCAAATGTAGATAATTATAAAATTCCGGCAGAAGGTAATCTTGCAAAAGACGGATATTTAAACTCTATATATGTTGCCGGTATGGAGAGAATGATTGTAGGTTCAAACTTCTCAATAAAGAAGATTAAAATTGAACAGACAGAAGCAGATGTTGAAACAGCAGCGGCTCTTGAAACTTTGAATTCAATTGAGGCTCCTGCGACAGATCCGCTTAATGTAACAGATAATGTAGCACTTGGCAATTATGAAAATGTAACATGGACAACTTCCGATGAAGCTGTAATTGATGAAAAAGGTAATGTTACAAGAGGTGAAGAGGATAAAGATGTTACAATTACTGCAACATACAAAAATGATGATGTGGTAATTTCCAAAAGCTTTGTTCTTACAGTAAAAGCAGTGGAAAATGATGGTGGAGACGAACCGGGTACAGATGTTCCTCCTGTACAGGCAGAAGGCTTGATTGCTGTTGAAGAAGATTTTACAAAGTATTCTTCTTTGGCTGATGTACCAAATTTGAAATTCAATGAAAATGACCACACAACATTAACACTTGACCCTGAAAAAGGTCTTGTTATGACACAGGTTGGTACCACATCTTTGGTCGATGGAAAAACAAATACTAAAAAATCTCTTGAAATAGGTCATGTTATTGAAGGTAAATTCAATGAGGATGCCCAAAAGAGAACTGCTTACCGTATAGACAGATATTCAGGTAAGTATAAAATAACAGTAGATTTTGAAGTAATTGCTACAAAGTATACTGAACCTGTAGAGGGTGTAACACTTTCAAACCCATACTATTTGTGGAACTTTGGCGGAGCGGCAAATGCAGAAGCTGCACTTACAACAAAGGAAAAACTTTCATTGCGTACATACTCAACATCGGCGGTTGCATACAGTTCCGGTTCATCAAAATTCGAAACCGCCAATACAGTAAGGTATACAGAAGGCGAAAAACATCAGCTTGTTATTGATGTAGATACTGCAACAAAGGCAGTTACTGCAAACATAGACGGTTATAAAACTCCAGCAGCAGGTTCTCTTGCAAAAGAGGGATATTTAAACTTTATATACGTTGCGGCTATGGAGAGAATGATTGTCGGTTCATACTTCTCAATAAATAATATCAAGATTGAACAGACAGAAGCAGATGCTGAAACAACAGCGGCACTTGAAACTCTGGATGCAATTGGTGATTTGGTTTCTGACCCATATGCTGTAAAGGAAAATATCACACTTCCGACTTATGACAACGTAAAATGGTCTACATCTGATAATAGTGTTATTACCGAAAAAGGTAATGTAATAAGAACAAACGTTGATAAAGAAGTTACACTTACAGCAACATATCAAAAGGGTGACCTTGTAATTAACAAGGATTACAACTTGACTGTAAAAGCATATACAGATGATGAATTTGCACAGGTTGATGTTGAAGCAATCAACTTAAAACTTGGAGAAGTTGTTACAAACAGCATCACACTTCCTAAAACAGGTGCAAATGGTACAGTGTTTGAATGGACTTCAAGTAACCCTGATGTTGTTTCAAACAGCGGTAAGGTTACACAGGCAGAGGAAGATACAACAGTAACTCTTACAGTTGTAGGTAAATATGGTGAAAATGGTTCATTTACAAGAACAATTACATTTATAGTAGCTAAAAAAGGTACTGCAGGTGACAACCCTGTATACGGTGATTTGATTTACATTGAAGAAGATTATACAAAATATTCTTCAAAAGAAGAAGTTCCTTACTTTGAATGTGAAAAAACAGAACATTCAACAGTAGAATTTGTTGAAGGTAAAGGGCTTGTTGTAACACAGACACGTTCAACACCGGTGCTTAAAGATGGTGAAGAAGGTGTGATGAACAAGGAACAGACACCTAACATTTCTCACGTTTTAGAAGGCAACTTCAACTATGACGAACACAACCGTACTGCATACCGTCTTGGCAGATTTGACGGTAAGTACAAGCTTATTATTGAATATGAGGTATATTCACCGGCTTATCCCGACAATGAATATGAGGGCGTAACAATAAGCAGACCTTACTTTACATTTTCACTTGGTAGTGTGCCGGAACCTGCGAGTCTTACAACTGCTATTCAGGAAGCAGTATTTATGCGTGTATACAGTTCATCAGCAACTGCCTATACAACAACTTCAACAGGTTCATTTGGTGCATGTAAGTACACCGAAGGTGAAAATCATGTAATGGAATTTGAATTTGATACCTTAACAAGAAATGCATCAATGAATGTTGACAATGGTAAAAATATCCGAAGTGGTTTCCTTGGAAAACCTGGCTTTATAAATGCATTTGCTCTTTTTGGTATGGAACGTATGATTCCGGGTTCTTACTTTATTCTTAAAAAGATAGGTGCACAACAGCTTGAAGAAAACGAAAACACCACAAAGGCATTAAATGCATTGGCAGAGCTTCCAACTTCACTTGTTGAGAACCCATATGCAGTAACAGGCGACATTACTTTGCCAACAGATAATCCGAAGATTACATGGTCATCTTCAGATACATCACTTATTACAAATACCGGTAAGGTAAACCGTTGGTATGCAGACAGAGAAGTTATACTTACTGCAACATATACTGAATATGACACAGTTATTTCAAAAGAATATACATTGACAGTAAAAGCGCTTGATAGTTATGATACAAGTGTTCTTATGAGCAAAGCGGGTACAGAACTTGAATTTGTTGAAACACTTGGTGATACAACAAAGGCTTCTACAACAGTTTCTGATAAGGGTATAAATGTTGTTAAAACTGTTGGCGAAAACAATGGAGACGTTGAGGATATGCCTGTATACTTTGCAGACTTCCGTTTGTTAAGCGAAATTACTCCATACAATGAGGCAACAAAGTCAAGTGTATCTTCAGCGGGTTACGCAGGTATATATGATTTTAGTTTTGATATAACTCCTGATGTTTCAGGTAAAAAGCCTGTTAACATTGTACTTGGCAACAAGGCAGATGTTTTTGGTGAAATTATTGCTTTGGCAGTTAATTCTGACGGTATATATGTTGTAAATAAAGGTAATTTGAACAAGATACTTGAAGAATCTACAAAGGGTAAAACATATAATGTTAATTTCAAGGTAGATACAGAACAAAAACGTGTATGGATTTATGTTAACGGCGTTCTTGCAGATAAATTCTTTGAATTTGACAGAAAAATTGAAGTGATTGATACACTAAGAACTGTTGTTGATGAAAACAATGGTGCAGGTGATGGTGTAACAATAAATAATATCAATGTTACTGAAATTTTTGAAGAAATTGTACCTGTTAAAAAACAACTTGTTGATGCTCTTGGCAGAGTTTCAGTAGAAGCGGTAACTGCATCTCCGAATGCTGTTGAAAGCTTAAAGGATCTTCCTGAAAATGCAGGAAATTACAAAATTACATGGGTAAGTAACAGCGACCTTATAGATGTTGAAAACGGCATTGTTTACCACGGTGAAAATGGCGAAACAGTAGTTGTAAGTGCTATTGTTTCAGAGGGTGGTATATGTGCTAAGAAAGATTTTTATCTGTATGTTCGTAAAGCAAGCAGCAGTGCTGAACTTGTAGAATATTATCTTGGTGACCTTGCTGATGTTGTTACAAAGCAAAATGCTGCTGACATCCGTTATGACATTACTCTTCCGTTGGAACATAAGGGACTTGCAATAAGCTGGTCATCTTCAAAGCCTGAAATTATTGACGGTAAGGGTCATATAAATAAAAATGCAGAAATTACAAAGCCAACAGATGTTGCGCTTACTGCATCAGCTACAATTGACGGTTCTACACACTCAAGAAACTATACATATACAGTTTCACCACGTGCTTATGAAGTGGTTGTATATGAAGGTAACGGTGCACCTGCAAGCATAACAGCAGGTGGCGTGGAAAATGTTGCAGTAGCAGGTACTGTTACAACAAACATTAAAGTTAAACAGGCAGGAAATGGTACAATTACACTTCTGGACAGTGAAGGTAAAGAAATTATTAACGTTAATATTTCTGATAGCTTGTACAACATAGATTATGGTTACGGTAAAACCGTTGACTATCCGATTTCAGCGGACACAACAGTTTCGCTTGACGTTGTTACAATGCCTGATATTGATCGCGTAGCAATTTTTGCAGATGGCGTATTAATTGCAGACTATGTGGAAGCACTTAACGAAATTTCTGATATTTCTTCTATAACAGTTGTAGGCGGCATTGAGGTTGTTTCAACAAAAATCACAACAGATGAATACGGTTTACTTGATATCAATGTTGCAAACGCAGGTTACTTTGATGCATTTGAATATAATGTTGTTAAGGGTGACGTTGCAATTGTAAATGATGTTATATTCCCTGCAGATGTTAAATGGGCATCTACAGATTCATCACTTCTTAATGTTGAAAGCGGTAAGGTTAATACACCTAAGCAGTATAAGTTTGTGGATGTAACACTTACTCTTACAAGCAAAGAACATCCTTCAGTAAAACGTGTTATTACAAGAAAGATTGCGGTAGCTTGTGACAAAAAGTTTAACCTTGTAAATGGTGCAAAAGTAAGTGCAGATGTGACCCCTAAAACAGGTTATGAAATTTCATATGTGGCAGATGGTAAATTTGACACAGCATTTGCTACTTCATATGCGAAGAGAAATCCTAAATTTACAGTGGATTTTGGTAAGGAAACTTATGTAAATACACTTTACATCAATGAATCAGGCAACTCTATAAAAAATTATACAGTTGCATATTCAAATGATAACAAGAACTGGACAACTGTTAAAAACGGTACATTTACAGGTATTGATTCATCAGTTGTAAGCTTTGATTCAGTTTATGCACGTTACATTTCATTTACTGTAACTGAAAGCTTAAAGAACGATTTGTATGTTAATGAAATTGAAGCTTATTTATTTGCTGAAGCTTCTGAACTTGCAAAACTTGCTGTTGAACAGATTGTTCTGAATACAGGTTATGATGTTACAGGCGATATTGAACTTCCGAAGGAAGGACATTTTGGCACAACATTTAAATGGACATCCAATAACGAAAGTGTTATTGATGGTGACGGTAAATACACACAGCCTGAAAATGATACAACAGTAGTTCTGACAGTAACAGGTACAAACGACGGGAAAACTTATACAAAAGCATTCAGTCTGTTTGTTTCAGGTAAAAAGGTGCCGGGCAATAAACCTGTCGGTGGCGGCGGCTCCGGCGGTGGCGGTGCAGGTGGCGGAGCATCAGCTCCATCACAGATACCGGGATTTGTTCAGACAGATATTAAGAAGGATGAACCTGTGGTTGAACCTGAAGTAACTGTAAAGGATTTTGCAGACCTTTCAAACAACCATTGGGCTTACGAAAACGTAATGAAGCTTAAAGAACTTGGTATTATAGACGGTGTTGGTGATAACAAGTTTAATCCTTCAGGTATTGTTACAAGAGAACAGTTCCTAAAGATGCTTGTTGAAGCAACAGGAATTGAAGTAAAAGATACAAAGGCAGCTTTCGCTGACGTTGATGCTAAAGCCTGGTATGCACCTTACGTTGCAGCTGGCGTTGATGCAGGTTTAATCAACGGTATTACTGCTGATACATTTGGTGTAGGTTCTGAAATAAAACGTCAGGATATGGCAGTTATGATTGTAAGAATTTTAGAAGGTAAAAACATTCCTGTAACAGAAACTTCAGAAACATTTGACGATGATTCAAATATTTCAGACTATGCTAAAAACGCAGTTTACAAGGTAAGAGATGCAGGTATTATAAAGGGTTATGACAATAATACATTTGCACCATCAGCTTCACTTACCCGTGCAGAAGCTGCAACAGTAATTATCAAATTGCTTGATATGTTGCAGTAAAGGGAAAGGGGCGAAAATATGAAGAGATTAATAGGTTTTGTTTTAATACTTTGCCTTGCTTTTACAATGGTACCCTCCGCAGTATTTGCGGAGGATACCCCGGTTGATAACAGCCATCTTATAACATATAAGATGCCGGGGCCGTATGATTATTATATTGATGGGGACCCTATGCAGATTACCGATGAAGAGTTTTTTGGTGTGTGGGATTACGCAATGCAAAGATGGTCTTCACAACCTTACTTCAGATACGATGATTTTCCTGATATGATTCGAGTTAAGGAAGCGGCACAGGCAGGTCAGTATGATGTTGCAAAGAATGAGCTTTTGGAATATTACAGATCTGTAAAGGATCAACGTTCTGTACCATTTTCAACAACTCCTTCGGCAAAGCTTCACCTTGTATCAAAGGCTTTGCAAAAGAACGTGTATTCTGTAAACTTTCTTGCAGGTACAATTGAAGACTTTGTAACTGTTGATAACGAATGGAAAGAATATTCCATTAATGCAACAAAGAGTTTTGCATCAAGCGTTATAGGTACACAGTCAGTAAGAGGTTTTACAATTATGTCGGTTGATAAACATCTTACACAGGCTGAAATTTATGCTCGTGAGTCTGAACATCCTCCGGTTCTTGAACTTGTGGTTAACGGACTTCCTATGGTAATTGAAGCAAGTAAGGATGCTATGATTCGCGGCGGTAAATACAGCTCAACAAACTATGGTACTGAAGAAATAATTACCGTTCAGGAAAGCGGTGAATATAAGAATTTTAACGAAAATACAAAGCGTGCAGTTATAGCTTTTGATATTTCAAAGCTGAAATCTTCCGATAAGGTTACTTCAGCAACAATAAAATTCTGGGCAAGAAATGCTTCACAGACAGGTGAAAAGGAACTTATGATATATCGTCTTAACAACGCATCATTTGATGAAAATGAGGTTGTTATGGATGAATATACAGACTGCGTACTTTGGTCTTGCAATGACCAGAATACATGGTCATATATAACTCCGCCTGCTCCTAACAAGGGTAAGGCAATGTCATTCCATCGTGGAATGGAGTTTAATGCAGTAGCACAGCTTTACAGCTACACACAAGATGAGGTGCACGCATATACATATATTCGTCAGCTGATGGGTATGGTAAACAGTATAGGCTATGATGATTACATTTTGTCTGCCCTTGATATGTCACGTCATCTTGATTATGGTCCACGTAACCTTTATTGGGTAATGACCAGTAAGCATATGACGGGTGAATACCTGACTGCAATACTTAAAACCTGGTGGCAGAAAGCAAATTATGAACAGGGTTACTTCTACGGAAAAGCAAAAAATAACTGGGGTTCATATGCAACATTGGGTGTATATTCATTTATTTCAAAGTTTCCTGAATTTGAAGTGTATGATGAGTGGTACGAAAGAACACAAAAGGAAAATAACCGTTTGATATCATTGTTTACATTCAGTGATGGTATGAGTATTGAGCTTCCTCTTGGTTATAATGCTACAATTCTTGATACTATAAGCGGACCTTTTACGGTTTATGAGGAAACAGGTGTTCCGGTTCCTTATTCTGACTATGCTCTTAATACAGTTGTGCATGACCTTGTTGCAAACTTTATACTATGTTCATCACCGGGCTTTAAGGGATATAACCTTTCTGACGGTAACGATTATAATTCATCCTATGTTGGGGATATAGAGAAATTCTATTATTTATTGTTCCCTGATGATCCGATGTTTGAGTATGCGGTAACAGGTGGTTTGTCAGGTGAAATGCCTGAAAATCCAACCACAAACTTCCCTGTAGGTCTTCGAACCTTTATGAGAAGCTCGTGGGATAAAGATGCACTTGCAATGAGCTTTACAAATGCTATCTACGGTAGCCATGACCATAATGATATGCTTTCTATAACTATGTTTGCAAACGGCAGATTTTTGCTTGTTGACCCGGCTTACGGTAGTTTGAAAAGTTCAAAGGTTGATGGTGGCTTTATGTTAAGTGCACCTCAGCATAATCTTGTTACTATAAATAACCACGACCATGATACAAGAATGGTTGCATATCAGGAAGAATTTGAAAGCAACAAGCTTTATGATTTTGTAGAATACGGCGGTCAGTATTCTTCTGATATGGTTAACCAGAAGAGAAATGTTCTCTTCCTTAAAAATCAGAAGTTCTGGATTGTAGGTGACTACGAAAATCCTGAAGACCAGACTGTTACAAATTCATATGAACAGAACTGGCATATGCTACCTTTGGCATATCCTACATATAATGAGGAAACAAAGGAAATTCGCAGTAATTTTGAAGATTATAATGTAAATGTTGTTCCTGTAGGCATTGAGGGTATGAGTATTTATAATGAAGATACATATTTCTCACATGTTTCAGGTAGCCTTGAAGAAAACATAAAAACTGTTTTGCAGAAATATGCTACAGGTGACACAACTTTCAATACTATTATATTACCAAGAGGTCTTAATGAAGATTTTGACGTTCAGTGTGAATTAATAGCAGTTGAAGGTGTGCCTCAGACTATGGTTAACGCATTTACTGCCAAGATTAAAAATCTTTTGACAGGTAAAGAAAATTACTATTACTACTATCATCTTAACAACGCTGATATGAGAACAAAGGTTGATCTTGGACGTTTCTCAACAGATGCTGTGACTATGCTTGTTGAAACTGATATGGAGGGTAAAATTACTTCAACCTTCCTTATGGGTGCAACAATTCTTGAGGATGATAATCTTCCTGAAAAGATTCTTTTTAAGAGTGAAACTCCTATAGAATCGATTGCATATCAGGAAAACGGACAGATTTTTGATGTTGAGTCTTCAACACTTACAGAAAAGATGATGGACGGCGTTACAATGTATGCAGACGGTCAGTTCAATGTGAGACTTTGCGGTGAACTTATTGACGGTAAAAAGGCAGGAAATTATCTGTACTTTGCTGATGAACCTATTATTGGTGATACTGAAGGCGACGGAGAACAGCCTGACGGAGAGCAACCTGAAGAAATTAAGCCTGCTGAAAAACCTAATAAAGAACACGGTTCTTCAGGTGGCGGCGGTGGCAGTTCCTCAGGCGGAGGAAGTGTAAAACCTCCGGTAGTTACACCTCCTGTTATTCAACCTCCTGTTGTTACACCACCGGTTGTGACTGACCCGGTTACTCCTCCGGTAGAGGATAAACCTGAATTGCCTTCAAATGTTGAAAAGGAACTTTCAGGTCACTGGGGTAAGGAACAAATTGCAGACCTTTATACAAAGGGAGTAATTACAGGTGATGACAAGGGCTTAAGACTTAAGGAAAGTATAAGCCGTGCAGAATTTACTGCACTTGTTGTACGTGCACTTGGTATTGAAGTTGCAGAATATAAGGGTACATTTGATGATGTAACTGAAAACTTCTGGGGTGCAGGGTACATTGAAGCGGCTTATGATATGGGTCTTATAAACGGTGCTGACGGAAAATTCAGACCAAATGATACAATTACACGTGAAGAAATATGTAAGATTATTGCATCTGCAATTAAAAGTGATGAAGCTACTTCAGAACTTGAATTTACAGATTCAGACAAAATCAGCCCATGGGCGGTTGAAAGTGTAAAAACAGCATATTCACTTGGTATTGTAAATGGAATGGGTAATGGTGAATTTTCACCTAAATCCAACGCACTTCGTGAACAGGCATTTGTAATGCTTGCAAGAATGTTGTCTAAATAAACTACAAAAAGGGATTGTAAAAACATTTAGTTTTTACAATCCCGCAGCGTGTCGCTAAACCTATCGACACGCTGACAGATTGCGAAAAAGGAAGGTATATTTTGTCAATTTGAATTCGCCGGCGTACGAGGGTACGGTAGAGTTCAAATTGGCAAAAAGCAAGTAATTCCAAGGAAAACTCAATGTTTTCCTTGGAATTTTGTATATTTGTTTTTGTTTGCGGCAAGAGCAATCCCTTGCCCTACATTCAAACATTATTATCAAATCACTTGCGATAGAACGACTTTTTCGACGGTCTGAAGATACCAAAATTTTTTTGGTATCTTTTTTTTGACATTTTTCAAACAATCAAGGGTGTATAATATATTTAAAAGGAGGGAAAAATGACTGTTTACATTGATCAATACATAATAACAAATCTATGTATGAATTACATAGTACTGAGCATAACAAAAATGATTATAAAAACAAAAATAACAAATTTAAGATTGTTTATTTCAGCTTTAACAGGAACTGTTTTTTCTGTTTTAATACTTCTACCACAATTTTATTTTTTCAAAAATATTATGTGTATTATTGCACTGTCAATAACAATGGTTATAATAGCTTACGGAACAAAACAGCTTTTAAAAAAAATTATTGTTTTTTACCTTTCAGCCTTTTTAACAGGTGGTTGCGGTTTTGCAATCCAAAATTTTTTACACATAAACAATTTTAGTGATACTGCATATATTTTGTTTTTTTCAGTATTATTTTCATACATAGCATTAAATACCATTATATCAATATATGAATATTATAAAATCGACAAACTCACACATAGATTAACCGTAAAATCAGGAACAAACAAATTCTCAACAGATTGCTTTTATGATACGGGAAACAACCTTACTGACCCCATAACAAAGCTACCGGTAATTATAGTAAGCTTTGAAATTGTCAAAAATTTATTACCCCCAAAATTAACTTACCTTTTTGAAAATGAACAGGATATTTTAAGAATATATTTAAAGAATAATTCAAATATCAAATTAAAATTAATACCATTTTACACAATATCTGATGAAGGTTTTATTGCAGGCTTTATCCCTGACGAGATATTAATTGACAATAAACCGACAAATGCAATTATAGGAATATCACCAAGGAATTTCAAAAACCATAAAAAATATAAAGCAATAGCAAATCCAATAATTCAATAAACGGAGGTTTCACAACACTATGAACAATATTTTTTTCGAATCTGTATTTAAGCTTTTTAACATTATAAGCCAAAAAGAAATTTTCTACATAGGCGGAAATGACACACTTCCTCCACCGTTGTCGGTTGATGAAGAAAAAGAATATCTGGATAAACTAAATGAAAGCTATGCTAAAAATAAGCTTATAGAACACAACCTAAGACTTGTTGTATACATAGCCAAAAAATTTGAAAATACAGGTATAAATATAGAAGACTTAATATCTATCGGAACAATAGGACTGATAAAATCAATAAACACCTTTAACACGGAAAAAAACATAAAACTTGCAACATATTCCTCACGCTGTATTGAAAACGAAATACTTATGTACTTAAGGAAAAATAATAACTGTAAAACTGAAATTTCAATAGATGAACCATTAAATACAGATTGGGATGGAAACGAGCTTTTACTTTCAGATATTTTAGGTACAGACCCTGATATAATACATAGAGAAATTGAAGATGAAGTTGACAAAGAATTATTAAAAGAAGCCTTGCATAAACTTAATAAAAGAGAACTTGAAATAATAAAATTACGTTTTGGAATAGACAATACAGAAGAAAAAACGCAAAAAGAGGTTGCTGATATGCTTGGAATTTCACAGTCATATATATCAAGACTTGAAAAGAAGATTATCAGCAGATTAAAAAAAGAAATAAATAAAATGATAGATTAGGAGTTTTTTATTTGCTGAAAAAACTTATTTTTTTATTACTTATTTTATCAGTCACAGTATGCAATGTATATGCCAATTCTGCACAAAGTGCTATTTTAATCGATGCAGAAAGCGGTAAAATAATATTTGAAAAAAACGCCCATGAAAAGCGAGGTATGGCAAGCACAACGAAAATAATGACAGCAGTTATTGCACTTGAAAAATGCAATCTTAACGAAACAGTAAAAGTATCATACAATGCCTCTTCAACTGAAGGATCATCAATGTACCTTAATCACAATGAGAAAATATCAGTGGAAAATCTTTTATACGGACTAATGTTAAATTCAGGAAACGATGCAGCTACTGCTCTTGCTGAATATGTTTCCAAAGATGTTAAATCATTTGCCGAGCTTATGAATAAAAAAGCAAAAGAACTGGAACTCAAAAACACTTCCTTTGCAAATCCTCACGGTCTTGATGACGAAAATCATTATTCAACCGCATATGATATGGCAATACTTACAAAATATGCTATTAAAAATGAATATTTCAAAAAAATTGTTGCTACAAAAAAAATTATTACAGAAACCGATAGCAAAGAAAAATACCGTTACCTTACAAACCACAATAAATTACTTACAAAATACGAGTGGTGCAAAGGAGTAAAAACAGGTTTTACAAAAAAATGCGGAAGATGTCTTGTTTCATATGCAGAAAAAAATAACGTAAAGCTTATTGCAGTTACTCTTAATGCACCCGATGACTGGAATGATCATATATCAATGTATGAACAGGCTTTTGAAAAATACAAAAATTACTCTATTATAAAAAAGAATGACTATATATGTACGGTACCTGTACAGGGTGCACAAGCAGACAACATTAAGTTATACTGTCATTCAACAATTAATCTTACTCTTACAGAAGAAGAATATCAAAAAATTAATATAGAATATGATTATCCACAATCAGTTGATGCCCCCATATACATAGGTCAACACATAGGGAAAATAAACATAATATTAAACAATAAAGTGATTGCCTCTTCTCCCATTATAGCAAAATGCGGAATTACACAAAAGCAAAATATACTATATACAGAAAAATTGAATTTTTTATTGAACAATCTTTTTTCATTTTTTATCAGTAACATTTAGGGCTGTTTAAACAGCTCTTTTTTTATACATATATTTTTCAAAATTGCTCAATAATAAAATCATAAATATCAAACGGAGGTTTAAAAATGAAAAAATTCATATCACTAATCATAGCAATATCCACACTTATATTAGCATTAACAGGATGTAAAAGTAATATGTCAGACAAACCACGAGTTGGTGTATGCCTTTATAAATATGATGACACATACATTTCAACTGTTCGTCAGGAACTTGAAAATATTGCAGGTAATAATGTTGAACTTTATCTTAATGACGGCAAAGGCGACCAGGGAACACAAAATGACCAGATAGATCTTTTAATACAAAAGAATGTTGATGTACTTGCAGTTAACCTCGTAGATGCAGGTGCAGCACAAACAGTTATCAACAAGGCTAAAAATGCAGATATTCCAATTATATTCTTCAACCGTGAACCGGGTACAGATGTTTTGAAATCCTATGACAAAGCAATTTTCGTAGGAACAAACGCAAAGGAAGCCGGAATAATACAAGGAGAAATTGTAACAAAAACATGGAAAAGTAAAAATTATGATAAAAATGGTGATGGACTTTTACAATATGTTCTGTTAAAGGGAGAACCTGATAATCCCGAAGCCGTAGCAAGAAGTGAATATGCCGTAAAAACAATTAAAGAAAACGGAATAGATGTTGAAGAGCTTGGAATGCAGGTTTGTAACTGGGATACAGAACTTGCAAACAGTGCGATGTCAGCCTGGCTTACAAAATTTGGTGACAAAATTGAATTTGTAATATCAAATAACGATGCAATGGCACAGGGCGCAATTTCTGCATTACAATCTGCAGGATATAACAAAGATAACAGCAACAAGTTTATTCCGGTGGTTGGTGTGGATGCTACAGATGCCGCAAAAGACCTAATAAAAAAGGGTTATATGACCGCAACTGTACTACAAGACGGAAAAGCTATGGCTGAAGCAATAAATACAATAGCAATTAACATTTCTAAAGGCAATGAGTTTTTAATGGAAACAATGTATGAATTTGACGAAACAGGCAAAGCCATAAGAATACCTTACAAATCATACGAAGGTGAATAAATGATGACATTACTTTCAATGGAAAACATCTGCAAAAGATTTGGCAACACAATTGCACTTGATAATGTAACGCTAAAACTCGAAAAAAATTCCATACATGCTCTTATGGGTGAAAACGGTGCAGGAAAGTCTACACTTATGAAATGTCTTTTTGGTGTTTACAGAAAAGATAAAGGAATTATAAAGCTAAACGAAAAAGAGGTTAATTTTAAAAATTCAAAACAGGCTCTTGATAACGGTGTTGCAATGGTTCATCAGGAGCTTAACCAGGTACTTGAACAAACGGTACTTGAAAACATATGGCTTGGTAAATTCAAAACGAAACTTGGTATTGTCAATAAAAAAGAGATGTATGATGAAACATTGAAAATTTTCAGCAAGCTTGGGATAGATATCGACCCTGATGTTAAAATCGGCACTCTTTCCGTTTCACAGCGCCAAATGGTAGAAATTGCAAAAGCAGTTTCGTACAATGCCAAAATTATTGTGATGGACGAACCTACCTCATCTCTTAACGAACGTGAAGTTGAACACCTGTTTAGGATACTGAATATGTTAAAAAACAACAATTGCGGAATAATATATATTTCACACAAAATGTCAGAAATACTCGAAATTTCTGATACCGTAACCATAATGCGCGACGGAAAAAATATTTCAACACACTCGGCAAGTGACCTTACTACCGATAAAATAATCCATTTAATGGTAGGTCGTGAGCTTACCGAAAGGTTTCCGCAAAAAACGAATACCCCCTCTGATATTATACTTGATGTGAAAAAAATCACAACAAAATATCCCCCTGTTCTTAAAGATGTTTCCTTCACTTTAAGAAAGGGTGAAATACTTGGAATTGCAGGTCTTGTAAGTTCAGGAAGAACTGAAATTCTTGAAACCTTATTCGGTATGAGAAAGGTTGAAAGCGGTACTATATCAGTAAAAGGTACCGTAGTTGTAAACAATAATCCGCGACAAGCCAAGCAAAACAAATTTGCTTTGCTTACAGAAGAAAGACGCTTTAACGGAATTTTCCCATCCCTGAACATTGAAGCCAACACAACCATTTCTTCAATAAAAGATTATAATCGCCTATTCTATATAGATAACACTCTTTTGAATCAGGTAACAAACGAAAGCATACAAAAACTCAAAATTAAAACATCAGGTATAAAATCAAAAATCAAAACCCTTTCTGGAGGTAATCAGCAAAAAGTAATACTTGGAAGATGGTTACTTACCAAACCGGATATTTTACTTTTAGATGAACCTACCAGAGGAATTGACGTAGGTGCAAAATACGAAATATATCAAATTATAAATGAACTTGCATCAAACGGAAAGGGAATAATTGTAGTATCGTCAGAAATGCCTGAACTTCTTGGCATATGTGACAGAATAATGGTAATGTCTAATTACCGGGTTGCAGGTATTTTAGAAAACAAAAACCTTAATCAGGAAACAATAATGAAACTTGCTTCAAAATATATTTAATTCAGGTGAAGGTAATGAACAAAAAAAATCTTAATATAAGTGAATTTCTAATAAACTATTCTTTGTATATTGTACTCGGTATAATGATACTTGCGGTTATAATTACCGAACCAAGCTTTGTATCTACCAAAAATATTACAAACATATTGAGTCAGGCTTCAACAAGAGGTATTCTTGCACTTGGTGTAGCCGGACTTATAGTATTGCAGGGCACAGACCTTTCTGCAGGCAGAATTTTAGGCCTTACTGCAATTGTATCCGCTTCACTTTTACAATCTGTAACATATGCATCTCGTATGTATGCCAACTTACCCCAACTTCCTCTTATACTGCCTTTTTTCATTGCCATTACCATTGGTGCAATATTTGGTGCAATAAACGGCTTTGGTGTAGCCAAACTGAAACTACACGCCTTTATAATCTCATTGGGCACGCAGCTTATAGCCTATGGTATTTCCTGTATATATATAGACCGTCCTCCTCTTGGGGCACAGCCTGTTGCAAATCTTGACGAAAGGTATATTAACTTTGTAAACGGAAGTTTGAAAATCGGTGTTTTTGAATTACCATACCTGATTATATACCTGCTTGCAGTTGCCATTATAATGTGGTTTATATGGAACAAAACTGTTTTGGGTAAAAATATGTTTGCAATTGGAGGCAATCCAGAAGCGGCTGCAGTATCAGGCGTTAACATTGTTAAAAACATTATGATTATTTTCATAATTTCGGGGATTTTATATGGTACAGCAGGATTTCTTGAAGCCGGCAGAATAGGTTCTGCTACAAGTAACACAGGAATAAACTACGAGCTTGATGCTATTTCAGCTTGTGTGGTTGGTGGTGTGTCTTTTTCAGGTGGTATAGGCACCATACCTGGTGTGTTGATAGGAACAGTAATTCTTCAGTTTATAAATTATGGTCTTAACTATATTGGCATAAGTCCTTATTTTCAGTATATCATTAAAGGTTTAATTATAATTCTTGCGGTGTCAATAGATGTAAGAAAATATCTGGATAAAAAATAAAAGGGCTAAATGCCCTTTTATTTTGGTTCTGTACAATTTGTAGGAATGTAATCAAGTCCCATTTCAATCATTCTTTTTACACTTTCCGGATTATCACCTGCACGAAGGCATACTTTAACACCATTTTTATGTGTTTCTTCTATAAGACCTTCAGGTACATCATCAAGGTTAGGGTAGTTATAGGAAAGTCCGCCATTACCCATTTTTGAAATTTCAAGCATTTTTTCATAATCAGAAAAAATATGATGAACAAATATATTGCTAAGTTCTCTTGCTTGTGCAACATGTTCAAAAACAACCGAAGAAAGAACACCTCTTTCAGTAAGTCCCATATCTTCAACCATTTTAAGTACTGCAGGAACAACCTTACCTTTAGTTTCTATAAATGGTACACAACCATTTTCCTTACATATTGTAAGATATTCTTCAAACAATGGAATTCTTAACATACTTTTATCAAATTTATCAACATTGTTACCTTTACAAATTCTGTACTTATTAAGTTCATCGTATGTCGTTTCTTCAATTATAACATCGACACCATAAGTTCTAAGAAGTGATGAATCATGACAACAAACTAAAACACCGTCTGCTGTAGCATGTACATCTGTTTCAATAGCCCAATATTTTCTTTTAGCCGCTTCATTAAAAGAAACAAGTGAATTTTCAGGTGCTACGGGTGTAAAGCCTCTGTGAGCAATATATAATGGTTTTTTACCTTCAAAAAGTTTCATATTATTTCACCTCAAATGAGAAAATATGTGCCTGTGAGCTTCCATAATCATTCCACAACGTTTCTGAAAAATATGTTCCAAGTGGAATAAACCTTACAGCTTTTGCATCGGCATTAATTTTACCCTTAATCATACGCTGATGATTTTCGTGTGTTTCATATACTGTAACCCATTCGTCGTTGTCATTTAAAATTTCTACTTTAAATGATTTTACCATACATCTCGGGAATCCGAAAGATGTGTAATTGTAATCAAGACGTTTGAACAAGGTTGTGGATATGTTAAGAGCATCAGGATTTCCATCTGTATACTCACGATCAAGGTCACTGTCTACAATAAGTCTGAATTCATCAAGATGAGTTTTTTCTTTAAATTCGTATGTAACGGCACGATTAACCATACCCCAGTAACCATTGTCATTGCCCCATATTTTTCTGTCAATACCATTTATAATATTAGAAGCATCGCCCCAAACAGCACTTAAATTTTCTTTAGTGCAAAGTGGTGATATTTTACGTTTAAAGTGTGGAAGGAAGCAGTCATCATCCATAAGGATATCCTGAAGTTCCTCAATTTTTGTTTTTCCAAGTTCGCGTATACTGATACCGTATTTTGTTGCCAATGCAGCTGCAGTACCTGCCGCCTGCCCTACAACACCGCAAGTTGCCATAACACGTACTGTAGCAAAAGCAATATGTGAAGCACTGATATTTCTACCTGCAAACATAAGGTTTTCAACATTTTTTGAATATAGTGAACGTAGAGGAATTCCGTAAGGTTCTGTAAGTCTTCTTTTCTGAAGGTGATTTCCGCCCTTACCATCCATTGCAAAACCTCCCGGAAGGTGATTATCTATCTGCCAGCCACCATATGCAACTTCATCGTCAAATTTTGCACCGTTCTCTACGTCATTCTGTGTAAGAACATAGTCACCAACATATCTGCGGCTTTCTCGTTTACCCGGCAAAAATCCTATAAAGTCAAGTTCCCAGTTATCTGCACCGTGGTCACCGTGATTTTTCATATGATCCCATACACCAAAGGCAATCTTTAAAAGCTCGTCGCGAACTTCTTCAGTATCGTGAATAGAATCAACCTCACCGCCAAGTTCAATCCAATAGAAATTAGTATTGATTTTATTTAAACAGTCGTGAGGTTTAAACTTCATATCCTCATCTGTTTCAAATTTATATGCCCAGTCAGGTGCCTTAAATTCACAGTAATGGTCGGTTTCGTGTGCCTGAATCATAAGGCTCATACCCATAGTCTTTTTATC
>JAZQAN010000034.1:0-1833 GCA_045545235.1 Clostridia bacterium | reverse complement strand
AGCTGATAACATTTTGTATAAAGGTTATGTTATGAGTGATTATAACAAACATAAGCAACGTACAGCTGTAAGAAATTTACGCGAGTATGTAAAAGAAGTTACTGAAAATCCAAATATCGAGACTGAAATTTTGGAAGTTGGAGATGGATTGGCTATAAGTAGAATTAAATGACAAAAGGGACTGGGCACAAAATTACATAATTTTGTACCCAGTCCTTTTGTCGTTTTTGTTTTGTGAAAAGAAGAAAACCCCACCTTTAACAAATTAATGCTATAAGGTGGGGAAAGTACTTTGGAAAAATTAGATTACGTGAACTTATTATAACGGTCCCCGTAGTGGGTTTCTTGCATGCAAGGAGAAGATTTCTCCAACCCTGCACCATCAGAAAGTTCTCCATAAGCCCAAATGTAGGAACTCATGTTTACCTTACTTCTGTCAAGATTTATTGGGGGAATTCCCAAATCTTGCAGTTCTTTGTTTTGCAGTTTTTCGTAGAAAGCATGGTTAGCATTCTCGTAGTGTTCTGCATGATGGTGCATGAGAGCAGTTCGAATTTGAATTTCAATTCGATGCCCTGCTGCATTCATAAATACTATGTGCAAAGACTGATATAATGAGGTTGGTTTCGGACATGCTATGAAGTCTTGGATTACCCCGACATTACTGGGAGTCATATAATTCTTTTCAGGAAGAATCACATGAGGAGTAATTTTAGGATCAAACTCCGATGACTCTTTAAATCCAGTTACTGCACAAGGAAGATAGCCTTGCTTTATCATGAATATGATAGTTTCATCGGCTGTTTGATAGCAATACTGGATTTTCTCTTGCTGAGAAAGTTTTATGCTATCAAGTACTATCCGACAAGCAGAAACGTCGGAGTTTGTTAGTGTTAACCCCTTTGCGATTCTCTTTCGACACTTATTATAGTGCCGAAGAACGCTCTTGGTACGAGCAGAAGTGGTGATGTGCAAATACGGATGATTATTGACTGTTTCGCCGTGTAGTTCAACATAAAGCTTACGAAGTGCTTCTTCTTGTTCAGGAGAAGCGGTGTAGTGATACTGCTTGAGAGAATTTTTCATCAACATTAAGTTGATGTTTGAGGGTGTAACCTCGATATGTTTTTCCAAAGTCTCGATATGCTTTTGTACAACATCGAGAGAATCTGTAGCCCGATAAATATCAGGACAGATATCAGGTAGACCTAATACGTTTTCTGGTATCTGCGATGATGTCATAGTCTCATTCCTTTCTTTTTTTGATATACGCAAAACGCATACATATATTATATCATAATTTTTGAAAAAAATAAAGTCTTTATCAATTATATTATGTAAAACACTTGCAAATTTGTCGAAAAAGTTATAAAATATATATGTCAAAAATAATTGCCATTTGGCGTTTTAGGAAGGAATATTAACAAAATGAAAGAAATAGAATTATTAGCCCCAGCGGGCTCGTTTGAAAAAGCAAAAATTGCATTTTTATATGGTGCAGATGCAGTATATTGTGGAACAGCATCATTATCATTAAGGTCAAGAGCAGAAATACAAGATGATGATTTAATACAAACAATCGAATATGCACATAGTATAGGAAAAAAAGTCTATGTGGCATTAAACATATATGCATGGGATGAAACATATGAAGAAATAATAGAGATGGCAAAAAAATTAGAAGAAATCAAACCAGATGGAATAATTGTAGCAGATGGAGGAGTATTTGATGTTGTAAAAAAATATGCTCCAAGTGTACCAATAAATGTAAGTACGCAAGCAAACTTAGTAAGTTTACACGCATGCAATTTCTGGCACAATAATGGTGCTAAA
>JAZQAN010000033.1:0-55798 GCA_045545235.1 Clostridia bacterium | reverse complement strand
TAAAAATTATTAATATGAAACAACTTGTTTGGAGGTTATAATACGCAATACATTAGAATTAAAATGCAAAAAATTAAATAATACCGATTACATAACAGATAGAGTAATTGATACAATTTATCAGTTACTCTATCGTTTTTTTATGCCTAAAAATCCTTGTTTTATGCGTTTGTTTTAGTGTTGAGGGTGCATTTGATGTTCCGCAGATGCACAGCCGTTAAAAATTCACCTTTAATTTTGAGTTTTGATATAAATATATACATTCCTATCGTTTCAAAAAAAGCTATCGTTTAAATGGGAAATTTAGCGTTAATTTGGTAAGGCTTACCTTGCCATTCGGATCCCGCAACCATAAAGAAACCTTGTATTCATAATAAATACAAGGTTTTTTCTGTCTTGTCACTTCAATGAAACAGATCGTTTTATACTAATATTTTTGGTCGGCTTTTGATGATAAAAAATGTTAATAATATTTATTTTTTTGAAAGAATATATAATAAAATGCACTGCTTATAGTAAAGATTGATTTACTAAGCAGTGCATTTATTTTATGAAAAAAACGTAGACGTAATACAAATTTTTACTTAAACAATAATAGGTAAGATATATTTTATTTATATCTATCTTTGAATAAAAAAGAAACTCTGTATTTTATCGAACAATGATAGTTTATATCAGTACAGAGTTTCAATATATTTAAAGTTCTGCCATAACATCAAAAATTCTGTCTTTAATATCTATAATTTCTTCATGACCGTAGTCGGGATAAATAACAATGTTTTTATTGCATGTAAGTTTGTTGTACATAGCAAACTGTGTTGAAGGAGGACATATTGTATCCATAAGGCCTGTTGCCATTGTAACGTCCGCCTTAATTCTCTTTGCCATATGTTGAATATCAATATAGCCAAGTTTTGTAAAAATTTCTTCTTCCCTTGCGTGAGTAGGGTCGAATTTTCTGAAATAATATCTCAAGCCATCATAAGCACCTTTGTCAAGATCCATATCCCAAACACGTTGATAGTCTGAAAGATAAGGATACACCGCAAAACACTTTTTGATTTTAGGTACCAATGCGGCACATGCAATGCTAAGGCCGCCACCCTGTGAACCACCGAAACAGCCTACACGTGTTTCGTCAACATATTCAAGATTCATTATGATTTTTGCAAGAATTGCTGTATCGAGGAACAGGTTTGTCTGGTACATTTTTTCGGGTGCATCATCTATACCTCGTATAAAAGGTGTGGAATATGTAGAGCCTGTTACACCGCCTAAATCTTCTGATGCACCGCCTTGGCCGCGGGAATCCATAGCTACAAAAACATAACCCTGTGAAACATAACCAAGAGCTGTATATCTTGCCTCGGAACTTCCTGAAAGACCGTGGAAATTAATTACTGCAGGCACTTTGCTATCCACATCTTTAGGCTTTGCAAAACGGCAGTGAATGCGCGAACCCATAGTTCCCGTAAAATATAAATCATACATATCTGCAATAGCTGACGGATAGTCAACTTGGATAAATTCGACTTCATAATCCATTTTGTCAATTTCTGCAATACGTGCATCCCAGAATGCATCGAAATCCGCAGGACAAGGATTTTTACCCATATACTGTTTTAGCTCCGCAAGGGGCATATCTACTATTGGCATAATCAAAGACCTCCATTTTTTAATCTTCATAAAATTTATCATAAAATAAAATCAATGTCAATGTATTTTTGTTTGATGAATTTGGATTTTTGTTTCATAAATTTATTGATCATACAATTAAAAAAGCACCGTTATGGTAAAGTTTGCCTTGCCATTCGGTGCTTTTACTCGTTATAGGCAGGATTTCCCTAAACCCGATATTTTAATGGTTTTTGATGCAATAGAAAATTATTTTGTTGGAGTGCTGATATAAATGCCAAAAACCTTGATGTTATCTAAAAAATAGAATTTAATCGAACAGTGTAGGTTAAGTTCTAATATTCATTTTTTTGTATTCTGACGGTGTAATTCCTGTAACCTTTTTAAATAACTTTGAAAAATAATATACATCGTCAATACCTACCATTTGTGCCACCTGGCTTACGGTAAATTCATATTCTTTGAAAAATTCACATGCTTTATTCATACGATATTTTATAATATACTTTGACACGGAAAGTCCGGTTTGTTGCTTGAAAATCTTAAAAAGATAGCTTCTGTTAAGCTTCGCATATTCAGCAATATCTGATGCGGAAATATCCTTCATGTAGTTATCATGTATATACGTCAACACTGCATCCACATAATTGACGCGTTCTTTGGAAATTGGCTTTAAACTTTTTTCTATAATGAGAAAACAACTTAAAAGTCGAGTGTTCAGTTCAATTTCGGAAGGTGCGTTCTTTTTATGAAAAAGTGTTACAAGCTTTAATACGGTATCAGCAAAATCTGTGTTACTTATATGTGCAACCGGATTATCTCTTTTAATACCTGCATATTCAAGATACTTTTCTGCAGTATCTCCCATAAAGCCTATCCAACAAAATTCCAAAGATATATTGAAATCTGCGCTGTAATAATTATTTAAAGTATCGGGATAAATTACAAAGATATCACCCTCTTTTAATTTGTGCTTTCTTTGATTTTCCTCAAAAATCAGAGTACCTTTTTGTATATAGTGAATAAGATAATATTCCCTTACGTGTACGGGCATTTTGAAGTCCGGTATACAGGTTTCGTGTCCACACATAACAAGTCGAAGACCTAAAATATCCTCGTTCTGATTGTAAAATTCTTTTTTCATAATACTCCCTCCGTTTTTATATTATCACATGTGTTTAAAAAAAGCAACAAAAATACAAGTATAGACAACCTTATTCTATTTTAAAACAATTAAAATAGTGTTACTATGTTATCGAACGAGATTCGTATTTTGGATAAAGGAGGTCTTCACTATGAATCTTGACATTAAGTCGGTTTTAGGTAAAGCCTATAAAAAAACCGAAATTGGAATACTTAAACATTCTCTGGAAAGTCACCTGCAGTCATACACGGGCGACCATAACGCTATGTGGGCAGAACCTGAATTTACGGGAAAATATATAGACATATGTACAAAATATTACAAAAATACAAATAACATCGAATATCTGAATCGTGCAAAAGCTGTTGTTAATAAAATTTGCGAGGTACAGCCTGAAGACGGGTACTTAGGTGCTTTAATGCCAAATGACCGATGGGAAAACTTCGATGTGTGGAATCAGACTTTTACCATTTTAGGACTTTTATCCTACTATGCAGAAACAAAAGAACAAAAGTCGCTTGATGCTGCAGAAAAATGTGCCGTATATATTGCAGACCATTATATTAATAATAAAGGCAAAGATATTTTAGATGCTACTAACTTCGGCACACAACATATATCATTTTTATTTGTTCTGCCAAAACTTTATAAATTAACAGGCAAACAAATTTACATGGATTTTATGAACTTTATTGCAGATAGATTAAAAAATTCCGACCTGAATTTTTTTGAATTTGACAGCATATTGCATCTTCGCAGTAAAAAAGGTATAGAAAACTTTGTGGTACTCATGGGTATTATTCAATATGCAGATATAATCGGCGATACCGCTGCAATAGAAAGTACAAAAAAATACTGGCAACAAGTAAATGATACTCAAATTAGAAATACGGGAAACGGTACGGTAGGTGAATTTTGGAGTGAAAATGGCAACGCCGCCGCACTTTTGAGTGAAGACTGCAAGCCTAATGAAACCTGTGTTGCTGTAGGTTGGATAGAATTCAGCCTTATGTTGTTTTACAAGGAGCAAAGTGTTAAATATCTTGATGCAATTGAAAAATCATTGTTCAACCATATTTTAGGTTCATATTCCGATGATGGAGCGGATTTTGCATACTATCAACCCAACTACGGCAGAAAGGTAAGCACAACAGCAGAGGAAATGTACAAATGCTGCCGTTACCGTGGTTTTACACTGTTTGCATATTTGCAGGATATGCTATACTACAGTGACGAAAACTGCATAATTCCAATGATTTATCAGGCAAGTGAGTATGAAGATGAATATGTGAAAATCCTTCAGAAAACAGATTATCCATTTGATACAAGTATTGAATTTGATATAACAGTAAAAAAAGAATGTAATAAAAAGTTGAAACTTAAAATTCCCGGTTGGTGCAAAGGGTACACGTTGAATACCGAATATGAATACGATGACGGTTTTGTAACTGTTGATTGCAAAAATATGAATATTAAGTTAAACCTCGAAAGTGAAATTGTTAAAGAAACGGGAATAATTGACGGCAATAAATATATCGCATACTCAAAAGGGCCGTTATTGTTAGCACTTGAAGAAAATACAGATGCCCCGTTATACACAGTAAACAATTATAAGCTTGTGGATTATGCATCTGCCGGCAGGAAAAATGACTATAGTGTTTGGATTAGAAAGGATGATTAAAAATGAAAAGAAATTATTCAGTATTTTTGGGTAATGTTGGTTCATGTATGGACAGATATTGTCCTGAATATGGAAAACCATTTTCCATACAGGAACTTTTTGACAGAGTTAAGACTATTCCATTGCTCAGTGCTGTTGACCTTGTTATGTCGCAGGATTTTATAGCTCAAAAGGACGTTGTGAGAGAATGTGTAAAACGCACAGGGCTTAAGGTTGCATCTGTTGCAGTTGACACGTTTGCAAATCCGATTTATCAGCAGGGGAGTTTTTCATCCATTGACCAAAAAATCCGTAATCAGGCAATTGCAGATGCCAAAGACGCAATAGACTTTGCTGAAGAGCTTGGTTGTAAAACCGTAACATTGTGGCCCGGGCAGGACGGATATGACTATCTTTTCCAGGTTGACTACATAAAGGAACGTCAGCTATTTTCCGACGGTGTTGCCGAGCTTTGCGAATACAACAAAAACATTGACATTACATTGGAATACAAAATAAAGGAGCCACGTACCCACTGTTACATCAGCACAGTAGGCTCCACACTTCTTATGATAGAAAAAATTGGTGCTGAAAACCTTGGTGTTGCACTTGACTACGGTCATGCGGCATTGGGTTATGAAACACCTGCTGAAGCTGTTGCAATGTGCCATATGTATGGCAACAGGCTAAAGCACATTCACATTAACGACAACTACCGTTTGTGGGATGATGATATGATTGTAGGCAGTGTACATACTTTGGAATATCTTGAATTTATTTACTGGCTACGCAAAACAGGTTATAAAGGTTATATTACACTTGACCAGTTCCCATACCGTGAAGATGGCAGGGATGCTGTAAACGAAAGTGCAGTATGGCTTGATTGGTTGGAAAGCCTTATTGACAAGGCAGACTTTGAAAAAATTGAAGGTGTTTTATCAAAGAAAAATGCAATTTCTTCAAGTAAATTGATGAGATACCTTCTTTCGGGAAAGGAATAAGAAATGAACGAAATACAGAAAACATATCAGAAAGAAATAGAAGAAATAGTCGAAGCTTGCCACAGATGTGCAGAGTTTGGATATGTTACAAGCTCAGGTGGTAACCTTTCATACCGTCTTGATGACGGCAACATTTTAATTACTCCCACAAAAACTCCAAAGCTAAGAATGAAATTTGAGGATATATGTGTAATAGATGAAACGGGAAATGAAATATTCTTCCCGGACGGCAAAAAGCCTACAGGTGAAATGCCTTTCCACATAAGAATTATGAATGCCAGAAAGGACATAAAGGCAATTGTTCATGCACATCCCCCTGTAATTACAGGTTTTGCAATTGCAAGGTCAGACCTGCTTTCAAAGGCGATACTTCCCGAACCGGTAATTGAAGTTGGTCCTATGCTTAATGTAGGATATGCAACTCCTCTTTCTGAAGAGTTGTCTCAGAATTTTGATGCAGTTATACACAAAAGCAACGCCTTTGTTATGGAAAATCACGGTGCCCTTGTTTGCTCCGTAACCACACTGACAGATGCGGTTGACTATATGGAAATGTATGAAGCTATGGCAAAATCCATAGTTGTATCAAAAATTATAGGCGAAGTAAATCTACTTACAAAAGAAGATGTTGCCGACCTTAACAACGTTTCAAAAACAAGAAAACTTTCTATTCCCGGCGGAGATAATACAAAGAATTTACTTGATGTCTACAATATATAAAAATGGAGGTGTTTTTATGAAAACGGAAGCTAAAAGACTAGTAAGTTTAATCTGTACAGTTTTAATGCTTGTTGTTTTTACGGTTCCTACAATGGCTGACAACAAAAGCCTTGCTTTTGATATGGAATCTATGGGTATAACAACAGGCATAGATGCAGATAAAAGAGGGGAGGAATATGTACGCCGTGACGAGTTTGCACAAATGGTTGTAAATATGATGTTGCAGCAGGATGTTGCAAAAACTTTGAAAAATGAAGCGTATTTTACAGATATTTCAGATTCAAAGTATAAGGGTGCAATAAATCTGCTTGTGCAGATGGGATACATATCAGGTAGCGGTAACGGTATGTACAATCCGTCTGACTATATTACATATGGTGCGGCTTGCAAGATACTTGTGCATGCACTTGGATATAACGTGATTACAACTGATAAGACACTTAACGGCTATCAGTTTGTTGCAGGTAATATAAAACTTACAAACGGTGTCGACTTTTCAAAACCCTATCTTACATTTAATCAGGCTATGATTATGATAGATAACGCTCTTGATATAGGTCTTATGGTACCTATGTACTATAATGACAATATTACTCCATCATATGAAATTGATGAAGACAGAACTTTCAGAAGTTATCTTAACGGAAGAACAGGTACAGGTATAGTAAAGATGAGAGGTATCGTTACAGCAGATATAAGTACATTTTTGTATGCTCCTGTAAAAAACTTAAAACCAAATCAGCTTCAGATTGAAGGGAAAACATATACTTTAAATACTACTTCTCCAAAAGGGCTTGTGGGTCAGGAAGTGGACTTTTATATTACACAAAAGGACTATGAGGAAGGAAACATAAATGCAATTACTCCTACAGTCAAGAATGTGGTTTGTGATTTTTCAGGACCTCAAATTGACAAAATATCCTCTGATTCAATCGAATTTTATGTGGCGGACGGCAAAATTAAGGTTGTGACAAACTCAGCTACAAGGTATATTGTAAACAACAGACTTGACCTTAAATTCAACCTTGCAAAGGATCTTGTCGCAGACGAAAGTGTTGTAATAAGAACGGTAGATAATAACGATGACGAAATTGCAGATGTTGTTTATATTTTTGACTATACTGACTGTATAGTGGAATCTGTTTCAACAGAAACAAATACTATCACATTTGAAGACGGCTTTATGTTCGGTTCAACAAAGAGCATCAAACTCGATGAAGAAAAAATATATTGGGAAGTACATAAGGCAGACGGAAGTAATATTGCTGTTGAAGATTTAAAAGCAGGCGATGTAGTAAGCGTTGCAATGAGTACAGACAAGGAATATGTACGCTTTGTAAAGGGTCTTGCACCTGTTGAGGGTGTTATTGTTTCCCGTGATGGTGAATACATTACATTGGACGATGTTGAGTATACACTTGGTGATGCAGTGATAAATGATGACATTAAGCTTGGTATAAAAGTTGTAGGTTATTTAAACTTCCTAGGCACACTTGTGGACTATGAAGAAGAAAAGCTTGAACATACATACGGTTATATATACAGTTATAGTTCAAATACCGGTATAAGCGGTGGTTGTAAGGTGAAAATGTTTCTTCCTGAATATATTTCTGTTAAACAGGTAGAAGGTGAAGTGGATGAACTGAGTGGTGCGGTGGCAACTTCAAACTCACTGTTTGTACGCAATAAATCCGTTGTTATTTATCCTACCGAATCAAAGATAAGCTTCAACGGTGTAAAGATGAAGGCGGAAACTGTTCTTGCACAGGTAGTTGATAAGCCGGTTTCATACAAGTTCAATGAAAACGGTAATATTTATAAAATTGATACACTTGATGCAGTTGATGAAATAGATATAAAAGCATCTGAAAACAAAAGTGATTGTGTACAGCTTAACAAGAAAATGTATAACGGTACAGAAAATCTGTTTGGCGGTGGTAAGGGAAGTCCGTTTGGTATTCAGGAAAATCACACACTTGCGTTCTGTGTACCTTTATATGCTGAACAGTCAAAATCAAATGTAAGCGATGAAGACCTTGCGGTTTTTGTAGAGCTTTCAAACGGTCTTGAATATGAGTCAAACGGTTATGAAATGGACGAAACAAACGAAGTTGTAGATGTTTTGGTAATTCAAAGAATAATGAACTCCGATATGGCTATTCCTGTTATTGACAATTCTGACGTGGGACTTGTGCTATCAGTTTCGGATGTATTGGAAAATGATATGGAATATAAGGCAATAACAATGCTTACAGACGGTAAGGAACAGAAGTTTATCGTGTCAGATTCAAGAGTGGATCAGTCAGTTTTTGGCAAAATAGCTAAGAATGACCTTATAGCATACACACTTGATGGATTTGACCATATAAATTCAGTACTTATTTTGCAGAAGAATGATGAATACTATGAATCATTTACAGATGGCTATTCATACGGTGAAGTTAAGAATATTGAATACAACAAAGTATCTAATAGCCGTGTAAGACGAGTAAACAGAGTCGAAATAGGATATAGTGGTGTAAACGGAACAGAAACAACAGCAGAACTTTTGGTTAGAAATCCTGCACCTGTGTATATTATAGAGGGTAAAACTGCAAAGATCGGAAGTTTAAATGATATTCAGGTTGGAGATATGGTATATATGTCCATATATAACCTTGTGGATGTCCGTGCTGTTATAGTAAAGAGATAAGGGGGTATTAACATGAAAAAGATTATATCGTTAGTACTTGCATTTGCAATGATAATAACCATGGTTAATATTCCTGTTGTAGGTGCAAATACAGAACTTGTAAACATTACTGCGGATTATTCAGCTTATACAGCTGACACTTCAGTTAATGACTGGAAACTTGTTACACCGGGTGCTACTGCAACCTTTGGTCCGGTAGACGGCGGTGTTGAAATGAAACAGGTAAATTCCAAAATTTTAAATGACAGTAATGCCAAAAACGGTAATTTCAGCCCGTACTACAACAAGTTTTTGGAAACAAAGACAGTAGATGAAGAAAATGGTACAGTTCTTACTTTAAAAGAACTGCAGGGTGTTTATGACATTATAATTGACTATTCATACAAGACAATTTCACCGGCAAATACTGACTCATTAACTTTTGGTGGTGAATATTTCGGCTTGTACATTGGTCAGGCTTCACCTGACGATACAGAATACAGTTTTGATGATGCCGCAATTAATCTTCGTTTCAGAGGCAGTGACCTTTATGTTGCCAATTCATCAAGTAACGGAAGCAACAAAATGTCTCCAAAAACTCTTGGGTATTCAGATACAACTGTCGAAAAGCATACGGTTAAGATTACTTTGGATACAATAAACAAAGATGTAACGGTTAAGCTTGACAACAATGATTCAAAGGTCAGCACAGGTGATTTCTTTAACGATATTGATTCATTTAATGCAATTACAATCTGTGCAATGGAAAGACTTGCAAATGATTCGTATTTCCGTTTTGAAAAAATTCAGGTTATAGAAAAAGAATCCGATGCATCAACAGCTACACATTCGGTAGTTGATTCATTGCCTGCAAAACTTTCGGACAACGTTTTAGGAGTTACAGAAGATATAACTTTAACTGAAGCAAACGGTGTTACATGGACATCATCAAATCCTGATGTCATTTCTGCAACAGGTAAGGTTACAAGACCTGAAGCAGATACAGATGTTACACTTACTGCAACAGTAGACCTTGAAAACGGCGGTGGTGTGTATACAAAGGATTACACAATGACGGTTTTAAAGGCAGAAGAGCCTGAACCTTTGCCGCCTGCAACACTTTATAGCTTTGAGGAAAATTATAAAGCATATACAAGTGATTCTCAGCTTTCGGGCTGGACAACAGTTGCACCGTCCGGTACAGATAACAACGGCAAAACAATTTCAAGTCTTGGAATTGTAACCGGCGAAGGCTACAAAATGGCACAGCAGAATCCTAAGTTTATAAACAGTGCAACTGCACAGAACGGAAACATGACTCCCGAAATTCACAAGAATTTAGGCAGTGTAGTAGAGGATACAGCAAACCGCACGGTTTTAAGGCACGCAAAACTTCAGGGTAAATATGAAGTCGAATTGGACTATTCCTCAAAGGTTATAAATCCAACCATAGAGGATGGTCAGGCACAGGGTTACACAGGAACAAAGTGGTATAGTGCATATCATTATATGACTCTTGCGGGTATGGAAAATCCCGGTTCGGAATCTACGGCAGTAACAGATATGGGTATTGCAGACCTTAGAATGAGAGAAACATTTTTGCAGTGTACATATGCCCTTAAGAACGTGGACGGTTACGAAAAGGACCAGAATCTTAACTTTGATGAAAATGTGGAAAACCATTCGTTGAAGTTTACAATAGATACGGAAGAAAGAATAACAATTGCCCAACTTGACGATGACCAGAAATATATAATTCCATTTATTTCAGATGTGGATTATTTCAATACACTTTCAATAAAGAGTATGGAAAGACTTGCTCTTGGTTCATACCTTACAGTTGAAAGACTAAAGGTAAGCCAGTTTGAAACAGAAGAAGCAAAAGCAACCCTTGCAGTTGTAAATGCATTGCCTGCATCTCTTGTTACAGACCCGACAAATGTAATTGAAAATATTACAATGCCGGAAGCAGTAGATGGCGTAACATGGACATCTTCTGATGAAACCGTTATTACAACAGACGGTACCGTAACAAGAGCCGCAGAGGACAAGGAAGTTATAATTACAGCAACAGTAGACCTTGAAAACAACGGTGGTGTGTACGTTAAAGAATATACACTGACTGTTCCGAAGTCCGAAATACCTTCAGGTGGCGATGAAGGTGGAGAAGGTCCCGAATTGCCTCCTGTAGTTGACAGCAATTTAATTGTTGTTGAAAAAGACTTTACACAGTATTCTGATATAAGTGAAATTGACAATTTGCTCTATGGCAATGAATCATATGCAACAGTAAAAGCTGTAAAAGGCAAGGGTATTGTTATTGACCAGCATTCATCCGCACCTTTGGCAGACGGTAAGGTAAATGGTGCTCAGTCACCTAACGTTGTTTACTATGCAGAAACAACATTTAACGAAGATGCCGAAAACCGTACAAACTATCGCATAGACAGATTTTCGGGTAAATACAAAATCACAATAGATTTTAATGTACTTTGTGATGCTTATGCAAAACCGGTAGACGGTGTAACAATTACTGCTCCGTTCTATCTGTTCAGCGTAACAGGAATTAATCCTGCCACAGCAGCAAATAATCTTGCACCCGCATCAACAGGGTTGATTTTCAGAGTAAAATCAAACAATTCATCTGTTCTTAACTCAACATCTGCCTCTGCCAATACAATAAGTCCTTCAGCTATATACTTTACTAAAGGGGCAGACCATACAGTGGTAATGGATGTTGATACAAATACAAAGGATGTAAGTGTTAATATCAACGGCGGTGCCGCTTCGACAGGTACATTGGTTAAAAACGGTTATCTTAACGGCTTTGCAATAAGCGGTATGGAACGTATGCAAGCAGGTTCATATTTTGCCGTAAGAAGTATTAAGTTTGAACAGACAGAAGAGGATGCTGATACTACAGCAGTAAGAGAAGCTCTTGATAATTTACCTGCATCATTGGTTGAAAATCCTTATGCAGTAACAGAAAATATCACTTTCCCTGAAGTTGGGGAAAATATTACATGGAGAATTTCCGACCCATCAATTATTACTCCTGACGGTATAGTTAACCGTTGGTACGACGACAGAGAGGTTACAATCACTGCTGTTGCAACAAGCGGTTCTATGGCTATGTACAAAGACTATATTGTTACGGTAAAAGCATTTGACGATTTTTACAGCAAAGAGCTTATGAATAAAAGCGGGGAAGAACTTGAAGGAATAATTGTATCAGGTGACCCAGTTTCAGGTTCTGCAAAAGTTTTGGCAGATGGTATTACAGTTGCAAAGACAACTGACGGTACAGCAGCCGATAAGGAAACGGAAGTTTTCTGTGCAGATTACCGTTTGTTTGGCAAAGAAGTTGCATATAGTGAAAGCACAAAGTCAAGTGTGGATGTAGCCGGTTTTGCAGGTACATATGACGTAAACTTTAAGGTTACACCGTCAGTTACAGGTGACAAGCCAATATATATTGCTTTGGGAACAGATGGTGGTACATACGAAAAGGCGGCTGCACTTCGTATTACAAAAGACGGTTTTTATATAGTACACAAGGATGGTACAGAATGTATTTACAGCGGTGATACATCAAAAGCCTTTGATATCCGTTTCAGAGTTGATACAGATAACAAAAACGTATGGATATTTGTAGACGGTAAGCTTGCAGGTTCTGTATATAACTTTGAAAATGTAGATATTATCAATTCAGTCCGTATAATTCTTGATAAAAATAACAGCAAGGGCGATAAAGTAACAGTTAATAATATTGCTGTTACAGAGCTTGTAAGAAATGACATTCAGCTAAGAAATGACCTTGTTTTGGCATTGAACAATATAAAGGTTTCCAATATAACAGATACTCCCGATTCTGTTGAAAATATCAAGACACTTCCAAAATCAGCAGGTGAATACGACATTACATGGTCGACAAACAGTTCACAGATTGACTTTGTAAAGGGTGAAGTGTATTACGGCGAAACAGCAAACAAGGCAGTAGTTTCTGCTACAATAGGCAAGGGTGACGTTTATGTTAAAAAGGACTTTGTTCTTAACATACGTGCTGCAGCAAACCGTGATGAAACATTGGATTATTACTTAAGTGATCTTGAAGATACGATTACCAAACAGAATGCAAATGATATTCGCTATGATTTGGCTTTACCAACAGAACACAACGGGCTTGCAATTCAGTGGTTATCGGATTCTGAAATTATAGATATAAACGGTAAAATCAACAGAAACATTGCAATAACCAGTCCGACGGTTGTAACACTTACAGCAAAGGTTACAATGGACGGTACAACAACAGACAGAGAATACAAATATACAGTTGCTCCGAGAGCCTATGAAAATGTTGTGTACACAGGTGCAAGTGATGTGGAAAACATTGTGGTAAATGGCGTTGGAAATATTAAAATAACACGCGGTGCACTTACAAATGTTAAATTTAAGCAAACAGGCAACGGAAGCATTGTGTTTGCAGACGATGCGGGTAATAAGTTTATTTCCGTTAATGTAAACAGCGGTATGCTTAATGTATCATACGGCAATACGGTATCTGAAAGCTATCAGGTGGCAGAAGGTGTGGAAACAAATCTGCACGTAATGACAATGCCCGACATTGGCAGAGTTGCAGTATGGTTAAACGGTACAAGAATTGTTGACTTTGGCGAAACAATAGATGAAGTTAAAAATCTTGCAACGGTAGCGGCTTCCGGTGCTGTCGAAGTTACAGAAACAACAATTACAACAGACGAATACGGCTTGCTTGATATTAACCTTGCAAACGTAGGTTACTTTGATATATTTGCAAAGAATGTTGTTAAGGAAAATGTATCATTGATATCCGATACAGTTGCTCCTGCAACTGTTGTATGGAAGTCTTCAAACACTGCTGTTATAAGTGATGCAGGTGTTGTAACACTTCCGGCTATGTATCAGTTTGCTGATATGACACTTACACTTACAAGCACAAAGGACGCAAATGTAAAACGTATAGTTACAAAGAAAATTGCGGTAGCTTGCGATCCTGCAAGAAACCTTGCTTATGGTGCAGATGTAAGCACAAGTGTAACTGAAAAACCGGGATTTGTTAAGGTTTACATTACAGATGGTGACCTTAATACAACTTACGGTACATCGTATGTAAATAAAAAGCCTACACTTACATTGGATTTAGGAGAAAGCGTATACTTTAACAGTATATTTGTAAATGAGAATTTTGCAACTTATCAAAAGAGTTTGAAATCTTACACAGTTTCATATTCAGAAGACGGTGAAAACTGGACTGTTGCAAAAACAGGTACAATAAACGGAATTGAATCTGCACTTATAGGCTTTGATACAGTAAAAGCACGTTATGTTAAATTTACTGCAGAAGAATGTGACAGTAAAGAACTTTACATTAATGAAATTGAAGTTTATCTGTTTGTTACATCAACAGAGCTTATGAAGCTTGATGTAGATGTCTTAGATCTGAACCTTGGTTACACAGTAACCGAAGATATTATACTCCCTGTAAAAGGTCAGTTTGGAACAGACTTTACATGGAAGTCAAGTCATCCGGATGTTATTTCTGCAGAGGGTAAGGTTACAAGACCTTCCGCAAACACAACGATAACACTTACTGTAACAGGTGAATACAACGGCGAAACATATTCAAGAGAATTTTCTGCATATGTACCTGCAAAATCCACGACAGGTGCTAAACCTGTCGGCGGTTCAGGTGGTTCAGGCGGAGGCGGCGGTTCCGCAGGTGGTATGGGAACAGGGACATCTGCTTTGCCGGGCTTTGTTGAAACTGATATAGATGAAACCCAACAGGCTGAACCTGATACAACAGTAGTAACGTTTGCAGATCTTACTTCAACACATTGGGCATACGAAAATGTAATGAAGCTGAAAGAACTTGGAATAATCAACGGTGTTGGCGATAACAAATTCGACCCGTCAGGTAAGGTAACAAGAGAACAGTTCTTAAAGATGCTTGTAGAAGCTGCAGAACTTGAAACCGGTGTAGTAGATACAAAATTCGACGATGTTGATAAAAATTCATGGTATGCACCTTATGTTTCAGCAGGTGTCAATGCCGGACTTATTAACGGTATCACAGCAGAAACATTCGGTGTTGGTGATGAAATCAGACGTCAGGATATGGCGGTTATGATTGTGAGAATTCTTAAGAGCAAAAACATTACGTTAACTAAGACATCGGAAGTTTTTGATGATGATAATAACATTTCCGATTATGCAAAGGATGCAGTTTATATGGTGCGTGATGCAGGTATTGTTCAGGGCTATGACAATAAATTTAACCCGAAGGATACGCTTACACGTGCAGAAGCTGCAACGGTAATAGTAAAATTATTGGATATATTACAGTAAAGGAAAGGGGAATAAACATGAAAAGATTACTTGGTTATGTTTTGATACTTTGCCTTACCTGTACATTAGTGCCCTCCGCTGTTTTTGCGGAGGACACTGTAATGGATTACAGTGAACTTATAACTTACGAAAAGCCGGGAATTTATGACTATGTAATAGATGAAGACCCTATGCAGATTTCAGATGAAAAATTTTTCGGTATTTGGGATAATGAGGCTGAGGAATGGATATCACAGCCATATTTCCGTTACGATGAATTCCCCGAAATGATTGGGGTAAAGGAAGCCGTACAAGGCGGCGATTATGACCTTGCTAAAGAAGAACTTTTAACTTATTACAGAAGTGTTCGTGACGAAAGATATATTCCGGTAAGCAGTGTATCCAAAAACGATAAAATAAGGACAGAAGCTCTTGAAAAGAATGTATATTGCGTAAGTGGCATGAACGGTAAAATTCAGGGCTTCATTAATGTGGATAACGAATGGAGCGAACAGAGAATAGATGTAATTGACAGCTTCGGTAAAACTGTTATAGGCCGTGATGCCTTCAGGGGTTTTGTGCTTATGTCTGTTGATAAGCATAAAACGCAGGCGGAATTCTATTCACGTGAATCTGAAAATCCACCTGTTTTAGAGCTTGTTGTAAACGGTTTGCCTATAAGATATGAAGCTTGTAAGGATGCTATGGTACGCGGCGGTGCATATGGCACAACAAATTATGGCAGCGAGCCTGTAATGACTGTTCAGGAAAGCGGACAGTATATGAATTTTAATTCAGACACAAAACGCGCATACATTGCCTTTGATATTTCAAATCTTAAAAATACAGATGTTGTAACTTCTGCAACATTGGTACTTCACGGTAGAAATGCATCCGGCACAGGCGAAAAGGAAATTTGTGTTTATCGTCTTAACGATATGTCATTCGATGAAACAACAATAGCCTTTGACGACTATACCGACTGTATGCTTTGGTCTTGTAATGACCTTAATTCATGGGATTATGTTACAAGCAATAACGCAAGTATTAAAGGTAAGGCATGTTTCTTCCACAGAGGTAATGAACTTTTAGTGCCTGCAATGCTTTATGATTATACAGGTAATGAGCGTTACGCATATACATTTATAAGACAACATATGGCGCTTGTAAATAGCGTTGGTTTTAATACAGCAGTATTTAATGCACTTGATATTTCCTGTCATTTGGATTTTGCAACAGAAAGTGTTTTGTACGTTTTGCCAAGTGAGCATATGACAGGTGAAAGATTTACTGCAATGCTTAAAACGTTCTGGCTAATGGCAGACCAGCAGGCTAACAAATATTACGGCACCGCAGATAACAACTGGGGTTCGTTTGCAACAAAGGGCGTATATGCATTCCTTGCAAGATTCAAAGAAGTTGCTGTATACAATGACTGGTTCGATATAACAAAGAATGAAAATGACCGTCTTACTTCAAAATTCACCTATTCGGATGGGATGAGTATAGAACTTGCAGGCGGTTATACAAGCACTATTATAGCTACACTTTATGAACCTTATGCAATACAGAATCAGACAGGAATGGCTGTTCCTTATTCCGATCAGGTAAAAGGAGTTGCACATAACCTGCTTCAGTCTTTGATATTTTGTTCATCACCGGGCTTTAAGGGTTATAATATAGCTGACGGTAATGACTACACTACCGGCTGGGCTAGCACTATTAAAGAGTGGTACAGTATGGTATTTACCGATGACCCTATGTTTGAATATATTTCAACAGCAGGTGTTTCCGGTGCAATACCTGAAAATCCTACAACAAATTATCCTGTGGGACTTCGTACATTTATGCGTAGTTCATGGGAAAACGATGCCTTGTCTATGGCATTTATAAACACCAATCATTCCACAGGAAGCCACGGTCATTATGACCACTTGTCAATAGCAATGTTTGCCTATGGCAGATATTTGCTTACTGACCAGGCTTACGGTGCAGCACTTACAGGTAATACAATTGATTATATGAGTTCTGCTCCACAACACAACTTGGTGACAGTAAATAACAGTGATCACAACAAGGTTCACGATACAAAGGAAATAGCTTATGAATCCAATGACATCTATGATTTTATTGAATACGGCGGCTATTATACCCAGGACGTTGCACAGCAGAGAAATGTTTTGTTCATTCGTAATCAAAAGTTCTGGATTGTTGGTGACTACGCAAGCCCCGATAATCAGAATGTGGAAAATTCATATGAACAAAACTGGCACATGCTTCCGTCTTCAAATATGAGTTATGATGAAGAAACTTTTGAAGTTCGCAGTAATTTTGAGGATTACAACGTAAATGTTGTTCCCGTAGGTACTGACGGTATGACAGCTTATTATGAAGATACACTGTTTTCACCTACATCGGGTACATTTGAAGAAAGTAAAAAGACCGTGCTTAAAAAGATAGCAACAGGTAATGTTATTTACAACACAATTATCCTGCCCCGTGATGTAAATGAAGATTTTGAAGTAGAGTCCGAAGTTATTGATACGGGTCTTGATCCAACCGTGGTAAATGCTTTTGTTGCAAGAATTAAAAATACACTTACAGGTGATGAAAATTACTATTATTACTATCACCTTAATGATTTGGAACAAAAGCAGAAAGTTAATGTTGGTCAATTTGCAACAGATGCAACAACAATGCTTATAGAAACTGATGTTGACAGTAATATTACTTCAACATTCCTTATGGATGCTACAATTCTTGAAGACATGACTCTTCCTGAAAAAGTGCTTTTCAAGAGTAACACTCCGATAGAATCAATCGCATATGAAAAGAATGGACAGATATTTAATGTTTATTCTTCAACTATTACAGATGAAAAGATGAACGATGTTACAATTTATGCACCAGGTCAGTTTAATGTACGACTTGAAGGAACATTTATTGACGGCAAAAAATCTGGTCAGTATCTGTATTTTGGTGAACAGCCTATTATAGAGGGAACCGAAGATGAAGATACTGAGAAAGACAAGCCAGAAGAAAATGACAAAAGTCATGGGTCTTCCGGAAATTCAGGTGGCGGAGGAGGTTACTCAGGCGGGCTTGGCTACGGAGGTAGTGCAAACCCACCGGTTAAAGAAGAAAGTGAAATAAAACCTGAAGAAAATGACAACGATGTTACGGAAGCACCTGTGTTTCCTGAACTTGAAGGTCATTGGGGTGCACAGCAGATTATGGCACTTTACAATGATGGTATTATTACAGGAGACAAGGAAGGTATTCGTCTTAAAGATACAATAAGCCGTGCAGAATTTGTGACATTGATAGTACGTGCTATTGGACTTGAAATTAAAGAATATGAAGGTGAATTTAATGATGTGGGCTCTTATGACTGGTATTCAGATTATATTTCAACAGCTTTCGATGCAGGATTGATAAACGGTTCTGACGGAATGTTCAGACCAACAGATACAATAACAAGAGAGGAAATATGCAAAATAATTGCATCTGCAACTGATGTAGAAACAGAAATTAAGGAACTTGAATTTTCTGATAATGATAAAATAAGTAATTGGGCAAAGGATTCTGTACAAAAAGCATATTCTCTTGGTATCGTAAACGGAATGGGTGATGGTAGCTTTGCTCCAAAAAGCAACGCACTACGTGAACAGGCATTTGTAATGATTGCAAGATTTATAGAATTAAATAAATAGTAGGAGGGAAATATTGTGAAAAAGTTTTTGAGTTTTTTAATAATATTTAGCATAGTGTTTTCAACATTAGTTGGTTCAGGAGTTACATATGTTAGTGCAAGCTACGTAACATCTGATGATGGAAAAAAAGTGTATACATTTGATACAGAGACAGGTGTCGATACAAAATTATTTGATGTTGGCGAATGGTATTTATCTAATGAAACCGATTCTGTAAAGCTTGGTGATATATCAGACGATGTTGAAAATATGGGGATGACTTTCAAAAAAATTGAATTGTCAGCCGGAACTTTAAACAATATAGGAAATAGTAATTATACACTAAGTATACGAGGAGAAATTAATAAAACTTCGAATTATGGTACTTCATATAATCAGGGTGACTGCAATACTGAATTACTGTCTGTTGCAGGAATGAATGCTGTTGTTGGAGCGGTAGACAGTGATGAAGATGGTACTGTTGATGATTCATCGGGTAAAGTTGCAAAGTATACGATGTATGCGTATTCAACTCTTAATGATGGTCAGCCAATAAACTTTAACATGGTAAGAATGACTGAAGATTATTCAATAGTGTTTACCGTACCTGCAAGTGTTTTATACAGTAGAAATGGTATACCACACAAAATTGACTTCATTTTTTATCACCAGGGTGAACTGAAGGAACCGGTAAGTACTGCAACTTCTGCCAACTGGGTCGAAATATATATAGATGGTTTATTTTATGCAGAAGGAAATAAATATTTTACGGGTATAACAAATAAGACTCGTTTTGTTTTCGTTTCGCCTAATATAACTTTTGTGCCTGACGAAAATAATACGGTTTCGTGGAAAAATTCAGAACTTTACATATGTTCATCTCCTTCAGGAAAGACGTCTTATATAAGCGTAGATGACGTGGCAAACAGAAGTACTATTGGTACAGATGTAACTGCGCATAGCAGAGATGAAATAAACTTACACTTATTCCAAGACATCAATTTTGGTTTGGATTCCGGAACTTTTAGAAATGACTTTGTAACGGGAGTTGCACCGAATGTTGCAAATAGTTTGGAAGTTGCATATACCGATGAATTAGGTGGCGATAGAGTCATTAAGGTTGACAGTAAGATCTATGAAAATCCTTCTTTAATTTGGAATGGTGAAGAAACCAATGTTTCTATCGTTGATAAAAATGGTAACGTTTATGGAGCAGAAGATTCTATCAGCGGAACTTTTGCAGATTACTACATAGCTGTTAACGGTGTGTATGCAAAAGTCGAAGAAAGTCCTGTTTCTTTTGATATTTCTGCAAAAACAGTTGTACTGAATCCTGAAATTTTACCTGAGGGAACAGAATCGTTGCAGATAATTGTAGCTGCTTTTGATGAAAACAAAATGTCTAAAATAAAGGTTAGTGAACCTTTTAGTGTAGGAACTTCAAGTATTACATTTAAGATAAATGATAATGAATTTCCGATAAATGCAGAGCAATATAAGGTATTTGTTTTCGAATCATTAGCAAGCTGCAAGCCTCTTATTGAACAGGTTGAAATAAATGCTTCTTAAACTGCCATTAGTAATAAATTATAAACACTTTGTTGAATTCTAACCCCCTTAGATTTAATAAATTTACAACAGGCAGTTTTAGATATGACAAAGCCGTGGTTCAACAAATCACGGCTTTGCTCTAAACAAAGAGGAACGTTAAAACAATTTATAGAGGTTTTGTTATACTTGAATTGATATTTAGCCATAAGGAGGAGTATATAATGAATATTATTTTTGAAAACTTTAATCCGATATATCAAAATGGAATATCTGATTTTTTGAAGCTACACAACATATCCATTGCTAAAGGCGGTTTGATGGTTACTGTTTCTGTTAATCCTGATGTGAATATCAGAATAACAAAAAATAATACTAACGTGGTTTTCGAAGTGGATAGAGAATATCAGATATTCCGTTGTATAACTCTTTTGAAAGAGCGTGCAGAAGAAGAAAGTTTTGTTATTGAAGAAAAAAGACATTTTGACACTTGTGGAGCAATGTTCGATGGTTCTCAGGCAAGTTCACTTATGACAGTAGCAAGTGTAAAAAGAATGCTTCTTTATATGGCGGGTATGGGCTTTAATATGGCTATGCTTTACTGCGAGGAATGTTACGAACTTGAGGGCGAACCATATTGGGGGAATATGCGTCCTCGTTACACCATAGAAGATTTTAAGGAAATTGATGAATATGCGTATTCACTTGGTATTGAACTTATTCCCTGCATACAGACTTTAGGACACCTTCCTGATGCTATTATAAAACATGTATATCGGGAAATTTCCGATACATCTACAGTGTTGGAGGTTGGAAACGAAAAGGTTAACGCCTTGATTGAAAAAATTATATCACAAATGTCCAAAACATTTAGGACACGCCGTATTCATGTTGGACTTGATGAAGCGTGGGATTTGGGCTTCGGCAGATATTTTAAGCATAACGGTTACCGCCCCCAGTCGGAAATTATGAAGGAGCACGTGAGTTATGTTTACAGTATATGTGAAAAGTACGGTCTGGAGCCTATGATGTGGTCCGATATGTTCTTCAGAGCAAAAACAAGTGGGGAGTATTATGACGATGATTTTGGTTTTACCGAAGATGATGTAGCGGCTGTACCGGAAAAGATGAGCTTGATTTACTGGGACTACTTTAATGAAAAAGATGTAGTTAACAATATGATAAAACAGCACAAAATACTTTCGGAGAATATAATTTTTGCAGGTTGTGCAAGAAATGTGCGTACATTCGGTACACACCTTGAAATGACTAAAATTTCTACAAATACTGCGTTGGAAGAATGTAGAAAAGAGGGTATAAAAAGCATTTTTGCAACCGTGTGGGGTGATGACCACCGAGAAAGTTCTAATTTCGCAATTCTTCCCGGATTGCAATGGTTTGCGGAAAATACATATTCCTCAAAAACACCTTCCGAAGAAAGAGTTGCAAAGCGTTTTGAAAACTGTGTGAATGTGCCGTACAATGAATTTACTCTGATTGATTATATTGATTGTGTACCTGAATTTAACGGCAAGAATGAAAATCACCACTCGCTTTCAAAAATCTGTATGTGGCAGGATATTATGCTTGGTATGTTTGATAAAAACTTTGAAGGTTACGATTTTTATGCACATTATAACAAGCTTGAAGAAGATCTGGTAAAGGTGTCAGAAAAATACGAGGAATTCAAAATTCTTTTTGAGTTTTATTCAAAGGTTGCAGCTGTTTTGAAAACAAAATCACATATAGGTTTAAAAATGCATAAGGCATATAAGGATGGCAATAGGGAAGAACTTAAAAATATATTGGAAAATGTATTGCCGAATCTTTTTGATTCTATGTCCGAACTTCGTTATGCTCATCAAAAATACTTCTTTGATGAATATAAGCACATAGGTTGGGAAAATCTTGATATAAAATACGGCGGTGCATTAATGAGAATTGATACTGCTATGACAATAATTTCTGACTACCTTGAAGGCAATATAGAAAAAATTGAAGAATTTCAGGAAGAAAGACTTCCGCACCTTGACAATTTATATACAAACTATTACAATGTGGCCAGCGCAAGTAGAACTACGTTGCCTTTTTAATATTAATGGTGAGCTATAAGTAAATTGAGTTTAATGTTAGAAAAAATAATAATAAAATGTAAAGGAGAATTCTGTAATGGATATTAACAGACTTCATAATGATGCTATGCTTTATGCATCAGAGGTTGCTTTGCAGTCACCTGTTCCTGAAATAAGGGTGTATAATAAATGATTAAAGATTTACTTATAGTAAACGGAAATATAATAGTTGACGGAAATGTAAGAAAAGGAAATATTTCAATTAAAGCCGGCATAATTGTTGACGCAAATTATAAAGGCGATACACATTTTACCACGTTTGTTTTGATTATAACATAATTTTATACCTGTTTCAACGACTTTTGTTTTAATTTTGATATGAACATTAAAAAATACATATTAAATATAGGGAGAGTTTATTTATGAGAAAAACTATTTCATTTGTTTTAATTTTGACAATTATTTTATCCTTATGCTCCTTTAATGTGTTTGCAGATACAACAACATCTGCGGGCACAATAAAAGTTGTGAAAAGTGCCGCTAAAGATGCCAATGGCATGGAATTCAATATAGCTGCAGGCTCAACAACATCAGGTTTGGAATCTTCAGGTCATGTACAGTTTAATGATGACGGCACTCCAAAATACGATACATTCCAGAAAGTTGTTAACGATTCATATTTCGGAAATGTTTTGCAATACGATATAATGACAAATGTTTCAGGCAAAAGTTATCGTCTGCCCTTTAATCTTAAAAACGGCGATACCTTCGGAGAAGAAACTCTAACCAACCTTGCCGACAAGTTTCTTTATGTATCATACTATGTAAAACCGGTTCCGGATATAAACGGTAACAAAAATGTCGGCACTTTAAAACCGGTTATTGCAATCAGGGATACATCAACAAAAAAAGATGTTACGGTATTGCCAACCGGCCTTAAAAATATAACTTTAACATATAATGAAAACTGGACCAAATACCAGGGCACACTTGATGTAAACTCAACAACACTTGGTAATTATACACTGCCGGCAAATTACGCGGCATTCGGCGGTGCACCAATAATACGCTTCACGTTGGGTGCAGGTCCTTACAGCCTCCAAATGGCAGATGTTAATGCTGTAATGTTTGACAGCGAAGAAACATACAACTCCGTAAAAGATATTTCAACATTAAAATCACTATCCGTTAACGGTGAAACTTTGGATGTTACAAAAAGATCCTTCGAAGTTATCGTGTCGGACGAAACAACACTTGACGACATCAAGGACACATTTTTATATACTGCCGCAGTTGACTGCAACAGAGTTGATGTTACTATGCCCACATCCCTTCCGGGCTATATTAAAATTACATCATACGCCCTTACTGCAGATGCTACAAGTACAACCGAAACAAAAAAGACAGAATATTCAATTTATTTGAAAACAAAAGAAATGAGCAAGCTTAATATGACTGCAGACTATGAAAATGGTACGGCAGAAGTGTCTGCAACAATTGTTGAGCCCAAGGACGCAGATGTTTATATGGCATTCTATAACCATACCGGCAAGATGATTAAACTCAACAAATACAATTCACCTTACACAGGGGAATCAAGAACAGTCAGCGCAACAGAAAACATACCTGCTGACACAATTAAAGTAAAGGCATTTGTTATGGATACAAACCAAGTTCCGCTACTACCTTCAATAATACGCAAAAAAACAATTGTTGTTCCGGAATTTATTAGCAACGGCTCATTTGAAGACGGAACATATTCAGGGTGGACTACAAGCCACTTAGCCAACAGTATAGTAAACGAAGGTCACAACAGCAATAACTCCTTTAAAGTAACCGCAGGTGTGTTCGAACAGGATATCACATCAAAAGTTCAACTTGCAGAACAAGGCTTCTATCATCTCAGCACATATGCAAAGAGCCTTAACGACGATGTCAATGTAAGAATGTACATAGAATATCGTCTGGCAGGTGATACCGCAAACAAAAAAACTGATATGAAAACTCTTCTTGTAGGTCCTGAATGGACAGAAGTAAACAGTATTGTAGAACTTACCGAATATATTGTTAATGATGACGGTTCAGAAACATTGAATGTAAACAGCGAAAAAGAAATCACTTTTGCAAAACTTGTTATAACGGTTTACCAGAATTCCGGAAAACCGGGCTTCCTTGTAGATGACATCAGCGTTTCAAAGGTTGGTAACCTTGACGGCACATCAGAAACCAAACTTTCAAAACCATCAATATTCGTACTAAGTGACTCGCTCGGTCAGGATTATGACACAAAGAGTTTCCCTCGTCAGGGTTGGGCATACAACTTCAGAGAATACTTTACAGAAGATGTAAACTACTTTAACTTTGCCGCAAGCGGTTGGAGTACAAGAACTTTTGTTCAGGGTGTTCTTTCAGATACAACATTTACACGTCCTGTATGGCACAGATACAAAACAGCCATAAAAGAAGGAGACTATGTAATTGTATCACTTGGTCATAACGATGTGGGCAGTGGTACTAAAAAGACTACAGTAGAAGAATATAAAGCTAACTTAAAAACAATTGTTGATGATACAAGAAATGCAGGCGGTAATGTAATATTCGTTTCAAACGTTCCGAATGTTCATCCGAATCTGGAATACAGCTATAAAGTCAACATTAACAAACGCTATCAGGAAGTATTTGTTCCTTATGCCGAAGAACTTGGCGTACCTCTCATAAATATGAATCTTGCAATGACTGAAATGGAAAAGGAACTTTTCAGAGATGAAAGCTACCTTGCAAGCTATAAAAACGGTAGAGCGGCTCACCAGCAGGCAATATATCTGTATAACCTTGCAGACAACGGATTTATAGGAAGTGACAGCGAGTTTAATTACTCTCTTACAGATACCACTCTTGGTATTTGCTACGACCCGACTCACATTCAATACAGAGGTGCACAATATGTGGCAGACTTCCTTGCAAAACAGTTTGTAGTAAAAGACCTTGATATCAAAGACTATATTACAATTAACGATACTCAGCTTATCAGTAATGGTGGTTTCGAAACGGGCTTGTACGACTGGACAGTTCCGGAATCAAGAACATTTAAATTCACCCTTCCTGAAGGTGCACCACAAAAATATGGTAACAACTATGGGACACTTACAACAACAGGAACAATAAGCCAGGATATAACCGTACCGCTAAAAGCAAACGGTGGCAAAAAATATACACTTAGTGCAGATGTTTCAACAGATGTAAGTGTAGCTGTTAAAGTAAACGGCAACACAGTTGCAACAGCAACATTAAGCCCAACTTCTAAAACTAAAGAACTTGATTTGACATCTGTATCAAATCCTGCCACAGCAGTTATAGAATTTACTTCCGCTACAGAATGTACATTTGATAATATCAGTCTTGAATAAATATTCGTAACCCCCAAAAAAAGAAGGGCTGCCTCTCTTTAGTGAGACAGCCCTTCTTTTTTTTGGTATAATGAATTATGACCAATAAAACAAAAATACAAGTAGATTATACAACAGAATCTTTTTAAAGTCCTTGTATATGCATAACATACAAAAATTGCATAACAAGACGATAGCTAATCGTCAGGGACAATTTTTGTATGAGATAAAAGCTGCGTGAAAATTTAACAACTTCATTTTTAGAGTTCTTGTTTAACGAACTCTGTTTTGTGTGCTCAAAAATAAAGAAAAATTCCAAAGTTATTCACGATTTATTCAGAAAAAGAGGGCTATGCCTCAATTCAGTGAAAAATCACTTATTGGGATACGCCCATTTTTGTATATAGTAATTTATTTTTAGATTGTATAGGCAACAAAACACTCGTGAATTTTTAATATTTCATAGAAAATTGTTTGGGTGTAATTCCTGTTTTTTTCTTGAACATTCTGCAAAAATAATTTTGGTCGGAAAAACCTATTCTTTCTGCAATGTCGGCTACTGACAAATTTGTATTGGAAAGCAGTTCCTTTGCCCGGTTTATTTTGGCATTGTTAATGTATTCAATGGGTGACACACCTGTGTGGGCTTTAAAAACATGGTGAAACCTGCTTGTGCTTAAGTGACACAAATCCGCATAGTATGAAACATCATTTTTTTCTGTACATTCCTCAATCATTTTCAGGCAAATCTTGTCCATATCCGTAACTGATTTTAAAACCTTATTCTTTTTTTTGCATTATTCTGCACAGTTCAATGAAAAATTGCACAGGCAATTTTTGCATCATTTTCGGTTAACTTCCTTTTGTTCCAGTATGAAATTCTGCATTTGTCCGAACAAAAGCGTTTTAACTTTCTGCCCTCGTTTTGAAGTACAGGTTTACCGCAATATTCACAATTATGTGTGTTTGGTATTTCCGGATGCCTTCTTATATGTGATTTCACAGTATTTACCGATATTCCGAGAGTTTTGGCAATATATGTGGGCTTGTAACCCTGAAGACGCATATTGTTAAGCTCATTAATCTGTCGTTTATACATAGTTGTATCTCCTTTCGTTTTTCGTCTTTTTTACTCCAAAAAACTTTTCGCCTATTCCCCTGAAAACTTTCGCGAATTTGTGCGTGAGGGGAGGCGCCCGTTCTCGGAGGCAAAGGTTGTAGAGATTTTAACCCCCCTGGGGGTCAGAAAAATTATAAAATATCCTATATCTCAAAATACAACCTCCTCAAGGCGAGGCAACTACACAACGTGTTTTATTTTTGTGTGTTAGCTCACATGTTGTTGGTGTTTTTATCTTGTTTTATATCTGTCGCAGGTTGTCGCAGGTAATTTGGGTTATTTTAAAAAATACTTTCTTTATAGAGATAACCTATTTTACTTGCGACATACTGCGACAAGTGTTAAATATGCGGTCTTGCAAGACTGTATCGTACAATCATTGTGGTTTAACTTACACCTAATTTTTCGCACTCCATTTCCATAAGCCCGTATGTATTGTTCAAAAGTCTTTGTGCCTTGTATGTAGTATCCGTTGCTGAGACACCGATGTTTGTGTTTTAGCAGATTCACGAGGAACGAAACCTTCGTAAGAAAATTCATTTTTATATAATTGAAAATGTTGTTATAAGGGGATGAATTTATAAAAAAGAAATAATTTTCTCCCCTTAACTTGCATTTTTCTGAAAATACGTATATAATATAATCAAAAGGAGGGTGATTATGGTGTCTAAAATTTTTATGAGAGAGGAATATCTTAATAAGATAAGGGGTTTTTATGATAGTGATATTATAAAAGTTGTAACCGGAATAAGACGATGTGGTAAATCGTGCTTTTTACTTTCTGTTATGGAGGATTTAAAATCAAAAGGCGTTAGTGAACAAAATATAGTTAATATCAATCTTGATAAAAGAGGATTTAAAAATATTAAAACTGCTGAAAAATTAGAAGAAATTATAGATAGTTATATTACTGATAATGAGAAAAAATATATTTTTATTGACGAAATTCAGAATGTCAAAAATTTTGAGGAAGTTATAAATGGTTACAGAGAAGATGGACATTCCATATTCATCACAGGATCAAATTCTTATCTTTTGAGCGGAGAACTTGTTACTAAACTTACCGGCAGATACATTGAAATAGAGATGTATACATTAACATTTTATGAATATTTGGAAATGAAGAAATTTCTGGGCAAAGAAATATCCCAAAATATTGTTGAAGAATTCACAACATATATTCGAGATGGAGGATTTCCGAAATCCTTGGAATTTGATAATGTTGATGACAGAAATTTGTATGTCCAAAGTGTTATTACCCAAATATTTGAAAAAGACATAGCTAAGAATAAGAGAATTCGCAATCGGGCAGCATTTGAAAAAGTGCAAACTTTTATCATGAATAATTTTGGTTCTACTATTAGCGTTTCTAATATTGTAGACTATTTGGATAATGAAAATATAGCAGTAAAAGAGAACACGGTGCATAAATATATTGAAATGCTGGAAAATGCAAAGATAATATATAAATGCCCAAGATTTGATATGAAATCAAAAAAAGCATTGAAAACAGAACAAAAATATTATCTTGCTGATTTAAGTATATACTACTCTATGAATGTGGACGGCAGAATTAACTATGGTCCAGTATTGGAAAATATATTATTTTGTTATTTGAAATCCAAAGGATATAAATTAAGTGTAGGAAAAATAGGGAATCTGGAATGTGATTTTATAGTAAGGCAGAATGTGGATGAATATTTTTACATTCAGGTTGCTATGACTATTGCAGAACAGTCTACCGAAGAAAGAGAATATAGACCGTTTAAAAAAATCAGAGATAATTTCCCAAAGTATTTATTTACAACAGACACCTTATTGCAAAAACGAGATGGTATTTTACATGTAAATATGGTCGATTTTATTAAGGGTAATAGGGTACTTTAAAACTATGTGAATTGGTGATTTAAAACTGTTGGATAATTCGTAATGGGATTTTTCGTTTGGGAGATATGCATATATAGGATGTTTTAATTCTAATGTTCCGTGAAACTATTAAAAAGTCAAGTGTGAATTAGCAAGTCATACTTGGCTTTGTTTTTTCTGTATTGTACAAAAGTGAACCTTAAATTCCCCACGTGATTTGGGGTAATAGAGTGAAATGCTTTTTAAAAACATTTTTTTATGTTGAGTGTTATTGGTTTAGCAAAGATTTTTTGACAATTTTTAATGTTGTTTTTTTTAAATAAGTACCAAAAAGTAGAAAAATGTACAACTATTGATTTCTTTGTTGAAATGTGTCAAAATTATGCCATAATAAATGGGAAATTTTAGTAGTTAAGAGGAACGTTAAATGAAAGCATTTACATTAAAGATAAAAGAATTGTTTAAATTGGATACAAAAAAATGAAAGCGCAAATTTTTCTGCAGACAAAAGAAAATTACTTATTCCTCTGTATCAACGCGAATTTAAATGGTCCGATGAAAAAGTTGTTTTTGTGTACAACCTAAATCAATATTTTCAGACTTTTGACTCAGCATAATTTGTGATGGGCATTTGTCTAATTCGATATTGCATTTTTGGAGGCATATTACAGACAACATTTTTGCCACTTTGCATTTCAGATTGTTTGATATGGTAGAGGGTTCAAAAATTTATATAAAAAGGCAATAAGGTGCATTGTATTAAACATTACGTCCAATGCCATAACAGATAGAGTAATTGATACAATTTATCAGTTACTCTATCTTTTTTTATCAGCATAAATCCACCACTGAATTTGTTTTGAGATATACAACGGCATTCCTGTTGTTTAAATAAAAAATTCGGCTAATACATAATTTGTCATTGTATGAACCGTTTGAGTACTATGGTATTATATTTTAAAGAAAACATTAATATTTTCGTGATTTTTTTATGGATATTCTTGTAAAAGTCAATATTTTCGTGTTTTACCTATACTAAACCGATAAAATTAAGGAAAAAATAAGGAAGTTAGTATATAATAATCAATGGGTATGTATTATAGGATACATGAAATATATGATTGTAAGGAGAATGAAAAAAATGGAAACATCAATAGTGACATTTAATATACGTTATGTATACAACGATATAGATGGAATAAACAACTTTATTCATCGTGCAGGTATGATATACGATAAGATTGAAACAGAAAAACCTGATATAATTGGTTTTCAGGAAGTTACAGAGCCTATATTGAAGTTACTTGAAAGACTACTGGCTGATTATAGGATAGTTGGCCATTTCAGAAATGAGAATTATACAGGTAGCGGAGATTTTATAGCTTTCAAAGAGGATAAATATCAACTTTTAGGATGTGAAACAAGATGGTTAAGTCCCACACCTTTTACTATTGATTCACGGTTTGAAAATCAGAGTCCTTTTGCAAGAAGCTGCGTTATGGCTATGCTGAAAAATAAAGAAACCGGAAAGCCTTTAAGAATTTTCAGTACTCACCTTGACCATATTTCGGATGAGGCAAAAATTTCAGGTATAAAATGTGTTTTTAATTTTATCGATGAAATGAATTCAAGACTTGATATGCCCTGTATTTTAATGGGAGATTTTAATTCAACCCCCGACAGCGAAACAATAAAATACTGCAACAGCAGGGAAGATTTACGTGATGTAACTACAGAGATTTCATCAACTTGTCACGATTTCGGAAAACGAGAGGATCCGTTTAAAATTGATTATATTTATATGTCAAATGAATTTGCAGATAAAGTAACTGATGTTTGTGTATGGGATGATGTTTCGTCCGGAATATACCTTTCGGATCATTATCCTGTTTGTGCAAAATTAGAGTTCTAACGTTATCATAAATATGAACAACGCTATGGAATACCTCACTCCATAGCGTTGTTCTTTTAATATTTAATAAAAAATATCGTGTTAACTTTTTTCTGTTACATAAAAATTAATCCTTCTTTTCTTTAGAAGAGCGAAGTTTTGCAAAAGCATGGGGCGATATGTTATTTATCTCTTTGAAAATTTTGGAAAAATAATTACTGTCTTTATAGCCGACTGAATGTGCAATCTCGCTAATGCTGAGTGTTGTATTGCGCAGAAGCTCCTCAGCGTTTTTTATTCGCACATATGTTATGAATTGGTTGATACCAATTCCGGAAACATTTCTGAATTTCTTTGATAAATAATCTTTATTTATAAAGAATTTTTTTGAAAGAAATTCCAGGGATAAATCATTGTTATAATTCTTTCTTATGTATGAGGAAATATTATAAATAACATCGGAGGAATTTTCTTGAGATGAAGGAACGTCACATTTAACTCTGCAAAGAATAGCAATAAATTCTGCAAGACAAAATTTAATTATGTAATCACTGTATTCTTCCTTTTTATCATACTCTTTTTTTAATCTGAATGCAATTTCTTCAATTTTCTGAGCAGCGTTTGGTGGGATATAAATGAATTTAGCATCGGAAAGAATTTTAATAAGTGGTTTTAGTTCTTCCGGAAGGTAATTATTTTTAAACTGAATTAAAATTCTGTTACACTTGTCGCAGGATTCACTGTCTGTGCTATGATGTGCATATGGAGGAATGAAAACTAACATATCCTTTTTTGATACAAAAATTTTATCACCTAAAAAGTGTTTTGTGTATCCTTCTAGTTGGTAATATATTTCATAAAAACTGTGATAGTGTACATGTGTTGTTTTTCTTCTCATTGTAACAATATTTTGATTTACAAAAATATCCTCGTACAACTTATCTCTTAAAATAGCTTCCATAATATTTCACCTCCAGTTGAATTTTAACACTTATTCTTATAAATGTCAATATTTTCGTGTTTTATCCATATAAAACCAATAAAATTAAGGAAAAAAGAAATAAAATAGTATATTATTTTATTATAAAATAATTTATAATTAAAAAGGAGTAAATAAAAATGGCAAAAAAAAGATATGTTCTGGTTGGTGTTGGTGTACGTTCAAGATTTTACTATCATTCAATTGCGCGTGATTTTTCTGAAACATGTGAACTGGCTGCACTTTGTGATGTTAACAGAACACGTATGGAATATGCACAGAAGGTGTTGAAGGATACTTATAATTATCCTGAAGTTTCACTTTACGGTATTGATGAATTTGATAAAATGATTGAGGAACAAAAACCCGATACTGTAATCATTTGTTCAATTGACCGTACACATCATAAATATATCGAAAGAGCAATGGAGCTGGGATGCGATGTTGTAACTGAAAAGCCTATGACAATGGATGCTGAAAAATGTCAGGTAATTCTTGATGCGGTTAAGAGAACAGGTAAAGATTTAAGAGTAGCTTTTAACTACAGATATTCTCCTTATAACTCAGTAGTTCGTGAACTTATTATGAAGGATACAATAGGTGAAATTAAACAGGTTCATTTTGAATGGATGCTGGACACAATGCACGGTGCAGAGTATTTCAGAAGATGGCACAGAGACAAACGCAATAGCGGTGGTCTTTTAGTACATAAGTCAACACATCATTTTGACCTTGTTAACTTCTGGTTGGATACAAATCCAAAGCAGGTATTTGCTTTTGGTGATTTGATGTTCTATGGTAGAGAAAATGCTGAAAACAGAGGTATAACAAAGTTTTATTACAGAACTAAAGATTCAGAAAACGCAAAGGGAGATCCGTTTGCATTACCAAATGAACTTATTGAGGATCAGTTACATAAAGATATGTATTTTAATGCAGAACAGGATGACGGTTACCTTCGTGACCAGAGTGTATTCAGCGACGGTATCAGCATAGAGGATACAATGAATGTTCTTGTTAAATATGAAAACGGTGCACAGCTTTCATATTCTCTTAATGCTTTTTCACCAGTAGAAGGTTTTAAAGTATTTTTTACAGGTACAAAGGGTAGAATTGAGCTTGTTGTTACACAAAAAGTTCCGAATCCTGATGATGTTGAATCAATTCATGATGCAGCAATTGCAGGAAAGTCAATTACAGTATTCCCGATGTTTAAAGCTCCTTATACTGTTGAAATTCCTGAGGCTAAAGGCGGACACGGCGGTGCTGACCCAATACTTCTTGCAGATATTTTTGGTGAACCTAAGGCGGATCCATTGAAAAGAGCAGCCGGTCATATTGCAGGTGCAATGAGCTGTCTTACAGGTATTGCTGCAAATAAATCAATTGCAACCGGTATGCCTGTTGATATTAAATCATTAGTTGAATTTTAATAAATAATTTTTTTAATATCTTAATTTATGTGATGTATGTGCAGAGGTTTTCGTAATTTCTATAAAGGAGACTGTAAAATGAAGATATATGATCATAATATATGGGGAAATATTTCAAAAGAAAATTGTATTGCAAACAGAAATTCGCTTATTAAAGAATTGATAGATGATTGTAATCCTGATGTTTGTTGTCTGCAGGAATGTAATCCTCATACAAGCAGAGTTGCAGAGTTTGCTATCCCGGATATTTTGAGACCGGATTTTGTTGAGGTTGTTCCTGAATATGCCGATAAAAATTATACTCCGATGCTATATAATCAAAATACAACCGAGTTAATAGAAGGAGGCTATATGCCCTATGAAGGATTAAACGATGGTAATTCCAAATCCATAACATGGGCGGCATTTAAGGATAAAGCTACCGATAAAGTTTATTGTGTTGCATCAACACACTTTTGGTATAAGGCAAGTGGCAAAGAGGATGAAGAACAGCGTATAGCCAATGCAGAGGCTGCTGTTTGCATACTCAAACAACTTTATGAAAAATATAATGCTCCTGTTTTTTTAGCAGGAGACTTAAACAGTAGTAGTATAGTAACCGGACAAGGGACAGGTGGTTATGACAGATTAATAGAACTCGGAATGACAGATGTGCGAGAAATTGCAGAGAATACAGACTATTCATATACATGTTCTAAAGGCGTTCCTGTATTAGTTGACGGAATATATACAAAGGCACCGAATCCGAATTTTACCCTTGATTATATATTTGTTTTGGGTAAGGATTTGATAAAGGCAAAAAACTTTTCGGTAATAAATTCTGATAAATCAAGAACAAGTTCAGACCATTCACCTCTTGTTTTTGATTTTGATATTTTATAAAAAATTTCAGGCATAAAATGTGTTTTTGATTTTATTGATGAAATGAATTCGAAATTTGATATGCCATGTGTTTTAACAGGGGATTTTAATTCATCCCCGATAGTAAAACAATAAAAATACTGCAACAGCCTTGAGTTTATGTTAAAATAATTTGTTTTAAAAATCGATATAGGCCTCATAGTGATTACGCTTTTTTGTTTTTTTCGCTTTTTCTGTACTGCAACGGCGATAGACCATTTATTTTTTTAAATACAGTTGAAAAGTAGTTACTGTCATTAAATCCACATAGTGTTGAAATTTTCGACATAGAAAACTTTGTGGATATAATTAAATGCTCAGCACTTTTAATTCTTATAATGTTCAGATATTCATTTATTCCGAATCCTGTTTTGGATTTGAACAGCTTGGAAACATAGTTCTTGCTTATGGAAAATTTGTCAGCCAATAAATCCAGGGTGATGTTTTCTGAATAATTTTCATTAATATAGTTTATGATTCTTTCTATAAACGGAGAAGCACTGTCGTTTTTGCTTGTTTTGGAAGAACGTGATTGAGAAATGAGAAAAATGGTCAGCAGACTTCTGATCATATCTTCATATTGTGGAGCTTTTGAAAGAAATTCATTTTCTATATTGGTAAGTATTTTCACGTATTTTTCTGGCTCATTAACAAGATAAGAATTGAATCCGTTAAAAAGCGGATCGTTATCTTTTTTCTTGAAGAAGCGGCTTGTGAAATCTATCAGTAACCGTTCTGCAGGATAGTCGCTTGTAATATTTGTTTTATGAAGCGTATTAGGTGGAATAAGTATAATATCGCCTGCCGATAGCTCAAAGATTTTATTATCCAGAAAGTATCTTACTTTTCCTTTTATAAGATAATATATTTCAAACCCATCGTGGTAGTGGCTTGACGGCATATCTGATTGTGAGGATTTTATATTTCTAATTACACGAAGTTCTTTTAGCGGAGTTTTTATATTCATTATAATCACCTTCCTTAGTTTAGATTATATCATATGAATTAATTTTTTCAAGTAATTTTTTAAAGAAAATACACGTTTTTGAGTAAATAATTAGATGAAATCTTTAAAAAAAGGCGATATAATTGATGTATAACATAAAATGGAGGTTTTATAATGATTAGTAACTTGAAAATTGCGTATATCGGTGGTGGCTCAAGAGGTTGGGCGTGGGGACTTATGAGCGACCTTGCACGTGCAGAGGATATAAGTGGTGAAGTTGCACTTTATGACATTGACATAAACGCGGCAAAAAACAATGAGATTATAGGAAACAGAATCAAGGACATTGAAGATTGCAAGTCTGTATGGAATTATAAAGCTTGTGAAAAAATCGAAGATGCACTGAAGGGTGCTGATTTTGTAATTATTTCCATTATGCCGGGTACTTTTGACGAAATGGAAAGCGATGTACACGCACCTGAAAAATACGGCATTTACCAAAGTGTAGGTGATACAGCAGGTCCCGGTGGAATTATAAGAGCATTGCGTACAATACCCATGTTTGAAGAAATTGCACTTGCTATTAAGGAATATTGTCCGAATGCATGGGTAATTAACTATACAAACCCAATGGCAATCTGTGTAGGTACACTTTATAAAACATTTCCGGAAATCAAGGCATTTGGGTGTTGTCATGAAGTTTTTGGAACACAAAATCTTTTGGTACAGGCATTGAAAGAAATTGAAGGCGTTACGGGTATAACAAGAAAAGATATTAAAACAAATGTTTTGGGTGTTAACCATTTTACCTGGATTACATCTGCACAGTATCAGAAAATTGATTTGTTCCCCGTGTATAAAAAGTTTATTGAAAAACATCCTGAAGGCATAAAAAATACAAATGATGATAACTGGGTAAAACTTGTTACAAGAACAAAACAGCTTGTTAAATTTGATTTGTTTAACAGATATGGCTATATTGCTGCTGCAGGCGACAGACATCTTGCAGAATTCTGTGATAAGGAATGGTATCTTGACAGCCTTGAAAGAGCAAATGAATACGGCTTTGGTCTTACTCCTGTATCCTGGCGTAAAAATGAACAGCTACCCGAAAGACTTGAAAGAGCTGAAAAGCTTTTAAGCGGTGAACAGGATTTTGTAATAAGAGCAACCGGTGAAGAAGGCGTAGACCAGATAAGAGCTTTGCTTGGTCTTCATGATTTGGTAACAAACGTTAACATTCCAAACTACGGACAGATTCCAAACCTTCCTTTAGGAGCAATTGTAGAAACTAATGCGTCATTCCGTGCAAATGAGTTAAAACCCGTTATGGCAGGTAATATTCCTGATGAAATCTATTCTTTGATTTCAAGAAATGTGGGCGAACAGATGTTGGTTTTGGAAGCAGGTACAGAAAGAGATCTCGGTAAGGCGTTCAAAGCATTCATTTCAGACCCGTTGGTTAATTTAAGCCTAAAAGATGCGAAGGACTTGTTTGACGAAATGATAAACAATACAAAAAAATACCTTACTTCATACGATATATAACAGGAGTGTATAAAATGAAGAATGTTTTATTGATTGGTGATTCTATCCGTGCAGGGTATGATAAGTCGGTAAAAAAGACTTTAGAGGGTAAAGCCAATGTTATATTTTCGGACAACAGTGGTCGGTTTGCGGCATATGTGCTTAGATATTTTCACGATTTTTTAGAAGGTTATAAGGGTGAGGATATTGATGTGATACACTGGAATGCAGGACTTTGGGATACCTTACATATGTTTGGTGAAGAAGCGTTTACACCATTGGAGGTATATAAGTACTACATAGAACGTATTTGCATCAGAATAAAAAAGCTTTGTCCCAATGCAAAGGTTATTTTTGCAACTTCAACAAGTGTAATAACTGAAAAAATGGAAGACAGATTCAAGCGTTATAATAACGAGATTGAAGAATATAACAAAGCTGCGGTTGGGATTGTTGAAAAATACGGATTTCAGGTAAATGATTTATATGCACTTTCCTGTTCATTACCTGAAGAGGCACATAATCCCGACGGTGTACATTTTTATACCAAGTTGGGAACTGAAGCACTTACCAATCAGGTTCTTTCGCACTTGTTAACCGCTTTGGAAATAGATGAAAAGCTTGAATACCGCGAAGAAATGTATGTGGGCAAACCCGTAGGTATTTAATAATATTCAAAACAAGGAGGATTTGTTATGAAAAATAATTTGAGAAAAATCGCATTGAGCTTAGTGATAATTATGACACTAAGCTTGTTTGCGTTTTCGGGTTCTGTATCTGCAAACAGTTTTGCGTTCGATATGAACGAGCTTGGAATTACTGCAGGTATGAACCCTGAACAAAGAGAAAATGAATATGTAAGGAGAGACGAATTTGCTCAGATGGTTGTAAATATGATGTTACAGCAGGACGTTGCAATGACTTTGGAAAATGAAGCATATTTTACAGACATTGCAGATTCACAGTACAAGGGCGCAATAAACCTTCTTGCTAAAATGGAATTCATTTCAGGAACAGGTAACGGTGAATTCAGACCTGCTGAATACCTTACATACGGTGCGGCATGCAAAATACTTGTGCATGCACTTGGCTATGACAAGATTGTTGAAGATTCCTCTTTGAATGCATATCAGTTTGTTGCAGGAACTATCAAGCTGACAAACAGTGTTGATTCATCAGTAGAATATATGACTTTTGCACAGACCATGCTTATGATACATAATGCTTTGGACATAGGTCTTATGGTACCTTCATATTACAATGCAAATATTGCACCTTCATACGAGGTTGATGAGGGCAGAACATATAGAAGTATGCTGTATGGCAGAAACGGTAATGGTATAGTAAAAATGCGCGGTATGGTTACTGCTGACGTAAGCACCTATTTGTATTCTGAAATTCCAAACCTTAAGGATACACAGCTTGAAATTTCAGGAAAGGTATATGATTTTGAAGGCAAAGCACCTCTTGGCTTTGTTGGTCAGGTAGTTGACTACTACATAACAATAAATGATTACGAAGAGGGCAAGATTACTGCAATTGAACCTGTAAGTGACAATGTTGTATATGACTTTACAGGCTATCAGGTAATAAAGGCATCTTCAAGTGAAATTGAGTTTGAGAACAACGGTAAAATAACTGTTAAGCTTGATGAAGCTACAAGATATATATATAACAACAGAATTGATATGGGCTACAAAATGTCCTACAACAACGTAAATGACAATACTGTCATAAGAACTGTCGACAACAATGATGACGGTGTGGCAGAAGTAGTTTATGTATACGAATATGCAAACTGTGTAGTGGAAAAGGTGTATACGCAGAATAATATGGTTGTTCTAAAAGACGGATATACCTTCGGTAAGGTTAAAAACATTCAGCTTGACAGCGAAAAGATATACTTTGAAATTTATGATTCAAAGGGAAAATTAACTGAAATAAGTGCAATAACAGAAAATGCAGTTGTAAGCATTGCTCAAAGTAAAAATAAGGAGAGCATAAGAATAGTTGTATGTTCAGACACAGCAACAGGAGATATAATCTCCAAGGGTGAAGATGAAGTAGTTGTTGGAAATACTACATATTTCTGCGCAGAAACAGTAGAGCTTAACGACCTTAAGGTTGGCTCACAGGTGAATATATACCTTAACTTCCTTGGTAAAATAGTTTACTTTGAAGAAATAGAGTCTGAAAATGTATATGCTTATGTGTATACTTACAGCACACCTTCAGGTCTTGGAAATTATAAAGTAAAGCTTTTAATGCCTACACTCATAAGCGTTAAAACTGTAGAAGGCGAAACCAACGATTTGACAGGTGAAGTTTCTACATCACAGTCCTTGTTTGTAAGAAACAGCGATGTTGTTGTTTATGAGGCAGAAGCTAAAATTATATTCAACGGAACAAGAATAAATGCGGCTCAGGTTTTACCTGCTGTATTGGATAAGCCTGTTGCGTATGCAATAAACGAAAACGGCAGACTTTATAAAATAGATACACTTTCGGGTGTGGATGATATAGAAATTCTGATGAACGAGGCCCTTCCAAAGCAAAGCACAAACCTTTATAACAAAGTGTATAACGGTAAGGAGCTTGTTTTCGGTGGCGGAAGAGGAGAAGCTTTTGGAATACAAAAAGACCATACAATGGCATTTTGTGTACCGAAGTACACAGAAGACGGACAGACAAAGGATAATATAGACGAAGACGACCTTAAGGTAATGGTAGAGCTTAAAACAGGCGTAGGCTATGAAGCGAACGGTTACGAACAGGATGAGGATACCCTTATAGCAGATGTTTTGGTTATTCAGCAGATTATGCAGTCAGGTCAAGCCGGAATGGTTAACCTTTCATCTGATGTTGCTCTTGTTTTGAAGGTGTTCAGAAAGATTGATGATGATGGAAATGAAGTCCTTGCTGTAAAGATGCTTACAGACGGTGCAGAAAAAACAATGATAGTTTCATCACTTGTGTCAAATCAAAGAGATTTTGAACGTTTAAATAAAGGTGATTTGATAGCATATTCACTTGACGGGTTTGATCAGCTTAATGCGGTAGAGGTATTAAGAGGAATTAATCAATATTATGAAAGTGATTCAACCAATTCAGTATGTGCAGATATAAAGAATATAGAGTACAACAAAATATCCAACAGCAAAATAAGATGGGTACATAATGTGTATGTTGGATATGAAAATGAGGATAGTGTTGTGAAAACACTTGAAATACTTGCAAAGAGTCCTGCACCAATATTTGTAATAGAATCAGAAAATGAAATGAGAGTAGGAAGCGTAGACGATTTGCAGATAGGCGATAAGATATTTACGGCATTAAACAGCGGAAAAGTACGAGCAATAGTAATAAACAGAGTGGAGGGATAAAAATATGAAACAGACAATCAAAAGATTACTTGCGGTTTTGTTGTGCTTCTCGATGATATATATTCCTTCCTTCAGTGCTTCGGCAAGTACGGAACTTATCAGTATAACAGAAGATTTAACACAGCTTACAGAGATTGACGGCTGGACTGCAACCATAAAAAAAGATGCAAAGACAACGGCAGGTTTTGTTGCAGGTGAAGGCTATCTTATAGACCAGGGTGATGAGCCCATTACAAAATCCGGTGGTGCTAGCAACACGGTTAGTGTTGTAAAGACATTTGACAACAAAATTGTCGATGCAGAAAATGGAACAGTAACATCTGTAAAGGAATTTCAGGGCAAGTACAGACTTTATGTTGATTTTTCAATGAAACAGGAGGCAGTAGAGGGTGAATCCGCCCCATTTTACATTATGTATATTGGCGGATATAATGCAGAGGGTAAATTTGTAAATTCTTTGGAGCTTAGAATAAAATCCACATCTGTACAATTGGTGGATAGCGGAAAGCTTACTGTTGCATTTGCTGATGACGGTGACGAAAACCATTCCATAGATATTGTAATGGATACTGTTACAAAAGCATACTCTATTTCAGTTGACGGTGCAACAGCAAAAATAAGAACACTTAAAAGTGCAGATATAGATTTTATAAATGGCTTTACAATTTCCAATATGGAACGTATGGCAGATTCTTCATACTTCAACTTCAAAAAGATTATTTTGGAAGAGGTAGAGTCCGACTATAATCCTGCAAGTGAAGCAACAAAAGCCGTTGTTGCACAGTTGCCTGAAAAGCTTACGGATAATACCAATGCGGTAACAGAAAACATTACAGTGGATACAACAGAAGGTGTAACATGGACATCTTCTGACGAAGATGTTATTTCATCAACAGGTGTTGTAACAAGAGCAGATGAAGATAAAACAGTTACACTTACTGCAACCGTTGACCTTGAAAACAATGGTGGCGTTTATGAAAAGGCTTATACAATGACCGTACCTAAACTTGAAGGTCAGGGTGGAACAGGTGGAGGAGAATCCGGCGATGATGAAGAAGATGTACCGGTAACAGGAAAATTGATTTCAATTGAAGAAGATTTTGCAAAATATACTTCTCTTGATGTAATTCCAAACACAAGTGTAAGCACAGCATCCAACCCTGTTACCACAAAGGTTGGTGTTGGAATAAATGGTATTGAAACATATCATACAGCTTCCGAACCCTTTGGTACAAGTGCAGGGGGCGAAAACAAGGTTAAAGTTCCTGCAATATATCACGGTATAGAAGGTAAATTCGACGTTGATGAACAAAACAGAACTGCACTTAGAATCAATCGTTTTTCAGGTAATTTCAAAATGAGTGTACTTTATAATACTAATGTGGCGGCTTCATATGTTGTTCAGGATGCATCCTTTAATAATGTTACTCTTACAACAGATTATTGGTTCCAGATAGGAAAAGTTGTGGATTTTAGCAGTCCGGGCCTCGGTGACAGTAACAGACTGATTTTTGCTAAGTTAAATAAAGATAAGGCTAACATAATGACTGATGACTCATCGTCCAACAATACGTTAACAGTAAGAAATTACGATTATAATCCGGACGTTGAATTTCATGAGATGGAATACGTTTTTGATACAGATAAATCCACAATAACTGTTACTGTAGATGGTTTAAAGACCGGTACAGGTAAATTCAGTGTTCCTCTTGACTATATTAACAGTATATCGTTAAACGGATGGCATCGTGCACAAAAAGGAACATATTTCAATCTTAAAAATATAAAGGTTGAGTATTTGCAGGAAAATCCGGCTCTTAATGAAGCAATAGCAGAGCTTAATAAATTAGATGCTAAATTGGTGGATGATCCTTATGCTGTAACAGAAAATGTTACTTTGCCGCAGGCAGAAAATATTACATGGTCAACATCAGATGAGGAGGTTGCTTCAATTGATGGAACAACTGCAATTGTTAACAGATGGTACGAAGACCGTGAAGTTGTTTTAACAGCAACATATGAAAAAGACAATGTGCTTTTGATGAAGGATTATACATTGACAGTTAAAGCAGATGAAAATCCGGCAAGTAAGGAGTTACTTAATATTACAGTTTCTGAAAGTGACACCACAGAAGAATGGATTGAAACATACGGAGCAGGTAATCCTGCAGGTGCTTTAAGTGTAGGTGCCGACGGTCTTTCAGTTACAAAAGTTACTGTTGCAGAGGAGGAAGCTCCTGAAACAGAGAATCCTGAATATGTGGTTGAACGTAAATTGTATGCAGAAGAACTTCCATACAGCGACAGCACTCATTCTGCATTGTATTCATCAGGTTTTTCAGGCTTGTACTCCTTTGGATTTACATTAAAGAGCAATGTTGCAGGCAATGTTCCTGTTGAAGTTGGTATTGGCGGCTATGAGGGTACAAAATATGCAAATACATTTGACTTAGAGGTTACAAAGGATTCAATTCATGCGGTGTATGATGGTGAAACTTTGGTAAAAAGAACAAGACTTTATCAAGGTGATACAAAGGGAAAAACCTTTGAATTTAAGTTTGTTGTTGACACCATTAATGAAAGATTCTGGGCATTTGTGGATGGTAAGCTTGTAGCTGATAATGTTTATTTCTACGACCCAAGCTCTTTCTACAAGTTTGATACATTACGTATTGTTGTAGATAAAAACAATACAATTAATGACAGTATTACAGTAAATAATATAAAGCTTGAAGAATTGGAAGAAAATGTAATTGCAGATAAAGAAAGCTTGATTTCTCTTATTAATTCTTTGAGTGTGAGGGATATTACAAAGGATTCTCCTGAATCTGTAGGAAGTATAAAAACTCTTCCTGAAAGTGTTGAAAATGTACCTGTAAAATGGGTATGCAACAGCGATGCTCTGGATTTTGAAACAGGTAGAGTTATGTTTGATGCAGATACTAAGGATGTTCTTGTTTCAGCATATATGACAGCAAACGGTGTTGAAGTTCGCAAGGATTTCCGCTTGACTGTACGTGCAGCTGCAAATACAGATGAAACACTTGATTTCATTACACAAAGACTGGATACAGCAATTACCTTGCAGGATGCTGAAGATATCCGTTATGATATTTATTTGCCACAGTCCTTTGACGGTATGAATATTATATGGGAATCATCGGATACATCGGTTATTGGTACTGACGGTGCCATAAACAGAAGCACTGCAATTACCTCTCCAAAATCAGTTAAGCTTACTGCAAATATAGAATACAAAGGTAATGATTATACAAAGGATTATAATTTCAAGGTATCACCTACATCAGGTGAAAATACAGTATATGAAGGCACATCTGCTCCTGAAAAGCTTACTGTAAACGGCTTTGAAAATGTAAGACTTAAAAATACATCACATACATATCTTAAACTATCACAGACAGATTGTAATGATGGCGTTGTTTCATTTACAGACGAAAACGGTAAGGTAATCCTTAAACTGAATATACTTAATAACACATATTATTTTGATTATGAAGGTTCGGATTATAAAGCATATTCAATGCCAACAGGCAAAACAGTTGATTTTGAAGTTGTTTTAATTCCTGAAATCAATAAGCTTGCTGTATGGGCAGACGGTATCCGTATAATAGATTATGCAGATTTTATGAATGCCGCTGACAGTTTTGCAGGTATTAAAGCAACAGGAACAGGGCTTAATGTTGAAAGCACAAAGATAACTGTTGATGATTACGGTGTGCTTGATGTTAATATTGATAATATTGATTATTTTGCTAATATCAGCAACAGAGTTTTAAAAGACAGTGTGTCAATGGAAAACAGAGTGATTATGCCGGCAACCGTTACATGGAAGTCATCAGATACTTCACTTGTAACTGACAATGGTGTTGTAACAACTCCCGATACTTATAAATTTGCAACAATGACACTTACAATGTACGATGCGGATAATGCAAGTATATACAGAAAAGCTTCACTTGATGTTGCAGTAGCTTGTGATAAGAGCAAAAACCTTATTCCGGGAACAACAGTTGAAGGTTCAACTCCTGAAATTACAGGACATGAAATAGAAAACATATCTGATGAGAATTTTGACACAAGCTTTGCTTTGTTAAATGCCAATAAGCAACCTCGTATTACGGTTGACTTTGGCAGAGAGCTTTATGTTAATGCAATTTACCTGAATGAGGATTTTTCATCATACAATTCGGGAATTAAAAAATTTGGCATAGCATATTCAAATGACGGTAATACGTGGACTGATTTGAAAACTGTGGAAGTTAATAATACTGCTTCAAATTATGTATCATTTGATATGACAAAAATGAGTTATATTAAGGTTACCGTTCTTGAAAGTGATGAAAAGACTGTGTATATAAACGAGCTTGAAGCATACTTTGATGCTACACCTGCCGATATTATAAAATATGATATTGATTCAGTGGAGCTTAAACTTGGAAGTGTAGTAACAAAAGACATTACTTTGCCTATGGAAGGTCCACAGGGCACACAGTTTAAGTGGACATCAAGTAATCCATCTGTTATTTCCGAAACAGGTGAAGTTACAAGACCTGAAAAGGGTGTAAATGTCACACTTACAGTTTCTGCTTCATACAACGGTACAGAGTACAGCAAAAAGTTTACTGCTTATGTATCTGGTACAAAAGAAAATGGCGGAACAGTAATCGGCGGCGGTACATCAGGCGGTTCCGGTGGCGGCGGTGGTGCCGGCGGCGGAGAGGGCGGTAACAAAACTACAAATTCTGCTGTACCCGGTTTTGTTGAAACAGAACAAGCTGAACCTTCAGTTACTCCTGATACAGCTGTATCATTTAAGGATGTTCCCGAAGCTCATTGGGCATATGGGGCAATTAATACTCTAAAAGAGCTTGGAATTGTAAACGGTGACGGAACAGGTAACTTTAACCCGTCATCACCTGTAACAAGAGAACAGTTTATAAAAATGCTTGTAGAAGCATCGAATATTGAACTTTCTGGTAAAGACTCTCAGTTTAAAGATGTTGACTCTGCAATGTGGTATGCACCATATATTCAGACAGGTGTTGAAGCAGGCTTGATTAACGGATTGTCATCTGAAGAATTTGGCGTGGGCAGAGAAATTAAACGTTGCGATATGGCAGTTATGCTGTATCGAATACTAAAGAATACAGAAGTTGAAATTAAAACAGACGAAACTTTATTTGCTGATGATGCAAATATTCCTGAGTATGCAAAAAAAGCTGTTTATGCAGTACGCAGTGCAGGCATAATTGAAGGTTATAACAATATGTTTAACCCAAATGAAAGCCTTACACGTGCAGAAGCAGCAACTGTTTTAATGAAATTTCTTGAAATTAAACAATAATTGAAAGGAGAACTTAACATGAAACGTATAATTAGTTCCATATTAATATGTTTTATTTGTGTAATGTTAATGCCTTTCGGTTATGTGTCAGCCGATGATTCCGGTGAATGGTGGAAAACATATGACGCTGCGGATAACGCCTTCGATTATTACATCGAAGGCGACCCCGGAGATATGAGTGATGCCGACTTTTTCGGCGTGTGGGATAGCGAAAACGGTGTATGGACTACAGAATCTCTTTTTGCATACGATTTGTATCCCGGTCTTGAACCTGTAAAAGAGGCAGTTATGGATGGGGATTATGACCTCGCAAAGGAAGAGCTTCAGGCATATTATTCTTCTGTGAAAGGTGAACGTGTCAAAAAGGTTGAAAGTGATCCGGGTTCACGAGTGGAAACAACAGCATATCTTCTTTCAAAAAATGCTTATACCGTAGACAACTCAAACCTGGGCTTCGTTCGCGATTGCGTAAAATTCGGTAATGATTGGAAAACTATCAGAACTAATATATCAAACTCTCTCACCAGTAAAGTAGTAGGTGTTAAGGATTTTATTGGCTTTGGATTTTACTCTGTTGACAAATATCCTACACAGGGTGAAATCAAGGCAAGGGAATCGGGAAGCCCTGCAAGACTTGAACTTGTTATAAACGGCGGTGTTCAGGTTACCATTGAAGCTTGTGCCGATGGTACAATACGTGGCGGAAAATATGAAGATACAAACTTCGGTTTTGACGAAACACTTAAAATTCAAACAAGCGGAACATGGAATAATTATGATGAAGACACACATTTTGCCTATGTGAAATTTGATATTTCTTTCCTTAAAGAAACAGATAAGGTGGAATCAGCTTATTTGGTATATGAAGGACGTAACGCAAGCGGTACGGGGACAAAGGAAATTGTTGTTTATGCCCCTAGCATTGCCGACTGGGCAGAAGATACCTTGAATTTTAAAACATACAGTCATAACACACCGTTCTGGTCAGAACATGATAAAAACTCATGGGATTATTTAATGACTGTTAACACCAAAAATACAGCAATGGTTTATTACAGAGGTGCTACATTGCATGATGTTGCGGAATTGTATTCCTATTCCGGAAAAGAAGAGCATGCCTTCACCTTTTTGCGTCAGCATATGGCATATGTAAATAATGTAGGGTTAAATCTTGACCGTCAGGCGGCTTTGGATGTTACTGTTGCTCTTACATACCAGACCAGCGATATTTATCATGTTATAGACAGCCCGTATACTACTCCTGAATTATTTACAGCAATGCTTAAGGATATGTATATAAAGGCAGAGTGGACATGTGAAGATTACTATTTTGGAAAATCCAATAACTGGGGTGGTTTTGCCGCAGAGGGTGTTTATAACTTTATATGCCGATTCCCCGAGTTTAAAACAAATGACAGATGGTTGCAAAGAACAAAGGAACAGTATACATATCTTCTTGATGCATTTACCTTTGATGACGGTATGTGTCTTGAACTTAGCCTTAACTACACAGTTACACTTTTAGGAACAGTACAAGGTCCTGTTTCAACTGCAAAGTCGTTAGGTAAAGAAGTTCCCTTTGAAGATGGTGTTTTAAAGGAAATTCACGGTGCTGTACAAACCTTGATATACTGCTCGGCACCCAATTTCGGAACCTTCCAGGTTGGGGACGCGGCAGGTATAACAGGCACATATGAAGGAACTGTAAAATCATGGTATGACAGTGTATTTACAGACGACCCTGAATTTGAATATGTTGCTACAGGCGGAAGGTCAGGTGCATTACCTAAAAATCCTACCACACACTATCCTGTCGGACTAAGAACTTATATGAGAAGCTCCTGGGATGACCCTAATGCTCTTTCAATGATGCTTACGGGAAAAGGCGTAGGAAGTCACAGAGATAATGACGTTTTAAGTTTGTGTATGTATGCTTACGGACAGTATTTGCTTACAGACCAGGGTTATGCGACAAAATCTGACTTTACAGAGCACACAAAAGAATATTTCGGCCATGCCGCAAGACATAATCTGGTTACAATAAACGGTCAGGACCATTACTATGAAGACCGTGACGGTAAAGAAGAAGGCTTTGAATCTAATATGATGTACGATTTTATAGAGTACAGCAGTGAAAGAAATTTAGAGGCAAAGCTTCAACGAAGCGCACTTTACCTTAAAGACCAGAAGTTCTGGATTATTACAGACTTTGCAGACCCTGTAGATGATAACGAGGTAATTACATACGAACAGCATTGGCATATGGTTCCCGAAGCAAATATGACACTTGATGAAGAAACTTACGAGGCACGTTCAAATATGACAGGTACGGCAAATGTTATTGTAAGACCTGTAGATATAGACAAGGCAACTTCATCACTTGAACATTCACGTTATGTAACTGCTGCTGAAACATATTCAGACAGTAAAAAGCTGGTTGTAAAGCAGGAGGTTAGCGGTAATTCAAAATATTCTACTGTTATTTTCCCTGTTAATGTAAATGATGATTACAGCGTGGAAAGCGAAGCAATTGATTTGGATGGCGACGTGGAAAATATCAATGCATTTGTTGCAACAATTACCAATGAACTTACCGGTGAATATGATTATTACTATTATTATCATCATAATCAGCCTGAATTTAAGCAGGATGTTACGGTAGGTACTTTGGAAACAGATGCTTCAACAATGCTTGTTCAGTTGGACGAAAAGAAAAATGTTGTTTCAGTGTTCTTAATGAACGCAACATATTTGAAAAATTCTTCTCTTAAAAAAGACAATGTGTTGTTTAAGGCAAACTCTCCTGTAGCTGCTGTTGCATATAAATTTACAGGTGATGTTATGCAGATACAGTCGTCTTCAGTTACAACTGCATCTGACCTGGAAAATTTAACAATATATGCAGGAAACAAAAACATTGTAACTCTTAATGATGAACTTGTAGATTGCAAAAAATCAGGCGGATATGCTTATTTTGCAGACAGTCCCATTGTTGAGGGAACTGAAGTAAAACCTGAACAGCCCGGCGGATCATCTGCCGGCGGCGGTCACGGCACAGGTGGCGGCGGTGGCGGAGGAGGCTCCGCATCAGTTGTTAAACCAAAGCCTGAAGATAATACGGAAAATGAAGATAACAAGGAAGATGAAAATCAGGTTATCAATCCACCCGTAACTATAGACAACGTTCCGACAAATATAGCTAAAGAGCTTGACGGACATTGGGGAGAGGAAGAAATCACTTCCCTTTACAAAGCAGGTATAGTAACGGGTGATACCAACGGCTTAAGACTAAAAGACAGCATAAGCAGAGCAGAATTTACTGCATTGATAGTTCGTGCTTTAGGCTTGGATTTATCTGAATATAACAATACATTTTTGGATATCGACAGTGATGACTGGCACGCACCTTATGTTGCCACTGCATATGCCGCAGGTCTTGTAAGCGGTGCGGACGGAATGTTCCGCCCAAATGATACCATTACAAGAGAAGAAATGTGTAAGATAATTGCCTGTGCAGCAGATGATGAATTTGAGTTAAAGCAAGCTGACTTTAAGGACACAGATTCTATAAGCCCATGGGCTTTGGAATATGTAAACAAGGCTTATTCTTTAGGCATTGTAAATGGTATGGACGACGGAAGCTTTTTACCTAAAAACAATGCTTTGCGTGAGCAAGCATTTGTAATATTGGCGAGATTTACAAATTTGTTTAATAAGGAGAGTGTTTAAATGAAAAAGTTTTTTAGTGTATTTTTAATGGTATGTATGATGCTGACTTCGCTTTCAGTTGGTGTTAGTGCAGATTATACAGTTGATGGTACAACAAATACCTACACATTCGATACTGCAGGTGACCTTGCAAGGTACTATAACAATGGTGAATGGAATTTGTCGTCAGACGGAACAAATTCCGTAAAACTGGGCGATTTTTCCATTGTTGAGAACATGGGCATGAGCTTTAAGAAAATTGTCTTGGATGATACTTACTCAGGTACTTTGACTCCCACCAACGCAGCAACCTTAAGTATTCGTGGTGAAATTATTAATGAAGCGAATATGGGTAAAACATATAATACTAAGGATATCGGTGGTGCAGAGGTTATAACTAATGCCAAACTAGATGCACAAGTTGCGGCATCAGGCACCCATGAGACAGGTAAGCTTGTTAAATATACTATTTATGCTTACTCAAAAAGTGAAATTGGTGAACCATTAACAGTTGATTTTACAGTACCGGAAAAAAGTACAGCGTATGGTTTTTATGAATTAAATCTTGACCAAATGGAAATACCTGCTTCAAAGCTTTACAGTGAAGACGGTATTCCTCATAAAATTGATTTTATTCTTTACTATGATAGAAGCAGCACTGTGCAAGCAAATCCGTTGTTATCTCGTAGAAATGGTTTTAATTATGTAATGTACATTGACGGCTTATACCATTCAGGACGTGAAATCGGGAGCTCAGTAATGAAAGCTACTACTAATAATCCTAGTAGTCCTATGAAAAATGGCGTGCACCAAACTGCATATTCATGGGTTTCTCCTCAGATAAACATATCTTCTGACGGTACAAATCCAGTTGAGTGGAGTGCAACAGAAATGTACATCTGTGCTGACCCTGCGGGCAAAGGACAACTTGTTGATTTGACCAGTACACCGGATGCCGGAGAATATCTTACTTTGCATAATTATAGTGATATATATTCAACTCTTTTCCAGGAATTTGTATTCAAAACCCCTGCGGCAGGTAATTTAAGAAGCGGTTTTATAGAAGGTGTAGATGCTGACCTTGCATCTGAATTGGAAACTTTATACACAACTGCACCTGGTGGAGATAGAGTTGTAACAGTTGAATATGGTACTGCACCTGCATCAATCTGGACCGGTGCATCAAGTAATGTTAAATTGGTTAAAAAATCTGACGGTACAGTTTACGGCGTAGAAGATAAGGATAGTGTAACAGGTACTTTGGATGAATACGTAATTTCTGTAAACGGCGTATATACAAAGGTTGAATTTCCTCCTGTTTCATATGACGTTGCTACAAAAACGGCTATTGTAAGAAAGTCAGCATTGCCTGAAGGAACAACAGCTTTACAGATTGTTGTTGCAGCATACAATGCCAACGGTAAAATGGAAAAAATCAGTGTAAGCGAATCTAAAACTGATTTTTCATCAGATTCTATCACTCATACAGTAGTTGATAATACATTCCCAACAGTTGCATACAAGTACAAAGTTTTTGTATTTGATTCATTAACAAGTGCAAAGCCTCTTATAGAAGTTTTGGGAAAATAATACTTTGTTTTTACTCGAAATAACATTTATGATTTCTAACCCCCTTAGTATTCCTTAAAATTTGTTATTTCGGTAAAATTAACCGCTGTGGATTAGTTTCTGCAGCGGTTAATTATTAGGTTATAAAGGAGATAAATACAATGGAAGCAATAAATGTATTATCAATCGGAAACAGTATTGATGATATTAAATTTAATCTGTTTGACGAAGAAGTTACCGACAAAGAATTTAAAATTGCAATAAAGGCAGTAAATGAAGTAGTGAAATAGGAGGAAACCATGAAGCTTGCAACTATATTTACAGATAAAATGGTGTTACAACGTGATATGCCCATCCGCGTTTTCGGTACAGGTGATGGGGAAGTTACCGTCCGATTTCTTGGTGAAACCGTAAGTGGAAAGAGTGAAAGCGGTAAATGGCGTGTAAACCTTTCCCCACGTCCATTCGGCGGACCATACACTATGGAAATTGACCTTAACGGAAAAACTGTTATTCTTCACGATATTTTAATTGGTGATGTGTTTTTAGCCTGCGGTCAGTCAAATATGGAAATGCCACTTTTCAGAACGGAAAGCGGTATAGACGACAGTAAGCTTTGTAACAATGAAAATATCCGATATTTTACAGTTCCACGCAGATCCCAAAAGGGTGAAGATTGTTATGGCTTCCACTTTGAATGTATGTATTCGGAAGAAAAGCCCTGGAGCATCTGTGATGAAGAAACTGCATTGCATTTTTCAGCAATAGGACACTACTTTGCACAGTATGTACAAAGGGAAACAAAGGTGCCTGTTGGAATAATTTCCTGCAACTATGGCGGAAGAAGAATAGAAGCTTTTATAGAAAAATCCTACTTTTACGGTGTTCCGTCACTTGAAGGACAGTTAAGAGAATTTGAAGAATATGTAAAAACCCCGGCAACACTTTTGTAACGGAAAATGACTGGGCATTTTTAAGGGAACAACAGCAAAGGGCTACAGAAATTGGCAAAAGAAATTTTTTGGTAACTTCCCAAGGTTTGGGTGATTTGTATGATATCTACCCTAAACGCAAAAAGGACCTTGCCATACGCCTTGCAAGAAAGGTTTTAAAGCATACATACGGTATGGATGTTGTTGGTGACCAGCCAATATACCGTTCGGTAGAATTTAGGGATGGAAAAGCGTACATAACCCTTGACAATGCTGAAGGCTTGTACGGTAATACAGGCGGAGTAATTATGTACATTGCGGGTGATGACCGCATTCTTCACGAGGCAACAGTGGAAATTTTGCCCGACAATCGACTTTGTGTATACAGCGAAGATGTAAAAGAGCCCGTACTTGTACGTTACGGCTTTTGTATGTATTATTTCGGCAGTCACATTTATAATAAAGGTGGCTTGCCTTTAGCACCTTTCAGAACTGATTAGAATAATTGTTATATTTTAATTGATGCTCTATAACTTATTATATGTTATTGTAATGTATCATTTTTTATGAAAAAACCCTCATTTCAAACTATGAAGTGACCCCCATTCATTAGACATTTTTTGTCCAACGAATGGGGGCACTTCACACCATAGTGTTATTACTTTTTATATAACTTTTCTTTCCACAAACCTTTATATACATACCTTTACACTATCGAACCTCCTCAATCTCTATTCCATTCTTGAATTTAAACACAATTCTTTCATCTTCATAAACGGTAACAGTATCAATAGTTCTCATAATTGCTCTCCTTTGTATTAATATCAGGTACTATATATATCGCTCTAAAGGAGGATAAAGTCAACGGTTATGCCGCAAATATACTGCATGAATTAAATCCATATTTTTGGTTTATAACGGTGTACATTTCAGCCTTGTCTTTAGCGGTTAAATGTCCTTTGCTTGCCAGGGTGTCTATGACTGCGATGGCGGTTCTGTGGTTTAGAATGTTGGCTATATTGTGTTTGTCAGGCAACTTTTGTATCATTTGCAATTACTCCTTTCTTACGCATATTATTCCAGTATAAACTTCTGCATTTGTCCGAACAGAAGCGTTTTAGCTTTCTGCCCTCGTTCTGAAGCACAGCTTTACCGCAATATTCACAATTATGTGTGTTTGGTATTTCCGGATGCCTTCTTATATGTGATTTCACAGTATTTACCGATATTCCGAGAGTTTTGGCAATATATGTGGGCTTGTAACCCTGAAGTCGCATATTGTTAAGCTGGTTAATCTGTCGTTTGTACATGTTTAAAACTCCTTCGATTATTCGTATTTTTATTATTGAAAAACTTTTTGCCTATTCCCCTGAAAACTTTCGCGAATTTGTGCGTGAGGGGAGGCGCCCGTTCTTGGAGGCAAAGGTTGTAGAGATTTTAACCCCCCTGGGGGTCAGAAAAATTATAAAATATCCTATATCTCAAAATACAACCTCCTCAAGGTGAGGCAACTACACAACGTGTTTTATTTTTGTGTGTTAGCTCATATGTTGTTGGTGTTTTTATCTTGTTTTATATCTGTCGCAGGTTGTCGCAGGTAATTTAGGCTATTTTAAAAATTGTGTTCTTTATAGAGATAACCTATTTTACCTGCGACATACTACGACAAGTGTTAATTTCTTCGGTATTTAGGCATAAGAAAAGCCCTCGTAAGTTTTAACTACGAAGGCTTCGATGATTATTTTGCTATTATAATCATAACACTGTCAACAATAAAACTCAAGTACACTTTCGGTCACACTTTTACTTTTCTGTTTTTGTGGCTGGAGAAAGAAATTCCTACGAAATTTCACGAAGGCTAACTTTTTATCTGAATATAATTAATTAATGGGATAAGAGGTTTTCTACCCATTATTCATAAAACAATCAATGCAAATTAGACTGAATGTATTGCCAGTTTAGAGAAAATAGCGTATAATGATAGCAACAGAACCCGACACGCCTCTCAACGATGCGGACCACGTCGGGTCATTTAATTTATCCGGAAGTGAAGTATATGGAACTTAAGGACAAGCTTGCCGGTATGGCGGAGGAAGAACAATTGAAGTTACTTGCAACAGATGGAATGCTTGTAAAGCGGCCACTTGTTATTGGTAATGACCTTGTTCTAGTTGGATTCAAAGAAAGTGAATGGAATGAGGTTTTATAACCAAAGAATTTTTATGAAAGAGGTTTTGTCTATAAAATTAGAACAAACCAAAATGTAATGAATTTCTATAAGAATGTAGACATTCAGGTTTCGTAAGGTAATTTGGTTTTGGGTTTAAGTAATAATTTTGAGTGAACCCTCTGTTTGAATTAAGGGTTCATTGTATTAAACATTACGCCCAATGCCATAACAGATAGAGTAATTGATACAATTTATCAGTTGCTCTATCGTTTTTTTATGCCCGAAAAGTCTTGTTTTCGGAATTTTCATATTGTTTTTGCGGTTATTACTCTTCTTTATAAAATATTGAAGGATGAAGAATGAGATGCAACCAATTTGCTTCGACTGATGTTGTAAAAAAAATGTCCGATGTCGTAAAAAAAATACAGTTGTTATATTTTTTCGGGTGTTTTTTTATGTTATACTATGGGTATAAGGTATAATTATGACACTGTTAAATCAATACTGCTCTTGCTGACAGCTATCTTTATCGTGACAAATAACTGTAATTTTTCGAAGATGTGAATGTAGACTTAAGCAAGTCGCACAATAAATGTTTATTTTGCTAAAGGGTTGTAATTATATATTAATTTCACATGGGGGGAGATATAAATGAGTGTAAATTTCAAAAAAGGGTTAAGCGTTGTAATTGTAATTTTGTTTGTTTTAACAATATTACCTGTCACAGCCTTAGCGGCAAGCTTGGAAGAAAGTTTTGCAGCTTCCACTGACCTTGGAGGTTGGTATTATTCCAAACAGCCAGGCTATGCAGTTATGGAAAAGGTTCCCGACGGTGTGCAGTTAAGGCAAACAAAGCAAACCTACTACAATTCCTCAAACGGTAAAAATGGTAATGCGGACGGTATGCTGAGAAAGGATGTATACAGCAACGTACTTGCCGATGCATCAAAAGGCCTTGAAATAAGCCGACAGTATGCAACAGGCAATGTTACAATTACCATAAAGTACATAATAGATCAGGGTGCGGAAAACGATCAGTCTGCATCAGTTACAACAGGTAACGGCGGAGCTTTTTATACCTTAAATGTTGACGGTTACACAACTATACGTCTTAAAAACTCCAATATTACACCGTTAAATCACAGCAGTGCAGGTTCTTCTACAATCAGCGGTACTATTTCAACCACAAATGGTGCAGGTGCAGAAAAGACATTGGTGGTTAAGGTTGATACAGTTTCGGATACTGTTGCCGTTTCTTTGGACGGAAGTGCCGAAAAAAAGGGAATATCCATGAATGCCAATACAGGCAAGGCTGCAAAGGGTTATGTTGATTTGATCACCCTTACAAATATGCAGCGTATGAATAGCGGAGCCTACGTAAAAATCACATCTGTAAAAGTGGAAACATCTGACGATTTTTCACAGACACTTGACGCTGATACAGTAAGCAAATTAGAAGGTTTTAAAAACATTGATGTTTCAAATGCAGACAATGTGAGAAATGATGTTAAATTGCCTGCACACATTTCAGGACTTGCGTGGTCAACATCAAACGGGGCTGTTATGTCAAGGGCGGGGAAAATCACACGTTCTTCAGACAGCGACCCTACGGAGGTTGTGCTCTCAACATCATTTGAGGGTAAGACAAAAAGTGGTGAGTCTGTAACATTTTCAGTTAAATACAAGTTTAATGTTACGGCAACATCAAATGCTTTTGTAAACACAACTGTTATAAACCCGGTTGAGGGTGCAACTTTGGCAACCGAAAAATATTATACACCTCCTGCAAGGGGGAACGAACAGGACGGCTATCCTATGCCTGGAGACCCTAACTACATTTCCGACAGTGCATTTTTCGGTGTTTGGGATTCCGCAACAAACACATGGACAACTCAGCCATACTTCAGATATTCCGAATATTCGGGAATGTCAAAGGTGGAAGCGGCTGCTAAGGCAGGCGACAATGCAACTGCGGAAAGTGAACATTTGGCATACTACAAGTCTGTTGCTTCTAAAAAAGTAAATCAGATTACGGATATGACCGACTGGACAAAAAAATACACATCAATATTATATGATTTGATGTCACGAAATGCTTATGCCACACACTTTAT
>JAZQAN010000032.1:0-19923 GCA_045545235.1 Clostridia bacterium | reverse complement strand
TTCCTAAAGGCTATGATTTTCGCCAATTAACCCAAGCTCAATTGGATGTTGTTGTTGAATTAATCAATAATCGACCTCGTAAATGTCTTGGTTGGAAATCGCCTAAAGAAATTTATGTTGCACTTGCTTGACAATCTGCCGGGGACCGCTTGCGGTGGATGAGGTGTAAATATAACATTCTTTATATGTAACGATTGTTTCACAATCTACACCTCATCAGTCAACTCCGTTGACAGCTTCCCCTCGAGGGGAAGCCTTGCGAAAAGCAACCCATTTATGGGTAGTAAGTAAAAGTTGCATGGCAGGCAGGCCGATAAAAAACGCACTTGTGCGTAGCCAGTAATATTAGGGCTATGCCCGAAAATGAAATACCATCCGCTATGCGGGGGGATTTTTATTTGGAATTAAGGATGCAGAATGTCGAATTATTGTGGAAATGCTTTGCATTTCTATGAAATTGTAATATTATATTTAAAACAATGTTGTAAGGAACGGGCTTGCTCGTTCCGCTTTTTAAAATTTTGCTGATAGTTGGTGGTTGATGGTGGAATGTTATGGCTGAAAAGTGCTGAATTTATTTGGGAAATCGTAGGGAATGCGTTAATTCATTCCTCATAATATCAATTTAAAAAACTCTTGATAAATTCGTAAAAATATAGTATTATATAAGAGTATAATTCGTTAGTGAGGTTTGTTATGAATTTTTATAAGATTGCAGGACTTAATCTTGCAGTAGACGGTGTTGATTTTGAATACTTTAATTCAAGAATGAAAAATTATGAGGTTGATTTTTTCAACAATGCGGATATATCTGTAAAATTTCAGTTTGACAATTCAATTAATATAAAAATGCCGGATGCGTTTGTAACAAGAAATGGCAGAAGCTATTATGAAACAGAAAATGAAATCGGCTTTTACGATTATATAGATGAGGTTGACAGATATGTTTCTTTTATGAAAACAAACAAAAAATGGAATGACTTTTCATATACATACAGTGACCTTACAGAGCTTTTTGGTATAGCACCTGACCTTACTGTCGTAAATGTCCTTGGGCATCTTTTTGAACAGGGGATACGACATTTTGACGGTGCGGTTTTGCATGCTTCAACCATAATGTACAAGGATAAGGCGGTTACGTTTACGGCACCCTCGGGTACGGGGAAATCTACTCATACAGGGTTATGGAAAGAATATTACCCTGAAACGGTAATAATAAATGACGATATGCCTGCAATACGTAAGGTAGATGGTGTTTACCGTGCTTTTGGTACACCGTGGGCAGGTAAAACACATATAAATGAAAATGTTTCTGCACCACTTTGTGCAATGGTGTTTATAGAACGTGACGAAAAATGCTCAATTACCGAAATTGAACCTATGGAAGCAATTATACGTATGATGAGGGAAATACCAATTTCTGTATACAAAGGGCAGTCTGACCTTTTGCTTGATTTTTATAACAATCTGTTTAAAACAGTTCCTGCTTACCTTTTGAAATGCAATATTTCACGGGATGCAGTGGAGGTTGTGAAGGATAAATTAATGCTATAAAAATTTGGCAAAAATGGTGATGATATGGAAAAATTGCCTGTAAGAAAATCTCCAAGATTAAAAAATTATGATTATTCTAAACCGGGTGCGTATTTTGTTACAATATGTACAAAGGATAGAAAACAAATATTATCGCACATAACTGTAGGGCAGGGGCTTGCTCCTGCCGAAAATATATTAACGAAGTTCGGTATAATTGCAAAAGAACAGATAGAAATGCTTGAAAATCGTTATAAGGGAATAAAAATAGATAAATATGTCATAATGCCAAATCATATACATATTCTGATTTCGAATTATGGGATATCGGCAGGAGCAAGCCCCTGCCCTACAATATCTGATGTAGTGTGTGCGTTTAAATCTATAACAACAAGGTTGTGCAGAAAGGAAGGATTGTTGGAAAAACAAATGTTTCAAACATCTTTCCACGACCACATTATACGTGGTGATGATTACCGCAAAATATGGGAATACATAGACACAAATGTTTTGAAATGGGAACAGGATGTTTTTTATATCTTGGATTACTAAAAAACATCTTAAAATAAATTAAAATAAACGGAGGAAGAAAAAATGAAAAATTTAAAGAAGGTTTTATCTTTGCTTATGGCAATTGTACTTGTTGTTGGTACAATAACCGTTGTAAGTGCAGATAAGTCATTTTCTGACTTGAATACAAGTCACTGGGCTTATGCCAACATACAGACTCTTGTTAATGACGGTACAATTAATGGTTATCAGGATGGCACATTCCGCCCTGAAGCTAAGGTTACAAGAGCAGAATTTGTTAAGATGGTCGGCAAAACAACAAAGGCATTTGAAACACCATTTGATGATATTTCTGGACATTGGGCTTATGATTACATAATGTATTCAGGTATGGAGGTTGAAGGAACAAGCTTCAAACCGGATGCTCCTATGACTCGTGAAGATATCGCAGCTTTGCTTTGGAAACGTGCAGGTTCACCAAAGGCATATGCTCCGGGTGTAATTGTAAACCAGTCTAAATATCCTGATGCTGCTGCATGGGCTTATGCTTACGGAATTATGAATGGTGATGACGGTATCACAATGCGTTATGCTGATGGTGTTACACGTGCGGAAGCTGCAGCTTTAATCTGTCGTTCAAGAAATGTCAGTGCAGCTTCAAAGAAGGAATTTGGCAACATTGTTGATGAAAAGCTTTTAGAAGAAGTGTATGAGTCATTCCCGTTCCTTGGTGAATACAATCCTGACAAAACTTTTACAAACGGTGAACTTACTTTCTTTGCTCTTCAGTTACTATATGATACAACTACACCTATATATGATGAATTTTATGTTGATTTTTCAATTGAACGTCCTTATGGTCTTGCTTTTACAGCTATTTGTAACAGCTTCTGGGGTGACGAGAAAAAAACTGTAGAATATTATGAAGCAAAGGCAACTAACCTTAATGCGGTAGCTTTAATCACTTTTGCTATAGCTAACAAGTCTTTTGCAACTATTGCGGATGCTTCGGCGAATACTATGTATGCCGATGTTAAGACTATTGAAGAAGGTTATATGAAGGATTCAATATGTGTTGCACATAAAAATGGCATAAGAGTTGATAATACAGATAACATTTATCCTGAAAAGGCACTTACTGGTAAAACTTTGGCACTTATTCTTTTACAGTGTGATATACTTGGCGGTTTTGCAACAAACTACACAAACTCACTTGGTGTAGAATTTCCGATTGATGCACGCCTTAGAACTCAGATTGCTACTTATCCAAAAACTGCTGATAATTTCAGAATGATTCTTGACGAAATTCCTAATGCATTATATAATGCTGATTTTGTAGATGTAGATGGTAAGGTTTGCAGCAAGCTTCCTATAGATTCATTTGTATTTGCACGCGACTATGCAAGTATATTTACATTCTCACTTGATGACTACACATACAGACTATACAGCAACGGTGTAGATGCAATTATTACATACTATCCTTCATTGGTTTGTGAAACCGATAAGAGTTATGTTATGAAGGTTAAAGTACTTGTAAATGCTGTTGAAGAAGGTAAAAAGTTTGATGATGTATTCCCTAACATCATTACAGGTTCAAAGCCTGAGCTTAAAAAAGGCCTTACTTTCTATGCGACTTTTGCAACAGGTTCAAAATTTGACGGTGCTTCAATTCCGCTTACTGATGCAAAATTCACAACAATTGACCATATAAACTAATTACTATTGGCGATATCGTCTGAAATATGACGATATCGCTTTTTTTACTGTTTTGGGGTTGACTTTAGCACTTTAGTGTGATAAAATGTGAAAGTGAAATATAGAAAAGGGGTATTAGTTATGGGTATTCCACATACAAATGATATGGACTATTTTTTTAAGGCTGTTTTATCACTTGAAAATGTAGAAGAATGCTACAAGTTTTTTGAAGATATCTGCACCATTAAAGAAATGCAGGACCTTGCTCAGCGTATGGATGTTGCAAGGCTTCTGGATGAGGGTAAGGTTTACAGCGAAATTGCAAAAATTACAGGTGCAAGCAGTGCTACAATCAGCCGTGTTAATAAATGCCTTATGTATGGTATGGGCGGTTATAAGGAAATTCTGGAAAGAATAAAAGGTGAGTAATATGAACAATTATGCAAATGTTTTGAAAACTGACGAAAAAGCTATTTTTGAGCTTCGTTCACTTTATGAAAAATACGGTTTTCTTCAGTATAAAATGAGTAAGTTTGAAGAATATGACCTTTATGTGAAAAATAAGGACTTTTTGGTTTCTGACAGTATTATTACTTTTAACGATACAAACGGAAAGCTTTTGGCATTAAAGCCTGACGTTACTCTTTCGATTATTAAAAATACTCAGGATGAAACAGGTTGTGTTCAAAAGGTTTACTACAATGAAAACGTATACCGTGTTTCGAAGGGGTCTCATACCTTTAAGGAAATTATGCAGACGGGGCTTGAATGTATTGGTGATATTGATACATACAACATCTGTGAAGTTGCCTCTTTGGCGGCTAAAAGTCTTAAGGCTATAAGTGATAGATTTGTCCTTGACATTTCACATATGGGGGTTATTTCTGCAGTACTTGATAAAATTAATATACCTTCTGATGCAAAGGATGAAATTTTAAAGTGCATTGGTGAAAAAAATACTCATGACATTAAGAAAATATGCGATAAATACGGTGCTGACTGTAATGATATTATTGCACTTGTTTCTGCTTATGGTAGCCTTGACTGTGTAATAGAAAAGCTTAAAAATATGAATTGCGGCTTTGAAGATGCCCTTTTGGAGCTTGAAAAAATCAATGCTTTTATAAAGCACGAGGGTCTTGATAAATTTGTTAACCTTGACTTTTCAATTGCAAATGATATGAGCTATTACAGCGGCATTGTTTTTCGCGGTTTTATTGAAGGTATTCCAAGCGGTATTTTATCAGGCGGTCAGTATGATAAATTAATGGCAAAAATGGGCAGAAAATGCGGTGCGGTAGGCTTTGCCGTATATCTTGATTTGCTTGAACGCTTTAATGAAAATGTTAAAGAGTATGATGTGGATACTGTACTTTTGTATGACGAAAATGCAGATGAAATTGCTATTGCAAACTTAATTAAAATGTTTACTGATAACGGCAACAGCGTGCTTGCGGCAAAGGCTGTTCCCGAAACTACGAAATACAGACAGCTTATAAGACTTAAGGACGGGGGGTTCGAAATACTTGAAAACAATGATTAATGTTGCTCTTCCTAAGGGCAGACTTGGTGAAAAAGTTTATGATATGTTTGAAAAGTCGGGGTTTGAATGTCCGTCTATAAAAGAAAACAACAGAAAGCTTATTTTTGAAAACGAAGAGGTTGGTGTAAGATATTTCTGGGTTAAACCTTCCGACGTTGCTATTTATGTTGAACGTGGTGCTGCAGATATCGGTGTTGCAGGTAAGGATATTTTGCTTGAATACGAGCCTGATGTTTACGAGCTTTTAGACCTTAATATAGGTAAATGCCGTATGGCAGTTGCAGCTAAAAAGGATTTTCGTGATAATACAGACAGAACTCTTCGTGTTGCTACAAAGTTTACAAATATTGCAAAAAATTACTATGCCGGAATTGGCAGGGATATTGATATTATACATCTTAACGGCTCTATAGAAATTGCACCTATACTTGACCTTTCCGATGTTATAGTTGATATTGTTGAAACCGGTAAAACACTAATAGAAAATGACCTTAAACCTTTTACTGACATTGTGCCGATAAGTGCAAGGCTTATTGCCAACAAGTCAAGCTTTAAGTTTAAAACAGAAATGATTGAAAAAATCCGCACAGGATTGGAACAACAGGTGGTTGAAAAAAATGATTAAAATTATGAAATACGGCGAGGTTCCCAACAGCGAAATTTTCGCCCGTGTTAATATGAAGACAAATATTGAAGATGTGGTTTCGGATATTATTAAAAACGTTATAGAGCACAAGGATGATGCCGTAAAAGAATATTGCGAACGATTTGACGGTGTAGTACCGGATAGCTTGCAGGTTACCGAGGCTGAAATTGATGAGGCATACAAATCAATGGACACGGAATTTGTAAGAATTTTAGAGGATGCGGCAGAAAATATCCGTAATTTTCACAAGCGTCAGGTCAGAAACAGTTTTATTATAAGCGAAACTAACGGCGTTGTAATAGGGCAAAAGGTTATACCTGTTGAAAAGGTTGGTCTTTATGTACCCGGTGGTACGGCGGCGTATCCTTCAACTGTTCTTATGGACAGTATCCCTGCTAAAATTGCAGGCTGTAGTGAAATTGTAATGGTTACTCCGCCTATGAAGGACGGCAAGGTTAACCCGGTTATTCTTACTGCGGCAAAAATTGCAGGGGTAGATAAAATATTCAAGGTGGGCGGTGCTCAGGCTGTTGCTGCACTTGCTTACGGTACACAGAGTATTCCAAAGGTTGATAAAATAGTTGGGCCCGGTAATGCTTTTGTTGCAGAGGCGAAAAAACAGGTTTTTGGCATTGTGTCAATTGATATGATTGCAGGACCAAGTGAAATTTTAGTTGTTGCAGATAACACCTGCAATCCTAAATTTGTTGCAGCTGACCTGCTTTCTCAGGCAGAGCACGACAAAATGGCAAGTGCGGTACTTGTTACTGATGATATGGATTTTGCAAAGGCAGTAAGTGACGAACTTGAAAGACAGATACCAATGCTTCCAAGATGTGAAATTGCAAGAGCATCAATAGACAACAACGGTAAAATTATAGTTGCAGACGATATTAAATGTGTTATAGATATTGCAAATGAAATTGCGCCTGAACATTTAGAGCTTTGTGTGGATAATCCATTTGATTATCTTGACAGTATAAAGCACGCAGGTTCAATCTTTATGGGTAAATATTGTCCCGAGGCTTTGGGTGACTATTTTGCAGGACCTAACCATACTTTACCTACAAGTGGTACTGCAAGATTTTCAAGTCCGCTTTCGGTGGATGATTTTGTCAAGAAAACACAGTATACCTATTATACAAAGGACGCCTTTTCAAAGGTTGCAGATGATATTGCATACTTTGCTGAAAAAGAGGGGTTGTCTGCACATGCTAAAAGTGCTACAATACGATTTGAGGATGAAAAACAATGAGCAGATTTTTAAATTCCAGATATAAGAATTTAGAGGCGTATACTCCCGGCGAACAGCCTAAAGATATGGAATATATAAAGCTTAATACTAATGAATCGCCATACCCTCCATCAAAAGAAGTTGTGGATGCGGTAAATAAAAGCGAGGTTGAGCTTTTAAAGCTTTACCCTGACCCGGAGGCGAAAAATTTAAAAGTAAAGCTTGCGGCTTTACATGGGGTTGAAAGTAAAAACATCTATCTTGCCAATGGTTCGGATGATATACTTAATTTTGCTTTTATGGCATTTTGTGGTGACAACAGGGATGCTACCTTCCCGGAAATAAGCTACGGATTTTATAAAGTATTTGCTGATTTGCATGGTGTAAAGTATAATGCCTTGCCTCTTGAAAAAGACTTTTCTGTAGATTATAAAAAGTATTTTAATGCAAATGGTATGGTTGTTATTGCAAATCCCAATGCTCCCACAGGGCTTGCCCTTGGTATTGAAGCCATAGAAGAAGTTGTAAGGAACAATCCTGATAACGTTGTGTTAATTGATGAGGCTTATGTTGATTTCGGCGGAGAAAGTGCATACCCATTAATTAAAAAATATGATAATCTTTTGGTTGTACAGACTTTTTCAAAGTCGCGCAGTATGGCCGGTGCAAGACTCGGTTTTGCAATAGCATCCGAGGGGATTATTGAGGATTTGGAAAAAATCAAGTATTCAACAAATCCGTACAATATAAACAGGCTTACTATGGTTGCAGGTGAGGCGGCAGTAGATTCCAATGAATACTATATGGAAAACTGCAAAAGAATCTGCAATACAAGAGAGTACACAACAACAGAGCTTGAAAAGCTTGGTTTTGATGTTGTACCGTCAAAGGCAAACTTTATATTTGCAAAACATAATGATTTTGACGGGCAGTTCATTTATGATAAGTTGAGAGAAAAAGGTGTTCTGGTACGTCATTTTACAAATACGAAAATTTGTGATTATAACAGAATAACAATAGGCTCTGAAGAGCAGATGAATAAATTTATTGAAAAAATAACTGAAATTGTCAGAGGGTGAATTTATGAGAACAAGTGAAATTATCAGAAAAACTGCGGAAACTGATATAAAATTATCTTTAAATCTTGATGGTACCGGTAAGAGCAATATTGATACAAAGTGCGGTTTTCTGGACCATATGCTTACTCTTTTTGCAAAGCATGGCAGATTTGACCTTGATGTTGTGTGCAATGGTGATATTGAGGTTGATTATCATCATACTGTTGAGGATATAGGTATAGCCTTGGGTAAGGCTTTTTCAGATGCCCTTGGTGATATGCGCGGTATTGTGCGTTATGGTGATATAATACTGCCTATGGATGAGGCTTTGATTTGTTGTGCGGCTGATGTATCGGGCAGAGATTATCTTGGTTATGATGTTGAAATTCCAACTGCAAAGGTAGGGGATTTTGACACAGAGTTAGTTTCTGAATTTATGTTTGGGTTTGTAAGAAATGCAAATGTTACTTTGCACTTTAAACAGATGGCAGGCAAAAATTCACACCATATTATAGAAGGTATGTTCAAGGCATTTGGCAGAACCATGGCAAAGGCAGTTAAAATAGATGAGGCATTTAAAGATGAAATACCATCTACCAAAGGAGTTTTATAATGATAGCAATTGTTGACTACGGTGTGGGGAATATATTTTCTCTGTACAGTTCATTTAAATACATAGGTGCAGAGGTTGTTTTAACTTCTGATCCTGAAGAAATAAAAAAGGCTGATAAAATTATACTGCCCGGAGTAGGTGCTTTTGCAGATGCAGCTAAAAAGCTTCGTGAAAGCGGACTTGCCGATGTAGTAGTTGATGAGGTAAAAAACGGAAAGCCCTTGCTTGGAATATGTCTTGGTATGCAGATGCTTTTTGAACGCAGCTTTGAATACGGCGAGCATAAGGGTCTTGGTCTTATAAAAGGTGATATAGTTTCTATGGAAGGAGTTGTTCCTTCAAACTATAAAATACCGCACATTGGTTGGAATGGTTTGCATTTTCCGAAAAATAAGGAAAAAAGCCCTATCTTCAAGTATATAAATGAAGGTGACTGTGTTTATTTTGTACATTCGTTTTTCGGTTCAAACTGTGAAAGCTCTGTTATTGCAACAACGGAATATGGTGCAGAGCTTACTGCGGCGGTTGCTGATAAAAATGTGTACGGTGTACAGTTCCACCCTGAAAAAAGCGGTGATGTTGGTATGAAAATTTTAAAGGCATTTTGTGAAATGGAGTAACATAAACAATGAATATTTTTCCTGCAATAGATTTAAAAGATAAAAATGTAGTGCGTCTTCTTCGTGGTGATTACAATCAGATGACTGTTTACGGCAACAATCCCCTTGGGGTTGCCAAATCATTTGAAGAGGCAGGTGCAGAGTACATACATATTGTTGACCTTGATGGTGCAAAGGACGGCAACAACCCCAATTATGACATAGTTGAGGAAATTGCAAAGAATACCAAACTGAAGGTTGAGGTTGGCGGAGGTATACGCACAGAAGAGGTTGTTAAAAAGTATATAGACGCAGGTGTTATGCGTGTTATACTTGGCACAATAGCTATTAAAAATCCGCAGTTTGTAACAGATATGGTTGCGAAATATGGTGATAAAATTGCCGTGGGTGTGGATATTTCAAATGGTATGGTGGCTATTCATGGGTGGACAGAGGTTTCTGAAATATCCTGTGACGATATGTTTGCCAAACTCGAAAAAGATGGAGTTAAAACCGTTATATGTACGGATATCTCCAAAGACGGTGCTATGGAGGGGACAAACCTTGACCTGTATAAGTACCTTTCTGAAAAATACAGTATGGATATTATTGCATCAGGCGGTGTATCTTCAATAGATGATGTTAAAGCATTGTCAGAAATGAATATGTACGGTGCAATTTTAGGCAAGGCAATATACACCAATGCCATAGATTTAAAAGAAGCAATTGAGGTGGCAAAATGATAACAAAAAGAATTATTCCCTGCCTTGATGTAAAGGACGGCAGAGTGGTAAAGGGTGTCAACTTTTTAGGATTGGCAGATGTTTCATCACCTGTTAAGCTTGCTGAATTTTACAGTCAGTGCGGTGCAGATGAACTTGTTTTTTATGACATTACAGCATCCTTTGAGGGCAGAAAATTATTTACGGATATTTTAACAGAAGTTGCAAGCAAAATTTTTATTCCACTTACTGTTGGTGGAGGTATAAATACTCTTGATGATTTTGACAGAGTTTTAAAATGCGGAGCCGACAAGGTTTCTGTAAACTCGGGTGCAATTAAAAATCCGAAGCTTATTTATGAGGCGGCACAAAAGTACGGTGACCAGTGCGTGGTACTTTCTGTAGATGTAAAGCGTGTGGATGGTAAATTCTGCGTATTTGCAAAGGGTGGAAGAGAAAATACAGGTCTTGATGCCATTGAATGGATAAAGCAGGGCGAGAAAAACGGCGCCGGTGAAATTGTTGTAAACAGTATAGATACAGATGGTGTTAAAGGTGGATTTGACATTGAACTTTTAAAAATTGTAAATGATGCTGTAAATGTTCCTGTTATTGCATCAGGTGGTGCTGGAAGTATTCAGCACTTTGTTGATTTGTTCAATGAAATCCCTGATATTGATGCAGGTCTTGCGGCTTCAATATTCCACTTCGGTGAAGTTGAAATAAAGGACCTTAAGAAGGAACTTAAAAATAACAATATAAATGTGAGGTTGTAAAAATGGTAAATATAAATGATTTGAAATTTGATGAAAAGGGACTTATTCCTGCGATAGTTGTGGATGCACTTTCAAAAAAAGTGCTTACACTTGCATATATGAATAAGGAAAGTCTTGAAATAAGCATTAGGGAAAAGAAAACATGCTTCTGGTCACGTTCAAGACAGGAATTGTGGAGAAAAGGTGAAACATCAGGCAATTATCAGTACATTGAAAGTATTGTTGCAGACTGTGATCTTGATGCTCTTACCGTAACTGTTACAAAGGATGGTCCTGCCTGTCACAAGGGAACAGATTCCTGCTTTACAAATATTGTTATGGGTGAGGAAAATACATTTTCAATTCAGGGACTTTATGAAATGCTGCAAGGCAGAAAGGCTGAACTTCCTGAAGGTTCGTACACAACTTACCTTTTCCAGAAGGGTATAGACAAAATTCTTAAAAAGATTGGTGAAGAATGTACAGAGGTTATCATTGCTTCAAAGGATAACGACAAGGCTGAAACTATTTATGAAATTGCAGACCTTATGTACCACACAATGGTTATGATGGTTGAGATGGGTATAAATGTTGATGATGTTATGAAGGAGCTTGCTTCACGTCATATTATTGACCACAAAGTTAAACAGGAGAAAATGACAAAATGATTTATTCGGATATTCACACCCATACAACATATTGTGACGGTAAAAGTACAGCGGAAGAAATGGTGAAAAAGGCAATAGATATGGGGTTTGAGTCGTTCGGCTTTTCGGGACATTCCTATACCGATTTTGATGACGGATGGTGTATGTCTTTGGAAAATACCAAAAAATATTGTGAAGAGGTTGATGCTTTAAAGAAGAAATATTCGCAGATTGATATTTTAAGAGGTATTGAAAGGGACTACTATTTTTTCCCCGACGGCCAGCAGTATGATTATGTTATAGGCTCACTTCACTATGTTGAAAAAGATGGTGTGAAGTATGATGTTGATAACATCAAAGTTTTTGCAGAAAATGTAGAAAATCATTTTGGTGGAAGTTACAGAGCTTTTGCCGAGTTGTACTACGAAACATTAAAGGGAGTCGTTGAAAAGACCGGTGCGGATGTTGTAGGACATTTTGACCTTGTTGCAAAGTTTAATGAGGGCAACAAGTATTTTGATGAGGATGCGGACTGGTACAAAAAGGCTGTGGTTGACGCACTTGATGAAATTGCAAAGTCAAAGCCTGTTTTTGAGGTTAATACAGGTGCAATAAGCCGTGGATATAACAAGATATATCCTTCTGAATTTATTTTAAGGGAAATAAAAAAACGCGGTTGTAACGTTGTTGTAACTTCCGATTGCCATAATGCAGATACGTTGGGTTGTGCTTATGACAGGGCAATAGAGCGTGTAAGAAATTGTGGCTTTGATAAAGTAGTAATACTTACAAAAAACGGTTTTGAGTACAGAAAGATAGTATAAATGAATAAACAATAAAAATGGTGTGTGGCAGATTATTCTATACGCCATTTTTTTGTGCATTTTGACATATTAATTACACTTGTTAAAAGGAAAAAAAGCTTTTGATTTGTGCAAAAGAACAAAATAGACATATATTACAAAGGGTTTTGTGAAAAATTAGTCAATCTGCTAAAAAAATAGAAAAAGTAAGGAAAAACATTGATTTTTTACATTATGTGTGTTACAATATTTATCATGGCGGGGTGGAATGTAAGTTTGTTAAAAATTTATCAATGTAACAAAATACGTTACTCCATATATAAATATTATACACGGTAATTTGTGGGGAGGCTGAATTTATGAATAAAATTACTGTAATCGGTTCGGGCAATGTAGGGGCAACGATTGCATATACTCTTACTATTAAAGGCGTTGCATCTGAAATTGTTATGATTGATATTAATGAAGAGAAATCACTTGGTGAGGCTCTTGATATAAGACAGGGTGTTCCTTTTTGTACTCCTGCAAATGTTTATGCGGGAACATATGAAGACGCAAAAGGTTCTGACATTGTTGTTATAACATCGGGAATGGCAAGAAAGCCCGGTCAGACAAGACTTGATCTTGCACAGACAAATGTTGATATTATAAAAAGTATTGCAGATAAAATTGTTCCTGTTGCACCTGATGCAACATATGTTATTGTAAGTAATCCGGTTGATGTTTTAACATATGTATTTCTTAAGTACACAGGCTTACCTCAGGAAAGAGTTATAGGTTCAGGTACAATACTTGATACTGCAAGACTACGTTCAAGAGTTTCTGAATATTATTCTATGAATCAGAAAAATGTTCACGCATATGTTCTTGGAGAACATGGTGACAGTTCTTTTGTGCCATGGTCAGTTGCCAACATTTCAAATGTGCCGATTGAAGATTTTGAAAAGGCGGTTTTGAGTGAAACTGATTATCCTGACTTTAAAAAGGAAGAGGTTGAAGAGTATGTCCGCACTTCCGGTGCAAATGTTATCCAGCGTAAGGGTGCTACATTCTATGCAGTTTCAATTTCGGTAACTCATATATGTCAGTGTCTGCTTAGTGGTATTGATACAACTTTAACTGTGTCAACATTACTGAATGGTGAATATGGCATTGAAGATGTATGTCTTAGTCTTTTGAATGTTGTGGGTAACAAGGGCGCACACAGTAAGATTATGCTTCCTTTAAACGATGAGGAAGTAGCTGCTCTTCACAACAGTGCTAATGTTTTGAAGGCTTTAATTAAAAGTCTTAATATATAAAAATAATTGAAAGGAATGAAGAAAATGGAATATCGTATTGAACACGATTCAATGGGTGAAGTAAAGGTTCCGGCTGACAAACTATGGGCAGCCCAGACACAAAGAAGTCATGAAAATTTTGAAATTGGTGTAGGTATTGAAACTATGCCTGCGGAAATTATACACGGTTTTGGTGTATTGAAAAAAGCTGCAGCTATTACAAACAATGTTCTACGTCCTGAAAAGATGACAGCAGAAAAGCTTGAAGCGATTAAAGCTGCATGTGATGAAATTATGGACGGAAAACTTAACGACAATTTTCCTCTTGTTGTATGGCAGACAGGTTCAGGTACACAGTCTAACATGAACGCTAACGAAGTTATTGCAAACAGAGGTAATCAGATTTTGGGAACAAAATTGCTACATCCAAATGATGATGTTAATATGAGTCAGTCTTCCAATGACACATTCCCTACAGCTATGCATATTGCTGCAGTTCTTGTTTTAGAAGATAAGCTTATTCCTGCAGTTCAGCAATTGGTTGATACATTCGTAAGACTTGAAAAAGAAAATGAAGGTATCGTAAAGAGTGGTAGAACACATCTTCAGGATGCTACACCTATTACTTTCAGTCAGGAAATCAGCGGATGGCGTTCAAGCCTTGAAAAAGATATCGAGCTTATAAAGCGTTCAATTGAACCTTTGTATGAACTTGCTCTTGGTGGTACAGCTGTTGGTACAGGTCTTAATGCTCCTGCTAAATTCTCTGAAACTGTTGCCGAAGAAATCGGCAAGATTACAAACAAGCCTTTCATAACTGCGTCAAATAAATTCCACGCACTTACATCAAAGGATGAACTTGTATTTGCACACGGTGCAATTAAGGCTCTTGCTGCTGATATGATGAAGATTGCAAACGACGTTCGTTGGCTTGCATCAGGTCCAAGAGATGGTCTTGGTGAAATTTTCATTCCTGAAAATGAACCGGGTTCATCAATTATGCCGGGTAAGGTTAACCCAACACAGTGTGAAGCTGTAACAATGGTTGCTGTTCAGGTAATGGGTAATGACGTTGCAGTTGGTATGGCAGCATCACAGGGTAACTTTGAACTTAACGTATTTATGCCTGTATGTGTATACAACTTCTTGCAGTCAGCAAGACTTATGGCTGAAGCTATTGTTTCATTCAACAAAAACTGTGCAGTAGGTATTAAGGCTAACAGAGAAAAAATGCACCATAACCTACACAATTCTTTGATGCTTGTTACTGCTCTTAACCCATATATCGGTTATGAAAATGCTGCTAAAACAGCAAAGAAAGCATTTAAAGATAATATATCACTTAAGGAAGCTTGCGTTGAACTTGGATTCTTAACAGCTGAAAAGTTTGATGAAGTATTCCATCCGGAAGAAATGGTTTAATTTATTGTAAGATTAATCTGGAGGTAAAAAAATGAAGGTTAGTTACTTTCCGGGATGTACCCTTAAAAACAAGGCTAAAGACCTTGACCTGTATGCATACAAGTCAGCTGAAGCTTTGGGGGTTACTCTCGAAGAAATTGAAAACTGGCAATGCTGCGGCGGTGTGTTCACAACAGCAAGAAATGAAGTTGCAACAAAGCTTTCTTCTGTTCGTGCACTAAAAGAGGCTTTTTCAAAGGAACAACCTCTTGTAACTGTATGTTCAGCTTGTCACAATGTAATAAAGCAAACAAACTATGTTATGCAGAATGACAAAGAGTTTGCTGATAAGGCAAACCGTTATATGGCTGAGGACGGAGGCTATTACGGTGAAGCTGAAGTTTACCACTATCTTGAAATGCTTCGTGACCTTGTTGGTTTCGACAAATTAAAGGAAAAGGTTGTAAACCCACTTGCAGGTAAAAAGATAGCGGCTTATTATGGATGTCTGCTTTTAAGACCTAACAGTGTTATGCAAATGGATGATCCTGAAAACCCAAGCATTATGGAAGATTTTATAAAGGCTTTGGGTGCGGAACCTGTTATATATGCAATGCGTAATGAATGTTGCGGTGGTTATGTAAGCGTTGAAAGTCCTGAACTTGCTGAAAAGAAAAGCAATGCTGTAGTTAATAATGCAAAGGCACAGGGTGCTGAAATGATTATTACAGCTTGCCCTCTTTGTAAGTATAATCTTGTTAAAAACGGTGCGGATATTCCTGTTGTTTATTTTACAGAACTTCTGGCTGAAGCACTTGGTGTAAAGGAGGATACAAATGGAAAATAATAAGTATCTTCGTGAGGAATTAATCCGTGAAAGCGGAGTTAATCCAAAAAAATGTATGAAATGCGGAAAATGCTCTGCAACCTGCCCGGCATATGATGAGATGGAATATCATCCACATCAGTTTGTAAGTATGGTTGAAAACGGCGATATTGAACCGCTTATAAATTCGGAATCACTATATAAATGTTTGTCTTGTTTTGCTTGCATCGACAGATGTCCAAGAGGTGTTCAGCCTGCTAAACTGGTTGAAGCCGTTCGTCTGGAAGTAATCAGAAAACAGGGCGATAACAGAATGACTGCAAATGATGTTCCGGCACTTCTTGATGAAGATACTCCGCAACAGCTTTTGGTAAGTGCATTCAGAAAATACAGTAAGTAAGGAGGAGAAGACAAATGCAAAGAGTTGGTGTTTTTGTATGTTGGTGCGGAAGTAATATCGCAGGTACGGTTGATGTACAGGCAGTATCTGATGCCTTGAAAAACGAACCAGGTGTCGTCTTTTCCACCAATTATCAGTATATGTGTTCTCAGGCAGGACAGGACATGATTAAGGAAGCGGTAAAGGAACATAACCTTACAGGTATAGTAGTTTGTTCCTGTTCACCACGTATGCACGAAGCAACCTTCAGAAAAACTGCGGCTGCTGCAGGCATCAATCCTTATATGGTTGAAATTGCCAATATAAGAGAACAGTGTTCCTGGGTACATAAGGATATTCCTACAGGAACAGAAAAAGCTATAATCCTTGGTAAGGCGGCTATTGCAAAGGTTAACCTTAATACTCCGCTTACTCCGGGTGAATCACCGGTTACAAAGAGAGCTCTTGTTATCGGTGGTGGTATTGCAGGTATTCAGACTGCACTTGATATTGCAGATGCTGGCTTCCCTGTAGATATTATTGAAAAGAAGCCTACAATAGGCGGTAAGATGGCACAGCTTGATAAGACATTCCCTACACTTGACTGTGCGGCATGTATTCTTACACCTAAAATGGTTGACGTTGCACAAAATGAAAACATTCGTATTTTCTCATACAGTGAAGTATCAGAAATTAAGGGCTTTGTTGGTAATTTTGATGTAACAATCAAGAAGAATGCCCGCTATGTAAAAGAAGATATTTGTACAGGTTGCGGAGCATGTCTTGAAAAGTGCCCTATGAAGAAGGTTCCTAATGAATTTAACCTTGGTATGGACAACCGAAGTGCAATATACATTCCTTTTGCACAGGCGGTTCCGAAGGTTGCTACAATTGACCCTAATTCATGTAATATGATTAAAAACGGCAAATGCGGTCTTTGTGCAAGAGTATGTGCAGCAGGTGCTATTGACTATACTCAGAAGGATGAATATATCCAGGAAAAATATGGTGCTATCGTAGTTGCAACAGGCTTTAATCCAATCAGTATGGATAAGTTTGATGAATTTGCTTACAATCAGTCTAAAGATGTTATCACATCATTGGAATTTGAACGTCTTACAAATGCCGCAGGTCCTACTGCAGGTCATCTTGAAAGACCTTCAGACGGTAAGTCTCCAAAAACAATTGTATTTGTTCAGTGCGTAGGCTCAAGATGTGACGCCTGTGCAGAAAAGGGCAAAGAATATTGTTCAAAGATTTGTTGTATGTACACTGCAAAACATGCAATGCTTGTAAGAGATAAATATCCTGATACAGAAGTATACGTATTCTACATAGACGTAAGAACTCCGGGTAAAAACTTTGATGAATTTTACCGTCGTGCCGTTGAAGAGTACGGTGTAAAATATGTAAAAGGTATGGTAGGTAAGGTTACACCTGAAGGCGATAAGCTTAAAGTTCAGGCATCTGACCTTATTGACAACAAACAGCTACACATAGATGCAGACCTTGTTGTACTTGCAGCTGCTATCGAGCCTGATAAGTCAGCACGTCCTCTTGCAACTATGCTTACAGCAAGTATGGATACAAACGACTTCTTTACAGAAGCTCATCCAAAATTAAGACCGGTAGAAAGCCCAACTGCAGGTGTGTTCCTGTCAGGTGCTTGTCAGGGTCCTAAGGATATTCCTGAAACTGTATCTCAGGCAGGTGCTGCAGCTTCTAAAGTTATTGGTCTTCTTGCTAAAGATAAACTAACAGGTAACCCTTGTGTTGCACATTCAAATGAACTTATGTGTAACGGTTGCTCAAACTGTGAAAGAGTATGTCCTTACGGTGCTATTTCTTATGAAGAAAAAGAATTCCGTATGCCGGACAGAACAACAAAAATAAGAAGAGTTGCATCAGTTAATCCTGCAGTTTGTCAGGGTTGTGGTGCTTGTACAGTTGCTTGTCCTTCAGGTGCTATGGACCTTAACGGATTTGCAAGTAATCAAATTATGGCGGAGGTGGACGCAATATGCAAATGAATGAACATAAACCTTTAATAGTTGCTTTTTGCTGTAACTGGTGTTCTTATGCCGGTGCAGACCTTGCGGGAAACAACCGTCTTAATTATCCGGCAGATGTAAAGATTATCCGTGTTCCTTGCTCATGCCGTGTTAACCCTATGTTTATACTTCGTGCCTTCCAGAGAGGTGCAGATGGTGTTATTATTTGTGGTTGCCATCCCGGTGACTGTCATTATACATCAGGAAACTACTTTACACGCCGCAGAATGGCTACATTGTTCTCTATGCTTGATTTTCTTGGTATTGAAAAAGAACGTACACGTGTAGAATGGGTTTCTGCTGCTGAAGGTGCTAAATTTGCTGCTACAATGAATGACTTTGTAGAAAAGGTAACAGCACTTGGAGAAAATAAGAGATTGGAGGATCTGCGATGCAAAAGATAACACAGAATCAGTTGATGGATAAAGCAGTTTCTCTGCTTGCAGACGGTACTGTTACCGCAGTTTTGGGGTGGAGTAAGGGTGAATTTGATTATGATATTACACCTGCTTTGTTCAAAACAGAAGAAGATTTGAAAAAGAATTTTGTATGGAATGATTTTTGCGGTGCAAACTTCTCAAAATATCTTGTTTCAAAAACTGACAGATTTGAAGGAAAAATTCTTGTTTTCTTAAAACCTTGTGATACATACAGCTTCAACCAGCTTTTAACTGAACATCGTTTTGACCGCGAAAAGGTTTATGCGGTTGGTATTCCTTGCGAGGGTATGGTTGATGTATTGAAACTAAAGGCAATTACCGGTGACGGTATAAGCGAAATTAATGCAGATGGTGAAAACCTTCTTGTTACAACTATTTATGAAGATAAGCCTGTTGTTGTTCCTGCAAAAGATGTTCTTTTGGAACGTTGCGTAAATTGTAAGAGTAAAAAGCACGTGGCTTATGATGAGCTTTTGGGTGATGAAGGCGAAGTTTTGGAATCTGCAAGATTTGACGAGGTTGCAAAGCTTGAGGCTATGACTGCTGATGAAAGATTTGCTTTCTGGCAGAATGAACTTTCACGTTGCATCCGTTGTAATGCATGCCGTGATGCCTGCCCTGCTTGTACCTGTGAACAGTGCGTATTTGATAACCCTGCTTCAGGTGTTGAAAATAAGGCACCGGGTAACAGTTTTGAAGAAAAAATGTTCCATATTATAAGAGCATATCATGTGGCAGGAAGATGTACAGACTGTGGAGAATGTTCAAGAGTTTGTCCACAAAATATTCCGCTTCATCTTTTGAATCGTAAATTCATAAAAGATATTAACGAATTTTACGGTGAATATCAGGCAGGGGCAGAGGTAGGCTCAAGAGCTCCGCTTGTGGATTACACTACTGAGGATTTAGAACCGGGTGAAGTGTTTGACAGGAGGGATATTGATGCTTAAATGTTCTCTTGATAAAATAAATTCAGTGTTTGAAGAAATTAACAAAACTGCAAAACTTTATTTGCCTGCTGAAGATAACGACGGAAGTGCTGTTTACAAGCAGTGGGAAAACGGAGTTGTGTGGAGTGATGCTTTAAATACTGTAAGAAGTCCGAAAGATTTCTTCTTCCCGCAGATGGAAAATCTGATGGAATTCAAAACAGAGGGTAAAAATATTGAAGTTATTGATACAAGA
>JAZQAN010000031.1:0-25069 GCA_045545235.1 Clostridia bacterium | reverse complement strand
AACCATTTGTAGGAATTTTTCTGTACCTCTATAAGGTTAGGCATATCCAGGACTTCTTTAATCTTGGAATAGCTAAGACGTACATTTTTTCCTGCTGCTACTTCATGCACCATTTTCTTAAATCACCTCATCATTTTAATTGGCTTATGCCCAGCAAAAACATAAGCTATTCAGTGTTTTACCTTTTATCCTAAATTTCCGCCCAGAATTTTGGGGTTGATTTTTGTATATATCAATGCTAAAATACATACAATAAAGCATGAAATTTGTCGGATAATACCCTATTTTTAAAGATATGGGTACAGTTTATAATATTATCACAAAATCCACGAAATGTCAAGGACTTTCCGTGGATTTTTTAGGTTTCTTTTGTATTACAAATAACTATATTTTTTCATAATTTAAGTCTTTGTATCAGATAAGTATTGGTGTAAATATTTTTTCTCAATTAAAAGGAACAAGGTATATTTCAACCTTGCTCCTATAGATATATTATTAAGTTCAGCAATTTGCAATTTTATCTCTTCTTATATATAACCAATTCAGGATTTTCACCATTTTCTTCATAGGTGGATATAATAATAAAATCCATATTTGCCGCAATACCAAAACACCTGTTTCCACCAAATTCGCATTCCAACTGATTTCCCAAATAAGTTGCACCATCATCTAAAAACTTTTCTACCTTTCCATTAGGAAGTCTATATTCAAGATTGATGTACTCTCCAACAAGTGAATTTAATTTTTCAACCTTTGGCATTCCTTCTATATGAAGTGTATTTATTTCATCTATTAATTTCTTTTTAAATTCTTCAAACTTTCCGTCTCCTGCTAAATTAATATATTGTTTCCAATAATTAAGTTTTGGTAGCATCTCTTTCATATATACACGTACTTGTTCAGGTGCAAAATTTTCATTAGCCATATGGCTTACACATACTTCAATCAAATCATCCATATTATGATACATATACTCACCATCTGCATAACACCACTTACAATATTCTTCATTAAAAAACCCATCTGTATCCTTACTTATATTTGAATCCTCTAATGGCATACCACAGCATTGACATATAAGTTCTCTTGGTGAACCAAGAAGAGTATTGATAGATACATCAAACAGTTTAGATAGTAGTTTTAGTGTTTCTATGTTAGGCGTAGTTTCACCATTTTCCCAACGAGAAACTGCCTGACGGGTAACAAAAACTTTTTCAGCAAGTTCATCTTGCGATAAACCGTTCTTTGTTCTTAATTCTAAAATAACGTCTTTTGTTTCCATAATTTTTTCACCTCATATTTATTATACAATGAAACGTTAAAATAAACAAGCAACTCTCTGTTGCTATCAATTTAACAAATTATCAATACTTTTTTCACCAATACATATATAGGATAGATACTAATATAAAAAAACTTTGCATTTTGCATCAAAGTGATATATAATAGAAGATATTATTAAATATAATTTAGACGGAGAATATAAATTATGCCAAAATTTAATGCAGATTTTGATTTTATACCCGTTTCGGCGGACTTTATAGAAAACGATATGCCGTCAGCAAACGGTGCATATGTAAAGGTGTATTTGCTTGCCCTGTCGCTTGCATTTTCAAAAAATGAAATGACTACGGCGGAAATTGCACAGAAGCTTAACCTTCTTGAAAGCGACGTTGTGAACGCATTTGAATACTGGAAGGAAAAAGGTGTTCTTCATATTAGCGGTGACAATATCCTTTTCGGTTCATCACAACCAACAGAAGAAAAACCATTTAAAAAGAATATCGAACAGATTTCCGATGCAATGACAAATGACAAGGCTCTTGCAGACCTTTGTTCTCTTTCACAGGAAATAATCGGCAAAACTCTTAAAAACAAAGACATAGAAACACTTTACTGGTTCTATGACGAGCTTGGTCTTTCGCCTGAAGTTATAACAATGCTTCTTGAATATTGCGTTTCAAAAGACAAACGCAACATGAATTACATTGAAAAAGTGGCTATTTCATGGCATGAAAAAGGCATTGTTACAATCGAAGCGGCAAATAAACTTATAACAGACGAAAAGGAAAAAAGCAGTTATATTTACTCACTTAAAAAGCTTTTCGGAATAGACAACAGAAATCTCTCAAAAACAGAAGAAACTTTCCTTAAAAAATGGAAAGACGAGCTTGGTATGGATGAAAATATGGTTGCACTTGCTTATGAATATTGCGTTATGCATACAGGTAAGCTGTCATTCCCGTATATGAATTCAATTATCGAACGTTGGCACAAAATCGGTATCAGAACAATCGTTGATGCTAAAAAGGATCATGACGATTTTAAAAACAAGAACAAAAAGAATAATCTTGATGTATATGATGATAACAATTTGAACTACGACGAACTTGAAAAAATAATGCAGGATAAAATGTGATAAAAAACGGTGGCAATGCCACCGTTTTTCTATTGACAGGATTTATAAAATAATTTATACTATTAGTATAGTCATAAAAGGAGGATAAATATGAAATTACCTCAAAAATTTGAAGAACGAATGAAAAATATGCTCAGTGATGAATACGCCGACTTTATAAAATCAATGGATGAAACACCGATTTTTACAGGTATCCGTACAAATACTTCCAAAGAAGGAAGTAAAGAAGCAGTTTTAAAGGAATTCGGAAATCTTGAAAACGTGCCTTGGTGCGAAAACGGCTTTTATGCTGATAAATCCATTATTTCAGGTAATCATCCATACCACATTGCAGGACTTTTCTATTTTCAGGAGCCTTCAGCAATGTCCACAGTTTCCGCACTTCCGATAGAAAAAGACGATTTTATCCTCGATTTATGTGCTGCACCTGGCGGAAAAGCCACTCAGGCAGGTGCACTTTTAGGAAAAAACGGAATTTTAGTTGCAAACGAAATTATCAAAAACCGTTCAAATATCCTTTCGGATAATATAGAACGATTCGGTTTGACTAATGCAGTAGTCACAAATGAAACACCGCAAAAACTTGCAGAAAAATATCCGAACTTTTTCGATAAAATAATAGTCGATGCACCATGCAGCGGTGAAGGAATGTTCAGGAAAGAACCGCAGGCAGTTGAAGAATGGAGTGTTGAACATACCATTTCATGCGGAATACGCCAAAAACACATTTTAGATTGTGCAATGCAGATGCTTAAAGGCGGTGGATATATCGTATATTCAACCTGTACTTTCGCACCTGAAGAAAACGAACAGGTATGTGCATACATGCTTGAAAACTACAACGTCGAAATGATAAAACCTGAAAATCTTGATATGCTTTCAAAAGGCGAAACAAAATGGTCGTCTTCTGAATATGATATGGAAAATTCAAGACGAATTTTCCCACACAAAAACAAAGGTGAAGGACATTTCGTTGCACTTTTCAAAAATTTGGATAATAATGACTACTACAATAGTAAAAAATCCCAAAATAAAAAATGTGATGAAGAAAAACTATACCGTCAGTTTGAAAAAGAGTTTTTAAACACAACTCTTGACGGAGAATTTTGTCTTTTCGGCGAAAACTTATATTTAAAGCCAAAAAATATAGATATAGATAAAATCAAAGTTGTCCGTGCAGGACTACACCTTGGAATATGTCGTAAAAACCGCTTTGAACCTTCACATTCACTGTGTCTGGCACTTACAAAAGACGATTTCAAAAACAGCATTGATTTTGAATGTGACAGCACGGAACTTAAAAAATTCCTGATGGGCGAAACTATTGAATGTGACAAAAAAGGTTGGTGCGTTGTTACAGTCAACGGTTTCCCTATCGGTTGGGGAAAAGCATCAAATGGAATACTTAAAAATCATTTTCCAAAATATATGCGACTTAAAAAGTAACTATTAGAGTAGTAAAGGAGTGAAAAAATATGAAATTATTTGAATCGGAACGCAAGGTTATGGAAGTTTTATGGCGTGAAGGTACAATAACCGCAGGCGAAATTTCAAAAATTCTGAACCTTGAAATCGGCTGGAACAGAAATACCACATACACAATTATAAACAAGTGCATCAGCAAAGGTTACATAGCAAGAGGCAGTGAAAAATTCACTTGTACAGCAATTCTTTCACAGGAAGAAAGTCAGAAAGACGAGCTTAACGAAATAATTAAAAACTACTTCGATGATTCTCCAATTAAGTTATTTTCTGCACTTTCAAAAATTGTATCAAAGCAGGAACTTAAAAAAATGAAAAAAATAATAAAAAATACGATGGAATATTAAATTCCATCGTATTTTACTTTTTAAAATTATTCAGTAACGATTGTACCTTCAGCTACGCCAAGTACCTGTGTGAAGTACTCTACAGGAACGAATGTAAGATCATTCTTGATTACAGGAGCGCTACCAAGCTGAGCTGGCATCATCTTACCTGCAACATAGCTGTTTTCATCAATCTTAAGGCTGTACTTACCGCTATTTAGCATTACTGATCTTGTTGCACCGTCCCATTCAACAGTGAAACCAAGTGTTTCAGCGATTTCTCTTAGCGGAACCATAACTGTTCCGTTTTCAGTAGCAAATGAAGTGCTTGCCTTGATTGTTTCTACTGTTGGTTCTTCTGTTTCAACAGGAGCTTCTGTTGGAGCAACTACATTTGCATTTTCACCGATTACAACTACTTTTTCAGGAGTTGTCTGCGGTGGAATGCTTCTTGTTGACATTGAGTAGAATACGATAAGGTCACTGTTTTCAAGAATTCCTTCTGTTTCCTTTTCTTCCTTATCTACAACCTTTGTTGTTTCAGCCATGTTAAGAACAAGTGAGTTGCTTACGCTTACAAGAGTTTCACCTTCTGCAACGTATGTATCAACATTTACGCTTGATACTGCTTCTTCATCATTGATGATGATTACATCTGCCTGATACTGTGGAGGCATGATCATCGGAGCAGCTGAGTATGAAGATGTGAAAACTGTGATAGAAGCATCCTTTTCGATGTCGCTTACTGCCTTCTTTTCACCGTTTACTGTATAAACAAGTGTATTTTCAGAAGTCATGTAGTTGATTTCGTTTTCCATGTTTTCTGCATCTTCTGTATTAGTTGTTGTTGAAATTGTGCCTTCTCCTACTTCCTTAACAGTTACTGTGTTTGAAAAATAGCTTGGCATAGTAGCTGCAGGAGCTTCTTCTCCGCCTTCAATTACCATTACATCACCCTGAATTTCAGCATCTTCAGGTGTGTACATTGTTGCAGGAACATCCTGAGCACCTTCTGATATAAGCATTATATCTCCCTGAACAACTGTTTCAAATTCTGTGTTCGGCTCTGCCGGAACATTAATGTCTTCGTCAGCAAAAACTGCACCTGATGTAGCAATTACTGCTGAAAGTGCTAAAATAGCAATTAGATTCTTTTTCATTTTAATTCTTCTCCCTTTTATTTATTATGCAATTTATCCGTTTGCAATATGTTAGACGTAACACTTGTCATTTTTGTTCCCGAAAAAATATGAATTTTTTTTAAACAAACTAATAATTCTAAAAATTATGACAATAATAACAGTGTATCAATCAATTATGGAGGAATAAAAAATGAAAACTATAAAGTTAATTTTAATGTCTATGGTACTTTCAGCCGTTCTTACATCATGCGGAATGAGAAACAACGAACCTGCAAGAACCCAGGCACCTATGAACGACAATAACAACGTCAGCGACACAAACAACGGACGTGTTGAAGAAGATATCCGTGATGTAGGTGACAGTGCAGGTAATGCCGTAGATAATATCGGCGATGCAGCAGGCGACGTAGTGGACGGTGTTGGTAATGCCGCAGGAGATGTTGTAGAAGGTGTTGGCGACGCAGTTGGTACAAACGACGCAAACAACAACGGCAGATAAAAAAGAAGATGCTTTTTAAGCATCTTCTTTTAATTTCTGTATTCTTATATCATCGCCGTAAAATTTATAAAGCATAAAATACTCAGAAAGTCTTGAAGTGAAACGCATACTGTACATTTTTGTAATTTCACTTATCTGCAGATTAGTATTTATAATTATTTTCTTATTTTTTGCAGTTCTTTCGTTTATCACATCAAACAAAAATGACAAATTATTATTATTCATCGGTTCAGTTCCAAGATCATCAATAATAAGCAAATCTGCATTATACATATTATCAATCACACTTCTGTCACTGTTTCTGCCGAACTTATAATCTTCATACATTGAAAACATCTTCGTTGCTCTTGTATAAACAACAATTTTGCCGTTATCCATAAGTTCTTTTGCTATTGCACTCGATAGAAAAGTTTTACCAAGTCCTGTTGAACCGTAAAAAACAAGTCCTTTTGTTTCTTTATCAAAATTTTCGCAGAATTTTTTACAGTTATTATAAATTTTAGTCATATTCTCATACGGAGAAATTCCATTTTCCGACGGCTGTTTTGAATAATAATTAATAGAAAAAGTTTCAAAATTCTGCTTTTCAATTATTTCTTCCATATTTGACATTGCATATGCTTCATTTATCAGTCTTTGCCTGAAACACTGACACTTTACACCGTTTTCATCATAACCTGTGTCTGAGCAATTTTCGCATTTATAATTATACTTATCAAAATCAGGCGAAATATTATTTTCTTTTAAAAGCTTACTTTTTTCGTCATTCAATCTCTTTAAGTTTTCCTTAAAATCAGCATTAAATTCATCTTTTTTATCAGGATTTCTTAAAATATTATTCATATTTTCATTTCCGCGTCTGAAAATTTCTTTATCAATTTCTTCAATTCTCGGCACTTTCGCATAAACTTCACTTATACGTTTTTTTCTGTCAGCCGCCGCAATAACACGAAGATTATCATACTCAATCATAATATTATTTATAATTCTTTCATCAGCCATTATTTTCACCTCCGAGTATTTCTAAAATTTCATCTTTTTTATCAAGAATTTCATCAAAACGGTTTATATATTCAAGCGGATCTTTGAAATTAAAAACTCTTTCAATCCTGTCACCCATAACAATTTTAGTACTTCCGCCGCCGCCAAGAGCAATTATGGTTTGTTTTTCTTCCATAATGTTGATATTATATGTACTCATATAACCGTCCTTGGCATAACCTACATTTTCAAGATTACCTGAAATATTTTTCTGGCGGTACATATAATATGGTTTTCTTCCTGTTTCACTCATTCTCTTCTGAGTATAGGAAAGCATTTTATTCATATCCTTCGCTTTGGCAAGTTCACTATCAGTAAATCTCAGCGATGCCGCACGTTTTACACTCATCGAATGAACAGTTATATTTTCAGGATTTAGCTTAATAACTTCATCAAGACTGTAACAGAACATTTCAACTGTTTCTTCAGGAAGTCCCGCAATAAGGTCCATATTTATATTATCAAATCCAATATTTCTTGCCATTTCAAAGCAATTTTTAACCATATCAGGAGTGTGTTTTCTGCGCACTTTTTCAAGAGTAACGCCATTCATGGTCTGCGGATTTATACTTATTCTGTTTACTCCGCCCAATTTTGCTTCTTTTAATTTTTCTTCTGTGATTGTATCAGGTCTGCCTGCTTCAAGAGTAAATTCCTTAATTTTTGAAAAATCAAAATTCTTCTTCAACCTGTCAAAAATCATCTTCAAATGATGTGGTTCAAGAGTAGTAGGTGTTCCGCCGCCGATATAAATATTTTCAACATACGCACCCATTTTTTCAATAATTTCCGCAGTTTTATCAATTTCAAGCAGAAGCTTTTCAACAAATGGATCAATATATTTACCGCTGACTCTTATATCTGTCGAAACAAACGAACAATAAAGACACCTTGTCGGACAAAACGGAATACCAATATAAATACTGACGCTGTTTTCGCCAATATCATCAAGCAAAATCTGTTCATTTTTAGCAACATTATGAGCAAGTTCAATCTTTTCGTCAGACACTTCATAAATATCCTTCAAAATTTCAATTACTTCACTGTCACTGTGACCTTCGTCCATAAGTTCACGAACAATCTTGGCAGGTCTTATCCCACTCATAACACCCCAAGGCAGATTTACATCCTTAATCTGTTTCGCCGCATGACAAAACGACTTCGTACATGAAGCCGTAAATATCTTTTTAATAAACTGTTTATCCTTACCTTTACTTTTAAAACTATAATAGTAGTCATCAAAATATGTATTACCTTCACAGATTATTTCAGTGTACACATTTATAATATTATCTTTATATTCAAAATTAGAAAATACAAAAATATCTTCTTCCATATCGAAAAAAAGCTTATAAAAAAGCTTCATTTCGTAATCACATTCATAACCGTTCTGGATAATAACCATTTTTTTAACCTTTTACAAACATATTGAATTTCTTTTCATATCCGACAGAAGATTTTCCGCCGTGACCAGGATAAACTGTTATTTCTTCAGGCAAAGTATAAATTCTTGTTTTGATAGAATTTATAAGAGTATTGCCATCACCTGTCGGCAAATCATGTCTGCCGATACTTCTCAAAAACAGAGTATCACCTGTGAAAAGATTATCATTTATCATATAACAAGCTCCGCAGTTTGTATGACCAGGAGTGTATATACATTTAATTTTTAAACCATCAAGCGACATTTCTTCATTATCTTTCAACACAACATCACTCTTCTTGGCATTTATTTCATAACCCAAGCCGTGAAGCGAAAGATTTATATCAGGATTTATCACATTTTTACTTCCGTTTTCACTGCTCACCAAAAGACAGCCTGTTTTTTCACGCAAAGGTTCAAGTGAAGAAATATGGTCATAATGGCAATGAGTAATTAAAACGTATTTTATTTCAACACCCAAATCCTGTGCCATTTTTATAATTCCTTCACATTCATAACCAGGATCAATTACAATACCGTTTTTTGTGTTTTCATCATACACAAGATATGTATTTTCATCAGTATAGTAGTTATTTAATACCTTAATTTCCATAATTACACCTATTAGTCGTAAAGTCTTACAGGTAGAATCATATAAATGTATGAATCATCTTCTTCAACACTTCTTATAAAGCAACCGCTTGTTGCAGCACTGAATTCCATTTTAACCTTTTCTTCATCACAAGCAGTCAAAGCATCAAGAAGGAAACGGCAGTTGAAACCGATTTTTTCAAGTTCGCCGCCATCTACTTCAACATTAACTTCGTCATTAACCTGACCTTTTCCTGTTATACATGTAACTTCAATTTTACCGTACTTAATCTTAAACTTAACAGGAACTTTATTTTCAGACTTAGCTGAAATATCATCATTGATAAGAAGAATTGCTCTCTCCAGACTTTCTATAAGATATTTCTTTTCAACATACACGTTTATTGAGTTGACAGCAGAAATAATAGCATCATACTTCAAAAATTCACCGTCAATAAGTCTTGAATAAACCTGATAATAACCAAAGTCAAACAAAACAGTTCTGTCAGAAACAATAACTGTAACCTTTTCATCTTCATCTTTAAGAACCTTTAAAAGTTCACGCAAAGTTGTTCCTGGAACAATAAGCTTATTATTTTCAACAGTTTCAAGAATTTCTTCCTTAACAACAGCAAGTCTGTGACCGTCTGATGCAACAACGTTAAGATAATTATTCTTTATCTCAAACAATGCACCTGTCAAAACAGGCTTTTTTCCTTCATTTTGAGCAACGAATGAAATAGTTTTTCTTATAAGCTTCTTCAAAGCATTCTGAGTAACTGTAAATCTGAACTTTTCATCAAGAACAGGAGCATTTGGAAATTCATCAGGAGATATACCCTGAAAATTGAATTTACTCATACCGCTTTCAACCTTTGTATGATAATTAGAAGGGTCAACTGTAATTTTAACGTCACCGTCAGGAAGACGTCTTACAATTTCACCGAACATCTTTGAAGCAAGAGCAACTGTTCCACCTTCTGTAACAGTACATTCATTATTGTATTCAATACAAATATCAATGTTATTACCTGTGAAAACAACATTTCCGTCACCGTTTGCATCAATTTTGATACATTCAAGAATAGGAAGAGCTGTTTTAGGAGCGATAGCTCTCTGAACAGTATTTATAATTTCTACTAATTGTGCTTTACTGCAAACTAATTTCATTTCATCTATCTCCTTTAACGTGTATAAATTTATCAACCCATAAAAATGATTAAATTTTGCTTATATATTTATATATATAAATAATAAATTGTAATAATAATAGTAATAATAGCAGGGATTTGGTGGAAAAGTAGGTTTAATTAAGCAGACAAGCCATAATTTATCATCTTTCCACCTGTTTATAAGTATGGGATAAGTAAATTTTATCCAACACACTTATTTTTACATTTTTTTACAATTATTTTATCCACTGCTTATCCATGCACTTATACATGGCTTATCCACTACATTGATTTAATGTCTTTTGTTATGTTATCAATAGCAGAGCTGAGAGTTTCGTTAGAAATAAGCTCATTTTCAATTTTTTCAATATTGTGGCTGACTGTACTTCTGTCTTTATTAAATTCCCTTGCTATGTTAGTGTCGTTCATGTTAAGAATAGTTCTGCAAAGATACATTGCTACCTGACGCGGAATTGCAATTTCCTTTGTTTTAATTTTACTCATTATGTCAGCATCTGAAATATTAAAATAAACAGCTGTTTTGTTAATAACCATTGCTGGTGTCAGTTTTCTGTCCTTAGGAAGAATTGAATTTAACATTTCTTCGGCAAATTCCTTTGTTATAGGAATATTCTTGAATTCAGACATTGATATAATTTTAAATAGTGCACCTTCAAGTTCACGAATACTTGTTCTTATATTTATAGCAATATAATCAAGAACTTCATCTTCGATTTTGATACTGTAATTCTGACGCTTCTTCTGAAGAATTGCAACTCTTGTTTCGTAGTTTGGCAGAGATACGTCTATGATTATACCGCCGCCAAAACGTGTTTTAAGACGATCCGAAAGAGTTTTAATTTCATCAGGTTTACGGTCACTTGTTAATACAATCTGTCTTCCTGAATTGAATAATTCGTTGAAGGTATGGAAAAATTCTTCCTGAATACCTTCTTTGTTTTCAAGAAATTGAACGTCGTCAAGAAGAAGAAGATCTACTTCACGATATTTCTTTTTAAATTTATCTGTTGTATTTTCCCTTAAAGATGCTATAAATTCATTTGTGAATTTTTCACCAGAAACATATATCATCTTAATGCTTGGATTGTTTTGCTTCATTCTGTTACCGATAGCATGTAAAAGATGTGTTTTACCAAGTCCGCTTTTACCGTAAATAAACAGCGGATTATTTAAACTACCAGGTTTTTCGGCTGCATTTAAAGCAGCAGCATGAGCATATTCGTTTGAAGGACCTATTACGAAATTCTCAAATGTATATTTAGGATTTACTCCGTATTTTTCAACACTTGTATTATTAGTTGTTTCAGTTTCTTCAATTTGCTCAGTTTTTTCTGTTTCTTCTTTATATTCTCCCTCTATAATTTCAAGAGAAAGTTTTTTTCCTGTAACTGTTTCAAGAGAGGATTCAACAATATCTTTGTAAAGATGATTTATGATATTTTTGTTTATTGAAGAAGGCACTGAAATTATAAAAGAAGAGTCAGAATAAGATACCGGCGAAGTGACCTGCATATGTATTTTGTAGCTTACCGCCGAGATGTTATTTTTTACTATTAAAAGGGTTTTATCCCATATTTCAGTTATGTTCATCACGTTTCCTCCTTTGAATACATTTTTGACATATTTTGTAAAAAACAAACTATTTTATTGTCATAAATTTAATTATAAAAGTCCACTTTCTATAATATCAAATTTTAGGTGATTTATCAAGAAAAATATTGAGATTTTTTATTTTATTATGTATAATTAAATTAGAAGAAAAATTTTAACAGGAGAAAGTATCATGAGTGATTATATAAACAGAGAACTTTCGTGGCTTGATTTTAATATGCGAGTATTAAGTGAAGCTAAAGATAAGGAAAATCCGTTATTTGAAAGACTTAAATTTCTGGCGATTACATCATCAAATCTTGATGAATTTTTTATGGTGCGTGTTGCGTCGCTGAAGGATATGGAAGTTGCGGATAGTACAAAGAAAGATCCTGCGGGACTTACTGCATCAGAACAGCTTGAAAAGATATCCGAAAAAACTCATGATATGGCAGTTGAGCAGTATAAAACTTATTCAAATTTACTTCTGCCACAGTTAGAAAAGGAAAATATATCAATATTAAATAGAAAAAATCTTTCGGATAAACAGAAAAAGTTTATTGAAAAGTATTTTAAAGACGAGATTTATCCTGTTTTAACACCTATGGCAGTGGATTCATCAAGACCTTTTCCGCTTATACACAATAAATCTTTAAATATTTGTGCTTTAATTAAAAAGGAAGAAAAGGAAAAAGCATTTGCAACTGTGAGAATACCGTCAGTGTTTAACAGACTTGTTAAACTGCCATCCGAAAAGGGAAAGAAACAGTATATTTTAATAGAGGAAATTGTTCAGGAATTTTTGTATATGCTGTTTTTGGGATATGATGTGCTTTGTTCTTATCCGTACAGAATTATGCGTGATGCGGATATTCCTATTGATGAAGATGAAAGCGGAGATTTGCTTTCGGAAATTGAAAAGACTATCAAGGAAAGAGAGAGAAGTGAAGTTATCCGTCTTGAAGTAGATGATGATATAAAAAAGGAGCTTCTTTCTATTCTTAAAAAAGAGCTTAAAGTTAAGAATGATGATATTTATAAGATAAAAGGTCCGATTGATTTTACGTTTTTAAATAAATTGTATAGTGAAGAAGGTTTTGATGAATATAAGTACAAGCCTTTTAAACCGCAGGTAAGACCTGAACTTAAAAATGTTGATATATTTGAGAAAATACGTGAAGGAGATATATTGCTTCATCATCCTTATGACAGTTTTTCAACGATAGTTGACCTTATAAAACAGGCATCAGTTGATGAAAATGTACTTGCAATAAAGCAGACACTTTACAGAGTCAGCGGAAATTCGCCGATTATTGAGGCACTTTCACGTGCGGCGGAAAATGGTAAACAGGTAAGTGTGCTTGTTGAACTTAAAGCAAGATTTGATGAAGAAAATAATATCATCTGGGCGAGAAAGTTGGAAAGAGCAGGCTGTCACGTTATTTACGGACTTGTTGGACTTAAAACTCATTCAAAAATTACTGAAATTGTACGTCGTGAAAAAGACGGAATGAGAAGATATATTCATCTCGGAACAGGAAATTATAATGATATAACTGCTAATTTTTATGCAGATATGGGACTTTTAACGTGTTCAAAGAAAATAGGCGAAGATGCAGGTGCGTTTTTTAATATGATTTCAGGATTTTCCGAACCGCCTCATTGGAATAAGTTAATTCTTGCTCCTTTGTGGTTAAGAAAAAAGACGGAAGAAATGATTGAACGTGAAATTAAGAACGCAAAAGAAGGAAAGAAAGCAAGAATTATTGCAAAAGTAAATTCGCTCGTTGATCCTGAAATAGTAAAGCTACTTTATAAAGCAAGTAAAAGCGGAGTAAAAATTGACCTTATAGTAAGGGGAATTTGTGCTCTTAAAGCAGGAGTTAAGGGACTTAGCGAAAATATAACAGTTCGTTCGATCGTTGGAAGATATCTTGAACATACAAGAATTTATTATTTTTATAATGACGGTAAAGAAGATGTGTTCTGTGCAAGTGCGGACTGGATGCAGAGAAATCTTAATCGCCGTGTGGAAATTATGTTTCCGATTGATGATGAAAATCTGAAAAAGGAAGTTATTAAAGTTCTTGATATTCAGCTTGCAGACACGATGCGTGCACATATACAGACTGACGGTGTATATGTTAAAGACAGATGTGGTAAGAAAAAGCTTGACTGTCAGGAGTATTATATGAACGAAGTTTTGAACAGAGATAAAAAAGAAGAAATTAAAACTGGATTATTTATACCTAAAATGAGGTCAGAAGAATGAAAAATGTGTTGATAACAGGCGGAAGTCGTGGTATTGGAAAAGCTTTAGTATATGAATTTTCTAAAAAAGGGTACAGAGTTTTTCTTAACTATAACAGTAGTAAAAAGGAAGCTGAACAAATTTCTGCCGATACAGGTGCAGTTATTGTTAAGGCTGATATTTCAAAATCGGACGAAGTTAATAAAATGGCTGATTATATCCACGATAATTACGGCAGGATTGATATTTTGATTAACAACGCAGGAATTGCTGAGCAGAAATTATTTACTGACATTTCCGAAAATGATTGGGACAGAATGTTTGATATAAACATAAAAGGAATGTTCCTTGTTACGAAAGAATTTGTAAGTGATATGATTTATAAAAAAAGCGGAAAAATTATAAATATTTCGTCAATGTGGGGAATAACAGGTGCAAGTTGTGAAGTGCATTACAGTGCATCAAAGTCAGCAGTTATAGGTTTTACAAAGGCACTTGCAAAAGAGCTTGGTCCGTCAAATATATGTGTAAACTGTATTGCACCGGGAGTTATTGAAACTGAAATGAACAAGTATTTAAGTAAAGAAGATTTTGATGTTCTTTGTGAAGAAACTCCGCTTGAAAGAATTGGAAAACCTGAAGAAGTAGCAAAAACTGCACTGTTTTTGGCAAATGATGATTCATCATTCATAACAGGACAGGTTATAAACGTCGACGGCGGATATATAATATAAAAAAGGATGGCATTTGCCATCCTTTTAATATTCATATGAACCTAAGAATTTATAGAAAAATGTATTTTTTCGTACTTTATCAAGTGCAAAGTAAATAGTTGCATCATCAATATTGCCGTCAATATCAATGAAGAAAATATATTTGCCAAGCTCGTTTTTAAGAGGTCGTGACTCGATTTTAGTCATGTTTATTTTCTCTTTTGCAAAAAGCTCGATTGCACTGTAAAGACTTCCTGGTTTATCGTTAAGAGCAAAAACTATTGAAGTTTTATCATGTCCTGTAACGACAGTATTAGGTTTTTTTTCTATGATAACAAATCTTGTTGAGTTATTTTTATCGTCACCGCAGTCGGGACAGATAATTTCAAGGTCGTAAAGCTGAGCACTGTTAGGAGATGCTATGCACGCCACTGAGCCGTCAGATTCAACGACACGTTTTGCACCCATAGCAGTTGAATCAGCAAATTCGATTTTTACATCACCAAATTCGTGCGACAGAATTTTTGAACACTGACCGATAGGCTGAGCATGAGAGATTATAATTTTAATATCCTCTTTTTTTGTACCTTTTTTTACCATGATGTTCTGGCTGATATTCAAAATATATTCGCCTGTTATGTATAAATCCACATCAAATGCAAGCATATCAAGAGTAGTATTAATACTGCCGTTTATTGAATTTTCAATCGGAACAATAGCTTTGTCAATCTCGCCGTTTTCCACAGCGATTATTGCAGAGTAGATAGTAGGAAATTCCTTAATTTCCTCTTTTCCCTGCGACCATTCCATTGCAGCCTGATGCGAAAATGTTCCGCTTGGACCAAGATAACCTAACATATTTTCAAATCCTTAAAGTAAAATTTTGCCTACTGCCTTTGCGATTGGGTCAAGTTCCTTCATTAGCTTGTCGAACTTTTCAGGTGTAAGTGACTGAGCACCGTCTGAAGCAGCTTTTTCAGGACAGTTGTGAACTTCGATCATAAGACCGTCAGCACCGGCTGCGATTGCACCCTTTGAAAGTGCAGGCACATACTGGTATGTTCCGGCAGCATGGCTTGGGTCAGCAATGATTGGAAGATGTGAAAGCTCTTTTGAAACAGGGATTGCACTAAGATCGAATGTGTTTCTTGTAGCTGTTTCGTAAGTTCTGATACCTCTTTCGCAAAGGATTACGTTTTCGTTACCCTCTGACATAATGTATTCAGCAGCCATAAGCCATTCTTCCATTGTACAAGCAAGACCACGTTTTAAAAGAATAGGCTTGTTGCACTTACCAACTTCACGAAGAAGCTTGAAGTTCTGCATATTTCTTGCACCGATCTGCATAACGTCTGCATACTTTGCAACAAGGTCAACGTCACGTGGGTCAAGTACTTCAGTACAGATAGGCATCTGAAGTTCCTGTCCGCTGTTGTACATAATCTTAAGACCGTCGCCTTCAAGACCCTGGAATGAGTATGGGGATGAACGAGGCTTGAATGCACCGCCGCGAAGTATGTTTGCACCTGATGCCTTAACTGCTTTTGAAACTTCAGTAAACTGTTCCTGACTTTCAATAGCACATGGTCCTGCGAAAACTGCAAGAGTTTTTCCGCCGACTGTTACGCCGTGACCGATATCTATAACTGACTGTTCTTTATGAAGTTCCTTTGAAGCAAGCTTGTAAGGCTTCAAAATTGGAACAACATTTTCAACGCCGTCCATTGTAAGAATCTGGTTCATGCTAAGAAGACGCTTATCACCGATAGCACCGATGACTGTCTTATTTTCACCGTGGATTGGGTGAGTCTGGAAACCAAATTCAGCAAGTAATTTTTCAACGCTGTCAATCTGACGTGCCGAAGCACTGTCCTTCATAATAATGATCATTTAATTCACTTTCTTTCTGTTAATAAAATAAACACATATAGTATAGCAAAAAAACGTGTTTTTTGCAAGTTATTTACACGTAAATTCTGAAATATCTGCAAAAACTGCTTCAGTTTTGTATGTACCGTCACTGCATTTTAGTTGGCGGTTGAAATACAGGCGCTTACTGTCACGTGAAAATGACGGATTTGGATGCACCTGCAATTTCCATGTTGTGTATTCATCCTGTGGAATTTCAAAAACTGCGATTGGCTCTTTGTTACCTTTTTCATATAGGTAAACATTTGGTGAAAAATCAGGATAACAACGGTCACCTGCAAAGAAACGTCTGTCCTTTGAGCCGTCCATATGGTTTGAAATTCCGCCAAGCACTTCAATTTCTTCGCCGTCTTTTGAAAAACGTGCTATGTAACTTGTTTCCATTTCAATGTGTCTACCTTGATTGAATTGACGTGTTGCCATGTATGTTTCGTCGTCATACCATAGCTGATGAACAGGCTTGTCAGGTATAACGTGAGTTTTACCTGTTTCAAGGTCAATACATCCAAGTGCTCCGAAAACAGGACAATCCTTAACGCCAAGTCGCATCATAACTGATGTTGCAGACGGATTAAGTTGAACGTGGCTTACTGATGCAGTGTATTCATTCGGTGTAAGGCCATGTTCCTTTACCATATTTATAATATCTTCGTCGGAAACAACTTTTTCTATTTTTCCGCTTTCCACGTCAAGAATATAAATTCCGCTTGAATTTATTTCAGGATAGTCAGGATTTTTACCTAAAAACTCATTTGAAAGTGAGAATGGATATTTGCCGTTTTCAGCGCAGTGACTTTCTTTTGCACAAATTTTGTATTTGACTTCAAGAGTGTCAACGTCCATTATGCGGAAAACAGGCAGATTGTCTGCGCTGTCACGAAAAACAATAAGGCTGTCGGTTATAAAAGTTGCCGACGGACCGTTATGGTTTCCGCAGTTCACATCAAATATTTTTCTGTGGTTTGAAAGGTCGTGGTTACAAATCCAGATTTCGGTTTCGGGTTTTGTTAAATCTGCTTTTCGTGCATATACAATACGACTGCCGTCAGGACTTTCAACCATTCCGCCGTTCATACCGAGCAGTGTTGAATAATTACCTTCTGATATTTTTGTTATTTTCATTTTTATTACCTCGTTGTAAGTAATACTTTTAAAAAATAACGCTTATTTATAAGCGGTATTTAAAAAAGTGAGCAGGTCTATAAGCCGGGTTCTGTATCTGACATTCATCTATCTCCACGCACAGTTACCTGTACGCTCCAGCCTTTCAAGGGAACACGCCGAGCAAGCTTAACATTCCCAAAGTTGCTTCGGGTGGGGTTTACACAAGAGAGATGTTACCAAATCTCTTAGTGAGCTCTTACCTCACTTTTCCACAATCACCGCACTATGTGAGCATAGTGGTAGGTATCTATTTTCTGTTGCACTATCCTTGAAGTCGCCTTCACCGGCCGTTAGCCGGCACCCTGCTCTATGAAGCCCGGACTTTCCTCACCGAAATCGGCGCGATTGTCTAACTTACTCACGGATTTATTATACATTATAATATGAAAGATGTCAAACAAGAGAAAAAATATCTTTATTTTCGCTCTTGATAATTTCAAGACCAGTATCCTTTAAAATATCTTCAAAAATATCCATAACGCAGATTTCTGTCGGATAATGTCCTGCATCAATTATGCAAATACCGAGTTCTGTCATGTCAATCATGTTGTGATACTTCATATCGCCTGTTACGATAACGTCCGCACCTTTTGAAATTGCAAGCGGAATAATCTCACTGCAACTGCCTGATGCAACCGCAACCGTTCTGATTTCCTTATCAAACTTACCTGATACACGAAGAAATGGTGTTTTTAAAACATTTTTGCAATGGTTCGCAAAAACTTCAAAAATAACAGGAGTTTTAAGTTTACCTATTCTGCCAAGTCCTGCATTTTCGTCATCAGTGTGTTGATCAAGAATTTCCACATCGCAAAGATTGAACATTTCTGCCAACTTATCATTTATACCGCCGTTTGCAGTGTCCATGTTGGTATGTGCCGCAAAAAGAGGAATGTCATTTTCAATAAGAAGCTTTATCATCTGACCTGTGGAAGAATTATAATCAATTCTCTTTATACCGCCTAAAAGTATAGGATGATGAGAAACAATCATATCAGCACCGTGAAAAACCGCCTCTTTTACAGTAGAGACATTTGCATCAAGAGTTACGAAAACTTTATTAACTTCTTTTTCGCCGTCACCGCAAAGCAGACCGACATTATCCCATGAATAAGCCAACCTTTGCGGACAAACATTTTCAATAATTTCAATAATTTCATTCGCTTTCATACTTTTCAAGCTCCTTTAACCAGAATTTATACATTTCAAGTTTTTCAGTATCAACATCCTTTGAATTTTCAAGTCCAGAAACCACTTTAAAAAATTCACGGTGTTTTTTTTCATAAAGTTCCTTATAATATTTGTTTAATTTAAGATACTTCGGAAGATGATATTCAATATCGTTTTCAAATTCAGACTGTCTGCCGTTTTTGACGTTCATAACATTATAAACCTTGAACCCTTCAAGAGAAATATCTTCATCAGTAATAGAAAAGCCGTTTTTAATAAGATACTTTCGCAGTTCATACTGAGCATTCATCGGCTGAAGAACAAGGGAACATTCTCTTGCCTTTTCAATATCGGCGTCGATAATCTCGCTTATAAGCTGACCGCCCATACCTGCGATGATAATAGTATCAACTTCGCCTTTTTCAATTACGGAAAGTCCGCTTCCAAGACGGACTTCAATTTTATTGGAAAGATTATTCTTTTCAATATTCGATTTTGCAATTTCGACAGGTCCTTCACACACATCGCCTGCTATTGCTTTTTCCGAGATACCGTTTTCTACAAGGTATATCGGAATATATGCATGGTCAGTACCAATGTCTGCAATTCTTGCTCCGTTTGTGTGGTCTATTATACATTTTAAACGAGGTGTAATCACGTTTCATCCTCCAAAATACAAAAATTTAGTTTTTCCTACTTATCCATAGTTTATGCACGCAGTGTGGATAACTTTATATCTTTTAAAAATGCCGTAAATAACCCATTTTCACCCTAAAAATACAATTTATCCACGTTTTTTATCCCAAAATACTGTTAAAAAAGGAAATAATATGTAATTAAAAAGTGTAAACCACAAAAAATGGCTTACCTATGCGGTTTTTAAATTTTTCCACTCTGTATTAAAAATGTGGATAACTATGTGGATAACGTGGATAACTTTATTAAAAACCACGTTTTTAAGTCATTTTTGCGTGGATAAGTGGTAAAAATACCATGTTGATAAGTCATTTTTAACCATAATTCAGTTTACATAAATTCACAACAATATATTGTGTCAAGAAAAATTTTTAATCACAAAATATCTGTTATAAAATGTGAATAAGTAATCGTAATACAGAAAAGCGGACAAAAATTTTGTCCGCAATATCTGAACGATTTTTTAGTTATTTGAAATCTTGTCTGTACCCATGTACGGAATAAGTGCTTCAGGAATTGTAACAGTGCCGTCTTCGTTCTGGAAGTTTTCAAGGATTGCTGCAACTGTTCTGCCGACAGCAAGACCTGAGCCGTTAAGAGTATGAACGAACTGAGCCTTGTCCTTTGGATTATCCTTATATCTGATGTTGGCACGTCTTGCCTGGTAATCTTCAAAGTTTGAACATGAAGAAATTTCAACGTATCTGCCGTAGCTTGGCATCCATACTTCGATATCGTATGTCTTTGCAGATGAGAAACCAATGTCACCTGTTGACAGGCAAACTACTCTGTATGGAATGTTAAGAATCTGAAGCAATTTTTCAGCATCGTTAGTTAGCTTTTCAAGTTCTTCGTAGCTTTCTTCAGGCTTAACAAACTTAACAAGCTCAACCTTATTGAACTGATGCTGTCTTATAAGACCTCTTGTGTCACGGCCTGCACTTCCTGCTTCTGCTCTGAAACATGCTGAGTATGCAGTATATTTAATAGGAAGTTCATTTCCGTCAAGAATTTCATCTCTGTGAAGATTTGTTACAGGAACTTCTGCAGTAGGAATAAGGAAGTAACCGTTGTTTTCTACCTTGAACGCATCCTCTTCAAACTTAGGAAGCTGACCTGTACCTGTCATTGATGCTCTGTTTACCATGTATGGAGGCATTATTTCTGTGTAACCGCTTTCGCCTGTGTGAGTGTTAAGGAAGAACTGAATGATAGCTCTTTCAAGTCTTGCACCAAGACCTTTATAAACAGTGAAACGTGTACCTGCGATTTTTGTACCTCTTTCAAAATCAAGTATATCTAGATCAGTACCGATATCCCAGTGAGCCTTTGGTTCAAAATCAAACTTTCTTGGTTCGCCGTACTTTCTGATTTCAACGTTGTCGCTGTCATCAGCGCCGACAGGAATGTCTGCATTCGGAATATTTGGAATACGAAGCATGAAATCTCTCAGCTGTTCGTCGATTTCTCTTACCTTTTCGTCGTCAGCCTTGATTTCGTTACTAAGCTCTTTCATTTCAGCGAAGATAGCATCAGTATTTTCACCAGCCTTCTTCATCTGTGGAATCTGCTTTGTGATTTCGTTCTGCTTTGCCTTCTTCTGTTCAACTTCTGTAAGAATAGCACGTCTTTGCTTGTCAAGCTCGATTGCAGGCTCGATATCAAGGTCGTTGTTACGCTTCTTCAAAGCGTCCTTTATAATTTCAGGGTTTTGTCTTAAAATTTTGATGTCTAACATTTTTATTTATCCTTTCTATTGTAATTCATTATTTAATTTGTAATAAAGCATTTTCTGGTCAGAATTTAATTCTTCATAATTAACTGCCTTGAGCATTTCAAGAGCTTTTTCATTATTTCCAAGTGTATAATAACCGTAAGAACTTAAAAGTATATCATTATTACTAAGTTTTTTAAGAAGTGCTTCATTTTCAGTTTTCAGTTCACTATTTTCAATCTGAAGATTTTTGTTAAGTTCAAGCAGAACTTTATTTTCTTCACTTAAAACTGCTGCTCTTTCTGTTATACCGGAAAGAGTTTGTGTCTGTTCAGTGTTTTGTTCAATTTCAGGTTGATTTTTCTGCAGGTTCGTCTGACCGAAAAACGAAAGAATTATCAGCACTACGGCTACAAAAAATATCAGTGCCGTATAAAGAAACAGTGATTTGTTATCATTTTTATTAGCCATTGTTATCCGCCTTCTTTAGTTTATTCTTTGCTTCGTTAAGAGCAGTCTTTTCTTCTTCAAGCAGTTTGATCGGTGTTTCGCCGTTTACAATTTCACGAACGTAAGTGTTGCATGAGTTGTGACCGTAAAGCGAAGTAAGGATAATGCCGTCGTTGTTGTTGTTAAGCATTGCAAGCGAAAAGCTCAGCTTGCCCTTTACGTCATCAAACGCGTCGAAATTTACAAGACCGATTTTCTTAATCGAAATATTAGAGTCTTCTTCGCAGTTTGAAAGTCGTGACAATAAAACTGCATCAGACTTATCATTTACAGTTTTTGACAGGTCATCAACCTTGTTATAATATTCCTTTAATGCACTGATAATGTCGCCGTCATCGGAATAGTCCATAAGAGTACTGATTTTTGATGAATTCACAGCACATATTATAAAGCATATAATAATCAGAAGCATCAATATAGCAAATGCTATAAAAATAAAAGTATTGTTATCCATAGCTATTCTCCTTTAAATTTTGAAAAACTCAAGAACACGTTCAAGGTCATCATTGCCATAGTATTCAATTTCTATTTTACCCTTTTTCGGTGTATGGTTAATCTTAACCTTTGTGCCCATAGCAGTAGAAAGATTAGTCTGAATTCTTTCAAGCTCAATATCGTAAGCAGTTTTAACCTTTTCCTTCTTTTGCGGAGCTTTTTTCTGGAGTTGTTTAGCAAGTGCTTCTGCCTGACGTACATTAAGGTTGTCTTCTACGATGCGTTTTGAAAGTGCTTTTCGAAGTTCCTTATCTTCAAGTGAAAGCACTGCACGTGCGTGACCGCTTGTTAAATTTCCATTTATTACCAATTTCTGAATTTCTTTTTCAAGAGAAAGAAGTCTTAATGAGTTTGCAACGGCACTTCGGCTCTTTCCGACACGCTGACTTACAACTTCCTGAGTCAAATCAAATTCTTCCATAAGAAGATTGTAACCAAGAGCTTCTTCAATAGGATTAAGATTTTCACGTTGAAGGTTTTCTATAAGTGCGATTTCTGCAACCTGTTCATCGTTATACGTACGCACAACGGCAGGTATTTCCTTAAGATTTACCTTCTTTGCTGCACGCCATCTTCTTTCACCTGCAACTATTTTATACATACCGTTCTCTGACGGAGTTATGATAATCGGCTGAACAAGTCCGTGTTCCTTTATAGATTCGGCAAGTACAGCGATTTTTTCTTCATCGAAATAACGGCGTGGCTGTTTTGGGTTAGGCTCGATAAGGCTCATTCGGATAGTAGAAATATTCCCTTCTTTTGTTTCGGAAACTTCAGATGTGACCTGCTTTACGTCCTCTTCACTGAAAAGAGAGCCAAGACCTTTGCCCAGTCCTTTCTTTGCCATGTTCTCACTCCTTTAGTTATTCTTGATAACTTCCTTTGCAAGTGCCATGTATGCGTCAGCACCTTTGGAAGTTCTGTCGTAGTTTATTATCGGTTCTCCAAATGATGGAGATTCGCTTAGTCGCACATTTCTTGGGATAATTGTTTTGTATACCTTATCAGGGAAATATTTTTTTACTTCGTCAAGAACCTGTATTGAAAGATTTGTTCGTCCGTCATACATAGTTCCTAAAACACCTTCGATTTCAATCTGCGGATTAAGCTTTTTCTTGATAGTTTTTACAGTTGTTATAAGCTGACTCAATCCCTCAAGTGCGTAATACTCACACTGAATAGGAATAAGAACAGAATCCGATGCAGTCAGAATATTGATTGTAATCATTCCGAGTGCAGGCGGTGAGTCGATTACAATAAAATCAAACTCATTTTTAATAGAATCAATCGCCTTTTTTAAGAAAAACTCTCTTTTTTCTTCATATGCAAGCTCAATTTCTGCCGCACTAAGGTCAGGCGATGACGGAAGTACAAATAAATTGTTGTATTTTGTCTTGATTATAGCATTACGTGTTTTTGCAGCGTCTACAAGACAATCATATATAGAAAGAGAATATTCTTCTCTTTCAATTCCAAGACCGCTTGTTGAGTTGCCCTGTGGGTCGCAGTCTATCAAAAGTGTTTTTTTATTTTCATAAGCAAGGCATGAAGCAAGATTAACTGATGTGGTTGTCTTTCCTACTCCGCCTTTTTGATTTGTTATTGCAATTACTTTAGCCATTATTATCTCCATGAATAAATTTTGTTACTTATATAATTATACCATAAAAGTTTCATTTGTAAATGTTTCACATGAAACATTTTTAAAATTTAATATGAATGTAATGTTTCACGTGAAACAATTGGTGAAAATATGTATAATTTGAAAAATATATTCCATAATATAGATATCATTTCAATATGGAGGCAATTATGAATAAGATTTTCAGCCGAATTATGGATTATATAAAGTTTACACCGCCGACAGAAAATAAGCCGTTTTATCTTACTGATCAGAAAAAGGATACTAAGTATGATGTACGTGAAGAAGTAACCGAAACAACTGAAAAAGACAGGATCAGTACAGATATCGAAGAAAATCTGGCGTATGTCAAGGCGAGATTTACTTATCCGTTAAATAATGACGTTGTTATACGTGAAATAAAAATGAGAGAGGGCCGTAGGGCTTTTCTTGTGTTTATTGAAGGAATGGTAAAAACGGAGCTGGTGGACAGTGCCGTCATAAATACTATGCTTGAAATCCCCTACTTCGTAGATGAAGAGATATATAAATATGAAATGGAAGTAGCTGAAAAGTTTATTGCACACGCACAGGCAACTCCGACAGGCAGTATGGATGTTGTGTTTGAAGATGTGAATTTTGGTGCGTGTGCAGTTTTTGTAGACGGTTTTAATAAAGCATTTTCACTTGATGTGCGTGGCTGGGAGCATCGGAGTATTACAAAACCTGAAAATGAGCAGTCAATTTACGGTCCGCAGGAGGCTTTTGCTGAAATGCTCCGTACAAATACTGTTCTTATAAGAAAGATTATAAAAAGTGAAAAGCTGATTGCAGAGGGTGTCAAGGTCGGAAACGTCAGTAAAACACGTGGAGTTTTGCTTTATATTTCGGATATTGCAAATCCTGAGCTTGTGAACGAAGTCCGCAGAAGAATTAACGGAATCAACATGGATTATGTTATATCTATTGAACAGGTCGGAATGATGCTTGAAGAAAACAGTTTTTCGCTGACAACTCAGTTTTTTGAAACAGAACGACCTGACAGAGTTGCAAAAGCATTGACAGAAGGTAGAGTTGCATTGATGCTTAACGGAAATCCG
>JAZQAN010000030.1:0-33067 GCA_045545235.1 Clostridia bacterium | reverse complement strand
CCGCCATGTTCCTTGGCGATATTGTTGATAAGCTCCATAATAAGAACTGTTTTACCAACACCGGCACCACCAAAAAGACCTATTTTACCACCCTTTGAATATGGGCAGATAAGGTCGATAACCTTAATACCTGTTTCAAGTTCAAGTAATCTCTCCACTGCCTTAAAATGAGATAAAGGAATAATTGCATCGTGTGTATCATTTGCCACAACCCAGTTTTCTTTATCAACAGGCTTTGACTTTTTACACTTAAACGTAGGCTTTGTAGTACGTCCCTGAACCAGCGAGCCACAATAGGTCATATCCGAAAGTATATTTCTTACTTCTGTTGCACACCATTTAGCAACTGTATTAAGTTGAAGTGTAGCTGTGTATTTGCTATTCTGACTCTTTTTGTACTCTGCCGGAGACTTAATCCCCCTTTCATTCAGTTCATCAACTATAAGGATAAAAACTGAAAGAGTCGTTTCAAAGGCAAAACGCCTTTGAAACGGCTCTTTTATCATATTAAGGAAATCGCTTTATATTAAATTATTTGTGACAAAATAATCGTTATATTGTCCTCTCCACCATTCTTATTTGCTTCTTCTACCAATCTTTTGCACTTATCCTTTAAGGATTTATCACCCTTCAGTATATTTGCAATATCATCATAACTGAGCATATCTGTTAACCCATCGCTACAGATTAAAAATAAGTCGTTTTCTTCAAGGATAATATTGTCTGATATGTGTGGTTCTAAAACCATCTCTTCCTGAAAAATACCCAGATGCTGAGTAAGTTTTGATTTGTCCTTATGAGTCCTTGCCTCATCTTCTGTAATTAATCCTATATTAACAAGGCTCTGTGCCTGATTGTGATCTTCGCTTATTTTTTTGAGTTCATTTTTTCTAAACAAGAATACTTTACTATCGCCAACATTGGATGCTACTGCTTCTTTTTTTTCAGAAGAAATACATAGCAACGCCATAGTTGAACCGCTTCTTTCTCCGTTATTCTCCTGAATGAAAGTACATATTGCATTATTAGTGCTTTGAACATAAGCATTCATATGCTCGTCAAACCTATTTATTAAATTGTTGTATTTTTCTTTATATCTGATTAGATTTTTGACTGAAATATATGAAGCTACTTCTCCGTATTTTTCCCCTCCCATACCATCACAAATACAAAGAATCTGTTCTGATTTTGATGAGAAATATGATTTCAATATATATGGTTTCTGGTCTTCATTGATAAAACCATTTACATAAAAGTTATCTTGATTAACTTTCATTTTCATCCCAACAGAAGAACATACTACTGTCTTACATTTCATACTTATATGCCTCCGATAAGGAAAAGACTATAGCGTGTTTATGCGCTATAGTCACATTCCATCTTAGTTATGAATATATCTAATTACCGCGTTTTTAGGATCTGTTAAATAAACATCATCACCTATAACTACCATATCCATAAGATAACTTGGTGCAAATGTAACATCGCTACCTTTACCGTTTATTGTTTCAGGGTGTTGATCTGCTGTTACCTTTCCTGCAAGTGTTTCAGAGGTTACAGCCTGATATGCACTGTCCATTGAAACTCTTCTGATTACATTATAATCAAGTACATATAAGTAACCATTGCTATAATCCAATCTTCTTGGTTCAAAGAACATTGCATTCGGTCCATCAACAAATTTTGTCTTTTCATCAGCACCTGCAAAAAGTTTCAATTTTCCTGTAGACACATTATAGAAATATAACGAACCTTTTACAGTATTACCCAAGAAAATGTTACCTTTATCATCAACCGCTAAACTTTTTATTCCTGAATCAAGTTGAGCAATATAATTGATATCTGCATTTACCAAATCAAGTTGTCCCAAATAGTTCTGTCCTACACCTACATTATTGTAGATAACATAAAGTTTTCCATCTTTTGAAATATCGAAGTCTGTAATGGTACTGTATGTTGCTTCTGTTACAAATACGCCTTCAGCTCCAGCATCAGTTAACTTTACAATACCATAATATTTAACACCATCGGTGTTTTGAAATTCATTAGTCAAAACATAAATTTCGTTGTTATAGCATCTTACCAGATTTGCCGTGATATAAGATGGTTCAAATTCAATAGTTTCACTTTTTCCATTTGAAAGTTTTCTTATCATTCCGCTATCTGCAACAATTATATCTCCCTTTGAATTTACAGTAATACCTTCAGGATCAACAAATGCCATTGTAGAAAGTCCGCTGTCGTGCTTCTTTCTCTCTCCTGTTCCGGCATAAGTTTCAACTGCATAATTGCCAGCATATTTAAGCGTTGTATCATATACAATCATAACCGTATTAGTTGTTTCATCCCAACCAACTACCGCATCCAAAGCTTCTGCAAATGCACGAACCGGAATATATGTTCTACCATTTATAAGCATTGGTGCAACGTCTGACTGTAATAATTTCTGTTCCTGATTTGTTCTTTTTACTCTTGTAATGTTCTTATTTCCTATCTGCATACTTACAATTGTACTTTCATTTCTTAAGTTAGCAGTTTGAGTACCACTTACCCAAATAACTTCACAGCCCATTGCCTCACCAATAGCACGAAGAGGAAGCAACGTTCTGCCATCTACTAAAACAGGCTTGTCGGTAGTATACAGTTCCTTGTTGTTTATCACTACCTTAATATCACTACTCGCTGATTTTACAGTTCCTGATGTCATTAGTAAAAGTAATACAGAAAATATTAGAATTAGTTTTTTCATTTTGACACCTCACCAAAATTAATCAAAATCAATATATATTTCCGGCATCCCTGCAGGATTACTTGCAGGAGGTGTCGTTTGTTGTTGCTGAACAGGTTGTTGTGCAGGTTGTTGCTGTTCAACTTTTTGCTGAACAGGTTGCTTCTGTTCAGTTTTTTGTTGAACAGGTTGCTTCTGTTCGGTTTTTTGCTGAACAGGTTGCTTCTGTTCAACTTTTTGCTGAACAGGTTGCTTCTGTTCAGTTTTTTGCTGAACAGGTTGCTTCTGTTCAACTTTTTGCTGAACAGGTTGTTGTGCAGGTTGTTTCTGTTCAACTTTTTGCTGAACAGGCTGTTGTTTTGTCTGAGTAGATTTCTTTGTAGATGTATTCGACTTAGTTGTAGTCGTTTTCTTTTCTACAACAGGTTCTTTAGGTTGTTCAGGATCCTCCTGTTGTTTAAGTTCCTCTTGTTGTTTGGATTCCTCTTGTTGTTTAGGTTCTTCTAATTCTTTTGGAAGAAATATTTCATACTTTTCGTCTATATATACTTCATAAGATTTGTTCAGTTCTTCTTCATTGGCTATAGAAACCAAAAGTCTAATATAATTTGGTGATAATTTAATTGCGCCTTCAGTTTGTGCAGCATAAGCAGTTATTCCAAATAAATTACTTGCAAAAAGTTGTTTTCCGTCATAACCACCTTTAATAACAATCTTCTCTTCGTCAAAAACAGCATCATTACATCTTAGATTATCATCCACAAAAACATTTAGCAAACATTCTTTCTTAGCAACTAATATTTCTTCTTTGATTTTTGCTAATTTACCCTTTCCGCCTTCATTAACATAAACATTTATATAGCTACAATTCTCTTCTTCACTGAGAATGTATTCACACTTTTCAATATCTTTCCTGAACAAAGTATTTGTTGAACCACTCTGTGAATCAATCTTGACTTCACCTTTTCCAAAAAGCATATGAAGCGTTGCAAGAATTTTTTGATTTGATGTTCCTAAATCATTCTTTGCAACTGCAAAAACTTGTTCATCCTTGTTTGCATAATACTCCACACCATATGCTTCAAATCTTGAAATTATCTTATTATAGTCTGCTTCCGGAATGTTTTCGTTGACTTTAAATTCTATAGGTTCTTTCAACTCCTCAACCGAACTTACAGCTATTGATTGTGGAGCAATTTTATTATTTATCAGGAATACAGACCCAGCAATCACTAATGCCAGAACTGCAACTACAGGAATAATAAACTTGAGAAGATTCTTCTTTGCTTTTACAGGTTTGTCCGTGATATTAAATTTATTTTCAACATCAGTCATTACCTCTGTTGCATCATCAAATCCCATCACTTCAGTCTGCTCATCTCTCAAACGTTCTGTTCGATTAGGATTCTTGCTGTTAGAAACATAGTTTACAGATTTAATATCAATAGAATCACCACTCGGGAACATTAAGATTCCTTCGCCTTCGCTATACATTATAGCTTCAAGGTCTTCACGCATCTGCGTTGGACTTGAATATCTATCATCCGGGTTGAAGCTACAAGCCTTCATTGCAATTTCAGCTAATCTACAACCTTCTTCAACGCCTGATGGTGCCGGGAAACGATGACCACCCATTCTCATAATAAGAGCTCTTTCTCTGTCACTATATGAAATAGGGTTAGGATACTGAGGCATAAATGGTGCTCTATTATGATTTAATAATCTATACAGCACAACGCCCAACGAATATAAGTCAACACTTGAACCATATGGCTGACCTTTATATACTTCAGGAGCCATATATGTCTGTGTTCCTGTCTTTGTAAGTCCTGACTGTGTTTTTTCAACTTCCTTGGCAATACCAAAGTCACCAAGTTTAAAATCACCACTATCGGAAATAAATATATTTTCTGGTTTAATATCTCTATGTATAATATTGTATTTCTGACAAAGTTCAAGAGCGCGGCACATATCTATACCGAGCTTAATCACATCTCTTTTAGTTATTGATGTTGTCTTCATATATGACATCATCGGGGTCAGAAGTTCCATTCTTATAAGGATATCCCAACCAATTCTGTCTTTATGCCTAATAACCTGGTGATCCTCATAGCTTACAATATGGCTGTTACCTTTAAGCTTAGACATCAGAACAAATTCACCGACTATTTTTTCAACAAACTGTTGTAGATAACCTTCCGCACTGGTAACATCCATACCATCATCAAGAATACTATCAAGTTCTGCCTGATTTTTCGGAATGGTAATTGTTTTAAGAGCAGCCTTGTAAGTTGTACCAAAATCCTCTCTTTCAATTTCATATACAGCACCGAAATTACCTTCACCAAGCTTGTTTTTTATTGTCCAAGCCCCAAATATAGGCTCGTACTGTTTGTAGTAATTTACATCCATCTTCTGAACACCTCTTCAATAAGGGAGTTATCCCCTTCACTCATCATAGTAATATTATACCTAAATAATAATTAGCTATTGCCAATACAGTTCCCGCAGTTATCGCAAAGGAAAATCTGAAATAGCTTTTCTCAGTTCCACCATAGTCATATGTTTCAAGCTTTCTCGTAAAGAAAGACATCTTCAAATAATTGAACAAATTTTTAAATCGTGCAACAAAATTTTTATTAAATATCATAAAACCAAGTGCAATTATTCCACCGGAAATAAAAGTTAGCACCATAGTCATTACACTAAGCTTAAATCCCAATACCGCACCAATGGCACAAAGAGCCTTAATATCCCCTGCCCCAAGCATTTTAAGTGCAAATAAAGGGAATAATACAAGCGGTATCAACATTCCATACACACAGTCTAAAATATTATTGTATATAAGCCCATATATGAGTCCTATGATAATTGTAGGTAATACAACTTTATTTTTAATTTTGAAACCTTTAATATCTGTGATGTTTATAAGAACAAGAAAAACAGCACAAATACATATTTTAACAATCATCATTGTTATACCCCGTGCTTTACTACAATATTAATTCTCCGCAGAACGGACACTTAAACCCTACTCCTCCGGTTGGAATAATTTCTATGCTTCCATCGTCATTAATATAAGTATGACCTCCATCATCTGATGAAGAATGAAGCATATAATGTAACCCAAAATACGCAATTGTCAAAAAAGCAACAATTATCAACATAATATACCTTAGCTTAATTTTAGGTTTTTTCTTATTTTCCTTTGCGGGCGGAATCTCAGTTTTTTTTAACTCCATATAAATTTCTCCACTCTGTATTAGGTAGTTGATCATAATAATCCGTATCGCAATAAGGACAAGGATTTCCAAACAAAGTCATACTTTTCATGCGTTCTCAATGCACGTTAATATGATTCCATGATAAGCACACCATTCTGAAATTTTTATTAATTTAAATTTAGTTTAGGTTCATCTATCTCATAGTCATCATGCACAGTACAATTCATTTTCCCACATACACGGCAACCACCAATAGTTCTTGTCATCTCATCCCAATAGGATAAAATGTTATTTTTAAATATTATAGCTGTCATAACTAACAGTAACAGTATAATCAAAGAAATTATCCACCATTTATTTTTAGATTTTTTCGTTTTTGTAAACCTACATATTACGGTAGATACGTTATCATTTGCCATTCCGGGTTCAATTGCATTTCTTATTTCTTCCGCTTTTCCCTCAAACGGACTCTTTTTATTCTTTACAATTTCAATCATTTTTTCGGGAGAAATATGATTATGAACACCATCACAACACAAAAAGAATTTGTCCCCGGCCTTAATCTTACCATTTTTGGAGTATGTTCTTATTTCATCAAATACTCCTATACACATTGTTAAGACATTCTTCTTTTTAAAGTTCTTGGCCTCTTCCTTTGTTATTTCTCCATTTCTAATCATATCAGCAACCAAAGACTGGTCTTCGGTTAACTGTGTAATATTTTTGTCTCGTAATAGATATATACGACTGTCCCCGACATTTTTGATATAAAATCGGTTATCAATAGTCAATAAAAGGGATACTGTCGAACCAACCTTGCTATCAACCTGATGCCCAAAAGCAAGTGCGCCGGCATTTATATCTCTTATTGCTTTTTCCAAAAGTTCATCGACATCGTGTGCCTTTATTATGTGATGCTGCAGCAGTGCTTTAAGTTCGTGATTCCATACGCGGGAAAAATGTGTAACAACAAGGTTACTTATTTCCTCACCGTATGCCAATCCTCCGCAACCGTCCGCAACAATAAATAAACCAACTGTGTGATTGCCAACAACATCACTTTTTGAAAAAATGCAATCCTGATTTGTTTGTTTGACATCGCCTATATCCGTATGAGAGCTTGTTTCAATGTTAAACATTTCTTATCAGCTCCTACTCGGTTTAATTTAGCATCTGAATGTCATATCTACATTTGCAAGAGTAATTCTGTCTCCGTTAAATATCTGATATTCAGCATTACTTGCTATTCTCTGGTCACTACCATTAATGTATGTACCGTTTGTTGAGTTATAGTCCTTAACAAAATAGTCAGTGCCTCTTGTAATAAATTCTGCATGCATTTTACTTATCTTGTTATTATTCAAAACAAAATCACACTGCCCGCGAAGCTTACCTATCATAAAACTTTCTTTAGTAAGTTTTACTTTTGTAGAAAGACCGTTTTCAAAATATTCAAGATATGCACCGTCTGCATTGTTATCATCCAGTACAACTGTATCCTCCGACTCAAAATCAGACATTTGACTATACTGTGGTGTCTGTGCAGGCGCTACATATGTAGGCTGAGGAATAGACTGTGCAACAGGAATCTGAACTTGCTGCTGAACAGGCTGCTCAACAACCGGAGCTTCCTGCTGAACAGATTGCTGCGAAACATTGTTTACAGGAGCCTTAACAGGTGCTTTATAAATTTCCTTGCCAGGCATTGCAGGTCTTGCAGGAATATCTTTACCAGGCATTGAAACTGCTGGTTTTTTTGCATTGTTTTTAGCAGGTTTTGTTTCCTTTTTCTTTTCGTCACCTTCACCTTTTTTATTATTTACAAACATTTCTCTGTAAACAATAAAGTCCGCTGCTGCAAGTGCCGCAACAATACCAAACAAATATGTAATATTCAGGCTTCCATCTTCATTGTTAAGAAAACCGCTCATAGATACGGCTACAATAACACCAAGCAAAACCAACTGCAGAATCAAAAACAAATTCTTTTTAGGATTTTTTTCTGCTTTTTCAGCCTTCTGTTTCTTTTCTTTTGCAACTTTCTCTTTAACAGAAGGAATCACGGGATTTTGCACAGGAGTCTGCACGGGTTGTTGCACAGGTTGCTGAACAACTGGTTGCTGAACAACTGGTTGCTGTACCGTAGTCTGTACTGTTTGCTGTACAACAGGTTGTTGCACCGGAGTCTGTACTGGCTGTTGAATTCTCTCAGGTTGTTTTGTTACAGTTTTTCCATTTTTAAAATCATTGCAAAGTTTTTTCAGATCTTTTGCTGAAAAGCCAGGCTTGTTTAATGTATCTAACAGTGTTTGAACAAAGTTATCGTTAGTCATTTCAACCTTACTTCCCATAATAAGAGAAAGTAAGAGTTGTTTCACCGGCTCAATTCCACTATCTTCTACAGAACATGGTAAATATACAAAACTCGGTTCATATGTACCAGGCTTTACATATATATACTTCTCATCAAAAACAATACCGGAACTAACAAGCTGATACTCTTCGATATCTTCCAGAGCCGCCAAAGCTCCCTCAATTATATTAATCATTCCAGCTTTTGAAATCTTATTTTTACTATCAACCTGCTCCAATGATATCTTTGATGTTATATTGTATGAAATGAGAATATCTTCATTTTTAAGTCTTTTATTTGCCTTAATAATGTTTTTTATATCATTATTTGTAAGCATTTGCATCTGGTAGTTAATAACGCCCTGCCCTCCAGCAAATGTTGCAACAAGGTAACTTGAATTACCTAATGTTTCATATGAAAACTGTATATCCTGCATCGTTCTACTCTCCTTTTATTTTAATGAATCAATTATTCCCTGAATTTCGCTGTATTCATATTCTGTAGGGTAAATATCAATTCCATCAAAAGACAATTTAACATCAGCACCATCGATTTCCATTTTAAAATCTTTATGAAGTCCTTTTGTATTTTTTTGACTTAATCTAGAGAAATCATATATACCCTTGATTGCTTCAGGAATTTGGCTCTCGTCAGTAGGATCGAACTCATATGATGCTTGATTATTTATTCCTTTTAATTCAAGCCCAATTGTTTTACAGTATGATATTGCAGCATGCCAAAATGATAAAAATTCATTTCTATTTTCAGGTGAAATCGATTTTATGTGTTTTGTCATATAATCGTTATTGTCTACTTCTACAATTTCATTATTATTTTCTACTTTCTCAACATCTTTGTTGCCACATGCACAAACACTTAATACCAGTGCAACAACTAAGACCATTAACAATACTTTTCTTTTCATACAAAAATTCCTCCAATTAAATTAAATTTAATAAAATATATACTGAAACACCTATAGAATAAAATGGTGCAAACGGTATCTCTGACTTTAGTTTTATTTTTTTTGCAATCAACAATGGTATAACACATATAAGCATAATTATTAATGAAATTAGCAAAGAATATATCGAAAATGAAATCCCATATATTAAGTTAATTCCAGCAATTAGTTTAACATCACCCATACCTATTTGCTCATTTGAAATCTTACTTATAAACATTAGCACAAAAAGTATAATCACAGAGATGATAATGTTCCAAATATTAGGATACGCTTTTGATAATGTTAAGGTAGCTACAAGTTGTGACAACAAGGTTGTTATCGTTAGAATATTGGGAATTGATCTTTCTTTTGCATCTATATATGCTATCACAAATAATGACAATACCAAATCATATATTTGTATATAATAACCCGGCAAATCATAGATATAAATCATCATTAATCCCACTGCTCCTGAAGCAATGGCTATCGGCCAACCCACAATAGTTTTCAACACATTTAACGTAATTCCAAACTCTTTATGTTTCAAATAATATACAAAATAGTTTATTTTAAACGCAATTAAAAGTGTTGCAATTAGTAGTCCTATAAACTCTAAATATAACATATAATGACTCCTAGCTAAAATATACTTTTCCCAGTCCATCCTCTTACACGAACTTTATTGACAAAATTCAATTCATCAACAATGTCGAACGGGAAAACAGGATCAATGGTATAGCATACAACAAGTTCAATATCGCTTTGGGCACCAGACGCCCAAAATTTTGAAGCACTGAAATCTATTCCCTCAAGTCCTCCAACAATTCTTAAGTTCTTTAATCGTGTATTTGCTGCATCGTATCCACCATCGGAAATGTATTTCGACATTAAACTTCTTGATATTTCTCCACACAAATATGTTTTCGTTGTTTCGTTGGCACCATTCAAGAACACGCTTCCTACAGACTTGATTGCTGCAACCGGATCATTAGCAATACCTTTTATGGTGTTTGCTGCAGTTCCTGCTTTGTCCTTAAAATCCGAATAATTGTTTCCTGCTGATTCTAATGACGATATTGTTCCACTTAAATCTCCGTTTGACACATTACCTTTGATTTCATCAATACTGTCTCCGAGTGTGTTGAATGAATTGTACACATTGACAATATTTGTTACATCCCCATTGAATTTGTCTATTCCTGCAGATGTACTACTTTGTATTTGATTGTTAATATCACCAACACCTGATACAGTATAATAATATGTGTATGTAGAAAATTCTTTTGCTGTTTGATTCAGTGCATGCTGTACGATTCCATAAGCAAACACTATTCTCATTATATACAGAATTGTTATAAATACCATCATGAACATTGTGAGCGATATACATGCTTCTACTGTCAATGAACCTTTATTACTCTTCAATATTCTCACTCCTTAATATCCCTGATAGATAGTATTGTTAAATTTCAATCCAGTGCCATTATAACTCCCTTTAAATTGTTTTACTGGCTGGAACATATATTTTATTTTTACAGTCGTGTCTGCTTTTATATATGTGTATGCAGATGACATAACAAAGTTAGAATCGCATCGTTTCCTCATGTTTAATTGAATAAGGTCACCTATACGCTCTAATCTCGTTTCTCTATCCACAAACGCTAATAAAATCAATAAATAATCTTCATAACTAACATTAATTTTATCGGTTATTTGTGAAGTGGAGTTAGGATTACGCACATAGTTACGTCTACTTTCAGAACTAAATGCATTACCAATTTCAGTTACACTATTTATGAATATATTATTCTTTGTTTTTATTAATGGAATTTTGTACCCATCATCTATTAGTAATGATAGATCTAATGCAGTTTCTCCAGCAGCCCATGCTGTTATAAATACCCATTTAAAAACAGAGAAAGGCACGGCTCCTAAAGTTGCCGCACTTGCCGCTGCAGCAAGACCATCGATTTCCAATCTAATCCAACTATCACCACTAGCATACGCACTATAAACCGCTGCAAAATTGTTAATAAACCTTGTTCCATATATCCAAGAGTAGACAATTGTTGCATTTGCAAATTCAGATTTGCAACCACCAAATACATATTCCACTTCATTTGTTGCAAAAAAAGTGTCTAAATCCTTTTTTGCACGATACCTCATATCTATTTCGCCATTTGGTTCTGCATATCTCCAATCGGCCAAATAATTATCCGCAATACCCGAATGCTCTGTCGAGGAATTAATTCCTTTTTCGGTTACTCTTGTTTTAAAGTTGTCTAATAAATAACAATATACCAAGGCATCGTTTCTACCTGTTTCAAGAAACTTGCTCATTATGTTACTAGCGTTACTGTTTGCGCTTGATAAAGTAGATGATGCAGAGTCACCATTCACATCCGGTATATCAATTTCACTTTGCTCGCTTGCACATTTTGATGGTAACAAGGCCGCATCAGCAGCAGAAATTGTTGTATAATGTGCTTTTTCTTCTGCTGTATCTGTTTTTGCAGAGTTTGCCTTGTTTGCCGCATCAGACGAACTCATTTGTTTATCTGTCTTTGCCGCATTTTCAGCATAATCTTGAAAGGAATTTTTGAAACCTTTTTTATAAGAATCAACACTAATGCTTCCAATTTTACCTGTGTTTCTATTAATTACACCAACATATTCTTCTACAACTACTCCTGCATTTGATATAAAATCTTTTAATTTACTTCCATCTGATGTATGGTCTTCCGCAGTCCCATACCATTCTCCACCATTTTTTTTGTTAAAATGATATCTTACCGTACTTTGATCTTCAGCATTATTTTTATCTGTTTGATAATTTGTGTATGTAGTCTGAATAGCAGTTAATAATGGTTTAATCTTGTTTATGATTGATGATTTCAAGGTTTCCATCTGTTGACGAGAAATACCCTTTTTTAGATTCCACAAACTAAATTTAGAATCGGTTTGTTCAATCATTTGTTTTAAACACTTAATATCTTCCTGTGCTGTTTTACAAGCATCTGTCTGGTCAGGATGATTATTAATAAATGTATTCAATTTATCAATTGCAAGTTGTGCATCTGAACTTAAATATGTCGCTTCATTATAAATATATTCGGCATCTGTTATAAGTTGATCTAAATGAGATATCAAGTTATTATATGCATTAACCCTCGCTTGTTTTTTATTATACAAGGATGAGTCCTTAACTGCGAATGCCGCCAGTTCCTCTGCTACACAATCATAAAATGTGTCCATTTTATCATATATAACCGAAATGCTTGCATTAAAATTTTCAACAGATATCTTAAGGTCTTTCGCTCCTCCCGAAACGGTTGAAACATAACTTTCTTCTATTGCCGACAAATTTTCAATCGCAGCCATCGTGTCCTGTGAAGCTTTTGTTTCTTCGTCAACTTTATCAAACTTGCTGAGTATCTCGAATCTTTCAAGAATTGTTTCAACCCCTCTATATTTTGAATACTCAACAATCTGATTCTGTAATACGCCGGGATCAGATAAAGGATGAATACCTGTTGCTGTTGCATTAGTTACTTCAAAATTGTACATATTAAAGAAATTTGCATTTTTATACTGCCCACCCTTAAATACAGCTGACGAAATTAACCCCTGTACCTTTTGAGAATATGATTCAGCCTCTGATTCACTATATCCCAATGTTTCAGTAAAATACTTTTTAAAGGTTGCTGTAAGTTCTTTATCATCTATAGCAAACAGACCAAACTGTTCCTTTAAATCTTGATTATAATTAGCAATTGTACTGTATGCAGCCAAATCACCTGCTTCCTGTACCATTGTTTTAGCACTATGATATCTTGTGCCATCGACTAAAATAACAGCAGATGTAAGTAATGGGAGCATTATAATTATCAAGAAAACACTGATAACTCCTTTTGTCCGTCTAAAAAAATCCATTCTTTTTCTCCCTCACTATTCTATCTTGGCAATGAAGTCCTGTAATTTACCTTTCAATTCTCCAACCTTCTGGATTGCACTCTGTGCTGTTTTGTTTCTATTAAGCATATCAACAACATAATCAATGTTTCTTATTGTTTCTGGCATATCCATTATGTATGCTGTTGATTTTACATTCAGGTTAAAAAAGGAATTGTCTACATTAAATATTGAGACAAATGGAACATTAAAGCTCCGATGTCCCACAACTTCTACTTTTCTTGAAAACATTCCAGGATGTACAGTTGCTACTGCACCATCGGTGGAATTTGTCGCAATTACATTGCCTATACCCAAAGCCTTATCTAATGATTTCTGTATTTCAGTTTCTGCTGTGGTCTTGTATGAACCTTCAATTATATATCTGTATGGATCTGAATTCCAAAAAGCTTCTTTACTTTTGTAACCAGTCTCCATATTTGTTGTTCGTGTCGCATACATCATTGCACCCCTTGATGCTATTCTGTCTGTTACGCTTTGCAAATGTACATGCTGATACATTACAATCCCGACATACATGATAATAATTAAAGCCATAAACGAAATAGTAAATACAATAGTAGCTTCAACTGTGAATTCACCTTTTTCACTTTTAAAGAATTTCATATTAATCTACTCCAATCTTCGCAGCTTCTGAAGCAAGTTTTAATATTGCATCAAGAAAACTACTAATTGCGTCTATAATTGTTTTAAAAAACCTAACAAACCAATTATCCGAATGTTTTTCCAAAGTTTCGGTTACTTCTTTTTCAAGTTCATCATTTTCGGGATCTAAAATAGCCTCTAACTTATCGACAATTTTATTTGCCGCATCAGATTCTTTTATATCTACCTCTGCATTCATTTCTGTTTTTGCAGACGGATTGTTTTCAACTTTATTATCGGCATACGCCGTGTATGTAAATAATATTACAATAACCAAAAAAACACTTACAATCTTACTAATTCTACTCATATGATTCACTACCTTTAAGGTTTCTTTCTGAGCATTCCATTTTTCAGGAATGCTCAGAAACAAAGTTAATTTATTATTCGCCAACTGTAGCGCCTTCTGATGCGCCTTCGAAAATGCTTTCAAGTGTGCTAGATACCCATGATGTGATTGCTTTTCTGAAAATAATTGCAATTGTTACAAGAACAGCAATAATTACAACAATTTCAACAGTACCCATACCTTCTTCTTCCTTTAAGAAACCTTTGATCAATCTCAGCATTTTAATTAACCTCCTAAAAATTTTTTACATTCCTGCGCTGAAACTTAGAATTGCCGGTAAAACGACAATCATTATTATACCGATGAACATTATCATCATTGGTATCAAAACTTTAGTACCTGCCTCTTCACCAAGTTGTTTTGCGGCAGATTTTCTCATTTCCCAGCATTCTGCAGCTTGCAGTTTTAGAACTGGGACTACCTCGGCACCACCCTTTTTCAAGTTTAGGACAACAACCGAAACAAATTTTATGATTTCTTTGATCTTACATCTACGACCAAATTCCTCATATGCAACAGCCTCTGGTTTACCAGCACTAATTTCAGCAAGAGTATATTGCATCTCTCTGAACAAAGGACTATCCTTCTTAGTATCTGTTGCTATTTTTTCCCATGCCTTTGATATTGTCATTCCTGCATTAACAAGAATTGTCATCTTATTAACAAATTCTGGAAACTCCATTTTTATTGACAATCTTCTCTTCTCGATTTTTTCGTTTAAACCTTTATCAATAAGGAATGGAACACCGAAGGCACAAAGAAATGCGGCTATAGAAAATAAAAATCCTGTACTTGAATCCCCTGTTGCAGACATAAGCAATGCCAAAAGCGCAAATCCTGCAGCAGCAGTGATTCCCATCGCCGTTCTATTTGCATTATGAAGCATTATGTAATAATCGCTGTATTTAGCTCCATAAATTTCTATAACACTTTGGGAAATCTTCATTTTATACTTGTGCAAATATCTGTAGAACTTTGCCGGAATAAGTTTTCTTTCCAATTCTAACTCGTTCAAATAATATCCAATCGGAAAGAAATCCTTGAATCCATATTCTTTTTTATCTACAGCCTCGAGATATTCGTCATAAACACCTTTTGACTTCAAGAATGCAAGAAGAAAAGTTCCAACGAAAATTGCACAAGTTACACCTGATACTATAATTGCAATCATATATTTCCTCCTATACTTCTATTGTCATTATCTTATCTCCAACTATATATGCAACAGCAAATAAGACAATTGCAACTGTCATTACAATATGACCTATTACCGTTTCGAAAACTGGAGCCATATAATCAGCTGAAGATAAAGATAAAAGTAATATTAAGAATATCGGCATTACCATGAGAGCTTTGAATTCGAATTTTTTACCAGAAATCATTGTGTTTATTTCTTGTTTGATTTCGATTTTTTCACCAATTGTCTGTGATGTGGTTTTTATAACTTGCACCATATCGCCGCCGGTTCTTTTACATGTTCTAAAGATATCAACAAAGTTTTCAATATCCTCATTGTGTGCTCTATCAGCAAACTGAGCGAACATATCTTCAATGGTTTCATTCATTTCAACACCTCTTACGATGTATGAAATTTCCTGAATAATATAAGCATCATCATCCGGATAAATAATACGTAGATCCTGCAAACATTCCTTTAAGCCTGTTTCTACAGATTTACCTGCTGAAAGTGAAGAAGAAAGAGAATATAACATATCCTTAAACTGAATAGCCAATTCGGAATGCCTTTTTTTGATAATCTGTTTTACTCTCATTTTGGGCCATTTTACAGCAACAATTGCAAGCAAGGCAGATAAAATTATGTTGCGATAGCACATATAACCAATTGCAAAAATAAGTATTGCTGCAATAATTATATTAACGATTTTTTCTTCTTTACTCATAACATATATATCATAGTCAATCAAACCATCTTCGCGTTCAACCATTTCAGGTTCATCTTTCTTTTTAAATAATCCCAATTGAATTCACCTCCAAATCAGTTGTAATAATACTTACTGCTTTCTCCGTATTTGTTAGGTTCTTTATCACTATCCATACAGTAAAATACTATTAACATAACTATAATGAATAAATTAGCAATTGGAATTATCAGTGCAAACAAAGACCACAACACGTGACCTGACTTACCGACGTCATGCAGACGACGAACGCATAATGCAAGACCGGGAACAAGAGTCACAAGTGAATACACACTACTCATAACCATAAAAATCTCTGCGCTTAACAAAGAACCAACAGAACAAATAAGGCTGATAACGATATTCACAAGGCACACATACCAATATTCACTTCTTCTGGCTCTTCCGGAAAAATTCGCATAATTTTTCCACATAGAGGCATATGCTTCCATTATAGTAGGAGCCGCTTCCTCACGTAAAATACGCTGTTTAAAATCAGCACCGCAATTGGTGCAGTGAAGTTCATCAGAAAGTTCCGCACCGCAATTTGAACAAAATTTCATATTTCTACCCCCTAAACATTAGTTGACAAGCCGGCAGCTGCCAATTTATATGTATTAACCATTTTATTTTCAGTTCTTTTTAAAGAGCCTATAATTTTATGATTTTCGTCTTCGCCTTCTTCAATAAACTTATATATAGGATTAAGTTTAATTTCACCATTTTCAAAACCTAAAACTTCAGTTATTTCCATTGTTCTTCTTGACTTATCTCTAAGTCTCGAAAGCTGAATAATAATATCCACCGCAGATGCAATTTGTTGTCTTATAGCTTCAAGCGGTATCTGTGCACCCGTAAGAACCATTGTTTCAAGACGGGAAAGCATATCCTTTGTAGAGTTAGCATGACCTGTTGAAAGTGAGCCGTCATGACCTGTGTTCATCGCCTGAAGCATATCAAGAGCTTCGGCACCACGAACTTCGCCGACAACAATTCTTTCAGGTCGCATACGAAGTGAAGATTTAATCAAGTCTCTGATTGTAATTTCACCCTTGCCCTCCATATTGGCATTTCTCGTTTCCATTCTTACAAGGTTATCTACGCCTCTTATCTGCAATTCGGCAGAGTCTTCTATGGTAATAACACGCTCATCATGTGGAATGAAGTTTGACATAGCATTAAGAAACGTAGTTTTACCTGAACCTGTACCACCACTTATGAAAATGTTATATTTGGCCTTAACACATCTTTCCAAAAACTCTGCAACCTCAGGAGTAATTGACTTATACTTTATAAGTTGTTCAACAGTCATTGGGTTTTCAGGGAATTTACGGATTGTAACTGTCGGGCCATTAAGCGCAATAGGTGGCAAAACGACGTTAACACGGGAGCCGTCCTGCAAACGAGCATCAACTATAGGCGTTGATTCGTTAACAGTTCTGTTAACCTTTGCAACAATATTCTGAATAACGTTTTCAAGTTTTTCATTACTGCCGAAGCTTACATTTTTTCTAAAAAGCTTACCATCCTGTTCAATAAACACAGTATCAGGACCATTAATCATAATTTCTGTTACAGATGGATCATCAACCAACGGTTGCAAAACATCAAGCCCGCGCATCGAGTTGAAAACACCGTCCATAACTGCTTTTTTCTCAACAAGAGTCAAATACTTCTCTTGCGATTTCTCGGCAATGATGTTTGATATTACTTCTCTTATTTCATCATCTGACAAATCTCTTGTTAAATCGAGTCTATCCGATACTAATGCACGAATCTCTTTTATGTATTCGGTCATATTCTCTATCAATCAAATCACCGCCTTATATTGTCTCTATCACCTTTGCCATTACCTGCAAAACCGAGTTACCTGAATGAAGTAAATTTTTCAAATCTGCAAATACAGGTGTAATTGCAATATTTGCTCGAACTTCACAATTGCCAAGTGCACCGCTTGACTGCAGTGCAGATATGCTTTGTGCATTTGATTTGTTGAGAACAAACACAGATTTTTCTGTAATTTCTTTTAATTCGTCATACATGCCAAGTTCCTTAATAAACAAACTTGTCTTTGCAAGTGAAAGATTATCACTTGTAAAGGGAACAATTATTCTGTCCATACAATTTAAAATTTCAATTTTATCCTTGTTAAATTCGGAATCAAAGTCAACAACAACTACATCAAACTCACCAAGCTGTTCAAATTCTTTAATAAGCTTTTTAAATTCATCCAAAGTAAGCTCATTGATTTCAAGAGAGCTTTCTGCAGGATTGATATATGATATGTTAGTGTTGATGTCTGTAAATTTATTTGCAATAATTCTGAGTCCGATATTGGCCCCCTTTGTTTTTACTGTCAAATACAAATCAGAAAGGCTACCGTCATTGGCTTCATTAAGTACGTTATATGTAGAATTAAGCTTTTCAGCATTAAGGTAGAACACCCTTTTACCCTGACTTGCCAATGCATATGCAGTTGCAACTGCTAATGTTGTTTTTCCTGCACCGCCAACCGGTGAAAAGAAGCCAACAACCTTAGTATCCTTATCACCTGTTGAAACAGCTTCAACACGCCCTGTCTTTTCAGCATATATCATCAATATATCGTTAATAAATTTTTCGGCTTTCTGAAACTTGTTAACTGAATCAAATTCCAAATCTGTAAATGAACCATCAGAAAGTAAAATCTTTGCAGGCACATTTGCAACACTTATTGTTCCATCCATCAAATCTTCAGTAAATGCAATAATATCTATTTTGTTGGACTTATCACCAACATACTTTATCAAACTTTCTTTAGATGTGAATGAGCAAACTTCAAAAGTATTCATATGCTCAATCAGATAGTTTGTAAGATGATTAAGATAAAGTTCGTCTGAATCAGCAATTACGATATTAATCTTTGCCATAAAAATTTACACTTCCTTTTGTTTTCTTATTATATATACTAAACATCTGCCTATGTGACAGATTATTTATTTTCAACGTCATATTAAAATCTATATAAAAGCATTACGCTGTTAGTTTTATCATCCCGTTGCCCGTAGCAAACCACTACGGGCAATCAGGACAATACAAATCATTTTACCAAATCTTATAGAATAATCTCATAATGATCAACGCAGCATCGCCACGTGTCATATTTTCAGTTGCGTGAATTGTGTTATCTTCTGTTCTTGTTATAATATTTGCCATTGTAGCCAAGGCAATATCTTTTTCTGCCCAGTTTGCAATGCTTGAAGCATCTGTAAATGTAAGCCATTCTTCAGGCTTTTCAGGTACAATATATTTCATTTCCTTTTGAAGGATACGTGAAACAATTGTAAGAATCTGGTCTTTTGCAATAGTTACATTACCGCGGAATGTGTTATCTTCATAACCAACAATCATTCCGTATGCTTTTGCGGAACCTGCTGTACCATAGAACCAATCTGACTTCTTAACATCAGTAAATCCGCCATATGCATTAGGATCAACCTGTGAGAGAACTCTTAAAAGAAGTGCAGCAACTTCTGCTCTGCTGATTGAGTCTTCAGGACTGAATTCTTTTGCAGATGTACCTTCGATGATACCCTTTGCAGAGAGAATTTTGATTGACTCCTGCATTTCTTCGCTAAGGTGCTTAATATCTTCAAAGTCTTTTTCGTTGTTTACAATCTGGTAAACACCGCTTTCAGAAATCTTTGCTTCGATAGCACCTGTAGCCGGGTTATATCTACCTCCGACAGGATTACCGTTTTCATCAACGATTGCCATGTACTTAGCATCAGCGCTGAGTCCAGGGAATGATATCTTTACAGACTGTGTTTTATCAGTATCAAAGTTTACGGCAAGTTTCTTTGTACTGCCTTTCATTGCTGTTGTGTCAATATCAAATGATGTGAATTCCTTATCTCCTATCATATCCTTAAGTTCTGTCATGGAATATGATACACGGAAGTTCTTATCATTGATAGTAAGTGTTTCAATGCCAACCTTTTCAAGCTTTGTTACAAATCCCTTGTAGATTGTAATATTTGCTTTCTTAGCTGTGCTGAATGTTGTGTTGACAATATACTCTTTTGACAATTCTCTGTTAAGAGTAATCTTGTTCTTATTCATTGCATCATTAAGAGTCTTTTCAGTATCAGTGTACTTCTTAAGGTCTGCATCACTGATTGATGATTCTTTAAGAACAAGCTTGTTTGTTGAACTTGATGTACTAATTTTTTTAGAACCAATATTAGCCATCATTGTTTCTACAGAAACAGCAATTGTATTTCTTGTTGATTCCCATGACATTGCTGCTTCATCAGTTGCTTTTGTTGTTGTTTCAATAAATTTAGCACCACCTGATGCAGTTGTCTGCTTTGCAGCTGCCTGAACTGCTTTTTCATTAATGGGATCCTTGTCAGCATCTCCTTGTATTTCGCCATTCTGTCCCTTTATTACAGTTTCATCTTCTGGCTTTTTATCTTTGTCATCGTCCGTTTCATCCCAACCATCTGTCTCACTGCCGGTGTCTTTACCACCTGTGTTTCTCCCGGTGGTAACTGATGTAGAGTAATTAACTGTTACGGCGGTATTGTTTTCGTTCAAGATACCAGTTGCATCAGAAATAACAAACTCATAACTACCTGTGTATGGCGTAGTTGTTGTATTTCCTGATGTGGTTGCTGTTCCTGTTATCATTTGTGTAACATCAGGGTTTCCGAGTTTGAATTTCTCAAACTCGAAAACTCCATCATTCTTAGCTTCTGTGTTTGTTATATAAAGCAGTTTTCCGCTACCGTCAAATACTCTTAAAACCAAAGAGCTATTTGCATTGGCATTTGTTCCGCTTACTGAGATTTCATTACTTTCAGTAGCATTCGGTGCAGGATAACCAACGGTTACAATATTTAATGTAACCTGTGTAGCAGCAAAGACTGACATCGTGCTACATATCATAACAAAACACAATATAATTGATAATATGCGTTTCATTTTTTACACCTCTTTCTAAAGTCTATTTGTATTTATTATTTTTCAACTGTTTCTGCCAGAATAGATACAGCAGCATCGGGATCGCTATAATCTCCATCAAATACAAATAATTTAACTTTATCAAGATCTTTAGCATCAAAATCAAATGTTACATCATTGCTATCTCCATCTGAAATTTTAATGCCATTTATTGTAAGTACTGTCTCTCCCTTAAATGCCTGACAAACAACAAATGGAGTTGTGCCTGCAGCTAATGTAATGTCGGCACGATTGATTGTTGCTGTAAGTCTTACTCTGCCATTTGCATCTGTTCTTGTAGGATTAACAACCCAGTACTTTCTTCCATCAAACTGACCTTCCGGTGTAACAACACCACTATTTTCAAGGATTCCTGTACCATTTGCAAATGTTACGCCAGAAACCTTAATTTGACTTGTTGATGTCACAACAGCATCAGTACCAAGGGTAATGGTAATTGTTCTGTTATCAGTCCATACTGCTGTGTGTGAATCATCCGCGCTGAATTTTTCCTCAGCATTTACAAGAGCAATATTAGCCTTTGCATCAGCATTCTGTAACATGTTAGTAGGTTCACTAAATACAATTACAAACTGATCACCTGCAAGACCGGTAGTAAAGTCTAAAACATCATTATTTACAGGTCTTTCTGTTGCACCCTTTCTTACAAATGCCTGCATTTTAAGAGTTGTTTTCGCAAGTTTTGTTGTATCTATCTTATACTGACCAACAATACTATGAGCATTTGCAAATCCATCTTTGATTCCAAGACCATTAAGTACAATATATGCGTTGTCTGACATTGTATGGTCATTAGACATTGTTATAACAAGTTTCTTATTATTATCTCTCCACTCTGCATTTACACCTGTGCCATATAGTGCAGTTTGTGCCTTAATTGCATCGATTCCCGCACCATTTGTTCTTGATGAGAATTCAACGGTCACTACAGAACCGGTATTGTGTGTATCCTTACCATCATCAACATATGCCTTTGTAACTACCGGAACGAGAGAACCATCAATTGAAAGATTTTCTAAACCAGCAACTTCTTCATTTGTATCTGCTGAATTTATGCCTAATCCTTTAATATTTAATACATCACCGGAAACATATGCTCCAGTATCTTTATCAAGAACTGTTGCGGTAGTTGTAGCATCAGCATCTAATACAATTGTCAATACAGTTCCATCTGTATTCCATGATGTTGCAGGATTAGTTCCAAGGTGTGCATTATTATCCTTGAATTCCTGAATATCACTTAATATCGGTTTTGTTACCTTACGGTCAAATACAACTGTAATTTTTTCTGTTCCACCATTTTCGGATAAAACTACAGATTTCACAAGTGGCATTTCACTGTAACCGAAACTACCGCCAAGTACTTTTGACACAACAGGTGTTACCACACCAGTTTTAATATTCTTAACATTTTCAAATTCTACATTGGTTACTCCAACAACTGCTGATGAATTAGCAGTGAGAGTAATTGTCCAAACAGTCTTGTTCTCGGAATAAGATATTGAACCAAGAGCATTTGCAGTTATTTCTACAGGAGTATTAAATACAACGATAATTTTGTCGCCAACTTTTGCTACACCAGAACCATCATTACTTACCGCTGTTGCAGAAAGTATTTCAGGAGTTATTGCGTTACCAAAGCTACCATCAATTATATGTTTAAGATTTGTCGCAGCTTTATTTGTAGCTATAGATGTTACATTACATACTATCTCTGTTACTCCGAGGTTAATTCCTTCTGTATTTGTTATATCAAATGTCCATGTGTAATTATCTGATGTTGTACCAACACCAAAGTTAGTAGATGTAACATTTTTTACTGGAGCATTAAATACAACAACAATCTTGTCTCCAACTTTTGCAACACCAGAACCATCATTACTATAAGCAGTTGCACTTAAAATATTAGGTGTTATTTCTTTACCAAAACTACCACCAATTGTGGTTGTCAAACCTGCAATATCTTTACCTGTCGCAACTGATTTTGCAGTGACATTAATCGGTGTTCCTATTACTACATCAGGTGTAGCACCTAACACTACCTTCCAAACACAACCCTCATCATCTACTTTTACGGGGGTTCCGGCAATAGAAGTTGCTAAAACAACATCACTTACAGCAGCATCAAATACAAGAATCAATTCATCGTCCTGTTGCTGTACACCAGTACCTTTTTTGCTATATGCTGTTGCACTTAAAAGACTTGGTGTAACAACATAACCAAAACTTCCTGCTAATGCAAAATCATTAATTGCTATAGTTTTACCTCTGGAAACAATAATGAAATCGAACTCACTGGTAATATTAACGGTCTCGTTACCTGTAAGTGTATATGCCCATGTGATTCCACTATGATCACTATCTATATTTGTAAATTCACCAAGTCCTGCAGCAGTTACTTTGGTTGTTTCAGAATTCATTACTACAACAAGTCTATCTCCTGCTTTCGCAACACCAGAACCATCTGTGCTGTATGCGGTGAAACTTAAAATTTCAGGATCAATATCCTGTTCGAAGCCACCTTTAATAGTAGCTGTTGCATCAACCGTTTCTGCTTTTTCGGTTTCAATATCTACAAGAATTCCGTTAAATGTAATACTATATGTATTTGTGGTAAACTCCTGATGATTATCTCCCAAAACAATATCGTAATAGGAAATACCATTATGACGCCATACACCAGGATCTCCGTCATATTCAGGAGCAAGCCCCATATCAAAACCAACAACATCTATGAACATAGCTGTTGAATCTTTAGGTTGAACTTCTGTATTGAAAAATACTCGAATAATATGTTCTGTTCCCTGTGTAAACGCAATTGCTCTTGTAATTTTTGGAGCAATTGTTGTACCAAATGAACCCTCTACATCCAAGTTAGTTCCAACATATTCTTTTATGCCATCTGCGTCCTTAATTCCAAGTCCACCAAGATTAATAATAACATCATCATTTATTGTTGCTAAATCACCAATTTTAATTGTAAGCTCTGTGTTTATAGGTGTATTCCATGTAGCAACTGCATCGCCACCAAGACCTTGACCTGCTTTTTTCACAATATTTTCCAACTGTGCACTTGAAATAGTTACACCATTGGTAGGCTTATCAAAGGAAACTACAATCAAGTCATTCTTTGTATTTGCAGTACCATCGTTATCTATTGCAACAACCTTCTTTACAACAGGAGCTGTTGCTGTGATAAATGCGCCAGCAAGTGTAAGGTCTTCTGCATCATAATCAATAGTTCCGTGTTCATCTTGAATGCCAAGACCATCAAGATTAATTGTCATACCGTTGCTTACTGCAGAGTCCGCTACAAGCTTAAAGGTAAGAACTGTATCGTTTTCAGTCCATTGTGCATTTCCGTCAATTTCAAATCCCAACTTAGCAAGTGCTGTAGCCGGAGTAATTTCAACATGGTTTGTCGGTCTGTCGAAATACACTACGATTTCATCACCTGTAAAATGAGCATCCTTTGAATTCTCTACTGCAATAATTTTCTTTACAACAGGAGCAACAGGCTGTCCGAATGAACCTGTAGGAGTAGCATTCATAGTACCGTAAGTAAATGATGTCGGAACTGTTTCTCCGCCATTGAATGTAATAACATAAACTGTATTATCTGTGCCAGTTAAAGGATATGCTTTAAAAGCATCAAACTCAATATATGCAGGCTTGTATTTTACCGGAGCATTAAATACAAATACAATTTTGTCATCTTTAACTACGCCAGGCTTTGTTGAAGCCTTAACAATTGTAGCAGCCATTTCGGTTGCTGTTACTAAATTTGCAGAACCCGCAAAGTTACCAAGAGCAACAACTGTTTTTGTATCAACCACTGCAGGTAAAAGTTTTGTTTTAACTGCATCATTTGCTGTATAGGTAATTGAGGTTGAATTAGAAAGATTAGCATCTGCATTTAATGTAAGTGACAGTACTGTGTTCTCAGCATCTGCCCATGTTGCTGATGAAGCCTTATCTTTTATGGAAAGATTATCAAGAACTGTAGAAGCAGTCGCGTCTATAGGTTCATCAAATACAATTACAATTTTTGTTGCTTTTCCGTAGTTAGCATTCACATCATCTGTAACACCAACTGCCATAAAGTCAACAGTTCTCTTTGATACCAAACCGCTGATCGCAGCATCGATTGCTATTTTAAGATTATCAATTGTAGCCTGATCGTCAAATTTAAGATTTCTGTCAACTGCATTTGCATTTGTAAGAGCTGTTGTCAATGCAGCAAAAGATGTTGCTGTATAGTCATCAGCATCATATACACTTGCACTTGCAATAGCTGCATCTAAAGCTGAATAATCTGCACCATTCTTTTCCATTGTATCTGTTACTGTAACTGTTTCTCCCAAATCATCCTGTTCAATTACAAAAGAACCTGTTTTTGTTACATAATTGTCTTTTGTAAGAGTGTAGTTGAATGTTCCTGTGCCAACGGATGTAGGAGCTGTTGCATAACCAGCAACTTCAATTGTAGCATCAACAGGAATAATTCCGCTATAATCAATTGTTGCACAATCAAGTGAACCAGTTATTTTAATGTCACCGTTAAAGAAATCGGTGTTATCATTTGCATTAATTATTTTATCGTTTGCAAAAGTAATCATTTCTCCAACTGCAACATCTGCATCGTCTTTCAGTGTTATTACTAGCTCCTTCTGCGTTGCAGGATCTAACACCATTGTAGATGACCCGAATGTTTTTCCTGCTACAGAAATATCTGTATCAAGTACAGCACTTGGATCAAGTACAACTTCTTCAGCAAACGATATTGTAATCGTTTTTATTTGTGTTTCTGGCGCACTTTCAATAACAGTTGCTGCCGCTGTGGGAGCTGTTATTGCAGCGAATACGCTTGTCGGCAAAATCATTGTTGCAAACATTGCTACGGTGAGCATTAGTGACAACAATCTTTTTGCACTGAATGTTTTTGTTCTCATCAAAGATTCCTCCTAAGATAAAATGATTAAAATATATTTTGTTAATGGTTTACATTAATAATTAACTAACCACTATCAAACCAAATTAAATTCAACATATGTCACTCCTCTTAATTTGCCTTCTTTGTTTCCAGTTCGTTAACCTTACTAAAAATGTAGTTCAACTTTTCTTTTGCAAGTGTTTCGTTTCCCCACATACAATAGTCATGCATTGTACTTAAAAAAAGGATAAAACATGTTCTAAATTCTGACTCATCAACATTGTAGATGCGTGCCAGCGGCTCTGAATAATCTACATACTTCATATAAATTAAGGAAAGTTCCTTTTGTGCCAGTTCCCCATACAATGGGCTTGATATAACCTGATAGACAAACCTTAATTTACTTTTCTCCTCCACGATCTTTTCAAAACCATGTTGCAAAACCTCTTTAAGTGTATTTGGCGGATTCTTGAAAACTCTCTTGAACATCTTGTCAAGCTCAAGCATATGCATCTTTGCACATTCAATTACGATTTCATCCTTTGACTCCAAGTAACTGTACATAGTTGATTTGTGAACATCGCAATATGCCGCCAATTCGTTTAGACTTGTATTTTCTAAGCCTTGCTTTACGAATAGTTCAAAACACTTTACAAGCAGTTCTTTTTTCTTCTGCTCTCTCTGTTCATCACTAAGCACTTGTAACACCTCTTTTATTTCCTCAATACCGACCAGTCGGTCATAATTTTACTCAAAAAAAATTGCCTAGCCTACAACATAATTCATATTATGTGGTGGACAAGACATATTTATAGTTATTAAAAAAGCATAATCGTTTTAAATAAGATTAAAATCAGTGAAAAGAAGCACGAATTTTAGACCAATGATATGAGCAAATTTGTCATTGGTCTGGTTTTGTTGTCATTATTCTTGTGCATTTTTATGAAATTTATTTTAATTGTTACAAATCATTGACAAATCGTGTCGAAAGTGCTATAATTTACGCGTATAATTATGTAAGTTATATTTTCTTTCACCACATAATATGAATTATGTGGTGTTTTTATTTTAACAAATCAAAAGTCCCAATTTTTGTAATTGCTGACGATGCACAATTCCACTTTCCATTGTATAAATTCTTGTAGTATTTACATTTGAATGTCCAAGAATATCAGCCAATCTTACTACATCTTTCTGAAGCGAGTAGTAAGTTCTTGCAAACAAATGGCGGAGATTATGCGGGAATACTTTATCTTTTGATACTCTGGCACTTTCGCAAAGCATCTTCATATCTGACCATATATTAGAACGATCAAGTGGTTTACCTGTTTTTGTTACGAAAACCGAGCCACTTTTTATATTGTTTTCTTTTATATAATCTTTAAGCATGTTGCAAAGTTGCTTGGAAAGTATAACGATTCTCATTTTACCTTTACAACTTATTGTCGCTTGACCACATCTTACAGCATCTGTAGTTACATATTTTAACTCCGATACTCTTAAGCCCGATGAACAAATTGTCTGCATAAGATAATATAATCTCTGATTGTTTTTGTTCTTGGCAGCCTTGAGCAATCTTTCATATTCTGACTTGGTAAGTTCCTTGTTCTTATTGGCAAAAATCTGTTTTTGGATTTTAATAGACTTCACCTTCAGGTCATACCATTCATTGTACACAAAGAAACTGTTGATTGAAGATATAATTGAATTTACACTTGCCGGTGCATATTTTTCTATTATTTCTTTCTTGTACTCGAGCACGAGACTCTTGCATAACTCCTGCTCGTTGGACCAGTGCATAAATGCCGTTATATCCCTGATATACTTATCAAGTGTTGCCGCTGACTTTTCCTCATCAATTAAATATTTTTTGAAAGTTTGTATTAGTTTGTTTGTGATTTTTCTCATTTTTCAATCAACTCCTTATGAGTTTATTTTATCACTAACGATAAAATATATAAGAGTTGTCAATGATCTGTATTTTATAATTTAATAGTGTTTATTATCTTTACTCCTTTTTTGTGCGTAGTTATAAGCAATCTTTGTCCCACTGTTTGGTTGATAATCAAATAAATTTCGTCTGCTATTTTTCCGTCTGGGAGGCATATAGTTTTCATCATAGCAAATAACACAGTAACTGCTATTGTCAATCATTTCATAATTACGTTCTACATACGCCGCCTTCCCTGCATTGATCATCCTTTCGGGATAATACGTATGATCATACCTTTTCAAAAGATATACCATATAATCTTCGTCAATGTAAGGAAACTCTGCTCTCACATAGATTCGTCTGATGTGAGGGTATTTCTTTTTTAACTCTGTAACAACCTTCAAACATAGCCTGTCAAACTGGCTCTTGCTTCCAAATAAAAATGTATCAACCTCTTCCCTCACAATTAAGTCCTCAACAACTTCTTTCAGACGAATTACTAACTCATCTGTAACCGCTATCTTCCTGTGTCCGAAGAAACACGCAGTATAATACTTCATCACAATATCACATCCAATTATTTTTGAAATATTATACTATAAAAACCACAACAAATCAATACTATTGGTTATTCTGTCTTCCGGTTGGTTTGTTTATAAAGTTAGACATTTCATCTATACTAACAGTGATAGAGGTTGACTATCAGGAGGTAATAAGATGAAATTAGATACCATAGGTAAAAACATCAGAAAATACAGAAACCAACGAAAACTCAGGCAGGATCAACTTGCTGAGAAAACCGATTTGAGTACAAATTACATTGGCATGGTTGAAAGAGGAGAAAAAATACCCGCACTTGAAACATTTCTTAAAATAGCCAACGCCCTTGAAGTTTCGGCTGATATGCTACTTGCAGATGTGTTGTATACAAGCTACGCAGTCAAGGATTCTCTTCTTGCAGATAAACTTGACAAACTGAGTTCTGACGAAAGAACTAAAATTTACGATGTTATAGACACTATGATTAAACATTCTTCAAACTAAAAATACCCTTTGGTCTTTAAATCGACCAAAGGGTATTTTCTATTGAGTTAATACAAAAACATTTACTAACATGTAAACAATTAAGTGTATTTATAAAATTATTATTCATTTTCTGATTCTAATTTAACGACATCAGTAGGAAGAGGTTCATATGCTTGAATCTCTTTTTTACTTAGCAGAATCTCTATACACCGTCTTGAAGAAATAACTAACAGTTTTATTACTGCACAAATAAAAAATAAGCTTGCACCAGAACATGCTTGCCTTTCATTCATAATTCCATGTGCTATATTATTTCTAATATTTGCCCCGGCTTGTTCATTAAGTAAGCCTTTAAATAGAAATAAAATATCATTATCATAACAATCTATTAATTCTGGAAGATCAAAAATAGAACTTAAAACTTTTTCTTTTGATGTGCCATCAGTTTCTAAAGTCACAGTCAGCCCACCTATTTCTATGGCTATGTTTCTAAAAATATTTTCTATTTGTGGGGCCATTATATGTAATGCTTCGTAGTAATTTCCTGCAAGAGCAAGACGAATAGCTGTTGCAATTATTTTTTCTCTACCAGATGGAATGAGTGCATTATCTTTTATGATGAAATCTAAACTTTCATTTTCTACATCAAAATTCTCGCTTATATAATTTAAAGCAAACACCAAATGCATATTGCCATATATGTCTTCAAATTCGTACATTTTTTTATGAATATGCAGTTCTAAAACATCTTGGTTTTCATCGATGTTTTTTAAATCCAACGATGGCACGGTAAGTACAGTTTGTCCTTTTTCGTTAATTTTCTTATTGGTAAACCAATGTATTGGATACTCCTGTACCTCCTTCAAAACTATATTTTTGAATTCTTCTTTCTTATAGAATGATATCATCTGAGAAAGTTTAATTACAGCTTCTTCAAATGTTAGCCCTTCCATACTTTTTTCAATGTTTTCTTTTATTTTACCTCCATCAAAAGGAATTCTAAATGGATGCATTAGCTTGGGTATATCTTTTTGTATTTCAACCAGCCTCTTGTGTGTCGATTCTGCTTTTGTTGATTCGCCATTGTTTCTATATAACATAATTGCTTTTTCAAAAAAATATTGAGCTTTTAATGGACCAATCTGCTCTTTTTGAACGCAAGATTCTCCAAAAGCAACAAAGTATTCAGCCAATTGAATATTCGTGAGTGTGGCAGCTTCTGTATCCTTTAATTTGTTTAAAAATTTAAATTTTAATTCATATGCACGCTCTGTTTTGTTAGGGTTATCTTTACTGTTGGCAATTATATTGTTTAATACACCAATGATACTGTTGAAATCACCATAGGATTGTTGATACATAACTTCGATTAATGATATAGATAAAAAATCTTTGTCATTTCCATTAAGTGCATTTATGTAATCATATATAGTTTGACAACAATTGTTATAAAGTTCCTTAATGTTAATTTGGGCAGAAATACATATAGCGCGTTTAACCATTTTTAAAGCTTCAAACCATTTATTTTCATCATACCACAAATCGAATAATTCAAAATAACTTTCGGCTGCAATTTTCGCAGCATTATAATCCTTCTTTTCAAGCCATAATATATCTGCAATGCGCGCTCTTAAATTTAGTGGGATTTTAGATAAATCTATTGATCTTAATAATGTATAATCATCCTCTTTTAAATCTTCAACAGAGAAAGTTCGTCTACCTTCAATTACCATCATAGAACAAAATTCTGCTCCAGAATCTAATAACTTTAAAGCCAAAGAAGATATATTCTTTATTAAATCGAAAAGTGATTTATCGTTATCAGTAATAAGCACTTCCTTCAACTCATCTGTAAAGACTGATATTGGTATGCGGTAAGTTTTAACCTCAAGATTGCTTTTTAATAATTCGTATATATTCAAAGTTTTGTCTCCTAAATATAGATATCATATAGTTGTATAATTTATAAAGTCAACAGGTCAAAATTTGACATACCTTAAACCAAGCAAAACCCAAATCACTTTTTATCATTGTAAGACTCTTTTAGTCTGTCTATTGCAAGTTCAGGACTCATGGTATGGTACATCAAATAAACAGCTTGCATCGTTTTGGCAGGAGCTTGTTTATATATGTCTTTGCTTGATTCACCAGTATATATATTCCAGTATCTATAAATGTAACCGGTCCAGTACAATGTTTCGTTATCAAATACAATTCCGTTACTAACTATAGCATTGGAATTTTCATCTTCCATACGGGACATAATGTATTCCTTGCCCGCCCACTGGACATGATGAAAATCCTTGTCCATATCCTTTGAAATATCTGTTGTCATAAATGCCTTAATAAATGCTTCGCTATCGTAGCCACGTTCGCCTGACAACTCAAACAACTTACCTTGAGTATCGCAAAGAGTTAATTGTAAGGATTTATTCATAATCATTTTCCTCCCAAAATCTCATCAAAGAACTTTCCTTCACGGCGATATTTTACTTCAATTTCATCAGCGAGAGCAATTCCTTCTTTTCTTCGTTCTATACTCATATCACGGAGAATTGCAAGTTCAAGCTGAGATAAACTTTCTTCTTTCAGGATTTTGATTTGTTTACACGCTTTTTCTGTAATTGCAACATATTGCTTACCAAGGTCGAGTGCAGATAAGCAATGTATTAATGCTGTGTCAGTTAAGGTTTTGTTAAAGAAGCGAGAAAGTTCTGTATACATACGATCATTTGCTATATAGCCGATTATAATATCATAACCATTTGCAAAATTAGCATATTTCTCATAAACTTCTGTACCTATAGCTGATTCCATTTCTTTACGATAATATGCTATCAGTAATGCCCATTCAAGGCCAATTTCAACATTTAGAACCTTAAGTCCATTCAAATCCAATTCCACAGTATAAAATTTAGGCTTTTCTTCTGCACACACCAAAGTAAGAGGCTGCAATGTACTAGTTCCCATATAAAACCCATGACCGAAATCACATTCACCTCGACTGATGGGTGCAACATCTCCGACAATACCTGTTTTGGAACCATGATATAAAATCAACCTATCATCAGTATTCTCATATGTTTTTGATTCTATTATCATATTAGCTAAATCAATATTATTGTCCTTGCAGAATTGATATAATTGTTTTTGAGCCATTTTGTTTGGTTCAGTTTTTCCGTTTTCCCAACGATTAATAGAGAGTACAGTAGTCCCCAAGCAATCTGCAAACTGCTCCTGATTTATATTAACAGAATTTCTTATGTTTTTAATTAAGTCTTTCAAAAAGAACACCACCTATCATTTGATAACAATTATATTATATACTATGATAATTAAAATGTCAATATTATATATTTACTTTAATTACTATTTAAGATTATAATGTCTGTTTCGTCTGTGCAGTCTGCTCAAAAGAAACATCTAAGCTCAGATTGTATTTTCTCATTCTTCTGTCAAACTCTGCTTTAAGAGTTTCCTTATTTAAAACATTCCAGTGCAGGCTCGTCCATAAAATGAACTCTACCTGTGAAAGAGCTTTTTCTTCTCCATCTAACACTACAAGTGGCGCTCCGTTTCTTACTACCAATTTTCCTTTTGTTACAAAATATTCAACCATTTTTTAATCCTCCGATTTTTATTGTTTTTAATAATTGATACAAAAAAATGGCAGACTATAGATTTCTATAGTCTGCCAAAAAACATACTTGTTTTTAATTTTTATAAGAACCTAAAGTCCTCATCGCTTAAAAGCGAATATTTATGATAAATACCTACCACCTTTCGAAATTCGAGTTGTCATTTGCCATTTTTACAGCAAACAAAAGTGAACCGCAACTCCGCAAACCCGCATAAATACTAATTTCGCCTTTGGTCCCTAATGTCCAGTGTTCAGGATAAAAAACTCACTAAATAAAGTATATAATAAAAAGTTATAAAAAGCAACAAAAAAGGGAATGTAAAAAAATCAGGATTGTAAAAAACAATTAGTTTTTTACAATCCCTTTATCCTATTTATTATCTTCCCATTTT
>JAZQAN010000029.1:0-1859 GCA_045545235.1 Clostridia bacterium | reverse complement strand
CGGTTTATGTTTAAAATTTTTGCAATGGGACCGAGATCGTGCGTAGGATAATTATCTCTGTTTCTGTTTGTGTACTCGTCAAGTCGATAGTGCTGTCTGATAGCACCGTATGATACTTCTTCACGTAAATCATGCATATATGCACCGTGACAGTATACAATTTTTCCAAAAACACCGTGTTTAGCTAATGAAGCAGCGAAAAGTTCGTCTTTTCCGAAACAACAGTTCTCCATAAACATAATCGGGGTTTTCGTTCGCTCGTATGTTTCAACCAAAGCCCTACATTCTTTTTCGCTGTATGCACCACCGACTTCAAGTGCGACTGCGATGCCGTTTTCCATTGCATATAATGCTATTTCTATATGCGCATTCCAGCTTGTGGAGACTAAAACGGCATCAGGCCTTTCCTCATTAAGCATTTCACGATAACCTGTATATTTGTGCGGAACAGGTATATTATTGCTTTTTAATTTATCGCAAAGTGCGTCAACTTTGTTTATGTAAGGGTCATATACGGCGCAGATTTCGACATCACTAAGTTTTGTAAGAACGTTCTCAATAAGACTGCTTCCTCGAAGACCAACTCCGCAGACAGCAAAGCGTATTTTTTTCATAATCAAATCAACCTCCGTCTTGAAATAATACCATACAATCGGATGGAAAAAAATGAGTTTTTACCGCAAATATATGACTTTTTTGAATATGTTGTTGTTTTTTGAGAAAAAATGATATAAAATGTATTTGAAAACTTCAAACAGGGAGAGATGATTATGCCGGAGCCTCACGAAAGCAAACTTTTAAGATTAAAAGAGGAACACGATAACGTTTTCAAGTTGATGTTTTTGGGATATGATGATTTCAGAACAACGGAAATTTGCGACTTTGCAAGAATTTATAACTGGACGGCATTGCATTTTGTTCGGAATGGCAAAGGTTACTTGTTTTTGAACGGGAGAAAATATGAAATTACGGCAGGGGATTTTTTTGTCATACCATACAAGACACCTGCAGTGTACTATTCTGATTTGGATGAACCGTGGAGATATTATTGGCTGGGGATTGCGGAAGATACACTCTTTGATCTGCAACGGGCACTTGGGCTCAGTGTGAGAAAACCTGTCTGTACGTCTAAGGCACCTGAGCGTATAGCAAGGTTATTTGATGGCATTTTTGACGATGCTAAGTTGCCGGTTGAAACATATTATGATGCACTTTCGATACTTATGAAAGTTTTAGGGGCGGAGTATGCGTCTAATTTATCAGGACAACCGCCTGTTGAAAAAAACAGTCTGGTTGAGAATGCTAAGAATATTATGAATTTAAATTTCGCCCGTTCGGATTTTCGTGTTGGAAATGTAAGTGAGATGCTATTTGTAAGTCATCAGCATCTTGGGAGATTGTTTAAAAAGGTGACAGGGCAAACCCTTATAGAATATCTTTCAGAGAAAAGGCTTTTGCGTGCGGCAGAGCTTTTAGAGGAGGAGCATTATTCCGTAAGTCAACTGGCTGAAAAATCCGGCTTTGAAAATGATGAGCATTTTATGCGTGCCTTTAAGAAAAGGTTCGGGATGACTGTGGGGCAGTTCAGGAGGAATATTGAAAGAGAAAGGTCGGTATAATCGGAATATAATATGATTAGAGAAACAGTGCAATCGGTCGGATGTAGGTTCCGATGACCGGTTGTACTGTTTTATCAATGTCAAAAACAGTTCAAAAAAGTCAGTATTTAGTGCTAAATATTCATACACAGAGGTGAATACGTATGATAAACTAATAGCAGAGGAATGATTGTGCAATTAAGGATGTGAGGTACAAATGAAGATTACAATAGTTTTGCCATATAAGAATGCAGATACAAG
>JAZQAN010000028.1:0-17208 GCA_045545235.1 Clostridia bacterium | reverse complement strand
ATCATTTGGATTTATGGGTTCTTCCGGATTCTTTTCCCATTTCGCATAAAGAACATCAGGCTTTGTAAATTTGAATGTTGTTACCTGATTTTGCTTTGTTCGGGGATCAGTGAACCATCCCTTGAATGTATATCCGTATTTTGTTGGTATATAACTCTCCAAGCTGATGCTCTCGCCGTATCGTTTGGTTTTTGGTCTGATAAAGTTTCCGCCGTCCGATGCGAAGGTTAAGGTCACATTTCCTACGATTCCAAGTTCATTGTCGAAGGTCACTCGGTATTTACTGAGCCACCAAGGTTTTGCAGTTGCCGATGCCGTGGTTGTCATCAGCATCATTACCGCCAATGCCGTACATAATACTTTTTTCTTCATAATATTCATCTCCTGATTTTTGTATTTACCTTATCTAGCAACACAAACATACCACAGAAGATGGCATAAGTCTACGAAGGAATTTTTTTGAACGAAAAAAGAGATATAACAACCAAATGCTGCTATATCTCTTTAAATCAATTAATATCTGTCTTTTTCAGTTTTAAGCCAATGTTCGTAATACGGATTCGTCCATGTACCGCCATCATAAAATTCAGCAGATTTTACACAGGCTTTAACTTGCGTTGCATTATCCGGAATATCCATCGCCTTGCCGTACCCCCAAGATTCACCAGGTTGTAGATTCATGCTTCCCGTACCACATCGTTCACTATTGTCTACTCCACTTTCTGAGTACATCGAATAATCTGCATCTACAGGATATCCGTTACTATCGAACAACAAGAACACAATTGTTGCTTCTTTTAAAACATTATTGCTGCAATTTTTCAATATTGCTTGGGCTTTTCTAAAAACAATATAATAACCATCGTTAAATGATCTTACGCTTGTAACTTTGACTTTTTGATTATCTTTTAATTCCTGAATTCTATGTGCTTCTTTACGTGCTTCAAAATCCTTTTTATAATTATTAATATCAGCATCGTTAGAGAATATCTTTTCCATATCGGATACAATTTTTAAACCAGTATTAAAATCATTTACTGCAACACAGTTATCCATTTGTGAAATAGCTTGTTGTTTTACAGTTGGCTTATTCTTTTCTATTTTTTCTTTTGCTGTATTATAGTTTTTATCTTCTTCGATTACTTTAAGATATTCCAATACAGCACTAAAGGTATCGCCGTTCTTCTCGTATTCTTCTGCTTTTGTATAAGATGTTCTTGAAGTTTGTAATTTATCAGCCTTATTTTTTGCATCCTTGTTGCTGCTGAAATCCTCCGCAATATCAAACTTTTCATTAGCTTCCTCATACGTTATCTTCTCGGAAGAGAAATCAGCATAGTAAGATTCAGTTTTATTTATGACAAATTTCTCTATATTAGATTTCACACCATTACTATTAAACGACCATCCTTGAATATTTTTTGCTGCATCGTATTTACCCATGTTGTATGCCATGGTAAACGCAATATAACCGCTATTTAAAACTCCAATTATCAACAATATCATGACTACTAGAGAAGAACAGGTGATAATTGTATTTTTCTTTTTTCTAAAAAATATAGATTTCTTTATTCCGCTCCAAAGTTTTTTTGGCACTTCAGAAATAGCTTTATTAAGATTAAATGGTTGTTTTTCTGTATGTACTGCTTGTTCATTTAATGAGTCTGCCAAGCTTTTTAGATCCTCATTCGCCGGTGCATCAACATTTGTTATCAAATCGTTTCCGCATTCTCTACAAAATTTCACATCGTCTTCATTTTCTGTTTTACAACGAGAGCATATTATCATAAAAACACCTCTTTATTCGTTTATAGGCAAGTACAATTTTTGACCTACATAGATTTTATTTACATCTGTTATGCTATTGATTCTCATTATCTTCTGTATATTGCTCATGTAATCTAAACCATATTGCTCGCATATACTTTCTAGATAATCACCTTCCTGTACTACATACACCTTAAATGCTTCAACATCTTCGGGCAGTTCTTGTTCTACTACCGTTGGTGTTTCATCCATTTGAATGTTGGATTGCTGGCTTATCGTTGCAAGTGCTTCGTTGAGCCTATCCATAACATTGTTTTTCTCAATCCCAAACGAAACTGAAACCAATAGCGAAACAAGTAGCAAGAACGACAAAATAATAGTTGTAATGGAAAAATGTTTTTTAACAGGCTTGGCTTTTTCTGAAATTTTTATTTCTCTGCCAATTTCATCATAAACATAAAAGCCTGACATTTTGGCAACTTTATCATTTTTCCACTCAAAAAATCCTCTTGTATCTGCAATAGGATCTACAACATATGCAATCTGCCAAGGAAGGTTAAAGAAATTTTCCTGTATGAAAATATCATAATTTGATAGGAAAATTCCATATCCCGGGTGAGTGTGTTGCCAGCCAACTATTTTTTTGTCCGGATATTTTTTATCCTTTTCTCTATATACATAATCCCATGTTTCATGTGTAAAGGTAAGAGTAGAGGCAGAAGCATCGGTATATTTTGCTTCAATGTAATTTGAAATTATTATAGTTTTTCTGTCTTTTTCATCCACATAGTCGCCAATTAAAATACTTCCAACTTCTTTTGACATTTCTTCTTTAGCGAATTTCTCTATTCGTTTATAAACATCTTGTTTGATATAAACCTGAACACTATCGTGTTCCACAGTTCCTACAGACACAAAATTCATAGGTAATGCAACTACTGAACTTTCGATAACAACACTTTCGGTTTCTAAAATTTCAATATTTGTATCATCCATAATAAGCCTCCTTACATGCTACTGCCTATTATCATTCCAAGAACAGTCATTATTCCTATAACAACCCAAACTGCACCTGCGCTTGTTCCACCTTTCTTGGCTATATAGGCGGTTTTATTCATCGCATCCATACTCTTAGCTACCTGTAATTCTCCGTCTATATATTGTTTATAAAAATGATTTCCAAATATACCAGCACAGATAGACATTGCTAATCCTAAAATAGAACCAAGACCAGGAATCAACCCTAATACGAAGGAGATTCCGGCATATGCCGCTGCTATACCATACATTTTTCTATATGCCAACCAATATGCACTGAATAAAAAGCTACACCAATTCCATGATGTTTTACTGTTACTCATCTGCATTTTTTGGAACTTTGATATATAGAATGGCTGATTAGACTGTATAAATGTATATAAATCCTGATCGACCTGTTGTTGACCATAAGGATTATAACCAGCATTATACTGCGGAGCAGAATATTGAGGTGTGTACTGTGGCTGAGGCGCAGTATATGTATTTTGCTGATAACTTTGGTTTGCCGCATATGCTCCAGCAACCTGAAAATGTGGTTCACCTGTTGCTCCTGCTGGTGTTCCGCATGAAGCACAGAATTTTTGCCCTTCACTTAAAGGCGCTCCACATTTAGAACAGAATGTCTTATTATCTACAGCTTCTGCATATTGCTCTGCACCAACAATTGTGCCTGTGCATCCAAATGTAGTACATGCTTTATTTTCTATCCAACATTCTTTGTGATGTGGCATTTCGCAAACGCTACATACAACGACATCATCGCCTTCTTTAAATTCAGTTTTGCAATAGGGACAAATTTTACCTATAAAATCCATTATTCTGTACCTCCGTTATTCTCTGTGTTTGTTTCATTTTCTTCAGTATTTTTTTCTTCTTTTTGTTCTTGTTCGTTCGCCTCTGTCGCTTGTTGTTCTTTTTGTTGTTTCATAGCATCCTGAATCGCTTGTTTTTTAGATTTTTCCTGTGCTTCTATTTGCTGTCTTATATTATCAGCAACATCCGATATTTCAGGATTACCATAAATGCCAAGAACACCATACCGAAGTACCAATTCCTGATCCTCAACCTGCCTTTCAAGCGTGTCTATTCTCCTAGATTGTTGCATTATCACAAAAAGATTTACAAGTATAACAAGAACAAGTGCAATTGTAAGAATAGGATGTATCTTACTATGTTTTACAATTACATCTTCATTAAGTTCATCCGGATCAGTTGACCATGCCTTTTGTTTTATTTTAACTCCGTTTTTATCAAACAAGTAAAAACCAGGGCAACGTTCTAATTTTTCATTCACCCAAAAGAAGAAGCCTTCATCATTTTGAATTGGATCGACTACATAGGCTACCTGATTAGCATCAGTGAAGAAATTTTGTTGTATAAATCGGTCATTTTCAGACAAGAATATTCCAAAATTAGGATGAGTATGAATCCATCCCACAATTTTTTTATCCTTATACTTTCTATCCATTTCAGAATGGAAATAATCCCATGTTTCGTGGGTGAATGTTAAAGTAGTAGGCGTAGCTGCATTGTATTTCGCTTCAATAAAGCCTTCTATAATTGTATTTTCTTTACCCATTTCATTTAGAATTCTGCCAACCAAGATTCCACCATGCTCATTTTCTGTTTTATTGGCAGCAAATTTATGTATTTGTGCATAAACTTTTTGATGAATATAAATGTTTTTATCATCAAAAACTCTTTCTCCTACAGGAACTATATTTTGTGGCAAATCGGGTGTAATATTTTTATGAGAAACCCTTGCCTTAGTTTTTTTCTTCTTCATAATCGCTACTCCTCAATTTCAATTTCAAAATCAAACTCGTCTTTTTCTTTCTTGGAACGTTTTTTAAACAATATGTGAAGGTATAACAATCCTAATATAATATTAAAAATAACAGACATACACAGTGCTATTTTTAATCCATCGTTTTCTGCCATAAGAGTCTTTTGCATTTCATTTGTTTCAGCATTATTTTCGTTTGGCAATATATCTTTTTCTCCATTTTCGGTTTCAGAAGAAACTTGTTGCTCAGGGACTTCTACACCTTCAATAAAATTATTGATATCTTTTGTGTTAATTGCAAAGCCAATTCCTTCCGCATCAGATGCTTTTAGAGTAATGATTCCAATCACATTTCCATTGTCATCAACAAGCGGACCGCCACTGTTTCCGGAATTTACAGATGCATCTATTTGTATGTAGGTGTTTTGTCCAAGTTTTCTGTCAAGTGCTGATATGATTCCTTTGGTCATGGTGTAAGGCATATCTTTTGGTGCGCCTATTGCATATACTTCCTGACCTATACTTAAATTGTTTGAATTTATACTTAATGGTGTAATTGTTTTATCAACCTCAATCAACGCCAAATCTTTTTCAATATCAGTTTTTATAACGTTGCCTTTAATTGTCGTTCCATCGTATAAATTAACTGCAACTTTTTTACTGTATCCCACAACATGTGCGTTTGTTATTATTATATTTTCTTTAATAGAAAAACCACTGCCAACCCCTGTATCTGTATATACAACAACCACCGAATTATATGTCTCTTCAGGTGTAAAGTTAATTGCATATGCAGAAAAAGAGATAAGCAGTATGAACACAATCGCTATGCTGATAATTCTATATTTCATACCACTCATCTCCTTCTATATTATTTCGTGTTAAATACTAGTACAGAGTTACCGATAGCAACTGCATCACCCTGTTTTAAAACATGGCGAGTCACACGCATACCATTAACAACAGTACCCATTGGTGAGCCTTTATCTACCAGGACATATTTGCTACCTTCTTGAACAATATCGCAATGATTTGGTGCAACAAGTTTATCTTTGAACAATACAATAGTGTTCTTTCCACTATTACCAATACTTGTTGTACCTTCAAATACAAGATATTCTTTACCTTCAAATTCACCTCTTATAACTTTGAGCCAAGCAGCTTTTGCAAACTGTTCAAGTACACCTACGCCAACACCGATCAAAAGGCCCATAATAACTATTGCAAATCCGCGTGCAACAATGTCATTTGGAATGATATCACATACATAGTTAAATAGGAATCCTCCTATAAATGCACCAATAACACCACCGAGAGAACAGAAAATTATTCTCTTTTGTTCAGATTTGATAAGACCTACGGATAAGCCTATACCAATACCCATTATTGCCCAACCCAAACCTCTTACGAGAGCTTTGGTAAAGTCAGACGAATAATCGGTCAACATCGAAGCATACATCCACTGTGCAAGATATCCGCTTACAGCACCAACAACTATTGATATACCGGCACCAATTAAAGCATATTTAATTGCATTTTCCTTTGAACCATAGTATATGCCTTCTCCAAGACCAAGGAAAAGACCGATGAATAAAGCGATTAATGCGGACCACAATGCAGTATGAGTTCTTGATATTCCTTCCATCGCTTCGCCAAGTTTGTCTTCGTTAGAATTAAAATCATTTTCATAGGCTTCATACAATGCATTTTCGGCTTTTTCATTGTATTCCAAATATTTTTCGACAGTACTTGAATACTTAGAAGTATTGTTCGTCAACCAATTTGTTAAAGCGTTTTCTGATTCAGGATCTATTCCTTGTTCTTTGCAGTATTTTTCAAATGCTGCATCTACAGGGGCTAAAACATCATTTGCTTGCTCTGTATATTCATAATATTCAGCAATTTCAGGATGTCCTAACATTCTTGCAACGGAGGCATTACCAGTTAAACCATCAGAAACTTCTGAAACACCAAAGCCAATAAATGCGCCTATTAAAGCCCATAATAAGCCTTTGACTAATACAGTTTTAAAGTTAACTTTGCCACCTTTTGCAGTTGCTCCATATTGGCTGCCTTGCATTCTTACTGCAGTCGGAACAAATTCAATTCCTTCTAATTCTTCAGCAGTAATTTCAAAGTCATTCTCATCTTCATTTTCCAATATAGCAGTAGCTACAGGAACTTGTTCAACAGTTGTTTCTGCTGAAACAACCGGCATTTCTTCCTGTACAGGAGCGGATTCTACCACTTCCGGAATAGTTTCAGTTGATGATGTTTCTTCATCTTCATCAAAAAGATCAATATCAAACTCTTTTTTTACTGTGCCGTCTTCTTCCTCGCCGGTCCACAAATTAACATTACCAACAGGGAATAGGTGTTTGTTTGCAATAGCCCACTCGGCAGCATCAGCAGAAAGAGGACTAAAGGAGTTCCAGGATTTATATTGAATCATATCACCGATGTTTACAATAATATCGCAGAGTGATTCTCCAGCTCCCCAGATATCACCTATACAAATCTGTCCATCTCTAAAATTAGGATGCCAGATAGGTGTAGCAATAGTACATATCGGCTTATATCTCGGATATTCAGCATGTAATGTAATAATTACGATGTGTTTACCAAGAGTTTCGATCCTGCCGTCTTCTAAAAGGTATATACCATTTACATAATATGTAACTCTGTACTTTTCGGCAGGTTCTTCACCAATTGGTTCTACTACAATATTCTTATGATTCGAAAAATTCTTCTTAATCTGTTCATAGTCGGAGGCAATTCTCCTCATTCTTGCATTCATTCAAACAGACCTCCTAACACTTCGTTTTTATCTTTTGATAATTCATAATAAACATATTTCATACCTTTCCTCACTGCAATGATATGATACAAAGGTATACCGATTTCATATAATTTTTTATCAAGAAAATCTTCTTCACCATTAATTGTGTGTATAGTTTCAAATTGCATAGATTTACCACATTTTTCGCAAACAATATCTTTGCCACGAAGACGGTTCACAGTATTGAAAATGTCTTTTGTATCTCCACAAACACAGGTTGCAGTTGTAGCAATATCACGATCAAATTCAATGATTGCACCATCACCAAGGTCTTTTGCTGCCTGATTTAAAACATCTTTTACAGACACTTCACGAGCAGACCAATCCATTTCCCTTATATTGTCATACAAATCATGGCTCATACAATCATCTTTAAGCTGGTACTCTACGACAAAAGAATCATGGGTAAGTCCATTGAACACATACCCTTTGCCGGCAAGCGTAGGAAGATTTCTGTCATTGTGCAAAATCTTCAGCATTTCTTGAACCTGAACACCTGCAATAATTGATGATGAAGTAGGTGTAGTAGGCGTTTTGCCTTCTAACATCTCATCATGCGTTAAAAGTGCACAGGATTTACGTTTATTGATGAGTTTCCAGTCTGTTTCGGTCATTGTGCATTCATAACACGGACCGGGCGGAACAAACACTCTAGCAAAACCGTTTAAAACCTCAATAGCACCATCAATCCAGGGCTTGTTTACCTTATAACATGACTGGTTAATTGCAAGTCTTGCTTCACGGTTATCAAGACCACCGAGAACAATATCCATACTGCGAAATACACCAAGACCAATATCTGTAACAATATTCTGATTGAGGCATATTGCTTTAACATCAGGATTAATCTCCATAGCAGCTTCTGCTGCGGCCTGGGATTTATATTTGCCAACATCTTTCATTCTATAAAGAATAGAACGAGTAAGGTTTGTTTGCTCAATCTTATCCATATCAACAATAACGATTTTGCCCACACCAAGCAAGGCAAGGTTTTTGATAAGTTCATTGCCGATGGCACCGGCACCTACAACCATTACTGTTGAATTGTGTAGAAGTTCTTGATTCCACCAGGGAATAAGTTCTAATCGTGAATATCTGGTTTCTTCAAAATCCTCTTTATTTAATTCTAATTCCGTCGACATAATATTCACCTTACTTTTTAATTCTGTTTGACATATAAATAGTCATTGCTAAAGTTAAAAACCCCTGGGCACAAAAGAAAAACGCAAACATAAGATATGGTGCTGCATATTCAAAATCATAACAATCGAAAGCTACCATTAAAAATATAAATGTCGCCAAAAAATGTATTACCGACGAAATAATTCCCAACACCTTAACAGGGGTAGATTTGTTGATTGTGTTAACCTGATATACTCCATAATTGGGTTGAACAAAATTTGGTTGCTGTACAATATTCATCGGCTGTCCGCAATCTGTGCAAAAAGCAACTCCATCTTGCATAGTTTTACCGCACTTTGTGCAAACTGCGCCTGCAGTAATTTCGGGTTGAAGCCTTAATACATCTCCATCTTTGATATGAGCATCTGCTAAAGTCTGTGTTTCCAAAAGCTGTCTTCCGGAAACTTTATGTATGAATTTATAGCTGATAGGATTACCATCAGGACCTGTTGAAGGCAATTTGATTTTTTCAACAAGCTTAACCATAATGATACCGATTTTTACATCATCAGGTAATCCAACCTTTTGCTCCTTGTTTCCTGTTGCGTCAACAATAATTACATTTAATTTTCCCATGATATATTCTCCTTGTCAAATTTTTTGTTGTTATTTATTTCTTCTCATACATAACTTCAAGACCTTTATCCGGGTGATATGTCCAAGTCACTTTATATTTATCGTTTTCGTCTGACTGTCTTCCATCCATAGACCGCGTTTCACCCATTTTACTAAATAACGCTTCTGAAAAGCCTAATTCTGCATTGGTATCTTCAATTGCATTCCATGCATCTCTTTCAAAGCTATCCTCAATATCATATGGATTTGTATCTAACTTCATATAACTTCCATCAGATGCTATGTCACACCATGATTCATCTGCTATATCTGCAAATTTCTTTTCAAAATTCACTCCACCGCCGATTGTTCCGCTAGCAAAAAGTAGAATGGCAATAGCTACGCAAACTCCGCCAATAATAACTGGAATAAGTTTGTTTTTCTTTTGTTGAGCTACCATATTTGTATTAAACTGATTGATGGCTTGGCTAGCATCCAACACAACGGTTCCATCCGTCTTTTGACCACACTTTGCGCAAAACACCTGTCCATTCTGCAGTTCTGCACCACATTTCTGACAAAGTTTTTTAAGCGGAGTTCCACACTCGGGACAGAAGGTTTGACCTTCACCAAGCAGAGCCTGACAATTTGGGCATCTGTTTTCTGTTGTAGGCTGCTTTGCTTCGTTTTCAACCGCTTCGGTTACTGTTGCTTCCTGCATAACTTTGTTTTCGTTTTCCATAATATAAAGTTCCTTTCTATATACCGCTATGCGGTTTATTTTTTCACATTTGCGTTACCATACGCATCTTTAACATTTTCTACAATTTTTTGGAGTTCTGAAATCTTAGTAGATAAATTTGAAAGACTCGAACTGCTATAGCCGCTTTCGTTGACAATTACAGAATCATACACGCTCAAATAAACATCTTGCACTTCTTGTGCTTTTGCTTTTATATCATCAACATATGAATCATCCATTTCAAATTCTTTTATATCATTATAGAGGTCTACTATTTTTGAATTTGCAGTTTTTGCATTTGAAATGTTAGTTGAAAACATCGATCTAGCATAAGATTTTAATGTTCCATAGTAAAGCCAAGAACCACCGTTGTTTACTATATTCCAGGCTTCGTTAGCAGCCGAGAGATCGCTTTTGGTATCATTTATAGCTTCAATATATTTTTCTGTTTCTATTGCATATCCTAAAACTTGTTGTCTCAAATGATAGATATAACCAAAATAACCACCGACTACGACCAAAACTGCTAAAATTACACTTAGAACGATTTTAAGTTTTTTGTGTTTACCTTTCTTTCTCTGCTTATCAGCAATTTCTTTATTATATTGTGCTATATTCCCATCGCAGTTGCTTTCAGTTATTTGGTTACCGCATTCTGGACAGAAAAGTTGTCCAGGTTGCAACTCTGTACCACACTTTGCGCAGGCACTTTTTAGTGAAGTACCACATTCCGTGCAGAAAGATTTCTCTTCAATAATCAGTGCTTCACAGTTTGGGCATCTTCTTTCTTCACTATTTGATTCAACGGAACATGATTCTTCTGTTGCATTTGGTGTTTCTAAAACTACATTCTCCGAGCTTTCTATGTTTTCTGTTGCAGACATAACTTTCTTTTCGTTATCCATAATAATTTCCTTTCTCCTCATAATGCAGATGTTTATTCTTTGTCAGGCAAGCACATGTCGCACGCTTCATATTTGCCGGCATCATATTCTTCTTTAGTCAACCGTTTTACAGTTGTTTTATCCTTGACAAAAATACAATCTTTTTTATGGTATTTATTTCCTGTCGATGTGATATAACAATTGTCGTAATACGATTGTTCTTGATTAATAGTGATAACAGTGACAATCGTAACCAATATGGCAACAAAAGACAGTGCAACTACTGCTACTTTCTTTTTATGTTTTGTAATCGTAAGTTTTAAATTACGCAAAGAGTTTTGATTTAATAAATAATGAGAAAATTCATTTGCTTCATATTCCTCTTTGACATCCTTGCCTATGATAGGAGTGGTTGTAAAATGTTCGCAAACAATATGCCCAAGTTCATGCGAGAGAACCAAAGTCTTTTCATCATCGCTTAAATCCTCATTTATAAAAATAAGGCGATAATCTTTACTTACATATGTAAATCCTCTTGATTGAGACACCGCTTCACTGAGTCGTAAATTCTGTATAACCGTTTCAACATCTTTATCATTAAAAATGTTATTGAATTCTATAATTGTATAACCAATTCTTTTTGCCACGTCTCTTAAAGTAGAATAATTTACAACTGATATTGAATGTTGTTTTATAAATTGGTTTGTAATTTTCTTAATAGCTTTGCTCATATTCTAATTGTTCCTTTTAATGTTCTTTAATGCTTGTGCTGTATCTTCTTGTTTTTCTGAAATTTCTCTCTTTGTAAAATCAACACCCTCAAAGAACTTAACAACCGCTTCACCAGAAATATTATTACAACGAGAATATTCTACCATTAAAATGGTCTTTAGTGTGGAGATAGCCTGTTCATCTAACGAATCAATAATGTTCTTTGTATCCGCCTTAAATAACATGTTTAACTCAAAGTCAACCGGTTCTTCACCTTCGTTAAAACGTTTAATTAACTCATGCGGAAAAGCTGAGATGTTTCGAATCATCTTGTGCGTTTTTTTATTATAATCATAAAAAAGAATAAGAGATAGGTAAGTATTCCATGACATTTTTCTCGCCTTTCTCTCTATCGAACCATACGTTTGTCTTGAAACTCCTATTAAATTTGCTATTTCTTCTTGTGATATTTCTGCTTTTGCCCGGAGCAGTGCTAATTCCGGTGTCAATGCTTCGATAAATTCATTCTTTTCTTCTTCAGTTAGAAAAAATCTTGATATCTCTTCCATTATTACAAACCTCTTTTCGTAGAGTAACCAACTAAATGAATTCATAATTTACATTATTTTACCATATTGGTGTTAGATTTGTCAATGTGTTTCACCATTTTTCTTTATATTTAGACAAATTTTATGCATAATGTATATTATACAAGAACTTTAGAGACATATTTCAAAAATGTCTCAACTCAAAAGATTAATAATACTTCTGTTTTTTCTTTCAGCATATTCATAAGCAAGCTTTGTGCCACTTCTGGGTTGGTAGTCAAACAAATCCCGTCTGCTGTTTCTACGTCTTGGAGGAAGATAGTTTTCATCGTAATAAACCACGCAGAATTTACTGTGGTTAATCATTTCCTGATTGCGTTCCACATAAGATGCTCTGCCTGCGTTTTCCATATGTTCAGGGAAGTATGTACCTTCATAATGTTTAAGCAGACTATCCTCATACCAGTCGGGAATATGTTGAAATGCTGACCTGACGTATATCCGCTTGATGCGAGGATATTTTTCTCGCAACTCGGTTACTGTTTTAAGGCACAAACTGTCAAATTCGCTTTTGCTCCCGAATAGGAAGGTATCAACTTTTTCATTTACAATTAAATTTTCTATAATTCTGCATAGGTTATTTTTTAATTCTTCTGTTTCAGTAATCTTTCTGTGACCGAAGAAGCAGCAAGATTTTTCTTTATCTATGTCGGGCATATTTCTACTCAACTCCCATTAGCTCACATAATCAGCATTATGTGTGTAACTAAGACGGCTGAAACAAAAAAATCACCCTCTCAGGTGATTGCAGTTACCACGAATTCAAAAGAGCCTCAGACCAATGAGTTCGATTTTTTTCATTGGTCTATTTGCCGTGTGCAAATTTTATAAATTCGTTCTATTTATCTCTGAAACATTGACCTTTATGTATTTTTGTGGTATAATTTATTCAAATATTTTAATTATTTTGCCACATAATGCTGATTATGTGGTTTTTTAATTTTGCATCCGTACAAGTCCCATTCTTTGCATTTGCCTGCGGTGGGTAGAACCATTTTCTATGGTATAGATTCTGGTAGTATTTACGCTTGAGTGACCAAGTATATCCGCCAGGCGAACGATATCTTTTTGTAGCGAATAGTAGGTTCGTGCGAACAGGTGGCGGAGGTTATGTGGGAACACTTTTTCTTTTGACACTCCGGCGGTCTCGCACAACTGTTTCATCGATTTCCATATTGAGTGCCTGTCCACAGGTTGACCTTTTCTCGTTACGAATACACTGCCTGATGTGATATGCCTTTCCTTTATATATTTTTTCAGTAGTTGGCACAGTTCCTTTGGAAGTATTATTATTCGAATTTTGCCTTTCAACCTAACCTGAGCCTGACCTGTCATAACAGAATTTACATCGATGTATTTCAGTTCACTCACACGGATTCCTGTGGCACATATCGTTTGCATAATGAGGTAGAGGCGCTCATTCTTTTTATTCTTTGCAGCTTTGAGAAGTCTTTCGTATTCTGCTTTGGTCAGTTCCTTTTCACTCTGACAGAAGATTTGTCTTTGCACTTTTAAGTTCTTGACCCTCAGATCGTATCTTTCAATGTAATTAAAGTATCCGTTGAGAGAAGATAAAACCGAATTCACACTTGCAGGAGCATATTGCTGTACTAATATGTTTTTGTATTCAAGCACAAGTATCTTTGTCATTGCTCTGCCGTCCGACCACTGCACGAATGCATTTATGTCACGAATATATTTTTCTATGGTGACGGAACTTTTTTCTTCCTCGATTAAATAATTCTTGTAGTCTTCAATAGTGCGTTTAGTAATTTCATTCATGTTTCAACAACTCCTTTTTATTTTATTTTACCACCAATGATAAAATATATAAGAGTTGTCAATGTTTCAGTGTATTAATTTCAAAAGGCGATTGCTAATTCATAAAAGGAATTAACAATCGCCTTAAGTCATTTGTATGCCTTGTCATATTTTTTCACCTCCTGCGAGACAAAGCATACCACAGAAGAGAGCGGAAGTCCACGAAGGTTTTCAAAATTCTTTTCTTTGGTTTATGAAGACCAAATTTTGTGTACAGAAAAAGCCCATGCTTTAAAACATAGGCTTATTCTTGTTTAAAAACTACTAATCCAGACTTTTAAATGTAATAAGTTATTCGTTGTTTTTGTCTTCTATAAGCACCCCTAAATGAAACAATTGTTCAATTGCAATTTTTATGTTATAATCGCAAAGATCAGCCTTTCTTAACCAAATTGCATATAATAATATCTCTAGAGTTTCAAAATCTAATATCGTATTATCATCGTAATGCAAATCCATATGACCATGTGCAATATCATTGCGAATAGTATTCAATCTGGAGCCAATCGATGGTATTTTTGTACGCCATGTTTTACCATAGTTTAGTTCCATAAACACATCTATACAACCAATGTGTTCTTTAATTATTTTAACAAATCTATCTTGTAAACTACTCTCCAATCCCAATATCCGTTTTCCTATCTCTTTAGCTGCTTTTTTCTTTTTGCCTCCAAATTTTATTTGAAGTTCTTTTGATATTTCAAAGAATAAAGATCTCACATCATAAAAATCCTGAGAACGCATCGTCTCAGAATAATATAATTCGCTAATACGATCAAAAGCGGCAAAATTAAAAATGATTCTATCTGGTCCGTAAACATTCCAGTCAGCAGTACATTTCGGGATGTTTTCGTAATACAATTTGTTTTGCAAACTCAATAAGACTAGATTGGAAAAACAATCTTTGATAATGGTATAATCAATCAATCTTTTTTTCTTTTTATTATCAATTTCTTGGATAGTTGCATTTTTTTGAATAACAAATGATCCGAAAATTCTTTTGTATCCACAATTTGTGCAAAAGATCTCCGTCTCATTTAATTCGATATTTTGTCTTTTTTGGAGAAATGACAATACATGTTCTATGGACAATCTAACTTCTTTTACCATTGCAATACTTACTGGTTTTGAAAAATTTATTATCATACTACTTTTACTAGAAAAAGGTTCCGCAGAAAATGTATGTTGTGTAGCAACAGCTTTTACCTTTACATTAAGTGTTATTCCGTCATATTCTATTGAGCCACAATCATATTCAGTAGGTGGTAAAGCAGATATAGACAACGCTCCCAATGAACCATTTTCATTCCATGTGTTATTAAGTTGAAAAGCATAACCTGGATTGAAAAATAAATCTATAGATTCTCCCGAAATAACCATTCCATCAATTTCATTAGTTACTATATCCCAATTATGTATTCTTTTTACAATTTTATCTGCATCTGATTTTATATCTTCAGGCTTTGAAATACTTGTTTTATCATCTGTATTATTGGGTTTGTATTTTGTACTGGTTTTATCATAGCAGTATATTGAATCAATATTATAAGTTAAAAAACCATTATTATTAGAATGATGTTCTGATGTTTCAAATATAATTTTCTGGCCTGTAGATGTAACTCCTTCAATAAATAGTTGAGGAATAACTTTTCCCTTTTGGAAAGGTTTATTAATTTCTTCAAAAAAACCTGATTGTAATGATGTCTTCGATTTTGAGTCAGGAGGAAATACATCCAATTTTCCATTAGTATATAAAAATGGGTATTCTGCATCATCCTTTTTTAAAAACCCTTTAATTACAGTGGAATTTGATTTCCCCAAAGTTATATTTGCACTCATAAAAAATCCCCTTAAGCCTATTTATCATCATCAATATCTTCCGCAATTCCTTCAATTAAATCTGTCACTACCTGATTAAGTTCAGTTGCATTTTTTGATGTTATTGCAGAAACTCCGGTTCTTTTCTCCAAGGCTTCTCTTGCGATTTTAGCAACCTCACCGCCTGATTGAGCAACCTTTATACTCTCTGCAAACCCATCGGGCTTTTCTTGCTCTGATATATCTTTGGTTGATGTTTCTGCAAGCATATTAAGTATGAGTTCTGTTGTACTCATATTATCTCTCAAGTTTTCTTTGGTGAGACCTTTGAGATTTTTATATTTTCTCGTTGTCATACCTGACCATGCCTTTGTGATTTCATCAGTAAGAATTGCATATTCTTTGCCTTTTTCAACGCCACGCTGTTGCCACTCAGCAGTAAGTTCATTTCTTACTCTGATGGAAAGTATACGTTGATGAATCCAATCTTCATCATAACCATTTTTGAGATAGGTCTCTAACGCTCTGTCAATAGCAATTTCGGGATCAATCGTTTCTTCAATTCTTTCCCTTCCAACCTGTGCAAGCCACAGCTTGAATGGTTCTGCCTTTGGAGAAGGAATGGACTGAATGATGCGGAGCAATTGTTCAGTATCAGCAACATCGGTCATTCTTTTTTTGCCATCTGCTGCAGTCATTTTCAACTGCTTACAATTTGTAAGCAGTTCATCGGCACCCTCATCTTTAAGACGTTTTTTAAGAACAGCCCAATATGTACTTGCACTTCTTGGGGTTGCCTGATCAGTTAGTACTGATATAACATCCACCACAGAAAAGTACCATTCTTCAGTTTCTTCATTCCATGCAGTTCTGATTTTTTTATCTTCAAATATTTGTATCTTATCGTTATTATCCATAATAAAACCTCCGATAACTTCTTGATTACATTTTAACACATATTGCGACAAAATTCAATTATTTACATAAAATATGTGCAACCTGATTTTACAACCTTCCATGTCTTTTCTGCACATTTTCGATTGCGACCTCTTCAATATAACTTTCATAGTAATCATCATACTCACCGCTGGCAATGAGATTTTGTTTCTCGATGCTGACAGCAAGTTTGAAGAACATGTCCGACACTCTGTCCACATGATGCTCTATAGTACAGTCCACCGCCTGAACCAAAATCTTATTTATGTTGTCACTGTTTGCTTCATAATGCAGCTTGGTAAGGTACTCATTGATAGCCTTGTTGCAGAGATCACTCTCGCTTTTGAAGCCCAGTAGTTTAACATAATTTTTGATTTCAGTTCGTACCGCAGGCGGCACATTGAATGTCATCTTTTCTCTTTTCATAATAAAATTCACCTTCCTTTTATAGATTTACATATGCATTCCCATGCCATGATCACGTCTGTATTCTTTTGCTCTTTCCTTGGAGTCGACAATTG
>JAZQAN010000027.1:0-14262 GCA_045545235.1 Clostridia bacterium | reverse complement strand
TAAAATCCCATCAAGCGAATAGCAATAATATTTGTTTTTGCGGCCTTGATTTTTTTCAGCTCTTCTTGATTCCATAATTTCAACGCCGATTTCATCAGCAACCTCTACCTCGGTTACCTCTCCTGTTATGTACTTGTACTTAATTTTCATAAAAAATAGCTCCTTTCAGATTTTGCAATCCGTCCAGAGCCGCTAAATCCACCAAAAAGAAAAAGACGGCATGAAGACCCACTTTCCCTACGTTTAGGAAAGTTAGGTCCGCACTGCCGTCTCGCGTTCTGGCGGATTACCAATTATTCAATTATGCTGCCTGGGGTGTGGGAACATTCTCAACATTGAGTGTTCCATCTTTATTTGCCGTAATTCTCGTTATACAACCTCTGCTGATAATCTCTACAACTGTCATGTCAACACTTATGTCACAGATTCGTTTGCCGTTTAGATTACGAATTTCAGCCATAGGCATTCCTCCTTTCATTATTATTGTATTTATTTCAAAAAGAGACAAAAATAGCCGACACAAAACATTCCATACATTTGTATGAGGAATGCTCGTGTCGGCTTAAACTCTCTCGGTTCAGCTCGCATTGAGCGAAAATATATGTAAGCGTAACCCTCGCTTGGGGTTACTGCGTTATGAGGTATATCCAACAGCCTTTGCTATGTCAGATAACAAAGTGCCTATTGTTATAGTTTCCATTTCGGAGCCTTTAGGTTTTTTAACCCTTAAAGCCATCTCGCCGTTTTCGTTTATAACAGCTTCTCCGATGGGGATGTGTTGTTCTCTTGTGTAAACCATTTTCTTGCTTTTCTTCTCTTTGTTTTCGCTCATTCAAAATCCTCCATATTTTCATTATTTTCGTCATCGTCATCGTATATAAAACCATCGTTAGGTACTGCTGCTTCGAACACACTTATATTTGAAAGTTGTGCATATTCACCGGGAAGCCATACTTCTTTTACTACTGAGTAATTTGACGGGTTAATAAGTAAAAGACTCATTTCATTTTTCACAGAAGCACAACGCAAAGTTTCAATAAGCTCGTAGAATATTTCTTCGTCAAGGAATGCGAATGAGAGCTTCATGCCTCTTAAATTATCAGGCTCCCATGCATCAACAAGAAACCAAGAACTTAGGCGTTCAAGAATTCTGCGAATTTCCATCCTTATGGGCATTCTACGAGTTTCGTTCAGTTCTTCCATTCTTTGTGAGAACAGATAAAAACACCACGATTGAATTATGGAGATATTTGTTTCAGACTGAATGTTCAGAACAAAATCGCCATGTTTGGTTGGGTATAAGGGATTTACTTCAGAAGTGTTACGAAGTATAGGTGTATTATATACTTCAGTAATGGGCAACCCTGCAGCAACGATTCCGGCTATAATGCTGTTTTTCATCATGTTCCTACGGTTCATTTCCTCGTTTTTTCTGTGTGTAAATCTGTCTTGTGCCTCTACTCGTTCAGCATATTCTTTTGGGAAATACCCGTTTGCTCTTGCAAGCGATTCAAGAAGGTATTCGTCAGATTTGTCCGCTCTGTTCTCATAAATGCTGATTATGTTATCGAGAGACAACGGCTTTTTAATATTAAGGTTAATAATACGGGAAAGTGTAGAGGCACCAATTCCTGTATCATCCGCAAATTGAGCCATAGAGCGTTCATTGCCCTTTGCATAATTTATCAGTTGGGCAAGTCTTGCATAATCAGGTGTACGCACCTGCTTAAACTCTTTTATTTGCTCTACAGTTATAGGGGTATCAGTAATCATTTTCATTTCCTCCGTTTCACGATTTTGCAACGTTCTTGCACCATCTTGCAATAAGTGTACCACATAATTGCAAGATTGTCAAGGGGTATTTTGCAATTTCTTAAAATTTTCTTGCAATAGCTTGCAAGACCTTGCAAGGCTACCTATACATCATACCGGGCATGGTTATTTCGTGGGAGCTATGGTTCGGCATTTTTAAGTCGCCCATAAGCGAAGCTGAAAAAACAGCTCTTTCTCCAAACCGACCACGAATTTCCTCTATAGTGTTATCTATAGTTTCCCTTCTCATTCTTTTTTCGTAATCAGTAAACAAATCAAGCTGAACATCAAGATTTTTGTCTTTTAATTTTATTGCACATACCGTAACAGACCGCACATGATTGTGCCATCTGTAATTCGACACAAACAGTTCATATGCTGCCTCTGCTATTTCAAGAGGACTCTGTGTTGGAAACCCAAGTTGACATTGAAACTGTCTGTACATCAAATCATTACTTTTTATTGTTATTTGCACACCATTTGCCGTTAAGTTATGCACCCTTAACCTATGCCCTATATCCTGGCAAAGCTCAAGCATTACACATTTTACTTCTTCATCATTTTCAAGGTCTGCCGTGCAAGTTATACCGTGACCTATACTTTTAACCGGAGATACAAAATCCTTTTGCATCACACGTGATGTATCAGTTCCGTTTGCATAATGCCACAAACTTATTCCATTAACACCGAACCAACTCTTTAGTATATCAGGTGTAAGTGCTGCAAGCTGACCTATGGTTTGTATGCCATGTCTTTCAAGCTTTGCAGTTGTTGCTCGTCCAACATATAAAAGTTCAGATACCGGAAGTGTCCACACCTTACTCTCCATATCCGATTCCTTAATAACCGTTATTGCATCCGGCTTTTTCATATCAGAACCCAGCTTTGCAAAAATCTTGTTGTATGAAACTCCTATACTTACAGTAAGTCCAAGCTCCTCTTTTACAGACTTCCGAATTTCTTCTGCAATCTTATCACCCGGACCGAAGATTCCTATTGAAGGAGAAACATCAAGCCAACATTCATCCATACCAAACGGCTCAACTAAATCTGTATATCTATAATATATTTCACGGGCAAGTTTCGAGTATTTCAAGTATTGGTCATAATGCGGAGGAACAACAATCAACCCCGGACATAACCTTTCAGCCTCCCAAGTAACCATACCTGTTTTCACACCTGCTTTCTTTGCAAGTTCAGACTTTGCAAGCACAATCCCATGTCTATCTTCAGTTGAACCGCAAACAGCTACAGCTTTACCACGTAGCTTTGGATTTAACATCATTTCAACAGAAGCATAAAAGCAATTCATATCACTATGTAGTATTGTTATTTCCTTCATTTTCACCCACCCTTTCTCGACAAACTTCCTCGTAACTTCTTGTTTTTTCGACAAAAAACTTGACAAATCTATTTTTTGAATATATAATGTAATCGTAACTTCCGAAACTTCACTATAATAATATCATATTTGATATAATTAGTCAATAAATTTTTACAGAAATTTAAGAAGTTTTTTAGAAGTTTGTAGAAACGAAAGGAGCATTAAAATTTATGACTTTTTCTGACAAAGTACGCAATGCACGTAATCTTTTAAACCTAAATCAAACTGAGCTTGGAAACTTGGTTGGAGTATCTTCAAGAACTATTGTTTCATATGAAACTTCCGATGCAAAACCAAGAACCTCCACTATGAGAAAACTTGCAGAAGCTCTTCAGGTTTCTGTTGATTATTTAAAACGTGATGATATTGATGACCCTACATATGGAATTGAAAAAGAATCATATGTTGACCAGACAAGAGAACTGTATGGTGAAAAAGCTGCACGTGAGATTGATTTTCTTATGGAACGAAATGTAGCTCTCTTTGCAGGTGGCAGCATTTCACAAGATGCAAAGGATGCTTACTTTGAAGCTGTTATGCAAGCATACATGGAAAGCAAAAAAGCAGCAAGAGAAAAGTATGGTAAAAAGCAGAAATAACAGTACTGTATATAGGACATTTAATTTGATAAAATTTTAAAAAAGTAACAGTGAGGTGGTTCTATGAATTACTCATTTGAACATATTTGTAAAGAATCCGCCAAGCTCAAATCATTGTATCGGGAAACCGACCCATTCAAAATATGTGATGACATGGGTATCAAGGTACTGTTCGCACCGATGGGTACATCTGCAGATTCATGCAAGGGGTTCTTTTTGAATCAGAACAGGATTAAAAGTATCACTATAAACAGTAACCTTTCTCCTGAATTTCAAAGAATAATCTGTGCTCATGAGCTTGGACATTGTGTATTACACAAAAACAAAACAGGAATTAAAGAATTTCACGATTTTGGACTGTTTGACAGTATTTCCGAATATGAATACGAAGCTAATATATTTGCTGCAGAATTTCTGCTTGAGGATAGTGATGTAATTGAAAGACTTAATGATGACTTATCCTTCTTCCAGGCTGCAGCTGAACTTTGCGTTCCTGCAGAAATATTGGACTTTAAATTCAGAACAATGAAATGGAAAGGTTATAAGATAACGGATGCACCAATGTACTCATCAAGAACATGGTTAAAAAGTGCAAAAGACGGTGGTAATACGGATAATTTGTTTAATATGTAATAGAAAGGCAAAGGTCAAAGAAATGGATATAAAGGTTTATGTAGAGGTTAATGCCTCCTTCAACGAAGACGGCTTAATGATTCCCAAATCTCTCGTATGGGAAGATGACACAACATATCACATAGACAAAGTTACAGACATACGCCAAGCCGCCGCATTAAAAGCCGGAGGTCAGGGTGACAGATACACTATTCATGTAAACGGCAGACAAAGTTATTTATTCTTTGAAAGGTCAGCGAACCTGTCGGGCAATGTCATTGGCCGTTGGTTTGTAGAAAGAAAGGTTATATAAAAAGCAATGACGCTATGGATCATAAATCCATAGCGTCATCATATATTTTACTGAAACAACACAACTATTATTGTATATCTATAGATAAGGGGGATTATAGAAGTGTTTAAAATGTTGTTTCATGTAAAAACGCATTATTTCAAATCTCCGATGGCTACTCTAACGCAGTAGTCATCTCCGTAATAAAATCCTGTGAATTCAACAGACAATTTATCTCCCTCCATTGAATAATTAAGTTTTTCATTATCATCCATCCATCGGATATTTTCAACTTTAACATCAATGTTGTCAAAAGTTGTCATTCCTTCTGTACCTCCATGGTAAGTAACCCAGTCACAGCCTCTTCTTGCAAGATTTATGTAGAAGAAATAAAGATGTTTTTCACCCTTCAATATAAATATATCAGAATCATCTCTGTACCAATATGGTCTGCCGTTATAAACAGCATCACCAAACATTCCCATCCATTTTCCTACAATGTTAAGCATTGCCGTTGGATATTCAGGGATATTTCCTGTTGCTTCAGGACCAACATTCAAAAGATAGTTAGCACCTGCAGAACGAGATTTAACCAATGAAGTCAGTATTTGCATAGGTGATTTAAAATTAATATCATCTGCAAGTCCCCAATGCATATTCATACTGTCACAAACCTCTGCTGCAACATACTTCTTCATACCTTCTCTGTTAAGTGGTTTAGCATTACCTCTTTCGTATGTAACAGAGTCAATTTCCGGATGTCCATATTTACCCGCTTTTGAAATACCTGTATTGTTGATAATCATAGCCTCCGGTTGATATTTTCGGATTAATGCATACAGTTTGTCTTCCTGCCATACATCACCTTCACCATTTTTACTCCAGTTACCATCAAACCATAGACCACCGATTTTACCATAATTTTTACATAATATCTCAACATCTTTTCTCATATATTCAAGATATTTTTCAAAATTGTTTTCCATGTCAGGGTGCCACCACTCTAATGATGCATAATAGAAAAACGGTATAATATCGTGCTTTCTGCACGCATCAACAAATTCTTTTATCAAATCTCTTTTTGCCGCACTATGCATAACATCAAAATCAGAATTACCGCAAGTATCATACAAATGAAATCCGTCGTGATGTTTTGTTGTCAAAGTTATGTACTTTGCACCCGATTTTTTTATCTGAAGTACCATTTGTTCCATATCATCAGGATTAAATTCATCTACTAATCGACGGTAATCAGTTTCACTGATATAACCAGGTCTTAAATGAGCACACCATTCTGCTTTACCCAAAAGGGAGTAAAGTCCAAAATGAACAAAAACGCCTAATCCCAATTGTTCAAAATCCTTGATATACTTTTTTGCTACAGGTATTGCCATATATAAACTCCTCCATATTATTTACATATAAATTTCCAAAATATTTATTATAATTGTTTTGTAATAACGCTATGGATTTGATATCCATAGCGTCATCATATATTTTACTGAAACAACATAACTATTTTTGTGTATAATCTATAAATAAGGGGGTTATAGAAGTGTTTCAAAATGTTGTTTCATGTAAAAATACCATTATTATTCTGTAATTGTATAACTGTCAATCACTACACCGTTTATCTGTTTTGTTACAACCTCGATTTTTTCAGCACTTACTTTAAATGTAGTATATGTAGGAAAACTTTCATCAGGATTGATGTGAACTACTGAATAATCAGGTTTAGTACTGTCTTCATATCGTTTAGAACCTGATGCACCTAAAACATTATATATAACACCTGAACCCTTTGTGATGTTATTTGGATTTTCCTTGGTAACAATTTCACCATTTTTCATAGGGTATGTTCTCATTACAAAATGGTCATGCCCCTGCAAAACAAGGTCTACACCATAATCATCCACGATAGGTTCCAATAGTTCTCTGGTGTTCGAAGTAGTGGACCTTGCACCATATAAGCCCTGATGAAGCATTACAATTTTCCATTTTGCATCCGAGCTTGCAAGGTCAGTTTTCAACCATTCTAATTGTTGTTTAACAATAGCTTTTATATCTTTATCTGAACTACTATATCCACTATTCAAAACAACAAAATGGGCATTACCATAATCAAATGAATATACAGTGTCCCTATAATTAGCTATAGCTCCCTTATTGTTATCTTTTTCCAACTCATCCGCCGTAAGTGTACCAACCCAGTTTCCTGCGTTGTCAGGATTGTTAAACTGTAGTGTATAATATTTACCGGCACTTACACCACTATAAACTGAAAGTTCATGGTTACCCACAACTGCCATATGAGGTATGCTTTCTTTATATCCTTCAATAGCTTTAAAATAATCTTGCCATTGTGATTCAACTGTTCCCGTATTAACCATATCACCAATATTAACAATAAACTTTGTGTTAGAATTTTCTGTCAAAGCTTTAGCAATCATATCTTTATATAATGATTTATCGGAATTTGCATATCCAATATGAGTGTCCGAAATTCCTATAAATGAAAATTCAGATACATTTTCAGTTTCGGTTTCAAAAGAGTATTTTTCACTCCATTTATTGTATTCGGTATCTCCTACTCTGTAAGTATATTTTGTTCCCGAAGTAAGGTCTGTTACATCCGCCTTGTAATACAATTTACCGCTATATTCTTCGTATGTAGCCTTTGCCTGTTTTTTGGCAGTGTTCCAATCAGAACTTACCGGAGCATATTCAACCACCATATCTTTATAATCAGTTCCTGCTGACCATGCAAAGCCTCTACTTGTTTTAGCATCACCAATAAATGTTGTTACAAGGTTATTTATATCACCATCACTGAAGGAACTTTCCTTTCAGTCATTACCTGTTCCAACTACAATTTCACCGTGTTTCATCTGTGGAACTGCTGTTGTAATTGTGTCGAATACAAATGCTTTAATTTTCTTTGCTGTTTCAACCTTTGCTGCAGGAACTTCATATACAAACTTACCGTCCGTAATATTTGTTGATGTTAAAACCTTATCTATAAGTGCACCGCTTTCATCGTAAAGTGCAACCACCAAAACACCGCTTGTGAAAGTTGCATCTCCACCCTTTTTAGCTTCTACATCAACATTGCCGTCTGCATCTAATGTAAGTGATACTTTACGGTCAATCCAATTATCTGTGTCAACTGCTAACCAATTGAAATTATTATTCTTTTCAAAGTAAATGTCGTTTACACCTGTAACGGTTTCAGTATGAGTTGTATCGTTCTTACCAATATTAAAAGTAATCATATCAACACAGATACCCTTACCGTCGGTGGTTTCATTATGTGTTAAAGTGAATTCATTTTCATAAATTACAGCATCTTCATAAATACCAAACATTTTGATTGCATACTGAGTTTCACCATAATTAATTTCGAATACCATCTTAACATTTATCCATTCACCTGCAGGAACAGTACGACTTTCAGTTCTTAACTTGCCTTCAACAGCACTACCATTATTTGCAGTTGCATGGCTGAAACTAATGCTTCCGTCAGTACCAACAGTAAATGAACCTTGTATATCATTCTTCTTTTGTCCTTCAATACCGAGTGAAAGTGTATTCTTCATCTCTGCATTAAAGTCTTTAAAATTCAAATCCATAGAATATACAAATGTATTTTTTGCATCTTTTTGAACATATTTTGCAAATGACCCATAAGAGTTAACAACCAGATATTTATATGATGAAGAGGTAATGTTTGTATAACTATTGTCAACAACTTGGAAAGCCTCTTTTACAGGCTCATCAGTAGCACTACCTTGTACTACATTTTTCTTCAATTCTCCTGCGTCAATAAATACGTTTGTACCAGCTCCTCCTAAATATGCACTAACTGCATCGGCAGTATAGCTGTGCAATGTAACTTGAGGAGTTTTTGAATCATCAACAACTTCATTAATAAGTGATGCCTCGATATTATCGTAACATGTAACAGATTCGGCATATACTGAGGAGTCTGTGCTTGTACTTGCTCCGGTATAAATTGATGTACCATTACTTTTAACATTTGCATATCTAAATTCTATTGCACTTGATGCCATAGCCAAAGTTACAGTATCATCTCCTGCACGTTCGCCTTCATATATTAGTTCGTCATCTGCGTAAACAGCAACACAAATTTTATTACCATCAAGCCAACTATTGATTCTTATTGTAACCCAATCTCCGTAATTATATTTAATATCTTTTTGAGATGTTTGTGTTATATAACTTGTAGACGCTGTTCCAAAGTGTCCTCTAGCTTTAATATTGCCGTTATAAATATTTACAATTACACGAGTTGCAATTTTTTCATAGTCTTTTTCAGCAGTTGTATCAGTAGTACCAATATCCACATATGCATAACGTCTGTTAGTTTTGTATGTATCATCATTAGGAATCATAACGTCATAGCTTATTGAATAAATAGAAGATTCTCCATAGCCATAAGTTGGAAAATCAGTAGATTTCAAGTTGACATTGTAACCCAATTGGGTGTGTGTAGTAGAAATATACTTATTATTACTATCTGTACTATCAGTTATAACATTTGTTTTACTAACATCTGCGTTGAATGTCCCACTGGTTTTACCACCAGTCTTTAAATAAAATTTCTGTGTTGACATTGCTGCATTGCTGGCATTATTTGACACGTTATTACCATTACTCAATGTGGTAGCAGTCAAATCATTAAAGTCGTTGCCCCAAAGCAATACCTTTGTTGTTTCTGCTACATCAGCAGAAACGAATGTACACACACTCATCATCATGGCAAATACAAGTATGCCTGCAAGAATTTTTTTACATGTTTTCATAATTAAATACTCCTTTTTATTTTAATATATTAAAAGTAATTCACAAATAACTTTTGCAGCTTCTGCTCTTGTTAAATTATCGAGTGGTTTGTATTCATTGTTATATCCCTCAACTAAACCGATTGACTTCATAAACATTACAGATTCTTTTGCATAGTCGGAAACACTTTCGTCATCTACAAATTCTTCCACATCTTTCCGGACAATCTCAATCCCAAGTTTGTGAATTGTACGACTTATCATAACCGCCATATCTTGTCGTGTTATATATGACCCAATCCCAAACTCGGTATCTGAAATACCATTTACTATACCAATGTTTTTAGCCTTTAATACATACGGTTTATACCAAGAATCTGCAACATCTGTAAATGTATTTTCAAATTCCTCTGCTTCAATGTCCATAGCCTCTATAAGCATTTTAAGGAACTGTTCACGAGTAACATTTTCATTTGGACTAAATTTACCTGAACCATCACCAGAAATGATACCTTTTGATGTAAGTTTTTCTACATATTCATAGTACCATTCATTTTCCTTAACATCCTCGTACGATGGAGTTACAACATCAGGTATTACTGGTTCAACAGGTTTTACATCTTCCTCTGTTTTATCTTCCTTAACAGGAGGTTTTGGTGTAACGGCACCTCCACCGCCTCCACCACCGGAGCCGGAACCAGATGGAATATTACTTTCACCGGATACACCAACAAATGTAAGAATACTATTTTCTGTATTCACCTTAACATTCTCACCATCAAGACGTCCTGCCTTAACACCCGGCATATACACCTGCATACCTTTTACATCTTCAACATCATCATATTGAGAAGAAAGAACATTAACAAATTGTCCACTTTTCTTATATGCTACAGTTGTAGGTTTATCTGTTTTAAATATATATTTACCTATCGATGTACTTTTTACATAAGAGCCGTTTACAACAAACACGGATGTAAATTCCTCTTTATGGTTTAACTGAATAACCAAAGTAGTTGCATCCGTAGTATAATCACCTATTTTTACTCCATTTTCAGGTTTTAATGTTTCATCATTTATATGATAATAAAAATAGTAATTTTCCTCCCCGGTATTTTGGTCTGTAATTCTGAAGTATGCACCATTAATAAGACTATCTTCAAGTCCGCTCAAATTTTTCACTTCAAAAGTTTCTACTTTAAAATCACCATCTAAATCTTCAGGAATAATCAAAGTAGTAAATCTACCATTACCCCTATGAGTTTTTGTATACATGGCCTTTTGAGCAATAACCTTCATACCTGCTTTTTCGGAATAATAACAATCAACCCACCGAACATCATCAAGTTCATCCTTTTCGATAGGAACAATTGTAACATTAGGTCCGTCATAGTTTGTACGAACAACATAGTTATCATCATATTCCATATTAGCATCAGGATAAGTGTGCCAATGTTGTGCAAATGTGTTTTCCTTTTCGGGTTCATTAGGGACATTATAGTCTGAAACAATCCAAAAACCCGGTTCCTTTAGAAATGTAACGCTTCTCTGCATTAAAGGAGATGTGTTATAACCGGTATTGTAATATTCCTGATAATCGTAGTATTTATTTGTCTCAAAATCTCTTGAACCTGATGAGTTTGGCGCAACAGATGTCATAGCGCAAACATCATCATACAAATAATCGTAAGTATCGTTTATAGTTACAACATTGTGCTGTACAGGAGATTTATTATACAACCATACACGCCCACCATCACTTGTCTGGTCGGCACCGTAACCCGGGTCTACCAACAGATATTTACCATATGCAAACATTGCAATGGAAAGTTGGTCATCATGATAATGAGACCTTCTTGAGTCTGACACATTTATAAATGACATCTGTAACGATTTTTCATCCCAACCTGAGCGCATAAAAGTTTTATAACTTAAAGGATAAACCGTTGTTGGGTTTTCAGGCATTTTACCTGAAGTACCACCAGATACCAACCATTCAAGATTTTCATCATCAGGAAATAGTAACTGATACCATTTACTGAAGTGACTTGCATAACTAGTGTACGGATCATAACCGTCGCCATTGTTAAAACCACCAAAATACGGACCTGACGTGTAAATTAAACTCTTTATACTATCATAAATAACCTGATATAGTTCCTCATCATACGGACCTTCGTGTCCTGTACGAATCATTGTATCCAATGGTGTGGCCATTGTAGTAAGAATTGTTCCTATATAGCCATGAGACTGTTCTATACACAATCCGTCATCCATTGTGAAAATTCCAAGCATACGTGTGTTATCTTCAAGCGTTCTCTCATACCAATAGTCGTGTGTGAAAAATTCAGGAAATCTTGCAACACCATCATAAACAGCACCGGAAGCAAAAGTACCCCAGTTATTATTTGATGTGCCATAGTAGGATTCTACCTGCCAATCGCAAAGTTGCCACATAAATTTAAGCCATGCAGTACAAACATCCGGTGTAAAATACTTGCTATCTAAAAATGCATAAAAAGATGATGACAAACCGGACATATGCGTTGACATATCCAAAGAGTTCATAACATTCGGCTCACAACCGATACTATTTATAAGTGCCATTTCCTGACGGATGTAAGTATATGCAAAACGTTCATCCTTTGAAGCCATCCATGCAGAACGAAGATTTCCCATATCATTGTCTCTGTGGAAACCACAGACCTTACCTTTTGTATTCGGATCACTGGAAGTAATGTAATCCCACGCCTCCATGTCATTACACGAAAAATACATTTTATCTTGAATTGTAGACGTATTCCATACTAATTCATCTTCCTGCCATGCGGAACCCTTATACCAGGTTGCCCACATAAACTTAGGTCTATCTGCTTCACCCTCATAAAGTTTACCGTTTTCATCTGAAAACCTCAATTTGGTTTCATCAGATATAATATTACGTGCTGTTAAATGTATTTGTACATTCTTTACAGTATCTGCAGACTTTAAATCACTTATATCAAAAGAGAGAAAATATCTCTTTGTTGTTGCATCATAAGAACCATAAGAACCATCAATATTATCAAAAGTACCATGTTCTTCCACATAAGCAACAGGATCAGTTCCGTAGTTAATATCTGCACTTGAACCTGCTACAACCATGCCATCCTTATTAACCTCAAATTCTCTATAAATACCATTTACTATCGCTGAAAGATATGGTCTTAAACTTTCGTCAGGAGCTTCTTTTGTATAAATTTCAGCAGTTGTCCAGAATTTATCACCTGACGCGATTTCTACAGAAAACTCATTATAAGATCCTACAAAACCACTAACAACATTTTTTTCAACAGCAATTGATATTTTTTCGAATTCATTTTCAGGGATTTCAAAACCACCTATCGGCAATGCTGAAATCATAGAATACGAGAAAATGTTTCTAGACATAGCCTCAAGTACTTGAGTAGCCAAACCACTAACAGAACCATAGCTTTCACTGTCTCCGCGTGTTGAGCCAATTTGTTGATAATATGCTAAAAGTTCTACTTTCGCTGTTTCGTAATCACTTGCCTTGGAGGCCTCCTCTACTTTTTCCAAACCCGGAAAAGCAGAATATCTAAGATATGGACCATTTACCCATTCGTTGAGTTTTTCATTCCATACCCCAAAAAATTCCTCATCAGTTATATCCTGAGGGTCATCATATATAGGATAAGCAAAGTAGTCATGATTACCATTTTCATCAATTGGAGGCTGATAGTAGTAAATAGGATGATCCGTAGGTCGGTAAATATTTGTATTTTCTACTAAGTCACCATTAACATCCTGTCCCATGCGAGCATAGGCTTTTTCAGTACCTATAATAGTTACACTTCCTATACCAGAAAGCATCATTACTAATATTAAAATAAAACTTATAATTTTTTTCATAGATAATCTCCTTCCTCCAAAACTTAAAGTTTTGGTATTATTATCAAAGCAGTTTTATTGTCACCTGGTGCGGGTAATCCACTAATTAATAGGGGGTAAAATGGAAAACCCGCCCATAATGACACAACTTAAAAGTGTAATATCATTAAAATCTTTGTCAGTATATTATTTTTCCAAAAGCTTTAACAAAGATGAAATTACAGTTGCCGCTTCTGCTCTTGTAAGATTATCTTTAGGATTATATTCATTGTTATAACCCTGAATAAGACCAATTGCCTTCATATTTGCTACCGCATCCTGTGCATAATCTGCAACGCTTGATGCATCCGCAAAAGGTTCAACTTCTGCCTTTTCTACTTCAATGTTCTTGAAGTTAAGAACTCTTTCAATAAGTACTGCCATATCTTGTCTTGAAATATTCGAACCAACACCAAAGCGTGTTTCCGCAAGACCATTTACAATACCAAGCTCACATGCTGTTATAATGTAGTCAACATACCATGCATCTTCACTGACATCCGTAAACTTGTTTTTGCCTTCAACAAACTCAATATCAAGTGCTCCTAAAATCATTTTAACAAACTGTTCTCTTGTTACCTTATCAGATGGATTGAAATTTCCTGTGCCATCACCGGATATTACACCCTTTTCTGTAAGTGTTGTAACAGCATCATAATACCAGTCAGTTGATTTAACGTCGCTGTATTTTGTAGTAACAATATGTTCAACTTCCTCTTCTTTTTCAGGTTCTGAATATACAGTATCATCTGTTGTACCAATAACAGGTTTTGATGTCGCACTACCTGCTGCGCCACCGCCGCCACCGCCACCGGCACCTCCACCTACTTG
>JAZQAN010000026.1:0-14582 GCA_045545235.1 Clostridia bacterium | reverse complement strand
GTTGATTTTGTTACTTATATTTATTGTTTTGCCAAAAGAAAGTCAACAAAGTAATATAATGAACAAAAAGTATATCATAATATGCTTTTTTATATCTATGTTTTTGTATATGAATTCTTTTTCCAAAACAATAGCGGCGGTCTTTTTACCATCGGCACAGATATATCCTGTGCTTCAGGGGGCAAATCTTATTTTCTCTGCAATACTTGCAAGAATTTTGCTTAAAGAAAAAATAACGCCTAAAAGTATAATCGGAATGTTTATTGCTTTTGTTGCTATTATAATTATGAAGCTATAAAGTAACGAGCTGTGGAAATAAATCCACAGCTCGTTATTTTAAAATATAAACGCAACAGAAACGTCCCCTTGTATTCATGTTCGCTGTTATGACTCAGCCCATTGTGCCTTATTTGTATTTGTCATATCGTATACTTTCGACTTTATATTTATCATATTTCTCTATGCATTCCTGATACAATTCTTGGGGTACAGACACACATAAAACAATATCGGTTTCTGCCATTCCATAATTAGCTTTATAAAAGCATATTGCATATCCATTTTGGAATTTTTGATCGTTAAAAACCTCTCCATTAAAAATCATTCCACCATCTGATGATAAAAATGAATTTTCACCATTCTTATTAAAATATCCCAAATTCATTTCTATTCCGTAGTTCAATTTCAATAGATTGTAAGAAGATTCATAAACATCGTAGGTTGTAAAACCAAACCCAACATCACATATTTGCGGAACAAATAACATATCAAACAAAATCAAATATACATCATCTAAAGTCAAATATCTATCAATTGTAAATTCATTTAGAGTTAGGTTCATTTTTTGTGCTACTTTATAACATTTTTCATAATAAGTCTCACCATATCCCTTGGCATTGTAATAAGCCGAATATCCAGATATGAAAATAACGGTTTTTATAAAATCAATATACTTACAAGGTTTTTCGGGATTGAAATTCCCATTTCCATCACCGCTAAAAATCGCTGCCTTTCTCAATGATTCAATATACTCATACGCCCAATAATTCTCATCCACATCATTAAAATTATTATTATAATATGACCCAAATTCTTTCAAAGAGTATTGTCCTCCATCTGATAACAAATACACTATTTTTGCCATTTCAGCGCGATTAATATAGCCATCTTTATTGACATCCTCAACAATATTCAATCCCGCTTCTCCAAATATTGTTTTTGAAATTCCAATTTTGGAATCGCAAATACTTGGTTGGGCAGATACATTGACAGACGCAATTAGCAAACAAATAATTACAAATAGTATAAGCTTTTTCATCTTCATCCTCCTACTTTACAAAATATTCTCCAAAAGGCCAGTAGAACCGTCCGAAATCACTTGTCTTCGTCCCCATTGTATTGTAAACAATGGCTTTGATAGTCTGCTCATTCTATCCCCTCATGAGCAAAATATACCATAAGTATATCTAATTGTCAATAAAACAGTACCAAAAATCTACGTCCCCAAATGGTTTTTGCAAAACTGCGGAAATAAATCCACAGCTCGTTATTTTAAAATATAAACACAACAGAAACGTACCATTGTATCCAATGTCAAAATCAGTTCAAAAGACCTTTTGCCCTTACCTCATATATTATTTTTGCCATATCACCACGGGTAAACCAATCCATCGTTGCTGTTTGTTCTTCTGTTAAAATTCCTTTTTCAACAAGAATATCCGTAGCTTTTTGCCAATCAAAATTACCATACTTTGCTGCACGAAGAACCATTGTTGAAAATTCTGCTACAGAAACTCTACGGTCAGGTGCAAACATATTATTCCCAATGCCCTTTACAATTCCAAGCTCCTGTGCCTTTGAAGCAACACTAAATCCCCAATGGGCAGATGGCACATCTGAAAAAGCCTGTACACCGACAGTTAAAGTATCTTCCCCAATTGCCCGCAAAAGCATTGTAGCAGCCTCTATTCTTGTAAGAGGTTTCATTAAATCAAGACCTTTTTCATTTCCCTTAAGCAATCCTTCTTGTTGTAAAGATAATGCCTCGGCTTCGTAAAACTCCTTATTCATCATATTTTTTTCGTATGACGATTTTTCAGTTTCATTAACCAATTCCAGAAAATCACTACATTGATGCAATTCAAATTCTTCTACATCTACACTCCCTTGAATATACAACCTTATCAAATATTCATTATCAGGGCATTTTATATACATAAAAGTTGTTCCTACAAGACCGTATGTCGCAAAAACTTTAATATCAACAACTTCTGTTATTCCGTTTGATAACAATAAATTTCTAACCTTTTCTTTTAATTCATTATGCTTAAAAGCATCTCTAATATACGGAATTTGTTGCTCGATCGGATTCCCTTCAAGATCAAAACATCCCGCTTGCCAATCTAATCCTTTGTTGTTTGTAACCGCCCAATAATCATCAATAAGTAAATAATCAAAGCACCCGTTGTTGATGTAAATCTCCATAAACGGATCATACACCAATTTACTTGCACGTACGCTTTGTTCAAAGTTCATACTGGAAAGATAAGTTTGCAACTCTAATTCTTCCTCAAAACTGGATGTTTTCATTCTACCAAGTGCTTCTGCACCTCGTACATAAACGTAAATCTCGTCACTACTCATTTCAAGATACTTTGAATTAATTTGCTGAAGTTGTTCTTCAGTAAAGTAATTAGGCATATAAAGCTCATTGTAATTTTTTTCAAATCCTTTAATTTCACTATCCGCCATAGTGTTTAATGGTATGAAAAAAATAATAAAAATTAATAGAAAAACTAATAGTTTCTTACTCACCCGAATCACTTCCTTTATTCCAAATTATACCACATATATTTTTGTTAGTCAATTGAACGTGCAAAAACAGGCACGTTCCCATATCTTCAAAAACAAAAACCTCCGTTGGTTTCCCAACGGAGGTTTTGACTTTTAACCAAATTTCAATTTTTAAATTATTTTGCAAAGTCAACGGAACGAACTTCACGGATAACATTAACCTTAATCTGACCGGGATATTCCATTTCGTTTTCAATCTTCTTAACAATATCTCTTGCCATAAGTACTGTAGACTCGTCGTTTACAACATCAGGCTTAACCATAATACGAACTTCACGGCCTGCCTGAATAGCAAAGGATTTTTCAACTCCGTTAAATGAGTTTGCAATTTCCTCAAGCTTTTCAAGACGTTTGATATATGTTTCAAGATTTTCTCTTCTCGCACCCGGACGTGCAGCAGAAATAGAGTCTGCAGCCTGTACAAGACAATCTATAACAGATGTAGCCTGTACATCGCCGTGGTGAGCCGCAATAGCGTGAACAATTGTATCATTTTCCTTATACTTTTTAGCAAAATCAGCACCGATAATTGCGTGAGAACCTTCAACCTCGTGGTCAATTGACTTACCAAGGTCATGAAGCAAGCCTGCACGTTTTGCGGCTGCAATATCTTCACCAAGCTCACCTGCCATAATACCTGCAAGGTTAGCAACCTCAATTGAATGTTTAAGAACATTCTGACCGTAACTTGTACGATATCTTAGGCGACCGATAAGCTTAACAATTTCAGGATGCAAACCGTGTACACCTGTTTCAAATGTAGCGTGTTCACCCTCCTGTTTGATAATAGCTTCAACTTCCTTGCGGCATCTTTCAACAGTTTCTTCAATTCTTGCCGGATGAATACGTCCGTCAGTAATAAGCTTTTCAAGTGTCATTCTTGCAATTTCACGTCTTACAGGATCAAAGCCTGAAAGTATAACCGCCTCAGGAGTATCGTCAATAATAAGGTCAACACCTGTAAGTGTTTCAAGAGCACGGATGTTACGGCCCTCACGACCGATAATACGACCCTTCATATCGTCATTCGGCAAGTTAACAACAGATACTGTTGTTTCTGCAGAATGGTCAGCGGCACATCTTTGAATTGCCCCTGCTACGATTTCACGAGCTTTTGTATCAGCCTCTTCCTTAGCCTTATCCTGAATTTCCTTAACCATAATAGCGGCTTCGTGTTTGATTTCACTTTCAAGAGCATTCAAAAGCTGTGCTTTTGCCTCTTCCTGTGACATACCGGAAATTTTTCTAAGCTCTTCCATCTGCTGGTCGTGAACTTTATCAAGTTCAGCAAGCTTTTCATCAACCTGCTTATTTTTCACACCAAGAGCTTCTTCCTTCTTTTCCAACTGTTCAACTTTTTTGTCCAATGATTCTTCTTTTTGCTGAAGTCTGCGTTCAGCTCTTTGCTGTTCAGAACGCTGTTCCTTCATTTCTTTGTCGAATTCTATTCTCATTTTGTGAGCTTCTTCTTTAGCTTCAATAAGAACTTCTCTCTTCTTATTTTCAGCAGCAACGGCAGCTTCGCTTACAATCTTTTTAGCTTCCTGTTCAGCACCGCCGATTTCCGCTTCAGCAATTTTCTTTCTGTAAGAAATACCAAGACGGAAAGTAACTATACCCACAACAATAATCAATAAAAATGCAACTGCAATAGTAATAATTAATTCTATGTCAAACACCTCCTCTGTTTAATTTTGAATTTCATTAATTTTTTGAATCATATTTGGTTAAAAAATTTCATTTAGAGTACATTAAACTGTACCTCATATTATTTTAATATTTTTTTGAGATATTGTCAAGTCGAATTTTACGTTTATTTTAAGGAATGTAAAAAAAGTCCAGAACGCAAAAAGAGAATAAAATACAAATAAGAAAAGTCTAAAACAATAATTTGTATTATTCTAACAATTTGGAAAAAACTCAAAATTGAGTTTTTCTAAAAATCAATTCTTTTTGCTACAGCCAAACTTCACCTCTCGACGTACCATCGTACGCCTTCGGGTAACCCCTGTGGGTTCAGTTTGACTGTTCTGAAACATTTTTTCCTATTCCTTTAAAAAAATGGGGAATATAAAAAAACAATGAGTTTTTTACATTCCCCAATCCCTGCTATTTGTACATATCAATTATATTGTCGGCAACTGTTCCTATTGCAGTAAAAAGCTGTCCTGTATTCTTTTTAAGCTTCTTTTTTGCATTTTCATCCATTGGATTCATAAGCATTGATGCGCCTATTCCTACTGCCATACCCGTTACAATGCCTGTTACAAAACTGCCTGTTGACATAAAATTCACCCCTTTTAATATTTTCACATTTATTTTTCCTTAAAACCATAATAAAAATGCTGACAAATTATACAATTGACAAATATAATGTATTGTAGTAAAATTTAATTATCTTCGGGGCAAGGTGAAATTCCTTACCGGTGGTTAAAGTCCACGACCCGTTTTTATAAAACGGCTGATTTGGTGAAATTCCAGAACCGACGGTACAGTCCGGATGAAAGAAGATATGGGCATATTATATCTTTATGCCGTTTTTTCGCATACACAAACCCCGATTATCTTAAAATCGGGGTTTTTTCTTTCCCCGAAAAAAGGAGTCGATTAAAATGAATGCAAAAACAAAAAAAATCACAATGGTGGCAATGCTCAGTGCTATGGCATACATACTTATGTTTATAAGTAAAATAATTCCTGCCGTAGAGGGTTTTTTACAGTACGACGCCAAGGACGTTATTATAACCATCGGCGGTTTTATACTTGGGCCTTTGTATGCAGTTATAGTTTCTGTAGTCGTTTCCGTTCTTGAATTTTTCACCGTAAGCGGTACAGGACCAATAGGACTTTTAATGAACATTATATCAACAGCGGCATTTTCATACACCGCATGCATAATTTATAAGAAAAACAAAAAAATAAGCGGTGCATTTTTATCACTTGGAATTGCAACACTTACCCTTACACTTGTAATGCTTTTGTGGAATTATTATATAACTCCGCTATATATGAAAATACCCCGTGAAGTAATTATCCCTATGCTTCCAACCGTATTTTTGCCCTTCAATATGGTAAAAGGTCTTATAAATTCAGGATTTATACTTTTTACCTACAAGCCTGTTGTTTCAGCATTACAAAAAGCAAATCTCATATCAAAAAGCAACAGTGATACGCCTGTTAAAAAGCTATCGGCTACACTTATAGTCGGCATTATACTTGTAATTGTTTTTATTCCTGTAATTTTAAATATGGCAAACATACTATAATGTTTGACTATTAAGTGCAGATATGTTAAAATAACAGTATTGAATAACATTTTGGCATAAATTTCAGGAGGATAAAATGGCATTTGGTTTTAACAATTCACAAAAACCGGGTAAAGGTGTACAAAAGGACGAATACACACCACGCTTCACATTATATTGGGAGCTGCTTTTCAGAAAAGCCTGGCTTTTAATCAAAACAAATTTTGCATATTTAATTACCAGTATACTTGCTGTTGTGTTCATATGGTTTGGTTGCAGCTTTTTTTCACAGGAAATTATGGGAACACTAAAAGCAGCAACATTTTTAACAGCTGCTACAATTTATATGGGCGTTGTTGGAATAGGCTTTATTATGCCCGGACTTTCCTTTATAACAAGATATTTTGCAAAACAACGTCACGTATGGGTATTCAGCGATTTTTACGAACAAATTTTCAGCAATTTCAAAAAAGGCTTTATTTTTTTCGTAGTTGATACTGCACTTTTATATTTGTCAACTGTTGCATTCTCCATGTATGGCGAACTTGCACTGACAAACAAGCTTATGTTAATACCATTGGGATTTATGGCAGTGTGCCTGCTTATTTACTTTATGATGCACTTTTACATATATCCTGTTATGGTAACATTTGACCTTGATCTAAAGTATATACTGAAGGATTCTCTTTTGCTGACACTTGCACACTTACCGTGGAATCTTTTTATTACACTATTAATAACAGTTATTACATTTACACTTTATGTTATTAATATTCCCATAACGGCAATAATAATGTGTATTATAGGTGTGGCGTTGATTAATTTTACCGTAAATTATATGACCGACCCTATAATAGATAAATATTTATACATTCCTGCAGAAGTACTTGCAGAAAACGAAGATACCGAAGACGATGAATAAATACAAAAAACATACTCTTTAACGGTAAATATTTGTACAAAATAATTACCGTTATTTTATGCTTTTTAGTTTTTGAAGTATACATAACTCACCTGTGGATAACTGGGATAAACCTATGGATAACTTGAAAATAATGACCAATTTATCCCCAATTTCCATAAAAAAAGCAAAAAATCCCCATATTATGTAAACTTCAGAGATTTAAGAAACGAGGTAAAAAAGTGGAACAAAAATACAAAAACATATTAGAATTTAATAAAATCCAAAATATGCTGGCAGACTGTGCAACAAATGACATAAGCCGAGATATGATTTACAAGCTTGAACCCTCTGCAGACAAGGACGAGGTTTCAAAGCTTCAGGAGGAACTTGCTTACGCAATACACCTTTTACTGAAAAAAGGAAATCCTGATATTTCGGGACTTTATGACATAACAGCTTCAATAAAACGCGGTGAAAAGGGCGGTATGATGAGTGCAAAAGAGCTTTTGCACATTGCAAGAGTTTTAAAAATTGCACGTGCCCTTATTGCATATCATGATGAACCATCGGTGATTTCATACCTTTTTGACTGCCTTACAGCTGACAGAAAGCTTGAAAACGAAATTTACGGTGCAATAATTTCCGAGGATGAAATTTCAGACAACGCAAGCCCTGAACTTTTTAACATAAGAAGAAAAATTTCATCAACTCACTCCAAAATCCGTGAACACCTAAACAACCTTATACACAGTTCAAAATATCAGAAATATCTTCAGGAAGCAATTATTACAATACGTGACGGACGTTACGTTGTACCTGTAAAGGCAGAACATAAATCCGACGTAGGCGGCATTGTACACGATATGTCTGCAACAGGCTCTACAATATTTGTAGAACCAAACGCAGTAGTTAATGAAAACAACAACATCCGTGAGCTTATGGCAAAGGAAAAAGCTGAAATTGAACGAATACTTTTCAACCTCACCGCTATGGCAGTTGAAAAATCCCACGAGCTTTTTGTTAACCAACGTACAATATGTCAGATTGACTTTCTGGTCGCAAAGGCAAAACTTGCTCTTAAAATGAATGCCATTACGCCGAAAATCAACAACAAAAACTATGTTGTGATTGAAAAAGGACGTCATCCTCTGCTGGATGTCGACAAAGTAGTGCCAATATCCTTAGAGCTTGGAAAAACATTTAAAACACTTGTAGTAACAGGTCCTAACACAGGCGGTAAAACCGTAACGCTAAAAACAGTCGGTCTTTTCTGTCTGATGACAGCCTGCGGACTTGCAATACCAGCTGCTGACGGAACGGACATATGTGTATTTGATAATATTTATGCAGATATTGGTGATGAACAGAGTATTGAACAAAGCCTTAGTACATTTTCATCACACATGACAAATATTGTAAATATTCTAAAACAGTTTACCCCAAATTCACTTGTTCTTTTTGATGAACTTGGTGCAGGTACAGACCCTACCGAGGGTGCGGCACTTGCCACTGCAGTTTTACAGTATGTTAAAGACTTTGGTGCACTTACGGTAGCAACAACACACTACAGTGAAATTAAATTTTATGCACTAACAACAAGCGGTGTTGAAAACGCATCCTGCGAATTTGATGTAAATTCACTTCGCCCCACATATAAACTTTTAATTGGTGTACCCGGTAAAAGTAATGCATTTGCAATTTCACGAAGACTTGGCCTGCCTGAATACATTATAGAAAAGGCGGCAGAAAGACTTTCAGAAGAAAACGTTAAATTTGAAGATGTTATTTCTAACCTTGAACGAAGCCGACAGGAAGCTGAAAGGGAAAAACAGCTTGTTGAAAAATACAAACGTGATGCAGAACAGTTGAAAAAAGAACTTGAAGCCGAAAAGGAAAAAATCCAACGCACAAAGCAAAAGCTTACTGAAAATGCAAACAAAGAGGCAAGAAAAATTCTTGAACAGGCTAAAAAAGAAGCTGAAGATGTTATAAATGAAATTAAAGAAGCCCGCAGGATGAAATCTGAACAGGAAATGAACAGGGCACTTAATGAAGCAAGAACAAATATCAACAAAAACCTCAAAAACCGTGATAAAGCACAGGTTGCAAAGCCTGTTATAAATAACAATGTTCCCAAAAAGCTTATTGTGGGAAACACTGTTGAGATTCTGGATATTGGTCAAAAGGGCATTGTGCTTGCACCGCCTAACGGGGATGGAATGGTTAATCTTCAGGTTGGCATTATGAAGATAAATTCACACATAACAAACCTGCGTTTAATAAAAGATTCCGCACCTGACAAGCATATTAATAAATCAAAATCAGGAATGCTTCGACTTGCAAATATCAAAACCGAAATTGACCTTCGCGGACAACTTCTTGAAGATGCGGTATTTGCAGCTGAAAAATACATTGACGAAGCCTTTCTCGGCGGTCTTGCAAATGTAACAATTATACACGGTAAAGGAACAGGTGTGCTCCGCAAGGGTATACACGATATGTTAAAAACAAACCCCTGCGTAAAAAGCTATCGTCTGGGTGTATATGGCGAGGGCGAAACGGGCGTAACTGTTGTGGAGTTAAAAAAACGCTGATTTCCTTGACAAATTAAGGTAAATAAAGTATATTATATGTTAGATTACTTATGAAAAAGAGGTAAAAAATTATGGGAGTTTATACAGAACTTGAAAGACGCGGACTTATCGCGCAGGTTACACATCCTGAAAAAGTTAAAGATTTGCTTGAAAATGATAAAATATCTTTCTATATAGGCTTTGACCCTACTGCAGACAGCTTGCACGTTGGTCATTTCCTTCAGATGGTTATTATGGCACATATGCAAAGGGCAGGTCACAGACCTATTGCTTTGATGGGTGGCGGTACTGCTATGATTGGTGACCCATCCGGCAGAACAGATATGCGTAAAATGCTTACAAAAGAAGATATCAACCACAATGTTGAATGCTTCAAAAAACAGTTTCAGGGTCTTATTGATTTTTCAGAAGGCAAAGCACTTATGGTAAATAATGGTGACTGGCTTTTAGACCTTAACTATGTGGAATTTTTGCGTGATATAGGCGTACATTTTTCAGTAAACAATATGCTTCGTGCAGAATGTTTTAAAAAAAGACTTGAAAAAGGTCTATCATTCCTTGAATTCAACTATATGCTTATGCAGGGCTATGACTTTTACAAGCTTCACAAAGAATATGACTGTAAAATAGAGCTTGGCGGTGACGACCAGTGGTCTAACATTCTTGCAGGTATGGAGCTTGTACGCAGAAAGGATGCCGAAGAAGTTTATGGTATGACATTTGCTCTTCTTACAACAAGTGCAGGTGTTAAGATGGGTAAAACTCAGGGTGGTGCAGTATGGCTTGACCCAAATAAAACTTCTCCATTCGATTTCTATCAGTACTGGAGAAACGTTGACGATGCCGACGTATACAGATGCCTTAAAATGCTTACATTTATCCCTGTTGAGGATATTGAAGCTATGGAAGATAAATTCAAAGCAAGCGGTGCAGCTGCAGATGTAAACGAAGCAAAGACTATTCTTGCTCACGAACTTACAAAAATGGTACACGGTGCAGAGGAAGCTGACAAAGCAAAAGAAGCTGCACAGGCACTTTTTGCAAACGGCGGAAATACTGCTGATATGCCATCATCAGAAATGGCAAAGGCTGATTTTGAAAATGGTATGGCAATTCTTGATGTAATGCTTGCAGCAGGTCTTATACCTTCCAAGGGCGAAGGCAGACGTCTTGTTCAACAGGGCGGTGTATCTGTAAATAATGAAAAAATTACAGACCCATTCGCAAACATCACTCTTTCAATGTTTGAAAACGATGAAATAATCATTAAAAAGGGTAAAAAGACATATCATAAGATTATAGTTAAATGATTATAATTCAATAAGGCGATGTAATGCAGTTTACATCGCCTTTATAAAGCACATCCCACAAGGGATAGGAAAAATTGTTCTGAATTAACAAACCGAAGGGTTACCCGAAGTCGTATGTGTATACGACGAGCGGTGAGGTTTGTAAATAGCAAAAGACTCTAATATAAAAGAAATACCGTTTTGCGGTATTTCAACATATTCTTTCAAATCAATTAATATCTCGTCTTTTGCGCTCAGGGCTATTTTTACATCCCGACTATAAGTGTCCGTAGCTCAGTGGATAGAGCACCGGCCTCCGACGCCGGGTTGTCGTAGGTTCGACTCCTATCGGGCGCACCACAACAAAGGAGTTACCGATAAGGTAGCTCCTTTTTTTACTTTTACACAATACATACTTTTCAAATCATACTTCGCCCTTGGATAATTTATTTGCAAAGTATGTCACAAAAAAAAGATAACCGATTTTAGATTTTACTCCATAACTATCCAATATCTGTTATCAACAAAAAATAACCTCCGGCTGTTCATCTTCCAACAACCGGAGGTTATTTCTGTTCGTTCTTTGGTTCTGTCATATTGTGACCTCTCTTTCATAATCTACCTTTTACTTCATCATCTTCATTACTCAACACTCTTATTTTTATTCCTTCTCTAACGAGAACTGTTTTTGTTTTTAATGAGCTTCTTTGTTGTAAAAGGTGAAACTTTGACCTTTATAAAGCTTTTTCATTTCCTGAACTAATCTATGTCAACTCTATATTAACGCGTCACACCGCCGTGTATTTTTTACTTTGTTCAGGAATATTACTTATTCACTTTATTTAAGTCATTTTTCAGAATTTCATTGGATTGTACCTTCCTTTCATTTTAGTCAATTCTTAAATTTTCATTGGACTGTACCTTCCTTTCTTCACTTATAGTATAGCAAATTCAAGACCCTTTTTCAATTGGCATTTTGTAAAAATTGATTGAAACTTTTCTGTGCAATAAGCAGATTTTACAAATCAATTTTCAAAAAACTATTTACATAACAAAAAATTTATGTTAAAATAGTCTTGTTGGGTGTTAAAAAATCCTGAGAATATTTATCTTCTCAGGATTTTTCTTTTTTATATTGCAAAGGAGACATTCCCACTTTTCTTTTAAAAACAACACTGAAATAATTCTGGCTGCTGAAAGACATTTTATCAGAAACTTCAGTTACACTCATTCCGTTAGCAAGGAGCTTTTTTGCATACATTATTTTTATCTGCAAAAAATATTCGTGAATACCTATACCCGCGTACTTGCTAAAAACACGTTTTAGCTGTGCTGTACTGATATTACATTCCCTGGCAAGCTCAACTACTGAAATATTGCCGCAAACACTTTCTTCCAAAGTATTTATAGCTTTTTTATAAAGACGCGTTTCATCATTATCAACAAGTTTCGGGCTTGACATATCACTTTCTGAAAGACTTATCAGCAACAGCTCAACAAGGTTTGCAAATCTATGATACAAAGCAGGTTTATCACGCATAATTTTAAGAAACTTTGTAATTTTCATAACCTCAGTAGCAAGACCTTCATCAGTAAACATCTTTGAAATTTTATCTACATATTCAAGCTGTTCATCGGAAAGGTTAAGAATTTTACCCCTAAACCTGTCTATATAATTTCCAAACACATTAAAGCTAATTACTATATATTTTACATTTTCACTTGCAGCCTGCAGATTGTGAAAAGAATTTGGCTTATGAAAAATAATCTGATTCCTTGTAAGTGTATATACTCTGTCATCTTCGCTTATACAAAGCTCACCTTCCTGCAAAATTAATATTTCCCAGAAATTGTGAAATTCACCTTCAAAAGAATAGGAACTGTCACAAGTGTGCACAAATGCAGAAAAAAACTCTGCAATTTCCAAGGGTTTCTTTACTTCATGGGGGAGATACATACTCTTCACCTCTTTTTGAGCCAAATTCAAATATTTTATAGCTATTTTCGTATAGAAATATAATTTTGACTGTTGTATTATGGTTATAATATCATAGGTTTTTTAAAAAAGCAAGTATTTTTTCAGGAGGAATTTATATATGAAAAAACTTACAGTTGCACTCATAGGTGCAGGCGGCAGAGGTCGAGTTTATACAAATGAAATGTTCAAAATGCCCGATAAATATCAGGTTATTGCAGTTGCAGAACCTGTTGACGAAAGACGTGAATACGCAAAAGAAAAACATAGTATTGCCGACAATATGTGTTTTACCAACTGGAACGACTTTTTTGCACTTGGAAAAGTTGCAGATATAGCTGTTATTGCTACAATGGATAAAGACCACTTTGAACCAGTTATGAAAGCAATTGAACTTGGTTATGACATCTTGCTTGAAAAACCTGTTTCACCGGACCCTTCAGAATGTAAAAAAATGGCTGAAGCTGCACAGAAAAAGGGTGTAAAAATTCTGGTATGTCACGTACTACGCTATGCTCCTTTATATATAGCACTTAAAAAAGCAATTGATGATGGTCTGGTTGGTGACATTGTTTCCATAAATGCAGAAGAATGTGTTGGTAACGTACACCAGTCACACAGCTTTGTAAGAGGCAATTGGGGAAACACCGAAAAAAGTTCACCTATGCTTTTACAGAAATGTTGTCACGATATGGACATTTTACAATGGCTTATCGGTAAAAAACTAAAGAAAGTTCAGTCTTTCGGTACACTCTCTTACTTCAAAGAATCTAATGCCCCTGAAGGCTCACCGGATTATTGTTATCAGGGTTGCCCTGCAAAGGATACCTGCCCATATAACGCAGTAAAAATTTATAAAGATAAATACGACGGCGATGATTCCTGGTGGTATCCAAGACATGCTGCAGGTATTCCACATCCTACGGATGAACATATAGAAAACATACTTAAAAACACACAGTACGGAAAGTGTGTATTCAAGTGTGATAACGATGTTGTAGACCACCAGACAGCCAACCTTCTTTACGAAGATGACGTTACACTTACATTTACAATGAACGCCTTTAACAAAGGTGGCAGAACAACACACATATTTGGAACAAAGGGTGAAATTTACGCTACTGAAGGTAAAATCACATATTATAATTTTGAAACAGAAGAAACAAAGGAAATTCCGATTATTATTCCTAACCCCGATAATTTCGGTCACGGTGGTGGTGACTATGGTATTGTATGTGCACTTTATGAATACATAATGGGTACATATACCGGAAATGCCGCTTCTGATATCGGTATTTCAGTTGAAAACCACATTGCAGTATTTGCTGCGGAAAAATCAAGACTTGAAGGTACAATCGTAGATATTGACGAATATATCAAAAGTTTATAATTAAAAAGGTGAAACCGAATTTTGCCCTTCACAAAAAAATTGGGATTGTAAAAAACTAATTGTTTTTTTACAATCCCTCAGACCGTCGAAAAAGTTGTTCTATCGCAAATGACTTAATTATTATGTTTGAATGTAGGGCAAGGGTTTACTCTTGCCGAAAAATAAAAACAACTATAAAACCGCAAGGAAAACATCGAATTTTCCTTGCGGTTATTTGCTTTTTGCCAATTTGAACTCTACCGTACCCTCGTACGCCGACGAATTCAAATTGACAAAATATACCTTCCTTTTTCGCAATCTGTCAGCGTGTCGATAGGTTTATCGACACGCTG
>JAZQAN010000025.1:0-114190 GCA_045545235.1 Clostridia bacterium | reverse complement strand
AAAATTGCATATGCACCCCAAAAACAAGCCGTAACTAATTTTTTATATTTTTGTTTTTGAAGATATAAAGCCGCAATAATATGCGATAAAATCGTTACTACCATATTAATATATCTCCCATCTTTTATTTTTTTGCCAAATTAAAAAAATGTTCAAACTAATTATAGCACAATTTATAATATAATTCAACATTATAACAAAAAATGTAAAAAAACAGAACAATCTAGATGTCATCTAAATCGTTCTGTTTTGGTGGCTCCCCGTGTTGGACTTGAACCAACGACCCTATGATTAACAGTCATATGCTCTACCGACTGAGCTAACGAGGAATATGTGGTGGGCTGAAGTGGACTCGAACCACCGACCTCACGCTTATCAGGCGTGTGCTCTAACCTGCTGAGCTATCAGCCCATATCCCAGACACGAGAATTATTATAGCACAGCAGGATTTATTTGTCAATACTTTTTTATTTATTTTTTAAAATAAATTCTAAAGCTTTATACGCATTGTTATGTTTTGCAATTTCTTTGGCATCATCAAGACGGTCATAATTCAAAATCCGGATACCGACATAAAGCTTACCATTATTTTTTACACCCATATCATTCAAAAATTTATTATCTGTTATCTCTGTAAAATAACAAGGTTCCTCATCACCGGTATATTTTGAAATATCCTCAAGCAACTCACCTTCTAAACAAAAGTTTGCCCACTCTTCATTCATAATATACATATATCCGTGACCTTCTGCAACTTCAACATGTATTTTTGATGTCATAACCATATCTATATCAGAAGTTACAGCCTGTTCAGGAACTGCAGTATAGTCATTAAAAGAAACAACTGTACCGTGTTTTCCGTCAACATCATCAACTACGTCAACCAAAGCATTTTCAACATTATCAAAAACCTTAGCCTCAAAATGTTTGTCGGAAAGGTAATACATTTCAAAGTCGTAGTCAACTCTTTTACTGCACGAAACACAGGTTACAACAAACATAGCTATAAGAACAATTAAAACAATAAGATATTTTCCGTAATAGAAGAAAAAATTGGAAACCCATTCCATATCCTTTTTTTCTCCCCAAAAACTTTTTTCAGCCATAACAAACCTCTTTCAAATGTAGTAACTAAATTATATGCCTTTATGAAGATAATGTCAACTTTTGCAGAAAATATTAACAAATAATTAAAAAACGGATTGATTTTACAATCCGTTTTCATCAAACAATTTGCAGCCTGCCTTTTTAAACTGTATAATTTTATCTTTAAGAAGTTCAGTAGTTACATTAAAATATTCAGCACAACAATTTATGCACATATGCTCAGTTGCACCTCTGTTAACTATTTTTTTATGCAGTGCAATTTCATCACCAGAAAGAGCCTTTCCGCATTTGATACAATCAGTCCTCACAAACTTCACCTATAAGCACTTTTACACCGCGTTTGTCAACATAAACTCTTATACCATCACGGAAGTTTCCAAGTTCTTCACCTGTTATGGCATCAGTAAATTTAACACTTCTCGGTGTATTTGAATGAATACCCAAATCGTCAAAAGTAACAGAAATATTTTTGCGATATTCATGTTCATCGTCCACATTAAATATTGCAAGTGCAAATTTTCCGCCATCCAAAAATCTCATAAATGCATATCGGTCACCTTCAAGTTCAAAAATCTTGAAAGCAGGTCGGCATTCAGGGTCCTGATTTATAGAAATAAGTCCTTTGTTAAGCAAAATTGCCTTGTCTTCATCCTTGATTTTTCTTATATCTGCGCCGATAATAAGTGGTGAGCCGAAAAACGCCCACATTGCAAAATGTTGTAAATATTCTTCGTGTGTACAACCGCCAAGACCCACATAGCCTTCTCCACCCATACCTACAATAAGCATATCCATATCGTTATAGCATCCTGCACCATTACCGCCAATATTATCTATCTGGCTTTTGAATATATCGATATAAGACTTTGGATTGTCCTGTATATCACCTGTTGAACGGTATGTATGGGCACCTCTTGAACGCATCCAGTTCCAAGGCTCGCCAACGCCCCAGTTACAAGCTGCAAAAACAATATCACGTCCACAGTTACGAAGTGCCATAGCCATTGTAAGGTATGCATTTTCCTTATTACCACTTTGAGGGAAGAAGCAAAAGTCATATTTTAAGTAGTCTACTCCCCACTCCGCAAACTGTTTAGCGTCTTCAAATTCATATCCATAGCTTGAAGGATAACCTGCACATGTCTTTACCCCTGCGCAGGAATACATACCAAATTTAAGCCCTTTTGAATGTACGTAGTCAGCAACATACTTCATACCATGCGGAAAACGTTCAGGATTAGGAACCAATTTACCGTCAACACGTTCTCTTAAAGACCAGCAGTCATCTATAATAATATACTCGTAGCCTGCATCCTTATAGCCATTTTCAACTAGTGCATCAGCACTTTCCAAAATCAATTTCTCATCGATTACTTCGCCAAATGTGTTCCATGTATTCCAACCCATAATCGGCTTTATTCCTAACATAATAATACCCCCCAAAAACCTTTTTCTTAAGTTTATTACAAAATCCCCAAAAAGTAAAGTAAAAGTTACATTTTTCCATATTTTAGTTACAAAAACACATTTCAATATTGATATTTTTTTAATTAAAACAAAACCCTCTTCAGAATTCTGAAGAGGGAAAATATATTTGTCTTCTACAACTCCGCTCCCCAATTCGTTGCGTTCACTTCGTAAACTTACTTATTGGAAAGTGTCTTCATTGTTGGGAACAACAATACATCTCTGATAGCGGCAGAATCTGTGAAAAGCATACACATTCTGTCTATACCGAAGCCGATACCACCCGTTGGAGGCATACCGATTTCAAGAGCATTCATAAAGTCTTCATCTGTTGTATTAGCTTCTTCATCACCCTGTGCAAGAAGCTCTTCCTGAGCCTTGAAACGTTCTCTCTGGTCAATTGGGTCATTAAGCTCGGAATATGCATTTGCCATTTCCCAACCGTTCATAAAGAATTCAAAACGTTCAACATATTCAGGATTTTCAGGCTTTTTCTTTGTAAGCGGAGAAATTTCGATAGGATGATCCATTACAAATGTAGGCTGAATCAAATGTTCCTCTGCAAATTCTTCAAAGAACAAAGCAAGAATATCGCCTTTTTTATGTCTTTCTTCGTATTCAACGTGATGTTCATCAGCTACTGCACGTGCTTCTTCCAATGTATGTATTTCATCAAAATCAACACCTGCGTATTTTTTAACTGCATCAACCATTGTAATACGTTCAAAAGGTTTGCTGAGATCCATTTCAATACCGTTATAAACGATAGTTGTTGTACCAAGAACTTCCTGTGCAACATGACGGTACATATTTTCAGTAAGATCCATCATACCGTGATAATCTGTATAAGCCTGATAAAGTTCCATAAGAGTAAATTCAGGATTGTGACGTGTGTCAAGACCTTCATTTCTGAATACTCTGCCTATTTCATAAACTCTTTCCAAACCGCCTACAATAAGACGTTTCAAGTATAGTTCAAGAGAAATACGAAGTTTAAAATCCTCATCCAAAGCATTAAAATGTGTTTCAAAAGGACGTGCAGCAGCACCGCCCGCATTTGCAACAAGCATTGGAGTTTCAACTTCCAAAAAACCCTGACCATCAAGATATCTGCGGATTGACGCAATAATCTTTGAACGCTTTATAAAAGTGTCCTTAACTTCTGTATTCATAATAAGGTCAACATAACGCTGACGGTATCTTGCATCAGTATCCACAAGACCGTGGAATTTTTCAGGTAGTGGCTGAAGTGACTTTGAAAGCAAAGTAACCTTAGCAACACGAACTGACATTTCACCCTTTTCAGTAGTGAAAACTTCACCCTCAATACCTACGATATCACCAATATCGTACTTTTTGATTTTGTTGTACTCATCTTCGCCAACAATATCTTTTTTAATAAAAATCTGAATATTGCCTGTAAGGTCTGCAACATTGCCGAATGACACACTGCCCATTCTTCTTTTAGCCATAAGACGACCTGCAATAACAACAGTTTTACCCTCACATTCAGCGTAATTATCCTTAATATCCTTAGTAGAATGAGTTCTGTCAAACTTTGTAATAACAAATGGGTCGGCATTGTTAGCAACAAGCTCTGCCAATTTTTCGTGTCTGACCTTAACTACATCACCAATCTGCTGAGAATTATTATTTTTTTCTGCCATATAACTCATGCCTTTCTGTAATTTGTCTTATTTGTTAATTTCAATAACCTTAAGTTCGATAGAACCTGCAGGTGCAGGAACTTCAACTATATCTCCTACCTTTTTGCCCAAAAGAGCAGAACCAACAGGAGATTCATCTGAAATTTTACCGTTTGAAGGATCTGCCTCAGTAGAACCTACAATGTTATACTGTAATTCTTCATCGAATTCGATGTCGAAAACAGTAACTGTGCAACCAAGAGAAACTGTATCGGTTGAGATTTCAGTTTCATCAATAACCTTTGCATTTTTAAGCATTGCTTCAATTTCAACAATACGAATTTCCATCTGTGCCTGTTTATTTTTTGCTTCATCATATTCTGAATTTTCTGAAAGATCGCCATAGCCTAAAGCAACTTTAATTTCTGCTGCAACTTCCTGACGTTTTACAGTTTTTAGATATTCAAGTTCCTTTTCTAATTTTTCCAAGCCCTCGCTTGTAAGTATAACCTGTTTAGCAGCTGCCAAATTGATCAACTCCTTAATTTTAGTACTGGATATTTTTTCACAATATTAATATTATATACAAAAACACGGTGATTGTCAATGACTTTTTTCTTCCGCGATTTGAACACATTGGGCAAAAACAATTCCCGGCATATCAAAAGGTATTTTAACACGAAACGGTATATGAAAATCCACAATTTTCTTGTTGTGCAAAGCAAAAGATGAATCACCTACAACAAGGCATTTTTCATCAAATTTCACATCAAAATCTTCAACTATGACCGCAACATCACTTTTTATAGGTTCATCACTTTTAATAACATTTATTACTGCACCGCATCTTTCCATAATTTTGTCACATAGAGCTTCTGCCTTTTTTGTACACCTTGTACATAAATTTATTCTGCCGCAAATATCGCATAATAAATTAACAAATTCTTCCGTATAGCTGTCAAGATTTTCATCAACAAATGTAACCGAACCATCAACGCCACAGGATTTAAGGTATTTTCTGACGTAACTCGGTGCCATTTTCTCAAATACCTTTTTACCATCAATAACCTCAAGTCCATTAAGGTCGCCGACATTATCAGAAAGTACAACAACTCTTTTTATTTTGTTTTTCTTTAAAATCTTATTATAGTTCTGTTTTTCACTTACTGTCAGGAAAGAAATGCCATATTCAGGCAAATCCACACATTCATATCTGTATTTTCCCAAAAATCTTTTTTTCTTTTCCCCTCCAGCTAAAATTACCCCTATACGAATCAAAAAAACACCCCATTAAAAAATCACTTATGCAAAATATATGCACAGGTGATTTTTTTAATTACCGTTTTTTTAATATTTCTATAGCCTTTTCAAGCTGAGTGTCTCTGTCTTCTTCCAAATCCACAACCACGTCAGGCTCTATTCCTTTTCCGTTTATATCATTACCCAATGGAGTAAAATACTTTTCAATAGTTACCTTAACAGCTGTTCCGTCATTAAGCTCATATATTTGCTGAACAACACCTTTTCCAAAGGTTTTCTGCCCTACAACAGTTCCCCTTTTATTATCCTTAACAGCACCTACAAGAATTTCAGAAGCACTTGCGCTGTTTTCATTTGCAAGAACAACCAAAGGTATGTCAATTCCATCTATTTTTGATTTAAAGTATGTTTTATTACCGTGTTTATCTGCCGTATAATAAATAACACTATCTTCAGGCAACAGACAATCTGTAATTGATTCTACAGCAGTTGTAATGCCACCCGTATTATCTCTTACGTCAATTATAATACTATCTATACCATCTTCCATAAGAGCATCAACTTGTTCAGTAAATGCCAATGCGGTATTGGTCGAAAATTGTGTAATTTCAACATAACCGATATTCCCGTCAAGTTTTTTTGATTTTACAGTATCTATTTCTATATTATCACGAATTACCGAAACATCTTTTGCCTCACCGCTGTGCTTTTTCAGAACAGTAACAATTACTTCAGTATCTTTTTCGCCCTGAATAGCCTTTGTTGCCGCATCAAGCTGACGCCCTGAATACTCAACACCGTCAACTTTTAATATAACATCACCGGTTTCAATCCCCGCCTTACTTGCAGGAGAATTTTCAAAAACCTCAAGAATAAGCAAGTTGTCATCCTCAATATTATTCTGTACACTAACACCAATTCCGCAATAATTGCTGAAAACCAACTTATTAAATTCAGCCATATCATCCGCCGTCATATATACAGTATAAGGATCACCCAGTGACGCAACATAGCCTTTAAGTGCCCCCTGGTATGCATTTTCCTTACTATATTCGCCATAATAATGCTTATCAAGTATATCCTCAACAGAACCAAAGCTATATATTCCTCCCGGTTTCAGAAAAAGCTTTCCACTATAATATGCAGAAGATGTCATAAATGTCAATACAGCCGTAATTATAACAGTTACTGCAATAGGATAATATTTTTTAAAATGTTCTCTCATATATGCCTCCTGAAATTAAAATCCAAAGGAACTGCCGTAAAACAACAGTTCCTTGACATTTAGCCTATATAACCCATAGGGTCTGTAGTAGCACCATTTATAATAACTTCAAAGTGAAGGTGCGGTCCAGTTGAATACCCGGTACTTCCAACATAACCTATTGTATCACCTGCAGAAACAGACTGTCCTACAGAAACAGCCATACTGCTCTGATGTGCATAAAGAGTACATACTCCACCACCATGGTCAATTACAACGTAATTTCCATAGGCACCATTGTATGTGGCCTTTATGACAGTTCCTGACTGTGTTGCAATAATCTGAGCCCCATATCCTGCACCAATATCTATGCCCGTATGAAGTTTTTCATACTTCAACACAGGGTGCAATCTCCAACCGTAGGAAGATGTAATAATCCTGCAGCTTGGAGTTGGCCACAACATTGAGCCTCCAACATACTGTCTACTCGATTTATTACTACTTGACAAGGCAGCAATTTGTCTGCGTACAGAAGCTTCCTCTGCTTCAATACTCTTAAGTTCCTTTTCAAGTGCTTCCTGCGAGCCTTCAATTTTCTGAATCATCGCATCGCGTGCTCTCATTTTTGAATCAAGATTATCTTTTTTTCCCTGCAATGAATTTCTGGATTCAATCAGCCTTCCCTGCAATGTTTCAAGCTCATCTTTTTTTGCTTTTATTTTTTCTTTTTCTTTCTTAAGTTTATTCATAAGATTACTGTCATATTCAGCAATCTGTCCTATTATCTCTACTTTTTCAAAGAAATCACCGATGTTTTCAGCAGAAAGTAAAACATCAAGATAACCTGTTGAACCATTTTCATACATTACACGAACACGTTTTTTATACGTTTCATACTGAACATCAAGCTTTTCCTGTGCCTCTTCAAGTTCACCTTCAACCTTGGTAATACTTTCTTCATAATCACCAATTTTTATATTAACATCATCTATATCCTGTTCAATGGCTGTAACTTCAACATCGAGCTTTTTCTTTTCTTCCATAACATCTTTTTTTTCTTGCTCAAGCACATTTATTTCGTTTTTAATATTTTGTTTATCTTCAATCAAAGTCTGTTTTTTTGTTTCAAGGTCAGATTTTTCATCAGCACTGGTAAGGTTCATTACAAGAGTTGAAAGTAAAAGTACTACAAAAAGTACTACAACTGTCAATGCTATAATTCTTTTCAGTTTTTCACCGATTTTAAACATCGTCAAACTCCCCTTTATACCCGTAAATGTCTTCTGATAGATACCGCACTGCCTATTGCCCCAAGAAGTACACCTATACCTGCAAACCACAATGCCAATGGTAGCAGTACATTCTGTAAAGAGCAAAACTCTATTGATATAACCGAACTGAAATTCTGTGACAAAAAGCAGGAATATCCCAAAATTATAACTCCAAACGAAATTGCAGCACCAACCAAACCTATAACAACTCCTTCAATTATATAAGGCCAGCTTATAAAACTGTTTGTTGCACCAAGATATTTCATAATGTTTATGTCACGCCTGCGTGCAAACAAAGTAATTTTAATTGTATTTGAAATTATAAAGACAGCAATTGCACTTAAAAACAACATAAACCAAAAACTGATATTTTTTATAACATTTGTTGCACTTACAAGCTTGTTCATGCTCGTCTGATTATCATTAACCTTTACCACACCGGGTATTTTTTTTATTTCTTCTGCTGTTTTATCTGCAAATTCAAGATTATCAAGTGTAATCTTATAAGAATCTCTCAGTGGATTATCACCTTCAAGTCCATCAAGAACATTTGCTTCATCGCCTAAATCTTCACGATATTCTTCCAAAGCAGTTTCTTTGGAATAAAAATCCACATCATCAACATTATCTACTGCTTTTATGGCATTTTCTATATCCTGCATTTCAGGCGTATCAGAATCAACAGACTCATCAACATAGGCACGTATTTCACATTCCGCCTTTAGCTGTTCTGCCACAAAATTAATATTCATTGAAAACAAAATATAAATTCCAAGTACCATAAGACTTGCAACAACAATTATAGTAGATGCAAGAGACATCAACCCATTTTTAGTATAACTTTTGCAACCCTCGGATACAAAGTATTTGAAATTACTGCTTTTCCTCACCGTTGTATCCTCCTTTTTGTTCGTCTCTTATCATAGAACCATTATCAAGCTCTATTACACGTTTTTGCATTTTGTCCACAATATCTTTTGCATGGGTAATAATAATTACAGTTGTACCACGTTTATTTATAGCATCAAATAGTTCCATAATTTCATCAGCAGTTGCCGGGTCAAGATTACCTGTGGGCTCGTCTGCGATTATAACAGCAGGATTATTTACCATTGCTCTTGCAAGGGCAACTCGTTGCTGTTCTCCGCCTGAAAGCTGATGAGGCATCGCCTTAGCCTTGTCTGAAATACCTACCATACTCAAAATAGCAGGCACTGCACGGCGTATTTCTTTTTTTGAAGCATTGCGTATTTTCATCGAAAAAGCAACGTTTTCATATACTGTTTTATTGCTAAGCAGTCTGAAATCCTGAAAAACCATACCTATTGAGCGTCTGTAATAGGGTATATTTTTTCTTTTAAGACTCCCTACATCTGTACCATTAATTGTTATACTTCCCTCTGTAAGCTGTTCTTCTGCAAGCATAAGCTTTGTAAGAGTAGACTTACCGGCACCGGAAGAACCTATAATAAATACAAACTCTCCCTTTTCTATATAGAAACTCACTCTGTCAAGAGCAAGTGTATTGGTTTTTTCATACACTTTACTTACATCGCTGAAAAAAACCATCAAACATCACCTCTTTACAGATTTATTGAATCAGAATTAAGATATCTGCTTACCATCATAGCTACTTTAAACACAATAGCGTCATCAAACTTTCTAAGATCAAGACCTGTAAGCTTGTATATTTTATCAAGACGATAAACAAGAGTATTTCTGTGAACAAAAAGCTTTCTTGAAGCCTCACTTACGTTAAGATTGTTTTTGAAGAATTTCTGAATTGTAATTATTGTTTCTTCATCTAAAAGTTCCAAAGACCCTTTTTTAAATACCTCATTAAGGTAAAGTTCACACAACTTTGTTGGAAGCTGATAAATAAGACGACCTATACCAAGGTTATTGTAGCTGATAACAGGCATATCTCCATCAAACACTCTTCCGACTTCAAGGGCAACAACAGCATCCTTATAAGAACGGTTAATTTCCACAATATTTGAAACAACTGAACCAATACCTACGCGAACACCGGTCATAAGTTCAGAGCTTAAAGTATCAACAATTGAAGATGCAATCTGTTCAAATTCTTCAGCAGTAGTATCTTCTTCAACACTCTTTATAAGAACAACATCTGATTCATTCATACTTATAACAAAGTCCTTGTTTTTATCAGGGAAAAGCCCTCTGACAATCTCGTGTGCAGAAAATTCATCATTATCAATACGTATTAAAAAAGCTATGCGGTATGCATCCACATTAAGGTGCATTGTCTTTGACTTGATATGTATGTCACCCGGCATAATATTATCTTCAAGTATATTTTTAATAAGACTGTTTTTATCATATTTTTCATCATGATATTGTTTGATCTGAGAAAAAGAAACAGACAAAACCTCTGTAATACTTTTTGCAAAATCATCGTTTCCGCCACAGAACACAACATATTCCGAACGATTACGCACACCTATACGGCGATATGTGACTCCATCCACAACAATGGCGTCACCTATTTCCTTTGCTCTTGAGGCTGCGAGTTCACGCACCGCACCAATTTCGTTAACATCTGTACACGCTATTACAGTTGCACTTTCGTCAATAACACCCGCTTCTCTGCCCAGCATAGCTGACTTCATTTGATGAATAACTGTCTGAAATAACCTGTTTGCCATAACAATACACTCCTTTATAAGGACTTTAGTTTAAAATTATACATACTATATAATACACCATTTTTATATAAAAATCAATAAAAATTTTTGATTTTTTTGTGCTATTTGTAAAATCATTGTTAAAAATACACATAAAAAGCGACTTGAAAATGAGCAATTTCCCAAGTCGCTTTGTTACTTATGATATTATTTTTTCAATTTCTTTATAAATTAATTCATTAGAATTACGAATACCCATTTTTTTAGACAAAAGGCTCATTTTTTCAAGGTTCCCCTTATTTCCGAGCATATCATCCAAAGTTTTTATAAACACATTGTCGTTAAGATCCTTTTCTTCAATCATCACCGCCGCACCCTTATCCACAAGTGCTTTAGCATTAAAATATTGATGATTATCCGTAACATTTGGAGACGGAATCAAAACTGCTGGCTTCCCAAGTGCGTTAAGTTCACTTACTGTAAGTGCCCCCGCCCTGCACACAAGCAAATCTGCCGCCTGCATAACCTCATCCATGTTATATATATATTTAACAACATTAACCCCTTCTTTTTTCATTCCTCCAAGAGATTTTAATACTGTTTCATATTCTCTTTCTCCAGTAGCAAGCAAAATATTGCATTTGCCTTCGGAAATATACTTCATATAAGAAACCATACTTTCATTAAGTCTTGTTGCACCAAGACTTCCTCCAAAGGCAACAACAAAGGGTTTTTCATCAATACCGATACGTTCTCTTGCCCGCTCATATTCAAGTGAAAAAAGTTCACTTCTGATCGGATTTCCCGTAAGCACTACATTTTTCGCATTAGCAAAGCGTTCACGACTCGCCTCAAAACTTATACAAACAGTGTTTACCTTATCACTCAGCATTTTACTGGTCATACCGGCAAAAACATTCTGTTCATGAATAAGTGTAGGCATTTTAAGCAAAGATGCCATATAAACCAACGGTCCCGAAACATAACCGCCTGTACCGATAACAACATCAGGTTTGAATTTTTTTATAATTTTTCTGCACTTAATACAAGCTTTAGCTGCCTTCAACACCGCCAAGGCATTTTTCAAAGATAAACTTCTTTTAAACCCGCTTACTTCAATAAATTCTATTTCATATCCTGATTTTGGAACAAGTTTACTTTCCATACCATTTTTTGTGCCAACAAATAAAAATTCGCTATCCGGTTCCTTGGCTTTAATTGTATCTGCAATTGAAATTGCCGGATTTATATGACCTGCGGTTCCTCCGCCTGCAAGTAATACTCGCATTATATCAATCCTTCCAGATATTATTTATTACCCTGTTTTGAAATATTAAGCATTATACCCATACAGCTCATAATCATAAGAAGCGCTGTTCCACCGTAGCTGAAAAACGGTAGTGAAATACCCGTAACAGGCATACCTGCAGTTACAACGCACATGTTCATTATTACCTGTAAGCTTACAAGTGAAATTATACCTACAGCTACAAGCAAACCTTCTGAATCCTTTGCATTCATTGCTATTTTTATTCCTCTGTATATAAGAAAACCAAACATACAAATGACAACCAATGCACCTACATAACCGAATTCCTCACACCATATTGAGAAAATAAAGTCATTGTGCGGTTCGGGAATATACAAAAACTTCTGCCGGCTCTGTCCAAGACCAAGTCCGAAAAGTCCACCACTTCCTATGGCATACAAAGACTGTATAACCTGATATCCGCTATCTAACGGATCAAGAAATGGATCTATGAAAGATGTAACACGTGCTCTTCTGTACTCCGATGACAGGACAAGCAATGTACCCAAAGCAATAACCGGAACACCCATTACAACAAGATGTTTCCAGTTCACGCCACCCACAAAAAGAATAATTAAGCCAACAGAAACAACGAGAACGGTAGCACTAAAATGAGGTTGAAGCACAAGTAGCAAGGCAATTACACCTATAACAATAAGATTAGGCAAAAGTCCTCTTGTAAACAAATTTATTTTTTTGTTTTTAGGTACAGTTCCTGCAAGATATAGTATAAGACTTATCTTTGCCGCTTCAGATGGTTGAAAGCTAAAAGGTCCAAGAGGCAACCAACGCTGCCCACCATTTGTTTCTGTACCAATTAACAGAACCATAATCAGCGTAACTATTGTAGCAATCATCAAAATTCCCGACAATTTTATCAGTTTATGATAATCAAACTTGGAAAAGAATATCAGTGCAATAATCGAAATAACTGCCCAAAGTAACTGATGCTTAATAAAATAATACGCATCACCCTGATATATTCTGGCTGATTCCGAACTTGCAGACATAACCATCATAAGCCCCAATGCAAGCAATGCAAAAACTGTTATTGCAAAGTAAAAATCCACCTGACCTTTTTTCAAAGTTTATCACACTCCAATGCCAAAAAATGACAGAACGCAAAATACCAGAGTTATGGCTGTAAATACATATACAATTTTACGTTCATTCCATCCACACATTTCAAAATGGTGATGAATGGGACTCATTTTAAAAACTCTTTTTCCGGTAAGTTTAAATGAAGTCACCTGTATTATAACCGAAAGTGTTTCCACAAGGTATATTATGCCAACCATTATAAGAATAAAAGGATTATTTATAACTAGCGCCAAAGCACCTACTGCTCCGCCAAGCATAAGTGAGCCCGTATCACCCATAAAAACCTTTGCAGGATTTTTATTATAAAGCAAAAATCCAAGCAAAGCTCCTGCAAGTGCCAGAGAAAATACTGCAACAGAAGTGTAGTCAAGTACAAAAGCCGAAACGACAGCGAAAAACACCATAACAACTGTGGTAACACTTGTTGCAAGACCATCTATACCGTCTGTAAGGTTAACACCGTTGACAACAGCAAGCAAAACAAAAACAGCAAAAGGAATATATATACCTCCCATATCCCATGTCAAATCAACAAACGGAATATTCACAACTGTTGAAGCAAGACCACGAGACAGAATCATAAATACAAATATAAGCGAAATAATTATCTGCAAAGAAAGTTTCTGCCATGCACGAAGTCCAAGATTTCTCTTTAAAACAACTTTTATAAAATCATCTATAAAGCCCACAACACCAAAGCCTACAGCACAAAAAAGAACAAGCCAAGACCTTGTATCCATATATTTATATGCCACAGCAGATGTAATTACGAGAGAAAGAATAAATATAACTCCTCCCATTGTAGGAGTTCCGCTTTTCTTTTCATGCCACTTAGGGCCTATTTCACGTATACTCTGCCCAAATTTCATCTTTATCAACAAGGGAATAAACAAGGGTCCAAGTATTGCAGAAGCCACAAAACCAATTAAAACCGCAAGTATATAAACAATAACTATAGAATCCATAATTACATTCATCCTTTCAAATGTTCCTGAAGCTTTGCGGAAATCTCTTCAAGCTTCATTCCGCGTGACCCCTTAAGCAATATAACATCTCCATCACCTGCAAAATCACACAAAAACTCAGAGGCCTTATCGTTATTGCCAAACAAAAACACCTGTTCAACACCGTTTTTTTGTGCCTGATCAGCAATATATTTTGCGTCATTCCCAACGCATACCAAAACGTCAACTTTTTTATATGCCGCATACTCTCCAACCTGACGGTGAAGAATTTCAGACATTTCTCCCTGTTCAAGCATATCTGCAAGTACAGCAATACTTCTGCCATCTTTTTTTAATGCATCAAGTACATTCATAGAAGATTTCATCGAATCAAGGCTTGCATTGTAGCAATCTTCTATAATTGTAACGTTACCAACCTTTATTTCATTTTGTCGCATTCCGGTAGTAGTGTATTTTTCAACACCCCTTGCTATAACTTCAACATTCATCCCAAAATGAAACCCGCAAATAATTGCAGCCATTGCGTTATAAACGTGATGTATTCCCACAACCGGCACATTAAATTCAAAAGATTTGCCATTTATGTTCATTTTAAAACAGCTTCCGGTCTCATCTGTTTTAACATCATATGCAACATAATCCGCATCTTTGTTTTCTATTCCGTAGTACAAAACCTTGTGCGAAATACCTTTTTTCGAACTCCACAACAGACTGTCATCACCATTTAATATAACAAGTCCGTTTTCATCAAGACATTCCAAAACCTCAAGCTTTGCTTTCAGAATATTTTCCTGACTGCCAAGATTACCTATATGTGCAGTACCTATATTTGTTATAACTGCAACCTGCGGTTTTGCTATTTTTGTAAGTCTGCTTATTTCACCAAGATTACTCATCCCCATCTCGACAACTGCTTTTTCATAAGAACTGTCAAGCTGAAAAACAGTAAGAGGCACCCCAATTTCGTTATTAAAATTGCCCTTCGTCGAAAAAACACTAAACCCCTGTTCAATAACAGAGTTAAGCATTTCCTTTGTGCTTGTTTTGCCCACGCTTCCCGTCACCGCAACAACATCAATCGCAAGGCACATTCTATAAAATTCAGCAATATCCCTTATTGCTTTTTTTGTGTCACCAACAAGTATTGCGGTTTTTCCGTCAGGAATATCAACATCTTTTTCAACAACTACACAGCTTCCGCCTTTTTTTAAAAAATCTGTTGCAAAGTCATTGCCATCAACCTTTTCTCCCTTTATGCCAATAAAAGCAGTACCGCAGGAAGCCTCTCGACTGTCAGTAGTTATCCTGTTTATATAAATATCATTTCCTATAAGCTTTCCGCCAATAAAATCCGAAATATTTTTTACTGATATTTTTTCCAAAGCTATCACCTTTTACATTTTACTCAAAATATCCCTTACAACTTCTCTTTCATCAAAGTGTATAGTTTTATCCTTTAGTATCTGATAATCCTCATGACCCTTTCCGGCAAGCACTATTGTATCATCAGGCAACGCATGTTTAATAGCATATTCTATTGCATCACGTCTGTTTTCTATAACGACATAACCAGCCATTGCATCTTCCATACCATCAAGAATATCTCTTATTATCGCATCAGGTTCTTCAGACCTTGGGTTATCTGAAGTTACTATACAAAAATCAGCAAGTCTGCCTGCAACTCTTCCCATTTTAGGGCGTTTGGTTTTATCACGGTCACCACCGCAACCAAACAATACAACAACTCTGCCCTTTGCAAAACCACGTACACTTTCAAGTATATTCTCCAAGCCATCTGGTGTATGTGCATAATCTATAAGCAATGTAAAATCTTTACCACATTCCACAATTTCAGCTCTGCCCTTTACGCCCTCAGCAACATTCAAAGCACATTGTATAACTTCATCAGATATACCGCAAGCCCTGCATATACCAATTGCAGTAAGAGCATTATACACAGAAAATTCTCCGGGTATACCAAGGTTTATTTTCATATTATCACAATCAAAGCTAACACCCTTCTGACCGTAAACAATATTTTCAGCCTTAAGATTTCCGGCATTTATACCATAAGAAATCAAATTACAACCACATTGTCTGCACAAAATACTGCCGTATTTATCATCAGCATTTACAACGCCTGTTTCACACATGGCGAAAAGCTTGCTTTTTGCTTTAAAATAATTTTCCATATCCCCGTGAAAATCAAGGTGATCCTGTGTAAGATTTGTAAATGCACCAACCTTATATTCACAACCACCCACACGATGAAGCTCCAAAGCATGAGAAGAAACCTCCATTATTGCATAGGTACAACCTTCTTTAACCATTTCGGCAAAAAGTTCCTGCAATTCCAAAGATTCAGGTGTAGTGCGTTCAGTATGAAATTCCTTATCACCTATCATATTTTTATTAGTTCCCATAAGCCCTACTTTTTCGCCATTAGCTTCAAGAATTGTCTTTACAAGATAGGTTACGGTGGTTTTTCCGTTAGTTCCCGTCACACCTATTAAATTAAGTTTCGAAGTAGGGTTATCATAAAATTTGCAGGACATTTCCGCCAAAGCACTTCGTGTATTTTCAACCACAACACACGGAACATCTATACCTTCCGGAATATATTCACAAACAACACATACTGCACCGTTTTCAACAGCACTTTTGGCATACTTATGCCCGTCGGTTGTATATCCGGTTACTGCAACAAAGACGTCTCCCGGCTTTGTCAACCTTGAATTGTACGAAATACCATTAACTTCAATATTCAAATCTGTTGATGCTAAAATTTCCTTCAGTTTCATAATAAATCCTCCCCAGGGATATGTAATTTATTCTCCTGCCTCAATTCGTTTAAATTCTACCGTTATTGTTGTGCCAATATCAACTACCGTGCCCGGTTCAAGAGACTGTTTATATGATAGTACAGCTTCATTTGAGGTTGTGGAACCTGCACCCTGTACATTAAGGTTGAGTCTTGCATTTGAAACAAGTGTAGCAACCTGATTCACAGTCATATTAAGCAGATTAGGTACTGTAGCAGTAGTATTTACCATAGTTTCTTCAGTATAAAGCATAACTGTGGATTGCTGGTTAACCTTTACGCCCGCCTTTGGCAATTGGTTAAGTATCTTTTCTCCCGCACCTTCAATGCTGAATTTAAGATTAGCATTAATAAGTGCCTGTTTGGCCTGTTCAACAGTCATTCCTGCAATATTAGGTACTGTTGTTTCCATTGTTGCAAGTTCTTCAGCCGTATACGACGGGTCTATACCAAGATAATGCAATGTTTCTTCCATAATATTTCTTGCCACAGGCGTAGCAATTATACCACCAAAATACGCACCTGCACTAGGTTCGTCAAGCATTACAAGACATATGATTTCAGGTTCGTCAGAAGGGGCAATACCTATAAATGATGCAACATATTTACCGTTACCACGAGGTGTTTTTTCAGATGTACCGGTTTTACCACCTACACGATATCCCCTTATATAGGCACCCGAACCTGAACCTTCCGATACAACAGATTCCAAAACTTCACGAAGTTGCTTACTTGTTGCTTCTGAAACAATCTGACGTATTTCCTGTGTACCAAATTCTTTTACTACATTTCCGTCAACATCAACAAATCTTTTTACTATATGCGGTGCTATCATCATTCCGTTATTTGCAATAGCATTTACACCTGTAATCATCTGAATAGGAGTTACAGTAAAACCTTGCCCGAATGAATATGTTGCAAGTTCAACCTCATTAAACCCGGATCTTTCGTGCATAAGACCTATATCCTCACCGGGAAGGTCAATGCCAGTTTTTTCACGAAAGCCAAGTCCTGACATATAATTATAAAATCTTGTAGCACCTACTCTTTCACCAATTTCCATAAAAGCGGGGTTACATGAATTTTGTACAGCTCGCGGAAAACTTTGAGACCCATGCCCTCCTGCTTTCCAACATCTGATATTATGGTCACCCACATGTCTTACACCGCTGCAGACAAATACATCGTTAGCAGAAATTACATTTTCTTCTATAGCCATAGCAGATGTAAATATCTTAAATGTAGAACCCGGCTCATAAGCATCTACAACTGCTTTATTTCTCCACAATTTATTAAGAGCTTCCGAATACTTTGTGTTTCTCTCTTCTCCCTCTTCATATTCTTCAAGTTCTTCAAGTTTTTCTTCATCGGTTATAACAAATGGGTCATTAAGATTAAAATCCGGCTTTGTGGTCATAGCAAGAATTTCACCGGTCTTTACATCCATAATAACACAGCACGCACCATTGGTAAGTTGATTTTCCTCTACCGCTTGTTCCATATACTTTTCTGCAATTCGTTGAACATTTTCGTCAATAGTCAAAACCACATTAAGTCCATCTTCGGGATCTATAAGTTTTTCATAATCAAAAGGCATTTCACTACCGGACGCATCACTTGCAGTAATCAACCTTCCCGAAGCGCCTTTCAGATAACTATCATATTCCAGTTCTATTCCTGCAAGTCCCTGATTATCTGTACCTGTAAAACCAAGAACATGAGAAGCAAGATTATCATAAGGATAATACCTTTTAGTATCTGTAACAAGTGTAAAACCTTTTATCTTATTATCATGCAGATATTTTCTTACTTTATCCGCAAGAGTCTTATCCATTTTCTTTTTTATAATAGCATACGAAGTTTTCTTCTTTATTTTGTTGTAAACATCTTCATATTCCATATCAAGTATTTCAGCAAGACGATGAGAAATTTCCTCTATGCTTGCCTCTTCATTTTTATGAACATCAACAGGTGATGCAGTAAGGGTTTCTACAGAAACAGATGCTGCAAGAACATTTCCGTTTCTGTCCATAATCGAACCTCTTTTTGAATTTATTGTCTTATCTCTTGTTTGTTGTTCAATTGCCGCTCTTGAAAGTTCACTGCCTCTGATTATCTGCCATTTTGTAAGATTTATCAAAACCCACACAAAGCCGACTACCAACACAAGAACAATTAATAAAATTCTTTTTTTCATAACACTGTTAGCCCTGTTCATAAAAACACCTCTATCCGCAAATCGCATTTATGTATATAATCAAAAATGACTATAAGAGGAGTCCTGAAGACTCCTCTTATACCTATTAGCAATTTATTTCAAATATTCCCAAAAGCCCGCAAAAAATCCCTTGATTCCTCCGGCGCTACTATTTTTATCAGCAACATTCTGCATATAATTTTTATTGTCAGGATTAAGATATACAGTCTGCGCACCGGAAATTTTCCTAAGCCCCAACTCATTTTCTGCATACTCTCTGATTCTCGTCTTATCTGTCATATTTTCAATTTCAAGCTTCTTTTGCTCGTTTTCCATACGTATTGTTTCAAGCTTTGCTGTTTGTGTTTTTACATCACTGTGCAAATCATTTACACGAACATATCTGAAAAGCACCGCAAACAATGCCACAAATACAACCGCCATATAAACAGCCAGTTTTCTTCTTGCCATTTTAAGTTTTAATTGTCTTTGCTTTTCGATTTCAGCTTTTTTATCAAACTTTTGTTCTACATACATATCAAGTTGATAAGCGCTGCTTGTCGAATTTGGCACGTACATCAAAATCTTTCCTTTCATTACTATTACTATACATCAAGCTTTTCTGCAATACGAAGCTTTGCACTTGCAGACCTGCTGTTAATCAAAAGTTCTTCTTTTGTGGGTAAAATAGGCTTTTTAGTAATCAATTTCACCTTTGGTTTGTTATTACACATACAAACCGGAAATTCTTTCGGGCAAATGCACCCCTTTGCAAGTGAAGCAAAAGCAGTTTTTACAATTCTGTCTTCCAGCGAATGGAATGTAATTACCGCCATTCTTCCGCCCGGTTTTAGGTATCCGCAAAAATCCTTTATAGTTTGTTCAAGCTGTGAAAGTTCATCATTCACTGCAATTCTTATTGCCTGAAACACTCTTTTTTCAGGATGTTTTTCGTCCTTTCTCGTTTTAAAAGGAATACAACTTTTAACAAGCTCAGCAAGCTCAAAAGTTGTTTCAATTGGCTTTTCCTGACGTTTTTCTATTATCTTGCGCACTATTGGTCTGGTAAATTTTTCTTCGCCGTAATCAAAAATAATTTTTTCAAGTTCCTTCTGCCCGTATGTATTTACAACATCATAGGCCGAAACAGGGTCATTAACATTCATCCTCATATCAAGAGGAGCATCGTAACGGTAACTGAAGCCTCGTTCAGGAGTATCAAGCTGATAGGAAGAAACCCCAAGGTCCAACAAAACACCGTCAAGACCATCCACATCAAGATTTGCCATAATGTTATTTATATTATTATAGTTATCATTAACAAAAGTTACGTTATAATCTTTTAACCTTTCTTTGGCAGTAGCAATAGCCGTCATATCACGGTCTATACCGATAAGCCTTGAACATTTCGGAGCAATATGAGAAGAATGCCCTGCTCCCCCTAAAGTTCCATCAAGGTAAATTCCGTCTTTTTTAATATCAAGTGCCTCAATACACTCATTAAGCATAACAGGTATGTGAGAAAACTCCGTCATATTCCAAGTTCCTCCATTTGAAGAGCAACTTCTTCAGAATCTTCAACAAATTCTGCATTCTGTTTTTCCCATTCTTCCTTATTCCATATTTCAGCACGCTTTGCAAGACCTACAATAACAGCATCTTTAACAAGCTCCGCATAATCACGAAGTGTCTGTGGCACAAGTATACGCCCTTGCTTGTCAATTTCACATTCTGTCATACCACCGTAGAAGAAACGTTGAATCTTTCTGCCCTTTGAAAGAGATTGCTCAGCAAGTTTCTGGTCTAGTTTTTCCCATTCTTCCTGTGAAAAAACAAACAAGCATTTATCAAGACCTTTTGTGATAACAAACTTATCCCCAAGTTCATCACGAAATTTAGCAGGCATAATCATTCTGCCTTTAGCATCTATATTATGTTGAAATTCACCTACTAACATTTCGTCACCACCTTTTTGGGATTAGTCACCACAAAAAACCACTTTTTAACCACTTGATTTTATTATAAAGCATTTTTTTGAAAAAATCAATAGTTTTTTTACATTTTTATTACATTTTTTCAAGAACACAAGATATAGTGGTAACACATAACCAATACACTAAAAAAGCAAAAAAATAAAGCTGTTCGAATAACTCGAACAGCTTTAAGTTTATTTGTTTAATTATTAATTTTCTTCAGTAGTTTCTTCAGTAGTTTCTTCAACAACCTCTTCAACAATTTCTTCAACTACTTCTTCTTTTGATTCTTCGATTGTTTCTTCAACTTCTTCAGATATTTCACCTGCATTATTTGCTAAATCTTCCAATATGAAATCAGATTCAAATGTTTCAGCTTCTTCTGCATTAACACGTTTTTTCTTCTTTGATACAACAAGAATAATTATAACCAACAAAGCAAGAACTATCAAAATCATAACAGCAATTGCAACCTTAACCCAGTCATATTCATTTATTTTATACATAAATGTGTTGTTTTCACCAACAACAAGATCGTGAGACTCTGTTTTATCGTTTCGTGTAATAACCACTGTAGCAACTAAAGTGCCTGCCTCACCATTCTGTGCCAATGTTCCGAATGGGAACACAATCAAGTGATTTTTAGCAAACAGACCATTTTCAACAACATAAGCAAAATCATTCATATTCGCTGCATCTTTAAGCGCAAATTCATTTTCTGAAAGCACTAAAGCTCTTTTGCCTTCGTATTTATCCTCTTTAACAGGCTGACCATATGACTTGTACATATTACCCATATAATCCAAAGTACCATCGTTTGCTGTCATATACATTTTTGTAGTAACTTTAGTCAAATCACTAAAATCATAAACAAGGTACTGTTTTATGGTTGATTCATCATAATCAGCAGGAAGTTCAGGCTGTGCAGCCTCAGGTGCCTCTGTTGTTTCTGTTGCTTCTGCTGCAGGTTCATCCGCCATAACAACCATACCTGCTGTTACGGTAAGAACAAGCATCAAAGCCATAAGCATTGCTAATAATTTTTTCATCTTTCATATCTCCTATACAATAAAATACTTTATAAATTATACAACTATTATTCAAATTAGTCAACATTATTTTTTCTTTCTTAACATACTGTTAACATCTACCTTTTGAGGTAATTTTACCGTAACAAGCATTTTTCCGTGGCAGGCACTTTCTATTTCGTTTCCTTTATCATCCAGAATTGACTCAACCACAAATTCCACAGTATCATTTACAGGCTGCATAACTTCCAGAGTTTCTCCTACTGAAAACTTATTTTTCTGGAATACTACTGCATTACCCTCATCGTCACATTCTTTTACTACACCTACAACCTCATAATCCCGAATGTAGGCATTGTTATCATAAACCTGACCATCGTCTTTAGGCGCACCGTGCCAGAAACCATAAGAATATACTCTGTGACTTACCTTATTAAGTTCCTCAAGCTGACGTGGGTCAAAAACATATTTTTCAGGATTTTCATAATATCTGTCAATTTCATGTCTGTATGCCTTTACGGTATTGGCAACATAATATTCGCTCTTAACTCTACCTTCAATTTTAAAGCTCGTTACACCTGCATCAACAAGTTCAGGTATAAATTCTATCAGGCACAGGTCCTTGGAATTAAAAAAGTAACTTCCGTTATCCTCTTCAAACACCTGAAAGAACTGCCCGGGGCGTTTTTCTTCCATCAAATAATATTTCCATCTGCAAGGCTGTGCACAAGCCCCTCTGTTTGCCTCTCTGCCTATCATAAAGCTGCTTAGCAAACATCTTCCTGAATAAGAAACACACATTGCACCATGAACAAAAAGTTCAAGTTCAAGGTTAGGGTCTGTCTTCTGTCGAAGCTCCTTAACCTCAGGATATGACATTTCGCGGGAAAGTACCACTCGGCTTGCACCAAGCTTATGCCACATATTAGCACTTGCATAGTTATTTGTATTTGCCTGCGTACTTATATGAATATCAAGTTCAGGAACCGTATTCCTGACAATATCAAACGCACCAACATCGGAAAGTATAACTGCATCTGCTCCATAGGAATGTATTTTTTCTGCAAATCTGCCAACCTTTTCAAGGTCGTCATTTTTCATAATTACATTTGTTGCAATATATATTTTTTTGCCATTTTCTTTTGCAAAATCTATGCCACGCTTCAACTCATCATCACTGAAATTGTTACAGGCAACACGCATTGAAAATTCTTCACCACCAAGATACACCGCATCCGCGCCATACTGTACAGCAGCAACCAGCTTATCATAATCTCCCGCAGGAGCAAGTATTTCAGGTTTTTTTATCAACACAGGCACCCCCTACATAAGACGATAGCTTATTGCGGCACCGTCACCTATAGGTACAATCACCGTGTTAAGCTCGTCCATATTACAAATAGTATCAAGATATGTACGCAATCTGCGTATTATAGTAACTTTTCTTCTCTTATAAAGTTCATCTGTTGCCACCATTCCCTTGTACAGAATATTGTCGCTGAACATGATTCCCCCAACCTTAAGAAGCCTCATACAATGAGGCAGAAATTCCATATACTGTCCCTTTGCCGCATCAACGAATATAAAGTCAAACTCTCCGTCAATCGAATCAAGTATTTCAAGTGCATCACCCTTATGAACATGAATGTTGTTTTTATGCCCCGCTTTTTCTATATTTGAAAGCAAAGGCTCAAACATATTTTCATCACGTTCAATTGTTGTAACATCCGCACCTGCATTTGCCATGATGATTGACGAATAGCCTATCGCAGACCCAATCTCAAGAACCTTCTTTGAAGGTGACATACGTATAAGATTTTCAATCAACCTGGCTGTTTCCGGCTGTGCTATAGGCACATCATTGACTTTTGCGAAAGTTTCCATTTCAGCAAGCAAACCTTCACTTTTTTTCATTGTACGTCTTATATAACGTGTTATATATTCATAATTAATGTTATGTTCTTCGTTATTCTGCATTTTTTTACCTCTACTGATTTTCAGCAACTGCACGGTTATGCTCCTCAAGTGTTTTTGAGAAAACATGACCGCTTCTGTCCATTCTTGCCACAAAGTAATAATAATCGTGTTGTTCAGGATACAAAGCCGCCTCTATTGCACTTTTACCTGGGGAAGCTATAGGCCCAGCAGGCAAACCCTCATAGATATATGTGTTGTATGGCGAATTAATCTTTGTATCTTCAACAGAAAGAACAGGCTTTCTTTCCTTTAAAATATACTGCACCGTCGCACAGGACTGCAGCAACATATCCGACTTAATACGGTTATAAAACACACCTGCAACTTTTTTATGTTCATTTACATTTGCCGCCTCGCGCTCTATAATAGATGCAAGTGTTATAATTTCATAATCACTCATACCAAGCTCTTCTGCTCTCTTTGAATATTTATCCCAATACATTTCATCAAAAGTAGAAAGCATCTTATCAATTATTGTGTGAGCATCCGTTCCGTATTTAAAATCATAGGTTGCGGGAAACAAAAATCCCTCAAGAGCATACCTCGTACCATCTTTTTTTACAAGAAAATCGTAATCAAACTTACCGTTTTCCGCTTCATTCATAAACTCATCAGCTGTACAAAGGTCCGCATCCTCACAAGCCTTTGCAATAAGCCGAAGTTCATATCCTTCAGGAACCACAACCTTAACACTTGAAGAAGTTCCAACCTCGCATAACTGATTGCATATTTCATCATAAGACATTGCGGTCGTAAAAATATGACCACCGAATTTAAAATCTTCAGAACGTTCTTTGGCATACAAGTAAAATAAAAATTCATTTGAAATAATGCCATCTTTTTTTAGTTCTTTTGAAATAGTTTTAAGACCGGAGCCTTCGTCTATTTCAATATATACGCCATTATCATTACCTCCATAGCCGTTCACATCGGAAACAGTCACCACAACAGCCCTTATAAAAAGAACAATAACGACGGCGATAATAAGTATAAATATTTTTTTGTGTTTTCTTTTGTTTCTACCTTTAAAAGTCATACAGTCCCCCTTATATTACAGCATATAATATATACAAAAGCACAATTCCAACAAAAGGAATATTAACAAAAGCATCTCTCAAATTACAAAAAAGTTCTTCCGACTTGTATTTTTTTGTTTCCTTGTTGTTGGCGACGATAATCAATATTACAGATAATATCAATCCGACAACTCCTGTTGTTACAAAAAAAGCAATGCTTCCAACAAAGCCATCGAAAGTATAAAACAAATTCAAAAAATAATCAAGCATAACTCCACATACGTTAAATGCCATATGAACAACAACCCCTGCAAAAACCGAATTTGCATTGAGGGCAACAAAAGCAGCAACAAAACCCAGAATTGCATACCCCACTACAGAGCTTACATCACCATGTAAAATTACAAACATAACCGTAGTCACTATAATCGAAAACACAAATCCCTTTCTTTTAACCGTTTCGAGTATCATACCACGCATAAAAAACTCTTCACAAAAAGCAGGTACAACGCACACAAATAAAATCATAACAAGTATCTGCACAATATTTTCAGGTGGTGCAACAATACTACCATCTCTTTGTATCAGATTCTGCAAAGGCATATTTGCAAGTATGGCAACAGGCTGAAGGCATATACCAAGGAAAGTATATTCAAAAACATCTGTAAGCCTTAACTTTCTGACATTAAATGTTCTTTTAAAGCTTCTGCCTGCAAACAACCAGACACCAATACACGGAATAGCAATTGAAAAAAGCTGAGTCATTAAAATATATGTATATGAACCCGGTTCACTGCCAAATAAACCATGCCAATATTCCTTAAGAAAATAAGAAATAACAAATTGCATACAAAAAACAGCAAAAACAAGCCACAAACCCACTCTGTACGGCAGGGGTTTATTCCTTTTTTTCATCAAATCACCTTATCTGTACATAGTGGAAACCGCCATTTTATCAGCAACTTCCTTATCCTTTAAATATTCAAGTATTGCAAGTGAAAAATCCATAGCAGTACCCATACCTTTCGAGGTTATAATATTTCCATCAACCTCTACTCGTTTACCGGTAGCTTTTGCCCCTGTAAGACATTCTTCAAAACCCGGAAAACAAGTCGCTCTTTTTCCTTCAAGATAACCAAACTTACCTAAAACTTTAGGTGCCGCACAAATTGCGCACATAATCTTTCCGTTTTCAGAAGCAAAATTCAAAATTGACTGTACATCTCCGCAGTTTTCAAGATTATCTGCCCCTGGCATTCCACCTGGCAAAATCACCGCATCTATTTTTTCATAGTCAACATTTTCAACAACATCATCCGCGTCAACCATAATGTTATGTGCTCCGCAAACACACAAATCCCCATTAATGGAATATGTTCTCACATCAATTCCTGCTCTTCTCAACACATCCACAGGTGTAAGAGCTTCAATTTCTTCAAATCCGTCTGCCAACAATAAAACTACCATTGTTGTCATCTCCTCGTCACTTTATATTTTTCAACCATAAACACAGGCTGATAAGATTTTTTTGCCTTTTGCAGGCCCTCCAGACCGCAATCATCCTCACGGTTTAAATATCTGTAACCGCTCCATTGATTTTCAGCAAACATCTGGTTTATCGCCGCATAGGCACCATAATATTCAGTATTGGCCTTTTCAATGTGTATAACAGCCATATCATCAGTAAGCTTATCACCAAAAGTAAAAGCAACAATTTCTCCGTCAACCTTAAGCATAGCACCTTTTATTCCAAGCTCCTCAATATTTTCCGTTATTTCTCCTATTGCCTCACGTTCTGCCAGAAGGTATTTGTCGTCACCAAGCTCCGACCATGAGTCGTAAGCTTTTAAAATATCATCTTTGTCCGACGCAGTTATTTTAACATATTCATACTTATATGTTTTTTTAAATCTGTTAAGATGATTTTTCTTTGAATGAAGCTTTTTTCCTGAAAGGCTTATCATTTTTTCCGTTTCATAAACATAATCGGAATATTTACTCATATCTCCGAATTCATATTCATCGGTATTGGCCTTTATAAATTCAATGACATCAGTTGTCACACCGTAAAACTGTGGCTTTTCTCCAACAGAAATCATATAATCACAAGCTTTTTTTGCTGCCAGAAGTCTATTGCCATTGCCAACAGGGAAACGAAGTCCTGCAGGATTATCACCATCTTTTGACCAAAGCACGAGACAATCATCAATTATTGCATAACGCATATCAAAAGCCTTACGCCATATATAAAGACTGCTAAAGCACATTTCGCATCCCATATTCTGCTCTTGTGAAAGATATTTATCAACAATATTTTTATCCTCAAGCTCTATGGGTTTAAAATTTATCATACATTCATCACCATATTGTAAATTTCATCGTTAATATCTTCTATACTTCTTAATTTACCATCTTTTACACATTCTATTACATTCCAACCACATTTTTTTGCAACATAAAGAGCATTGTTATATGATTTTTCCAGATATTCGCTGTTTTTTTCATGAATATCCTTTTCCTGTTCGCCCGTAATTTTGTTGTTGCGGTTTTCCATAAGCTTTTTGCTTACGTCAGTAGGCACATCAAGAAAGAATACAAAATCAGGTTTCGGAAGTCCCAAGAGATTATACTCATAATCAAAAAGCCACTGAAGATATTCATCTCTCGCCACCCCCTCAAGCTTACCTGCCTGATGAACGGCATTTGAAGTTGTATAACGGTCACACAAAATAAAAGTACCCTTTTGATAATCCTCTTTCCAATCCTTAAGGTAGCTGCCAATACGGTCTGCTGCATAAAAAGTTGATGAGGCATAAGCATTTACATCTTCAGGCTTTGTGCCAAACTGACCTCCAAGATACATTTTAACAAGAGTAGATGTATCGCTTTCATAATTTGGAAAAGCAAGACGTTTAACTTCAAATTTTTCGCTTAATCTTTCATAAAGCATCTGACTTTGTGTTTGCTTGCCGCTGCCATCTACACCTTCTATTACAACTAACATAAGTATTTCTCCCTTTTTTCCTTCATCTTACCGCAGGACATTTTGCCTTCAGGACAAGGTCCCGACACGCAAGGAGGCCCTGCATATTTAAATAGTGTAGGCGCAACTTCCTTCACAAGCTTCAACATTTCGTCAGCCATTGCGCGAATTTCCCATTGTGCACGTTCACAACAACGGTGATGGAACATATTCATAAGAGAACGCACGTTAAAAGTCATAACTATTTTAGTTTCACATGCATTCGGAAGCACAAAGCGTGCATCTTCAATAGCAAGCTTTTCAGCAGCTTTTTCAGCCATACCACCCTCAACATACTTTTTCTTCAGAATTTCCGCAATATCATCATACTGTTTCTGAAGATATTCCATTGTTTCAATATATTTTTCTGCTGCTTCTTTATCGCCCTTTATTGCAGGAGGCACAATGTACTGAAACTGCCCTTCCGTCACATATCTTTGTGATTTTACTGAATAACTTGCAATACGATGACGTGTAATCTGTGCCAAAAGTGCACGGCTTACACCTTCAATACCAAAAGTAAATGTAACATGTTCGGTAGGACTTTCGTGTCCAAAATCCATAAGTCTCTGAATAAAACTTTCTGTCTTTTGAGCATCAAGACCTTCGTGTATATGTTCAATATCCGAAGACGAATAGCAAAGCTTTGCAGCTGTTGCAATTATTCTTTCAGGATTTTCCGTATGTGCAAGTAATTTAACCTTCAACTTTGCTTCCATGGTTTAAAACCTCTCAATCTTTATACTTTCTTCCGTTAAAAATAACATCTATTATGAAAACAGGCAACTTAACAATTCGTGGTATTCTCTTTTTAGGTTCTTTAAGTGTTCTGTAAAGCCATTCAATGCAAAGCTTCTGATAAATTTCAGGAGCACGCTCAACAACACCTGCAAGAACATCCAAAGAACCTCCTGCACCAATGCTTATAGGTACATTAAGCCTTTCCATATGCTTCTTAATCCACTTTTCCTGCTTGGGTGCACCAAGGCAAACAACAAGAACATCGGGCTTCTTATTTATAATATCCTCAACTATTTCATCGTCTTCACCATCTTTGAAATAACCGTGGTGGCAACCAACAACATTTACACCTTTAGCTTTCATATTATCCATTGCCATTTCTGCAACACCCGGCTTACCGCCAAAGAAATAAAAGCTGTGATTTGTCTTTAAAAGTTCACATACAAAGTCGTAACCTGGCACACGTTCAGGAACAGAATTGCCAAGTATCTTTGATGCAATAACTACTCCAATACCATCAGCTAAAACCAAATCAGCGGAATTTACAATATTTTTCAACTCATCATCATTTTTACATTCAAGAATAATTTCAGGATTAGGTGTAACCACCATATGAGGTTTACCGTCAAATAAAGTTTCCGCCTTTTCGACAGCCTGCGCCATTGTAAGCTTATTCACATTTATGCCAAGTATATTAACCATTTGCACCACTCCTATCATTAAAAATTGATTATATCACAAAATGAATTTTATATCAAGTTTAATAACCCAATTCCTCATTAACAAAAATAACATTTATTCGCCCTTCATATTTTTGTTTTTCAGAAACAAGATAGTGTCTGCAAAGCCTTGCAGGAGAATCACATCCCTTTCCTATACCGCCTTCCACATCAACGCAATGCCCTTTTATTGCACAGAAAGTTTTACAGCTTAACCTTACTGCATTTTTAGGCGCCGCAACAGTTTTAACGCGTTTTACAGCCTCATCTATATTCTTCACTATTTTGTTTGTGCTAACAATCATTATGACTTTTTTAGGACCAAAAGCTATTGCCGCAATACGGTTTGCATTACCGTCAACGTTATATAGCTCACCCTCCTCGGTAACTGCATTACTGCTGCAAAAAAAAGCATCCACACCCATGGACTGCACAAAAACATCATAAATTTCATCTTCGGAAAGTCCCGGTGTATAACGGTCAATAAAATTATATCTGCCACTGCGAAGATGTTCTAACATACCAACTTCATTCAGCGTAACAGAACCTCCTACAGCAACACTTGAACCCTCTTCAACAAGTTTTTCAACCAAAGGAATAACTTCTTCCTTTGTTTCAACATAAAATGTATTCATATTATTTTTTTTAAGATTTTTCATTGTATTTTCAACACGTGCGTTCATATAAATCACCTCATTATAATTGTACATCAAATTCACAAAACAATCAATACATATTTAATGAAAAATTGAAAATAATAAAATATACTCAGGAGTGATTATATGAATATATCAACCGATATAAAAACCAATCTTGAACACATAAAGCTTGCAATGTCGATCCCCCTTAGCGCAGATGCAATTTTAAGAGAATTTGCAATTGTTTTCAAAGACAGAAAATACCCTGCTTTTCTTGTATACTATGAAGGTATGGTATCAAGTGAAAGAATTGATGACTTTATAATGCAATCTCTTCATCTTATTTCTCCCAAGGGAGATGACGACCTTAAAACCACAATTTCAGAACAGTTATTATCAGCCAATCAGCTTAAGATGTCATCATCCATAGAGCAAATTTTAAGTACCGTAAATTACGGAGGTTGTGCGGTATTTGCCGACACACTTGACACCGCATTTTTACTTGATGTTAAAGGTTGGGAAAGACGCGGTGTGTCACAGCCTGTAAGTGAAAATGTAATACGTGGTTCTCAGGAAGGTTTTACAGGCACAGTAAGAATAAACACCGGTATGGTCCGCCGTCTTGTAAGGCAGGAAAAATTAATTTGCGAAGGCTTTGAGCTTGGCAAAAAAAGTAAAACGCCTTGCAACCTTATGTATGTAAAAGGTCAGGCAGATGCAAAAACAGTTACCGAAATACGACGACGAATAAATGCAATTGAAACAGATTTCATAACAGATTCAGGTGAGCTTGAACAAGCAATAGAGGATTTTTCATACTTTCCTTCACCTCAAATTATATCAACAGAAAGACCGGACCGTGCAGCAAATGCACTTATGGAAGGCAAGGCAGTAATTTTGCTTGACGGCACACCCTATGCACTTATAATGCCCATAACCGCCTTCGAGCTTATACACACCCCCGAAGACAGAGCATTGCGGTACCCATACGCCAACCTTGTACGGTTAATGCGGCTTATTGCCCTTTTTATATCACTTTTATTACCTGCAATATTTGTAGCAATGTGTAATTTTCATCAGGAAACAATACCCGTACATCTTTTGTTTGCAATTTCAGCCTCAAGACGCGGTGTTCCATTCACACTTGTAACCGAGCTTGTACTTTTTGAAATAGCCTTTGAAATAATACGGGAAGCAAGTATACGCATACCAAGTTCCGCAGGAAGTGCTATTGGTATTATAGGGGGTCTTATAGTAGGTCAGGCGGCAATAGAAGCAAATATAGTAAGCCCAATAGTGATAATAATTGTGGCACTTACGGGAATAGGCTCTTTTACCATACCCAGCTACTCACTTACTTTTGCATACCGTATTTTAAAATATATTTATATAGTACTTGGTGCCACGAGCGGATTTTTGGGAATAACCTTCGGACTTACAGTACATTTAATTATGCTTTGCAACAGTCAGTCCTTCGGTACACCATTTCTTGCACCTTTTTCCCACAGTACAAAAAACAATTACGGCAGACTATTTGTAAAACCTCTGTGGAAAAGATATTCATACAAAAACCCAAGACATTGGGCAACCGGGGCAAATAGTACTGTTACACCAACTAAAAGCATAAAAATAGAATAGGTGAAAAAATGGAAACTTCGACAAAATTCAGCACAACCGAGCTTGTGCTTTTAATATCAAACGCTGTTATTTCAAAACTTTTTCTTGTATATCCGTCCACATTTTCAGCATTAGGTGCATCTGCAACCATAATACTTGCCCTTTTTACAGCTGTACTTGGGTTGATATTCACAAATTTCCTTGTAAAGCTCTACAAATCCAAAACAGACATCTCACAAATAATCCAAAACAAATGTATAAAAATCTCATTTTCCGTAATTACAGTGATTTTATTTGTATTAAACCAGGGATATTTCGTACGAAGTGTCGCAGAAAGCATCAAACTTAGTATCCTGCCCGATTCATCATTGTTTTTCATAACCCTTATATATATGGCAGGTGTACTTATATGTGCTCGCACAGGCTTAAAATCCATTGTAAGAGCACACTCCTTTGTAACTCCGTTCACAATTGCCTTTTTGGTGCTTCTTATGGTTTTATCATCAAAAAATTTTGATGTATATAACATATTCCCCATATTTGGAAACGGTTATAAAATGCTGCCCTATATTCTGGTTCTGGTATCATATTTTGAAGATTTTATACTCCTTATGTTCATAATACCATTTACCTGTGAAAAAACCAATTTCAAAAAAATAATTATACCATCTTATATTATATCATCAGCAGCACTTATTGCAGTTATGACATTATATACACTTACAACACCTTATACGGTATCAGATACATTTTTCATACCCATATACCAAGTTGCAAGGTACATTAATTTTCATAGCTTTATTGCGCGAATGGAATCTGTTTTTACAATAGGTTGGATTTTAAGTTATTTTCTTACTTCTTCAACATATATTTATGTTTCCGCAATGTTAACAGGCAGAATGTTCGGTGCAAAAACCTACCGACCATATATATACGTTATTTGCCTGATCATTTTTGGACTTTCTTTTATACCAAAAGACACTGAAATGCTCGTTGAAATTTCGAGAATTTACGCAATACCAAGGCTTGTTGCAGGTATGATTTTACCTGTTATAATACTGATTTTCAAAAAAAGAGGTAAAAACAATGAAAAAGCTCATTAAAACCCTGATATGCTCAATTATTATATTATCATTTTGCGGATGCAACAATTCTGAAGAAATATCAAGACTTGCATTTGTGGTGTCGGTAGGATATGACGTTGATTCGTACTCATTCCATATAGTAAACCCGGCTGCTTTTTCGAAAAATGGAGGCGATGCAACTCCCCTTATAACAAAAACAGTTTCCGCACCAGATATATACACAGCTATGGATAAGCTTAATTCTTCAATATCCGAAAAATGTGATTTTTCTCATATAAAAATGGTGATTTTTTCATACGATAAACTAAAAACAGGTGCCACGTCCGAGGTTGAAGCAATGCTTAATTCGAATACCTTTCATCCCAATGTACGAATTGCCGTATGTGCAGGCAAAGCATCCGAATATATGAAAAATTTCAAAATACCTCTCGATGCCAACCCTGCAGAATATTACGAAAACATTTTCGACAAAAGCTCCAACCCATATGCACCTGATACATCTCTTAAGGATATGCATAAAAAATATAAAAATCAGGTTGTTTGCAATATATTCCCCATACTTGATAACTCAACAAAAGCCGTCATTACAAAAAATGCTGAACTATCAGGAATAGCCGATTCTGACGAAACGTCACTTTTTAATCTATTAACCAAAAAAAATTTCAGCTTCAATTATGCCATAGATAAAGGCACCGTTTTAAAGCTGAAAAACAAAGACTTCAAAGCGGCAGTAAGTTTAAAGGACAAAACTCCCGTAATATATGTAAATGCAAGGTTTGACGGAGATATTATCTGGTCTGCCAAAAATACAGATACCGAAAAGCTCATCGAAAAAGCCTGCCTGCTTTTAAAAAAAGATATAGCTTCACTTATGAATAATTGTTCAACAAAATACAAAGCGGATATTTTTGAGTTTTACAAACTGGCAAAGCCATGTTACCTTACTGTAGAAAGTTGGGAAAAAGAAAACTGGCAAAAGCTTTTTGAACAGGCAAAATATTCTGTAAATATAGGCATAAACAGAATCAATTGATTTTTCTGTATTCTTTTGGCAACATACCCGTAATCTTTTTAAAAACCGTACAAAAATAGGCCTGTGAAGAATAGCCAAGTGCATCACTTACTTCCCCAACCGACATTCCCTCATCAAACATACTTTTTGCCATATTTATCTTCATATTTGAGTAATGTGACATTATCGAAACACCTGTATATTTAGCAAACACATTTTTAATTTTTGTTGGGCTAAGGTGACAATGACGTGCAATATCATCTATACAAATATTTTTTGTAACATTTTCCTTCATGTAATTTACAATATTCCTATATATTTTTTCATCAGGATGAGTAATATAGCCAACCGAGCCATCTCTTTCCATAAGCCGCATAATAAGAATTTCCAAAAGCTTATCTGCCTGATAATTGATATTAGTGCTTTTTATACCTTCAGGGTGTGTACAGGGCATACACTCCTTTTCCGCTTCCTCTTCAATAATTTTTATTAAAGCCATATCTTTTTCATCAAGCTCGTATATACGAGGCTTATCGCTGTGAGGAATACGGTCTGTAAAAAACTGATAAACAAAAAGTTCAACATTCTCATCAGACTTAACTCTGTTTCGATGAAACACGTTATTTTCAGCTATCATAAGCATATTTTTTTCAAGTGTAACAACGCGGTCATCATATGTTACCTGCAACACCCCACTTGTCACAACATTAATTTCCCATTCTGCGTGAGTGTGTCCGGCAAAATAATGCTCCCATGTGAAATTATAATGAAAATATTTATTGAACTTATTAGAAATTATCATTTCATAACCCCTTTTGACTTATTTTACAAAAAACGTGTCTGATATTATAAAAAACTTTGTATTTAACCCATTTACAAAGTGATTTTTTATAATTATACTATAAATATAAAGATTTGAAAAGAGGGATTTTATGAAAATTTGGGATATACTTGAAAACGAATGCTGGTGGGGCGGCGGTATAAGATTCGGCACAAAAATGCCTTTTACAAAGGATACTGAAATAAAAGTAGACTTAAGAGGTATAGAAACACCTGACTGTGCCAATCAGACTATGCCGTTTTTAGTTTCCAACAAAGGCAGATACATCTGGTGTGATGAAGATTTTGTGTTTGAATTTAAAGACGGCAAAATCCATGCAGATGGTAAAAACATTGAAATGTATGAAGCAGGCGAAACACTGAAGGATGCCTACCTTGCGGCTTCTAAAAAGCATTTTCCTTTTGACGGAAAGGAAATGCCTGAAAAATTCTTTACAACAGCACAGTACAACATATGGATGCAGGTTACATACAACCCAACACAGGAAAATGTACTTGAATATGCACACGGTATAGTAGACAACGGATTTGAGCCCGGCATACTTATAATTGACGAGGGTTGGCACAAGCCTTACGGTCAATGGGAATTTGATCCTGTTAAGTTCCCAGATCCAAAAGCTATGGTGGACGAACTCCACGACCTTGGCTTTACGGTTATGCTTTGGGTTTGCCCATTTGTTACATGCTCAGGTGAAAAATACATAAAGAGCCTTCGTTATGGTGCAGAATTTGAAGAAAAGAAAATTGACACAAACCTATACCTTCGTACAGAAGAAGGTAAAGTAGCACTTACAGAGTGGTGGAACGGTTACTGTGCAATTTTAGACTTTACAAATCCTACCGATGCAGAATTTTTAAAATGCCAGCTTGATATATTGGTAAATGAATATAACATAGACGGTTTTAAGTTTGACGGTGGTCAGATTTATCACTACACAGAAAGACATTGTGCAAACGGCATACCTTCAAAAGAACATACACAGTACGAAAGAAATATCGCATGGAACGAATTTGGCAGACAGTACAAATTCCACGAATACAAAGACACCTTTAAAGGTGGCGGTAAATGTGGCATTCAGCGTCTTATGGACCGTATGCATTCCTGGAACGGAGAAGGCATAAATACAATCTTGCCATATTCTCTTGCTCAGGGACTTATCGGCACAGTATTCATCTGCCCCGATATGATCGGTGGCGGTGAATGGAGCATATTCCTTCGCGGAACAACAATAGACGAAGAGCTTTTTGTAAGAATGTGTCAGGTTTCAACAATGTTCCCTATGATGCAATTTTCACTTGCACCGTGGCAGTTCCTTAACGAGGATAATTTAAAAATATGCCTTGATATGGCAAAACTTCACAAGAAAATGTCGCCATACATTGTTGAGCAGGTTAATAAATCACGTTTCAGCGGTGAACCGTTGGTAAGACATATGGAATACGAATTTCCGGGTCAGGGATTTGAATATACAACAGATTGCTTTATGTCAGGTGACAAATACCTTGTTGCACCCGTAATTGAAAAAGGTATGTTCAAACGTACAGTTAAACTTCCTGCAGGCAATTCGTGGAAATATGTCGACGGTAAAATTTACGAGGGTGGTCAGACCGTAACAGTTGATTCACCAATTGAGGTATTACCTTATTTTGAAAGAATATAATTCAACTTATTGTTGTTTTATAGAGGGGGAGAAGATTGATGGGCAGTAGTTTTTACTACTGCCCATCATCTTTTTAATTTATTCTGCCATTTCTTCAAGCATTTTTATAAATTGCACTGTCAATTCCGAACACTTTCTGTCTGTATGTAATATATAACCTATATTATAATACGAGTCACTTTCAAGAGGTATGCCAATTATCTTTCCCTCATTAAGTGCAGATGGCATAATGCCGGTTCCTATTGTATAACTGTCCGTAGATAGCAAAACATTCATAAGACTTGCCCTGTCACTTATCTCTATGTGCTTTTCAATATCACACCCCTCGGTTATTTCTTCTGTAAAAAATGAAATATTATGCTTTCCCTGTTCATAAGAAACAAACGGATACTCCCTAAGCAAAGAATATGTCAAAATACTATAATCCGAAAAAGGATGACACTTTCTCACAAAAACGTGTGGCTTTGCTATCAGAATTGGTACGAAATCAAGCTTTTTATTATGTAAAACACGATTCATAATATCATAATCCGTATTCTTCAATGCAATAATCCCAATATCACAATAACCCCTCTCAACTTCGTTTATAACATCATAGGTCTGTGTTTCCTTCAGGGCTATTTTATATGCACCATCGTTAATTGAATTTATCATCTTTCCAAAAATGTCCGCAACAAAGTCATAATGTTGTGTTGCTATATATAGTTTCGGATACTTTTCTCCCGATATATACCTTTCCAGTATAAAATTATTTTGTTCAATAATTTGCGATGCGTACCTTATAAATTCCTCACCATCACCTGTAAGATAAACACCATTGTTTGAACGTTCAAAAATTTTAATACCAAGTTCTGTTTCAAGTGATTTTATACTTGCAGACAAGCTGGATTGTGCTATAAAAAGAGATTTTGATGCTTCATTAAAAGAACCTGTTTTTGATATTTCAAGCACATATTTACACTGTTGTATTGTCACTTTATTTACCTCCACAACTTAATTAGCATATTGTATAAAACAACTATAAAAATTCCTACAATCATATTTACATTGTTTATCTTATGATTTTTTTCACACATTAAATTAAATCCCGAAAAAAACAAAATTATATAACCCATGGCACAAATTTGCTTTATAACAGAAGCGTCAAAAAAATCACGCACCATCATTGCTGTCAACATTATTAAAAACTGACATAAAGCCACGGGTATTGCCGAAACGGCTACCGTTTTCCCATAACTTATGCCAAACATCAAAGCAAAAGGCATATCAATTATGCTTTTTAAAATCAATTGACTGTTGTCACCTGATGTTGCAAGCAAAATGGGTCCGCATATCTGTAGTCCTCCAACACCAAAAAATATTGTACAGTCAATAATATTAGAAAATCCCTTTTTTGAACAGTTGGATATTCTGCTTATTTTATTCTCCAAATTTATCATATCACCCAATAATGTTCCGACAATTAACGCAAAAACCACTATAAGTAAATCATTGCTTTTTAGCAATATTCCTTTAACATCAAATATATTTTCCAAAAAGCCAACTATGCTGATTATCATAATCGAAATTCCCAGAACAGAGAAATTCCCAAGTTTTATTCGTTCCTTAAAAAAATGGCCAAAAAAAGTTCCCATCATTATGGATAAAGCATTGATAATTATTCCCATATTTCCACCTCAATATCATTATATCATAGGCGATATTTAAAGTGGTAATACCAAAATTCTATCATATTTCCACATAAAAAACGATACCAAACTTTTGTCAGTATCGTTTAATCATTATTATAAAAACAGTCCCGCTTCCATTTCAAAGGATTTGTGTCTATGTATTCCCATATTTTGTTAATCTGTTTTCGGCAGGAGCAAGCCCCTGCCCTACGATTATTTTTGACAACAACCGTTTGCGTTCTTTTACGCATATCGTAATAAAATACGCACCAGGTGTACTGTAATCATAACTTTTCAATCTTGTATTTTTTCGTTTTGGCAATTCCATATAATCGCCTAATTAAAATTAACACTATCCATTTTATCCAATATTTTATTCATATTATTTTTTATCATTTTTCTGTCAGCATCAGACATTTCTCTGCCGTGGGTCATAACATATTCAGCCGCCTGACCCGATGCTGTAAGAATATCTGTATCCTCATAAATATTGGCAATTTTAAATTCAGGCAAGCCATGCTGACGTGTACCAAAAAATTCACCGGGTCCACGAATTTGCAGGTCCTTTTCGGATATTACGAAGCCATCGTTGGTTTCCGTCATAATCTTCATACGTTCACGTGCAACCTCACCCTTTGAATCACAAAACATAATACAGTATGACTGATATTCTCCTCTACCTACACGACCACGAAGCTGATGAAGTTGAGAAAGACCGAAGCGTTCAGCATTTTCTATAACCATTGTATTTGCATTAGGTACATTTACACCTACCTCTATAACAGTTGTACTTACAAGTACGTGAATATTACCGTTGTAAAATTCTGACATTATCCTGTCTTTTTCCTTAGCCGGCACTTTACCGTGTACAACACCAACAACAAAATTACCAAATACATTTTTTTGCAGTTTTTCGGCAAACTCCGTAACTGCCTTCAAATCCTCCATAGTTTCAGACTCTTCAACCATAGGGCACACTATGTAAACCTGTCTTCCTTCACCAATCTGTTTAAGCATAAAGTTGTTTATGCGTGTACGCATTTTCTCATCAACTGCAAAAGTGTCAACAGGCTTTCTTCCCGGTGGCAGTTGTTTAATTGATGAAACATCAAGATCACCATACAAAATAAGTGCCAGAGTACGTGGAATAGGTGTAGCCGTCATAACAAGCATATGAGGGTGTTCACCCTTTTCCATAAGTGCACCTCTTTGCTTAACGCCAAAACGATGTTGTTCGTCAGTTATTACAAGAGCAAGATTTTCAAACTCAACTTCCTTTTGTATAACTGCGTGGGTACCAACAACCACATCAACCTCACCGTTTTTAATAAGTTCGTACGTTTCTCTCTTTTGTTTCGCAGTCATACTGCCTGTAAGAAGGGCGGTTTTTAACCCAAACTTACCAAACATTCCCTGCAATGAATCAAAATGCTGAGTCGCAAGAATTTCAGTAGGTGCCATCATAGCCGCCTGATATCCGTTTTTAACTGCAATAAACATAGCTGCCGCCGCAACAACTGTTTTACCGCAACCAACATCACCCTGTACAAGCCTGTTCATGGGCTTTTTACCTGACACATCAGAAGAAATTTCCTCAATTACCTTTAACTGGTCATCTGTAAGTTTAAATGGCAGTGATGACACAAATTCAAAACTGTAGTTTTTATCCTCCAATTTTATACCTTCAAAGGTTTTTCGTGCCTTTCTCATATACCTCATTGCAAGCTGAAGGTAAAAAAGCTCTTCAAAGGCAAGTCTTGCCCTTGCATAACCATGCCTTTCTTCCGACTTCGGAAAATGTATATTTTCCACCGCATAATCTATTCCGCAAAGGGTGTATTTTTCACGCAAAAAATCAGGTATTGATTCTTCAATTTCAGGAATTGCCCGTATACATTCTGCAACAGTCCCCTGTACAATTTTTTGTGTCAGGTTTGCCGTAAGGGGATATATAGGCACAATTTTGTTGGTAAGCTGTGATTTGTCACAAGGTTCATAAACAGGGTTTGTCATTTCAATACGGTTATTTTTAACCTTAACTTCCCCATAAAAATAGTAGTCGCTCTCAAGGTTGAAACCCTTTGCAATCCAGTCCTGATTAAACCACGTTATTTCCACAATACCTGTATGGTCAGTAACCTTAAGTTTTTGCAAAGAAAGCCCACGACGAATACGGTTGTTCTTCACAACCGTAACCGCGCAGGCTTTAATAAGTACAGTTTCACCATCCCTTACCTCGCATATATCTTTAAGTTTGGAACGGTCCTCATATGCCCTTGGGTAATATTTAAGCATATCCTCAACAGTATAAACCCCAAGCTTATTAAAAAGCTTTTCCCTTGCAGGACCAATGGATTTAATTGTGCTTATGCTGTCGTATATCATATTACCCTCCGCATACATTGGTTATTTAATTATTCAACTGAAATTATATAATAGTAAAGTGGCTGACCTCCATTGTGTACCATACAATCAACCTTTGGATATTTTTGGTTAATTTCAGCCTCAAGTTCAGCCGCCTGTTCATCTGTAACATCACTTCCGTAGAATACAGAAATCATAGCAGCCTCATCATCAACCATATTTTCAAGAAGGTTTATAACAACCTCTTCAGGCTTTTCGCCAAGGAAAGAAATTTTACCCTCTTCCATACCCATAATATCATTTTCTTTAATTACCATACCGTCAATTTCAGAATCTCTTGCCGCAAAAGTAACAGAACCTGTTTTTACCATAGCAACCGCCTCAAGCATAGCATCTGTAACTTCTTCAACATCTGCACTCTCATCAAATGTAAGTACAGCACTTACACCCTGAGGTATAGACTTTGTAGGTATAACAACAACATTCTTTTCAGTAAGCTCGTCAACCTGTTCAGCCGCAAGAATAATATTTTTGTTATTTGGAAAAACAAAAACAGTTTCAGCATTTACGGCTTCAACGGCTTTTAGAATATCCTCCGTACTTGGGTTCATACTCTGTCCGCCTTCAACCATTTTATCTACACCTATTTCAAGGAAAATCTGTTCCATACCTTCACCTGCGGCAACGGCAACCATACCGTACTTTTTAGCAGGTTCCTTTGGTACTTCAGCAACAGGTTCAGCCTTTTCAACAGCACCTTCACTGTGCTGAATTTTCATATTATCAATTTTAATGCTTTCCATTTCACCAATCTTAACAGCCTGTTCAAGAACAAAGCCCGGATTATTTGTGTGAATATGAACTTTAACAACATCATCGTCATCAATTACAAGCATACAGTCACCCTTAGGTGAAATATCACTGCGGAATTTATCCAGACTGTAATTTGTCTTTTTTGCAATAATAAATTCTGTGCAGTACATAAATTCAATATCTGCATCAACTTCTACTCTTGTTGCAGCAGAAGATGCCACAGAAACAGATGCACCTTCATTAAGCTTAATTTCATTGCCCATAGCTGCACTTGCACAACCATCTAAAATTGTACAAAGACCCATACCGCCTGCATCCACAACACCTGCCTGCTTAAGAACAGGTAGCATTTCAGGAGTTTTGTCAAGCACCTCGTGTGCATATTTTGCAACAAGGTTTATAAATTCACAAATATCTTCAACCTTAGGTGCAATTTTAACAGCATAATCTGCCGTTTCTCTTGCAACAGTAAGAATTGTACCTTCTGTAGGCTTCATAACCGCCTTATAAGCAGTTTCTTTGGCACTTTTAAAAGCTTCTGCAAGCTGAACGGAATTAACCTCATCAAGCTTGTTAAGACCCTTATAAAAGCCTCTGAAAAGCTGGGAAGAAATAACACCACTATTACCTCTTGCACCGCGAAGTGAGGCAGAAGCAATAATCTCTGCCACCTTTGATATACTGTTTGTATCAAGTGCTGCAATCTGACCTGCTGCAGCCATAACAGTCATAGACATATTTGTTCCCGTATCACCGTCAGGCACAGGAAATACATTAAGGTCATCGACCATTTTCTTATTATTTTCAAGATTGTTGGCACCGCTTAAAAATGCTTTTTTAAGCAAAGCACCGTCTATAGTCTTTAACACCGGCTTTCCTCCTTAATCATCCACTCTGACGCTTTCAACGTTAACATTTACACCTTTAACCTTAAAGCCTGTTACGCTTTCTACGTTGTAGATAACGCTTTCTATAATACTTTCAGAAGTTGTTTTTATATTTACACCATAACCTACAATAACGTGAACATCAATAGTAAGTTCTCCGTCTTCATTTGTAACCTTAATACCCTTTGACATAGCATCTCTTTTTAAAAGTGACGCAATACCGTCTTTTTTATTACGCACAGCCATACCTACAACACCGTAACAACGTGTTGCAGCATCACCTGCAATTGTAGCTATTACATCGTTAGAAATTGTAATTATACCGTTAGCATTTTCAATTTTAGCGTTCATTATAATACACCTCCATATGCATACTTGTTTATATTATAATACAAAACCCCAAAAATATCAATTGTTTTTTTGAAAAACCACTGATATTTTCAATTTTAAAACACATAATAATATTAAAAAGCGAGGTTTTATATGAAAAAATATGCCTTTTATATTATTGGAATAATTTCAGGTTTTATTAACGGACTTCTTGGAACAGGGGGCGGAACAGTAGTTGTTCCATCAATTGAACTGCTTGGGGTGGATGCAAAAAAGTCTCACTCAACAGCAATTGCAATTATACTTCCCATAACCTTAATATCCGCATATTTTTATTTCAGGCAGGGGAATATTGACATAAAATCCACACTTATTCTTTCTGTTTCAGGTTGTGCAGGTGCGGTATTAGGCGCAAAGTTTCTAAAAAAAATACCTTCTGCATACCTTAAAATCCTTTTTGGAATTTCTATGATTGCAGGAGGTATCAAAACGTTTTTATGATTTATTTAATACTTGCAGGCTTTATTTCAGGAATAATAAGCGGTATGGGAATGGGTGGAGGCATTATACTTATACCTGTACTCACAATATTTTTAGGCTTTGACCAGAAAATTGCACAGGGCATAACTCTTTTATACTTTATACCCACTGCAGTTTTCGCACTTATTGTGCACATTAAAAACAAAAATATTGATTATAAAATAGCTTTAAAAATTGCCTCAACGGGTGTAGTAAGTGCAGGAATAGGTGCAGTTTGTATAAAATATCTGCCTACCCCTCTGCTTGGCAAAATATTTGCCTTTTTTTTACTTGCCGTTGGAGTATGGCAGATTATATGTGGTATTAAGGAAAGAAAAAAATCAAAAGTTATCAAGAAATGAATATTCCCTTCCCTTCGTCTTATAACCGGGCATAGTATCAAGCTCAACAGAGTGAATACTGTTAAAAATATTGCTGTCCACAAGTGGGTTCACTTTTTTAAGCTCTTTTATGAGCATTTTTATTTCCTGACGTTTGGACTCTCCTATTCCGTCAGCGGAGGAATCACGATTCTCAACAAAACGACAGGCGCATTGTATAAACTCAAGGTTGTTGTAATTTTTCCATGCAATTATATATTCCTCATGTACGCAATACAAAGGACGTATAAGCTCCATACCCTCAAAATTTGTACTGTGAAGCTTGGGAATCATAGCCTGAAGCTGTGCACCGTACATCATACCCATCAAGGTAGTTTCAATAACATCATCAAAGTGATGACCAAGTGCAATTTTATTGCACCCCAGCTCTTTTGCCTTCGCATAAAGGTGACCACGCCTCATTCTTGCACACATATAACAGGGTGACCCCTCCATAGTATTTACCGCATCAAAAATATCGGAAGAAAAAATTTCAAGGTCAATTTTCATAAGTTCGGCATTTTTTTCAATTCTCTGTCGGTTTACTTCCCTGTAGCCGGGATCCATACAAAGATATACAAGCTCAAATTTTGTATCACTTATTTTTTGCAGATGGCGCATTAAATTTGCCATAATCCATGAATCCTTGCCACCCGATATGCACACTGCAATTTTGTCACCGTCATTTATCAGTTCATAACGTTTAACACCTGCAATAAAAGGATTCCATATTTCTTTTCTGTATTTTTTTATTAAACTGCGTTCTATAAGCTGATATGCTTCTAACTGTCTTGGCATAAATCTTTTACAACCTCCGAGGCAATAATAAGTCCTGCAACAGATGGTACAAAGGCAATACTGCCAACAGTTTTTCCTGCCTTGTCACACTCTGTATTTTCATCAGGTACAATGGGTTTTTCCTTTGAATATACAACCTTTAATTTTTTTACTCCGCGTTTTTTAAGTTCATACCTCATTACCCTTGCAAGCGGACATACCGAGGTTTTGTAAATATCCGAAACTTCAAACATTGCAGGGTTTAGCTTGTTGCCTGTACCCATTGATGAAATTATCGGTATTCCCGAAGCCTGAGCCTGCATTACAAGCTCAATTTTACCTGTCACCGTATCTATTGCATCTACAACATAGTCATACTTTGAAAAGTCAAACTCCCCGCTTGTTTCAGGAAGATAAAAACAGTCCTTAACCTCAACAACCGCATTGGGGTTAATGTCTTCAATACGTTTTTTCATAACCTCCGTTTTAGGCATACCTACGGTGGAATGAAGTGCAATAACCTGACGGTTTAAATTTGTAAGACTTACAACATCCTTGTCAACAAGAACAATATGCCCCACTCCCGAGCGTGCAAGTGCCTCTGCAACGTAGCCTCCTACTCCGCCTACTCCAAAAACCGCAACGGTAGAATTTTTAAGTTTATTCAGTTTTTCCTCACCCAGCAAAAGTGCTGTTCTTGAAAATTCATTTATCATAGTTTTAACACCTTTCTAAACTATTTTACCATATATTCTATCCCTTTTCAACAAAAATCGGTATATACAAAATGCATATACCGATTTTGGATTATTTATTTAAAAATTCTTCAAATTCTTTTATATTTTCTTCAGGGATACTGGCCAATAAACTGTAGTTATTTTCATCCTGCGGACAAATTACCGAATAGAATTTTTTATCAGGCCCATAGCTGAAATGAGTATTATCAAGATAATCATACACCTTTTCTTTTAACTCACCGTTGCTTATACTGATGTTTTTCAAAACTCTGCCATCAAATTCTGTTGAATCTGAAGTGTACGCCTTCCACGCCGCCGAAAGGTTCATATCATATATAACATACAATGGCATATTCTCATTAACAACCGTTACACAGTTTCCGTACCCATTATCCTTTAGCCACTTATATGTATTTTTAAAGTTTCTGTTCAAGCCATAGCTGAAATACGAAACCTTAGAACCGCCCATACCAGGTACGAATCTTTCACTTTTAAATTCCATATCCACGTGGCAGGTACTTAATGTAGAGGTATGGATTTGCCCATAATCCAACGCAGCTATATCCTTGCGCAAGCATTCAAACAATTGCTTTTTTTGCTCTTTTGTTTCTATTCTGGCAACATTACCGTCATGTTCGGAATACACCGACATACTCATTAAACTTTCCGCATCGTTCCCAAACATTTCAAATGCTTTAAATTTATATTCGTTGAATTTATAAAACTCCTCGTAAATCTTATAATTTTCATTTTCTGTTAAATAATATGTTCTTTCAACAACTTTTCCGTTTGAAAGTTTGTATACAAGATGTGTTCTTGTATAGTATCCCCCTGTAATACCCGGGTCTAAAACTGTACCAAGCTTTTGGTCAAGATGATTTTTATGCCAGTTTGTAACGTGTTTTATAAAATCTTCATCTTCTACAAATGGCTCTTCATACTGATAATGACTGTATACTGCAACACTTTCTACATTATCTGCATCAGGAACATAGCTTTCAAAGCCGAAAAACGATGTAAATGCCGTAAAACATATCAAAGCAACAAACACAACACCAAACACCACAAAACCCTTGTAGGATTTAAACACACGCAAAGATTTTTTCAAAAGCATTTCTGCACCAAAATATACAACTGCAGAAATAATTGCAATAGTTGCACCAAACACTGCAATACTCTGGTTCATAAATTCACCAAACAACGCAAAGCTGCTTATTGCAGCCAAAAATGTAACAAGGTATTTGAATATTGGATTTAAGCATTTAAAAGCCGCCACATCTTCAGCATTTTCAAGATTACGCACTTTGTAAATAACCCACGATAAAATGTAAAACAATACCGCAATTGCTATATAAACAAACATTCTGCCAACTTCAAACTGTCTGTTAGCCACTGCATCGGAATAATATTCAACAGCTACATTATCAGCAGACCTTCCAAGCCACACAACAAAGTTACTGTACACTACTTCAGATATAAAATCATTCATATTTTTAAAGCCATACAAAAAGAATGTTGCAACCTGATTAAATGTAACAGTCACAAGTGGAACGATGCCATGAAGCAAGCCGTTTATTGCCACCATTGCAAAGCCGTTTCCCGTAAGATTTGCAGAAAGGCAGGAACACGAAAACATTAAAAACAAAGTAAGAATATTCATACCAATCCACACAAAGCACGAGGATATAGTCATACAGTATGAATACCCTGTCAAAGCCATTAAAAGAAGTATAAGTCCGCAAGCCAGAACAGGTGCAAACATAAGTGTAAACGCCCCTGCAATTGAAGATAAATACACAGAATTTCTTGTTACAGGCAAGCTGTGTGTAAACACACTTGTTTTTTTGGAATGTATGTACCTGAACACAAGTAACGAAGCAACAGTAGGTACAAACATTGAAACCACAACAGAGCCAAACACAAGTCCGTTATCATAAATTATATCACTGCTCAGATGATATTCACCCATCAGTGTAATGGGCAAAACATTACATATAAGCAAAATTACAAAGTACAGCACCGAACCCCAAAGACAACGTTTAATAGTTGATTTGTATATACCCTTATTAAACAATGATGTTTTTAATGTCATAGCCCAAACCTCCCAATTCGTAAATGAAAACCTCTTCCAAAGTAAGGCTTATACGTTCACACAAAACAGGCTTAAGCTCTTTTAGCAAAGCTTCTGTTTCATCAACTTCACCCCGTATTATTATACTGTAAACCGTACCGGTATTTGAAATATGCAATACATTTTCAGATTCCTTTATTTTTTCAGCGCCTTCGCCGTCAAATACAACCTGATATTTATGCACACAACCCTTTAAATCATCAAGAGGCTTTTCGGCAACCATTCTGCCGTTGTGTATAATGCCTACCCAGTCACAAATATCTTCAAGCTCGCGAAGATTGTGTGATGAAACCAAAACAGTCATTTCTCTGTCGGCAACATCTGCTATAACAAGATTCAAAACCTGTTTTCTCATAACGGGGTCGAGTCCGTCCAAAGGCTCATCAAGTATTAAAACATCAGGCATTGCCGAAAGGGAAAGCCAGAAAGCAACCTGCTTTTTCATACCCTTTGAAAGCTTTCTTATCTGCCTTTTTTCATCAATTTTAAAAACTTCTTTTATTGCCTCATATCTGTTCCAGTTGAATTTTTTATATGTATCGGCATAGAATTTTGCCATTTCCCTTATGGTAAATGTACTGTAATAAAACCAGTCATCTGCAATGTTTAAAACTCTCATTTTTACATTTACATTTTCGTAAACCTTTTCTCCGTCTATGGTTATTTCTCCGCTCAGTGGCTTTAAAACACCATTAATATGGTTAATTATAGTAGTTTTTCCGGCACCGTTTGAACCAACGAGACCATATACAGAGCCTTTTGGAACGTTCATTGTAAATTCATCAAGCACCTTAAAATCATCAAAATATTTCGTTACATTTGAAACCTTAATCATTTTTAAACCTCCCCTTCCTCATAAATATTGTTTATTATATTTTCAACAGTCGTTTTATCTTCACCAATAAACGAAAGCTCCTTAACTGTAAGGGCAAGAATTTCATATAATTCCTGTGCTCTTTTTTCATCCTTTTTCCCTTGTACAGATGCTACAAAATTGCCCTTGCCTTTAATACTATATATATATCCGTCACTTTCAAGCTGTTTGTAGGCTCTTTGTACAGTATTCGGATTAACAGTAAGGCTAACCGAAAGCTCACGCACTGAAGGAAGCTGCTCGTCCTCCTTTAAAATTCCGTTAATTATAAGCTCCCTAAAGCCCGATTCTATCTGCTCGTGTATACTCCTGCCGTCCTTGTAGTCAATATTTATCATTACATCACCTCCGCACTGTATTAATTGTATTAGTACAGTTAATATACCATAAAATTTTTCACATGTCAACATTTTTTTAAAAAAGGACCGAAAAAACAATTGTTTTTTCGGTCCCTGACTCTATTTTCAATATATTCCAAAATATCAGATTTTATAATCCAACTTAAACTTTTCTCCACAACCATAATTTTCATATACATAGTCAATATCCTTATCGCCACGTCCTGAAAGACAAGCAAGTATAGAACCCGACTTATGTTCTTTTGCATATTTAAGTGCATATGCAACAGCGTGTGCACTTTCAATTGCAGGAATGATGCCCTCATAACGGCTTAGAAGGAAAAATGCTTCCATAGCCTCTTCGTCAGAAACCGTTACATAGTTTACTCTGTTAAGGTCACGCAAAAGTGCATGTTCAGGACCAACACCGGGGTAATCAAGTCCGCTGGCAATTGAGTAAACAGGCAACGGTTCACCCTTTTCATCCTGCAACACATAGCTTTCGTAACCGTGAATTACACCCTTTGTACCAAAACGCATTGTTGCTGCGTGGTCACCTACACCTTCACCTCTGCCAAGAGGTTCAACACCATAAATTTCAACAGGGTCTGCCAAAAACGGTGTAAACATACCAAGTGAGTTTGAACCGCCACCAACGCAAGCAGTAACGGCATCAGGCATAATGCCTGTCATTTCAAGGAACTGTTCACGAGCTTCAATACCGATAACAGACTGAAAATCACGTACCATTTTAGGAAACGGATGAGGCCCTGCCGCAGTACCTATACAGTATATAGCATCCTTGTACTCTCTTAAATATGCATCAAAAGCGGCATCGCAAGCTTCCTTCAAAGTTTTAAGACCTGCTGTTACAGGAATAACATTTGCGCCAAGCATCTTCATACGAATTACGTTAGGATGCTGCTTTGCAATATCAACCTCACCCATATATACGTCACATTCCATACCGAAATATGCCGCAGCAGTAGCTATTGCCACACCATGCTGACCTGCACCTGTTTCGGCAATAATTTTCTTTTTACCCATATATTTTGCAAGCAAGCCTTCACCCATACAATGATTAAGCTTATGAGCACCTGTATGGTTAAGGTCTTCACGTTTTAAATAAATCTGACAATTACCGAAAATTTTAGAAAGTCTTTCACAATGATAAACAGGAGTAGGTCTGCCCTGAAATTCCTTTCTTATTCTGCGAAGTTCATTTATAAACTCTGCAGAATGGCAAATAGCCTCATAAGCATCGTCAGCCTCTTCAAATGCCTTTTTAAGTTCATCAGGCATAAATGAACCGCCGTATTCGCCAAAGTAACCATCCGCAGACGGATATTCCTTTAAATAATTATCAAAATCCTTGTATTTATTCATAACAAAATCTCCTTACATATAAAATTAAGATAAGCCTTTGGAAAACAAAAAGCCCTTGATAAGCATATATGCAAATCAAGGGCGAAAATACTAATTCCGCGGTGCCACCTTGTTTCGGGCAAAGCCCCTTTGCGAGATACTACCATATCCCTGACCTTTAACGCAGGTCAAACGTCAATGCATTTAACATCGCCCTCAGCAGTCCATATTATTCAGGCAGTTTTGCGGAACTCACACCGTAATCCGCTCGCTGAAAAACTGTTGACTGATTTTTTTCTGCCTCAACGGTTTATGATATTACAATTGTATCACTTTGTTTTTTATATGTCAATACTTTTTTATGTTTCTTCTACTGTCTTGAAAACTTACCCCAGCTTTTTGCGAATATTGTGCAAATAGTCATACCTGCAAAAGCAATACCTGCCCACAAAAGAATTGTGTTGTTCCAGCCAAACAATTCTGAAAACTTAGCAATGCCATATGTTGAAAGTGCACTGCCTATATAAGTGCAAGCATTAAGTACACCTGAAATAAGTGAAATTCTGCCATATTTTCCAAAATACGGAGGCACCATGCATACCATAATCATATTAACACCGTGCATACTACCGCTTAAAACCGCACCAAAAAGACTTGTTACAACAGGATTAAAGCCATTAAGAGAATAAAGAACAATAGCACTTATCATACCCGTTGCAAGCATTGTACCTGCACACAAAAGCTCATTTGACAATTTACCCTGATATATTTTTGAAGTTACACGCATACAAAGTATCGCAAACAACGGTAACGCAAGACCTGTAAGTAAAATAGCCATAAATCCCTGCAAGTTAAAAGAACTCAATATAAACTTAGGCATCCACGTCTGCACGCCATCACGAAGTGCGCCCTGTAAAACAATAATGGGCATAACCACAAATATAATAAAGGGAAAACCAAGCTTAACCGTTTTTTCAGCAGCTTTATTAACAACAACATCGGCATCCATATCTATAACAGGGCAATATTTAAACCACAATACACCCATTATTGCACCGATAATTGCAGAAACCACAAACATATAACGCCAGCTCCCTATATATACGCAAGCGGAAGAAATAAAGTATGCCGCAATAGTACCGAATGACGCACCGTAAGAAACTATAACGGTTGTCTTTTTATAATTATTTCCATCCAGAAGATTGGTCATAAGCTTCACAACCGGAGGCCACATAAACGCCTGTGCAAATCCGTTTACAGACCACACGGCCGCCATTATGTATGGATTGCTTAAAAATGATACGGTTAAATTCATCAGCACAGTAAGCACAAAGCCTGCGAAAACCAATATTTTAGGCTGAATTTTATCACCCATATATCCGCTTATAAGCTGACCTGCACCGTATGTTACAAAACTACCTGTAACCGCAAGTGACGCAACAGAATCGAGAATTTTAAGGTCACTTGCAATTTCGGCAATAACCGCACCATAATTTATGCGTGTTATATAGCTTACCATATACATTGTTGTAAGCAACAACGTAAGGTTTCTTATTTTCTTTCCATCTGTAAGTTTCACATAAACACTTCCTTAAAAAAACATAACAATAATTATACAGAATTTTTTTGTTTATTTCAAGAGTTTTTTAATTGCACAATTTTATCCATTTATAAAACGAATAACAGGAGTCTTTAAAATTCCCAAAGGTCTTGTCTGATATTCATATGCCCATTGGTCACCACTGCTTCGCCAATACATTGGTCCTGTATAGACATGGTCTTTATCTGAAATCAAAGAATGAAGTGCACTGAAGGTATTATAACGGTTACCGTACAGACGATATGTAACACTGTGCTTACCTGCCTTTAGGTTATCTACTTTAAGTTTATATGGTGGGTATGCAATATTGCCACAGTCCACACCATCTACAAACACCTTTACACAAGCACCCTTGAAAAACGAAATTTCAAATTCCACATTGCTATCATATTGTAAATTAAATTCTGTGTTATAATCTACATTACCGCCATAAAAAGCATAACCCTGATGCACTATATCACCAAAGTGAATTTTTTCCGGTTTTTGGATAATCGTCGTATAACTGCCAATATAATTTGTACCAAAATCACCCAACACAAAACAATTTTCAAGGTCTGTTCTAAGACCAAATGGCATAGAGATATAAAGTTCATTCTGCCCCGCTTTAATGGTTGGAAGTTTAACAGTTTTAATATCCTTATCCGTATACCATCCGCAAGGTGTGTTATCTACATCCTGCCCGTTAAAACGAATTGTAAGCTTATGAAGATTTTCAACTGCAAGCATTGCACCATCGTAATTTATTTCGCTGTTTATTGTAAATTTAAGTTCTAAAGTGTTATCTTCCGGCTCACCTTCTATTGCCCATGGTTGCACAAATTTAACCTTTCTTACCATAAGTCCAAGTTCTGTACGCACCTTTTCGTCAATTCGAAGTATTTCCTCTTCCTTTTGCCATTCTCCACCGTTTAAACTATACTGTGCCATATCAAGCACCAGTACATTAGGGTTATCCATAGCAAATTCAACATAACTTTCTGCTTCATTCTCTGTTTTTAACACTTCATTTTCACATAGTATGTATTCACTTTCAACATCAGTTTCCGCAAAATTCAAAAGCAACGAATCATAATCATAAAGTGAAGTGTATACATATGTGTTGCCATCTTTAATTTTATACGTAACCTTTTCAATACTGCCGTTAATTGTGTTGTAAATTGAAGGAATATACATACCCTTTAACTTTATTTCCACATCCTGACGGTTTGAAAGGTGGTCAAGTTCAGGCATATCAGCATGGGCAACAAATAACCATTTCTCTTTGCCATCCTGACGAAGCTGATGTATCAAATTATCTGTAAGTCCGCCATTCACATTTTTTATTGTGACTTCACGGTCCTCACCTGCAACCTTTAAAATTTCAGTCTTTTTAAAATCAATACATATTGCATCTTCTGAAACTGCAACTGCATCCGCACTTTGCTTACCCATTGAAAGATAAGGCTTATCCCCTGCAAACACAAGCTTACCGCCTGCTTTTTTAAATTCATTTAATATTTTTATTGTATATGGTCGAAGTGTTATACAATCGGCAACAATAATTGTATCGTACTTCATTTTACCCACATTAAGCGGATTTGTACCTTCTTTGCACAAATCCTCAAGAAGTGATTCTGCAATATAGTCAAAATCAACAGAGCCTGTAATAAGCCATTTTGCAAGATTATGAAAGCGTTCTTCCATTTCATCACATAACGGACTTGTTTCTCCCGTTGATGCTCGCTTTAGCCAATAACTTTCAATTGGGTGTATAACTGCGGTTTTAACGCAAGGCACACCCCTTGTCATAGCGGTATTTACACGTGCAAAGTGATTTTCCACATACCCATATTCCGTATACCACGGAGACTGATAGGATATAGGTGCAGGGTAATCACGCTTTCCCTCGCCCTTCATTGTATACCAGGCAAGGTGAGGCACTCTCATTGTAACACCCAAAGCCTCCTGCCAGTCACCCTGAAATTTGTGCCCGCGAAAATCATAGTCCCAATTTGTAACGCCGTACATTTCAGAAAGCATACCTGCTCTGCCATACTGACGCACCGCTGACTGACACTGTTTAGCCGCAGTATATGCCCTTTCGTTAAACAGTATGTCTATACCCGGATACTGCATATTTTTGTATCCTCGCATAACATCACCACAGGTCCAGGCTATTTCGTAAAGAGTATCTTCACCTATAATGTGACCTGTGCTCATAATTCCGTTTTCTTCACACCACTTGCCTATATTATCAAGATATGCTTCGTGAAAAAGTTCACTTGCGTGACGGAAGTAGTTGTATCTGACGTGGGAAATACCACTTTTTGTTGCAAATATAAGTTCAGGCAAAAAGTCAAGGATATCTTCTCCGAATTTTTCTTTATAGCCAATCTCAAAACCAATTGTCCAATGATAATCAGCCTCTTCGGAGCATCCGTTTTTAAGCCATTTTATAAATCCCATCTGAGGCTCATCCGTAAATATCGCAGGCATTACCTTGCCGAATTCCTCGCCGAATTCCCCTTTGTATTTTTCGTGTGTAACATCTATAAATTTATCTATTGCAGGTTTTGACATTGTGTCAACATATTCCTGATAATTAAATCTCGGTTGACCTCCCGGACAGGTTATACAATAAAAATACCACTTGTTTTCGGCACATTCATCCTTGTCAATGCGTTTGTATGATACTAAAATCCCCTCATCATCTACTGCCACATCAAATGCACATAAAAACAACGGCTTACCATATTCCAATGCTTCATCAGCTGAAGAGGCTTCATTATCCAACATTTTTTTGCATGCATAAAGTCTTTTCTGACGGTGGCGTATTTCCTTTGTTACCTCACCGCCTGCACAACCCGACGGCCAACGGTCTTCATCATAAAGACCTGCATACATACCCTCTTTTTTTGCTTTCTCCGTACATGTACGTACAGCATCCATAAATTCCTTGCCCATATAAGGAAGTTCCAGTCCCTGACGAACGTGCATATAAAATCCACCGAAGCCCATTTGCTTCATAACATCTATCTGATTTTTAAGTTCATCTGTTTTTAAATCAGAATTCCATGCCCAGAATGGCATACCACGGTATTCACTTGTAGGGTTTTTAAAAAGTTCAATATCAAGTTTTTCGGTTTTTTTATTGTATATCATACCTTTACTCCTTATTTATACAAAGCTTTTTGTTCTTCTAAAATTTCGTGATTTGAATTAAACACAACGTCTGCATAATCTTCATTGATTGTAATACCCATACCTGTGTAGTACTCGCCCTCATAATTTACATCAGAACCTATAACCACGGTACAAGGATGTCCCAACACATCATGTTCATCCCCCGGATAGCTTATGTAAGTTTTATGTTCGTGCCCGCAAAGCATAAGCTGTGGTGCCACATTATCTCTTAGCAGTTGTGACCATTTCTTAAACAAATCCTGTTCTATGTTGAAAGGTTCTTTTTTTGGTGTTGTAAAAGGCACATGGGATATAATAAAGCGATACTTTATACCTTCTGCTTTGTACTCTTCATTTTTGATTGCATCTTCTATCATCTTTGTTTCTTCTCTTCTGAACTGATGGCAGGCTATGGAGTGTCCGTATTCAATACTGCTGTCATTTTTATCCTCACCGGTATCGGTAAGTATACACCACATACATCCAAGACGGAAGGTGTAGTACGACTTTCCGTTATCACCCGGCATAAAGTCAGCAAGCTTTTCCGCATAATTACCGCGAAGGTCGTGGTTACCTCGTGAAATTATGCAAGGGTATTCTCCTTTGGTAATTGCTGATGCAATTTTATATGCTACCATCAAATCTTCAACTGTATCAGAATAATTCGCTATATCACCATTTATAATAAGAACATCATAATCTTTCTTTAAAAGTTGTGCGGCAGCTATTGCATTATCTGCCCATCCGTGAACATCTGCAATATGGTATATTTCAATACCCGAAGTTTTTTCAACAGGGCGGAAGTTGTATTCAATTTCGTAAGCATCTTCCGTTTCTGTAAAATAGGGCTTTCTGTTTATAACCTTACGGCAAACAAGAGTATATTTTTTTGCCTTGTCAAGTTCATCCATAGGCACAGTAATTCTCTGTATAGGTGCTGTTGATACACGTATGCCGTTTACATGACTGAAATATTCATTTTCTCCTATTTTAACAGACAAAAATATTTCACAGCCTACAGGTACCATAATCTGATATGTATCCCTTACAGGGCATACGGTTGGATTGTGTAAAATGTCTTTATTCATAATAAATCCCCCTTATTTAAATTCTTTTCTGAATTGTCGTGGTGTCATACCAACGTTCTTTTTAAATATTGAATTGAAAAATTTCATATCCGAATATCCGCAAATTGTAGCTATTTCGGTAATCTTTTTATCTGTATTTCCAAGAAGGCACATACTCTGTTCAATACGAAGCTTCTGCACATATTCCGAAAAGGATATTTCCATATTCTTCTTAAACCTGCGGCTAAGATAAGAAGTGCTGTAATTAAGTTCTTCACTTATGCTTTTTAAAATATCCCTTTGCAGCATATTTTCCGAAGTATATTTTATAATAAATTCACACACCGGGTCAAGACTTACCGGGTGTGAATTTTCATTTTTTCTCATAGTTAAAATTATAATTTCTATAAGCTTTGACCGTATAATTTCCTCATACCCTGCCTGCTTATTATCAAATTCCCAAAGGCAGCGCTTTAATAGCTCGCCAACATAGCCGTCATCATCACTGAATATGCTGTTCGCAGGGCTTATGTTTACAACAGAATTATTAAGTTTTATCATATAGTTGTTAACTATATCATTAAAATTACGTCTGTTTTTCAGGGTTTTATCAATTAATTCAGACAAAAAAAGGCAGTTTATAAGTTCAAAATCTTCTCCGTTTTTTACATAATTATGATTTGCATCATAATCAATAATCATATAGTCTCCTTTTGAAATTACTCTTTCCTGACCATCAAGCCAATGGACGGCACTGCCCGAAAGTACATATGCAAGTTCAAAAAAACTGTGCTGATGGGGATAAGCACTTGATGTTTTACATATATGTATATCCAGATTTTTCTCACTTAAATAGTTCATTACTTTCATTGTAAAAATACCCCTATATTTTAGTAAAAATAACTGATTGATTTTATCTTACAATAATTTTATAATAAAGTCAATAAGGAGGTCGATTTTATGTTATACAAGAAAAATAATACCCCAAAGCTTGATATGGAACTTTACAAAAATCCCACGAGTGAATACAGAGGCACTCCCTTCTGGGCGTGGAACTGCAAACTTGAAAAAGAAGAGCTTGAAAGACAAATAGAAGTTTTAAAAGAAATGGGCTTTGGCGGTTTTCATATGCACTCCCGTTCAGGTATGGCTACAAAATATTTAAGCGAAGAATTTATGGACCTTGTTAAAGCCTGCCGTGATAAGGCTGAAAAGGAAGATATGCTTGCATGGCTTTATGACGAAGACAGATGGCCTTCAGGTGCCGCAGGCGGTTATGTAACAAAGGACAAGTCATTAAGACAAAAAATGCTTGTGTTTTCCGAAAAGCCCGTTGAGTTTTATTCTAAAGATAAGGCAATAAAAGAAGGCTTGCCATATCTTTTAGCGGTGTTTGATGCGGAACTTGACGAAAAGGGCCTTTTAAAATCATATAAAATGATAGGGGAAAATGATATCGCAAAGGGCATTAAAAGATATGCTTATGTTGCAACAGCTGAAGCAACAGGCTGGTACAACGGTCAGGCTTATGCAGACACCCTGTCAAACGAGGCAATACAAAAATTCATAGATATTACATATGAAGCATACAACGATGCAATAGGTGAAAGCTTTGACAAAAGTGTACCCGCAATCTTTACAGACGAGCCACAGTTTACACGCAAGGAAAGTCTTAGATTTGCAAAAGGTCACGAGGATGCAATAATGCCCTGGACAACAGATTTTGAAGATACATATATTAAAGAATATGGCGAGGGCATAATTTCTAAAATCCCTGAAATATTCTGGGATTTATCCGACGGCAAAATTTCCGTCGCACGTTATCGTTTCCACGACCACATCTGTCAGCGGTTTACAGATGCATTTGCAAAGCAATGCGGACAATGGTGCAACCAACACGGAATAGCACTGACAGGTCATATGATGGAAGAACCTACCCTTGAGTCACAGACACACGCTCTTGGTGAAGCTATGCGTGGGTACGAATGGTTTGGTATACCGGGAATAGATTTACTTTGCAACCATCTTGAAATTACAACGGCAAAACAGGCACAATCCGCAGCACATCAGTACGGAAAGGAAGCGGTACTTTCGGAGCTTTACGGCGTAACAAACTGGGACTTTGACTTCAGAGGTCATAAATATCAGGGTGACTGGCAGGCGGCTTTGGGCATTACCGTACGAGTTCCCCATCTTTCATGGGTGTCTATGAAAGGCTCTGCAAAGCGTGACTACCCGGCATCTATAAACTATCAGGCACCGTGGTACAAGGAATACAAGTATGTAGAAGACCACTTTGCAAGACTAAACACAGTTTTAACACGCGGAAAGCCTCTTGTAAATGTAGGTGTAATCCACCCCATTGAAAGCTTCTGGCTATACTACGGTCCACAGGACACAGGCTCCGACATACGCCACACCCTTGATAAAAACTTTATAGATATTGCAACATGGCTTGCAGACGGCATAGTGGAATATAACTTCATCAGCGAATCACTACTACCCACACAGTGCAAGGGTGTAACAGATAAACTTAATGTAGTTGAAATGAACTATGGTACAGTAATTGTACCCGGTTGCAAAACAATACGCCGAACCACCTTTAACTTACTGAAAGAATTTTCCGAAAAAGGCGGAAAGCTCATCTTCGCAGGGGAATGTCCCACACACATTGACGCTGTACCAACCGATGAGGTCAAGGCACTTTACGAAAAGTCTGTTGTTGTTGAATATGACAAACTTTCAATTTTGAATGCACTGGAAGAAGAACGCACAGCTAAAATTGTGAACAGCGACGGTAAAACAGCCACGGGATATTTGCACGGTTTGCGTCAGGACGGAGATGTTAAGTGGTTCTTCCTCGCTCATCATAAATACAGCCGTAATGATGTTGACAGGGCAAAGGCTGAAAAACTTACAATAACCTTTGACGGTGAATATATACCGAAACTTTACAACACTGTTGAGGGAACAGTTGAGGACATCAACTTTGAAATAAAGGGCGGTAAAACATATATTTACAAAACCGTTTACGACTTCGACAGCCTTCTTATCCAACTTACAGAAGGCAAAGGCTCGTACTTATTTGATGAATACGCCGAGGATGAGGAACGTATAAAAAGCAAGGTTTACATTGCCACAACAATGAGCGATTTAGCGGATAACATCCGTTTCCACGCACCTGTGGAATATGAACGTACGGAAGAAAACGTGGTACTTTTAGATATGGGAAAATATAAACTTGATGACGGTGAGTGGAAGGCTGATGAGGAAATTTTGCGACTTGACACAAAGTGCAGAGAAATCCTGGACTTTCCAATGGCAGACGGTAAGGATGTACAGCCTTGGGTTATCGAGGAAGAAAAGGCAGAACACTTCGTTACTTTGAAATTCAACATTGAAAGCACAACGGAAATTGAAAACGTATTTATCGCAGGTGAAGAAGCAGAGTCCATAAAACTTAACGGCAGTGAAATAGACCTTACACCTTGCGGATACTATGTAGATAAATCCATCAAAAAGTATAAGGTAGAAAAGCTTTTAAAGGGCATAAATGAAATAGAAATAAAAACACCGATTACAAAGCGTATAAGTGTTGAAAACTACTTCCTTCTTGGTGACTTTGATGTGAAACTTCAGGGCTGCAAGCAGACTGTTATACCAAAATCCAACACAATAGGATTTTCAGACATTACATCACAGGGTATGCCTTTCTACGGCGGAAACATAGTTTATAAAACCGAGGTTGACGTTCCCGAAAGTACACTTAAAATATGCGTAAGCCGTTATAGAGGTGCTCTAACAAAGGTGGTTATTGACGGTAAGGAAGTCGGCAACATTGTTTATCCTCCATACATTTTAGAGGCAGACGTAACCGCAGGTAAGCACAAAATAGAATTTATATCCTTCGGCAACCGCGCAAACACCTTCGGCTCTGTTCATAATATCGGCAACGACTACTGGGTAGGTCCAAGCCACTGGTATTCCAAAAACTATGAATGGTCTTATGAATACGCATTAAAGCCAACAGGTATTCTTACATCACCTACAATTGAGGTTATCAGTAGATAAAATAAAAGTAGCTCCCAAGGATTATTCCTCGGGAGCCTTTTATCTTTTATTTTCTTCTTTGTTAAAAAAATCCTCAATAATGCTTATTACAACATTGTTAAAACTTGTATCATATTCTTTTGCAAGCTTGTTTAATTTTTCCGCCAACTCATCTGTTATATACAATGTTTTATATCCTGCTTTTACTTTTTGTTTGGTTGGTTTAGGATTAAATGACATTTTACTCACCTTTTCTATATTTATTAAATATATTATATTTTAAATTTCAAATTTATAATATAACAGAAAATTATATTGTAATTTTACATTTTAAATGTTATAATATTTAAAAAATAAAACGGAGATGAATAAAATGGACATAAAATACGATTGTTGGCAGACACATTATCTGATGTTGTTCGAAAAAAGGTCGAAGAAGCATTTGCCAACCTTAAAGATTGGACGGAAGCAACCTCAATGGTTATGCTTTATGAAATATGGAAAGTAATTGCGGATAAAAATTTATCGGATTCGGACACCGTAAAAGGAATTATCGACATATATAAAAAGCACAATGTGGATTGCAGTGTGCATAGTGTGTAACATAAGTTTTTAATAAATTAAATTCAGGGAAACCAAAAAAACGGTTTTCCCTGAATTGCATTTTTTTATTTATATTCTGTTCGGCTTATTATATGATCCTGATATGCCATATCAAGCTCATTAAAATATCCGCTCCAACCCCAGACACGCACAATAAGATTGGGATATTTTTCAGGATTTTTCTTATTTATAAAGTTCATCAGTAAAATAAGCATTTGTATATGCCCTTTTTCCGTCAGGTGTTTCAACGGTAATGCGGAAGTAAATATCATCTTCCTCCACATCAAAAACAGCCTCGTTTATAAGTCCGCCGTCCTCTGCCTTTGCTATTTTTGCCCCACGCACACCCTTTGTGATAAATGCCTTACGGGCAGGATTAAATTTAATATACACTTTACCGTCTTCAAACCAAAGTTCATTTATAACAGGTCCCTCGGATGCATAGAAATTACCATTTATAAGTGCGTCGGTAACTGCCCTGTATTCAAGCTTTTCAGCCTTAATCACGGTAAATCCGCCAAATGAATCCGCACGGCCGTTGTGGTTATCGTCGGTTGCTATGCAGTAAATGCGCTTACCTCCCTTTAACATTTCATCATATTCCTTGGAATTATGGTCATCAAAGCCCGCATCTACACAACTGTAATTGCAAACCTCCATTGCATGCATACCGTTGTAACCCATATAGTCATAGTAACTTTCATTAGACCATGTAGGGTGATTGTATGTAACAAAAAAACCTTTTTCTCTGCAATTTTTCATCATTTTGCTTATGCATTCAGGAGAATACTCACGTTCCCAATCAGGCTCGGAATTATCAAACTTAACTTTATCTCTGTAATTTACTGCATTGGAAAACTGATATTTTTCTCTGTGCCAACAAGGCTGGGTAATGTTATCAGGCTCAAGTGCTATGGCACAAAAATGGCAGTTTTTATATTGCTTTCCCCATTTTCCACCTTCATCAAATTCAAACTCAACACCATTCAAAGCCAAAAAGTTTTCGTCATTGAGCTCATAGTGCGGAATAAGTACATCGTGATCGGTATATGCAATTATACTGTATCCCTTTTCCATATAATTTTTCTTTATTTTCTCCACTGTCCACTTTCCGTCGGAAACCGTTGAATGACAATGCAGGTTTGCTTTATAAAAATTACCTTCTTCCGGTAAAAGATACTTTTTCATCTTACACACTCCCATATTCATTTTATTATTCCATTCTACACCCATATATCCGCAAAAGCAATATATTTTAAAAAATGACGTACAACAAAATGGACTCAATTTGTTGTACGCCTTATTATTAATGCCAGTATTCTGTTTTATCCTCAAGACCTATATCTTTTGCTTTAAATACAGGTTCTATACCCTGCTTACGTTGTTTCTCGTAATCAGCAAGTGCTTTGAAAGCATATTTGCCAATTACAAACATAACAGGAATGTTTATAATAGCCATAGCGCCCATTGCGATGTCGGCAATTGACCATAGCATACCTGCATTAAGACCTGCACCTAAAAATACAAGAAGTGAAGCTATAATATAGTAAACAGCCTTGAATGCTTTTCCGGGTACACTACCCCTCATATAGAAAATACCCTGGTCAACATAGTAAAGATTACCAACAAGAGTAGTAAATGCAAAAAGAATCATTGCCACTGTAATAAATACAGGACCAAATACACCCAAAGTCTGATAAAGTGACTGCTGAACATAAGGTGCACCTTCAAGAGCTGATGAGGGTTCTATTCCGGAACACATACACATAAACGCAGTAGCACTGCATATTACTATTGTATCAAGGAACACTGATAAAATCTGTACAAGTCCCTGTTTAACAGGATGCTTAACATCGGCAGATGCAGATGCATTAGGAGCAGAACCTATACCCGCCTCATTACTGTAAAGACCTCTTTTTACACCAAACATTATGCACGAACCCATAAAACCACCGAAAATTGCTTTAAAATCAAAAGCTTCAGCAAATATACGTCCAAAAACTGCAGGAAGAGATGTAATGTTAAGTATAATAATTACAAGTGCAACTATTACATATGCAATACCCATAACAGGAACAAGTGTACTTGTAACCTTTATAATTCTCTTTCCGCCACCAAGCAGACAGTAGCCTACTGCAACTGCAATTATTAAACCTATAATCCATGGTGTAATCTCAGGGTTATAAAATGAGTATGCCGCAAATGTTGACTGCAGGTTATATGATGCAAGCATATTAAAACCTACGCCGTATGTGAATATAAGACAAACAGAAAAGATTACTGCAAGAGGACGTGATTTTAACGCCGATTCAATGTAATAAGCAGGACCACCGTAAAAATTACCGTCTGAACCTTTCTTTTTGAAAATCTGTGCCAATGTACTTTCAACAAATGCAGAAGCCCCACCTAAAAGTGCTATTATCCACATCCAGAAAACCGAACCGAATCCACCAAGGCAAATAGCTGAAGAAACACCGATAATATTACCTGTTCCCACACGTGAAGCAGTAGAAACCATAAGTGCCTGGAATGAAGAAACTGATTTTTTATCCTCCGGCTTTTCAGTTACTGCACGAAACTGTTCACCAAGCAATCTGAACTGTGCACCCTTTGTACGAACGGTAAAGTAAATACCACCCACAACAAGCAAAATAATCAGGATATATCCATAAAGAGCATCATTGATTTTTCCGAAAATCGTATTTAAGAAAAACGATAATCTGCTTAATAATTCCATAACAAACTTCCTTTCAAACATTAATCCACAAAATTATATCATATATTAATATTAAATTCAATAATTTATTTTTCCAAATATAACAATACACATACTTCTTCTTTGGAATTTCTTATTTCAAGTTGTCTGTTCTCTTCGTCTGCGTAAACCTTAATTTCTTCGCCCAATTTAATCTCTTTACGGTATTTCACCTGAATTTCTGAAATTTCGGCTTTGGAAATATAATTAAGAGCAACCTCTATGGACTTTACATTATTCATATGTTTGTTGGTATCAATATCACGTTGTTCTACAGTTGTTCCTCCTATGCATATTGCATCTCCCAAAGGACGTAATTTATCGCAGGGAAGATTGTTATCCTCCTCTGTTACACATTCAAAAACAGAAAAGATTTTTTCCGTATCTCTGCATATACGCATAGTTTCGGTATTTACAGTAAACCACAAGGCGGTAGCAATTACCGCACATTCGCCGTTTTGCCACACCTCATACTTTCTGTAGGTTTCTAAACTTGTCAATTTCATAATACCCGTCTTTACAGTAACGGACTTTGAAGGTACAATATTTTTAATAAATTTAATTCTCCAATTTGCCAGAAGACAAGCTATGCGAAGTTCTCTGTATTTTGCATCATCAAGCCCCACACTGTCAGAATGTGCAATTGATACGTCCTGTAACAGGTCAATCACGGAACTGATTTTTATTTTACCGTCACAAGCCCTGTCACTATATCTTAATTCATAATCTTTAGAAAACATATAACCACCTCATACAACACATTATAACAAAAAACGACTTTAAACACAATAAAAAATGACGCACAACATTTTTGCCATACGTCATTTTATTAATAAACCAAATTCTATTATATTTCTGTCAATCTTTCAAATTCCACACACATTTTTTCTATTTCATCCGCAGGTTTCATACCGCTTATGGAATCTGCCTCTGTAAGATTGCAAGCCGCAGCCGCTGATGCAAATTCAAGAATTTTCTTATCATCCCATTCTTTATAAATACCATAAAGGCTTGCTGCTGCAAAAGCATCACCTGCACCTGTACTACCCTTAATAAAACCATCAGGAAGTTTAAGTGAAGGAACAACAGTAAATATTCCGTTTTTATCCAAAGCAAAACCGGCTTCACAACAATGAATAATAACCTTTTCCTTAACACCAAGCTCCATAAAATATTCCATAGTCTTTTTGATGTTTTCAACATTTATGGAATCATCATCATTTCGTGGTGAAAGCCCTGTAACCTTACAACATTCTATTTCATTCATAATTACATAGTCACAATATTTAAGAGCAGGAACGATTTTTGCTTTAAATCTGTCACCTTCTTCACTTACTGCGTCAATTGAAGTTTTAATCCCCTTTTTCTGCACCATAGAAAGAAGTCTTGCCATTTTTGTGCCATATTCAGGGTCTTCTTTATCAAGTTCGTCAAGAAGAAGAATATAGCCTGCATGGAACATTTTGCAGTCTAAACTATCAATATCAACATCACAAATATCGAATGATTTGTTAGCACCGCCTGAATAGAAGAATGTTCTTGCACCACTTACTCTTTCACTCATTACGTTATCTGCCGCAGTTGAAATTTCATCATCTATTTTCATACCGGATACATCTATGCCATACTTTTTAAGCTGTGAAATTACATATTTTCCGTTTTCGTCATTACCTACCTTGCCTATTGCCTTAAGCTTAACACTACTGTCAATACGCGCAATGTCAATTATTGTGTTAGGCAAACAGCCTCCTACGGCATAGGTAGTATCCAAAATATTCACAAGCATATTTTTTTCAGGATATTTTTCAATAATATTTAAAATATCAACTATTGTTGTACCGGCAATAGCAATACCGCCGGAGCCATTTTTCAAATCCAAATTATTCATAAAATCCACCTCTATATACATTGTAGCATACGAATTATAAAAGCACAACTATTTTTTCAATATAATAACTTCTCTCTTTATTTTCCGTAGGTATCATCAAAATATCTGTTAACCATCACAGGCCAGTCAGTTTGTATAATATCAAACCCTTTTTCCACAAGCCATCCCCAACCGTCATCAGGATTTCCTGCAAGAGAAACATCATCGTTATGACCTGCGCTAAGCACTCTTTTATAATTATAAACAATAGCATTTACCCAAAGTTTATAACCCTCGTCATGCATTTTTTTTATGTATTCATCTGATATAACATGTTCATCTTCACTTGAAAAGCAAAGTTCCACACCTATAAGATTTATATTCATTTTTTTAATTAAATCCGTACATTCATCAGTTTCCCTGATTATTGGAATATATGGCATATCCCACGCATATTTTTCCACAAGCTCTAAAAATTCAGGTTTTGGAGATGTTTTTATAATTACATCCTTTTCCATACCAAGCTCACGTATTGCTTCAGATATTTCCTTTGGTGCTGCCCAGAATTTATCTACGTTAACAATACATCTGCCTTTTAAGTTTTTCATTACATCCGAAAAACGTTCCACACCATACTGAGTATAGGCAAGGTCACGGTTTACAAAGCGTTGTTCCATAACCTCTTTGGTTGTCATATCTGCAATAAGCTTTTCCGACTGCAAATGTACAGATTCAATATTTGGATGAAAAACAAAAAGCTCACCCTCTGCATTTTTTGCAACATCAAGCTCTATAATATCTGCACCCTGTGCAAGCGCAATTTCAAATGCAACTGTTGTATTGCCGGGTATATTTCCTCCGGCAACACCTCTGTGTGCCGCAAGTAAAATTTCTCTTCCGTTTATTTTTCTCATATTAACACTTCCTTCAAATAGTAATTATAATCCCACAAACCGTTTTTGTAAAGAAAAAAGTTCGGCACAGCCGAACTTTTTTACTTTATCTGATATATACGCTACTATCATAATCGCAATACAAAATTGCATTTTCCTTTTCTCTTAAAATTGTAGCAGGGCATTTTTCAGAAATTTCACCCAATACAGTATTTTTAACAGCATCTGCCTTTGTACTTGCAGGCACTACGCAGAAATTGTATTTTGAAGATACAAGTGTAGGAATTGTAAGTGTAAGCGCACACTTTGGAACATCATCAAGCTTTGCAAAACAACCGTCATTAACCTGCTGCATTCTGCAAACCTCATCAAGTTCTACAATTTTAACAACTTCTTTATCATTAAAATCTGCAACGTGAGGGTCATTAAACGCAATATGACCGTTTTCACCAATACCCATACAAACAATATCAACAGGGTTTTCTGTAAGAAGCTTTGAATATCTGTCAGCCTCTGCCTGTGCATCTGTTGCACCTGCATTTATAAGGTTAACTGATTTGAAAGGCTTAAGGTCAAAAATACCTCTCTTTAAAAAGTTACTGAAGCACTGAGGTGCATCAGGAGCAAGTCCTATGTATTCATCCATATGGAAAGCGTTAATTCTTTCCCATTCAATATCAGTCTTTTCGCAAAGGTGCAAAAGCATATCATTTTGTGACGGAGCTGCCGCAAAAATCATATTTATTTCGTCTTTTTCTGCCAAAAGTTCTTTTATAGCTGCCGCAATATCATCTGCTGCCGCAATACCCATCTGGTCTCTTGTTTCAAAAATTTTTACTTCCAACTTATCCTTCTTCATTTTATATACCTCCATTCTTACCACGATTATACAACATTATCTTTCAAATTACAATACCAAAAAATACATTTGTTCATTGCAAAAGATGTATTTAAAATACAATTCCGCCTTCATAGCATTCATCGTAATTGATCAAACTAATTAAGATAAACTTCAGCTTTGTAATTTTTTAATATTGCATTATACATTAGCATATGATATACTGTATACGAAAATTTAATATTCACACAAAGTGTCGGCTATTCCGCAATATAAAAATCCAAAGGTGTAGCCGGTGAAAAGGGAATTGGGTGAGAATCCCAAACGATACCAGTCGCTGTATGTGTTAAGTCTGTGCCTTTCGATGAAAGTCGGTCATTGGGAAACTGAGAAGGCGTGGCACAGGTGATATAAAAACACAAGTCAGAAGACCTGCTTTGATGTTGCTCCGCAGGAATGAAAGGAGCAATAGTTTTGCCTGCTCTGCAGGTAATTTGTGATAGCACAGAAAAAGTCTGCTGTGGTAATTTTTAATAATTGCCGCAGCTTTTTTATTGGCGCGGCAACCAAAAAGGAGATGGTAATCACTATAACTTGCACCACCAACAAAAAAAGAAAGGACTTTTTAAAATGAAAAAATTATTATCATTGTTACTGGTTATGACAATGCTTATAACCTCAATTTCTGTTTTTGCAACAGATGCACAATCAACAGTTACCGCATATGTAACTGTCAGCAAACACGGCGAGTTTGAAAAATGCGATGATGGTACCAACGCAATTTTACTGCCGGTTGAATTAAGTGGCAAAGATGCCTATACTCTCGACGATTTGTTCACCGAGCTTCATGCTCTGTATAACTCTGTTGAAAATTACTCTTCAGACACAAATGATTTTGGTGCATATATAACCGCTTTCTGGGGTGATACGAGCGGAAATTTCGGCTACCAGATAAACGGTGGAACCGAAAGTGTTATGGGACTTACTCACCCTGTAAAAGACGGCGACTATGTAGATGTAGCTATATACAAAAACTTTTATCCCCATACGGAAGCGTACACAAAATTCAATACCTTTAAAGCTGAAACACAGATAAATTCAGACTTTGAACTTACACTTTATGAAGCAGGCTACGATGAAGACTGGAACACGGTATTTTCTCCATGTGCAGATGCAACCATAACCGTAAACGGTGAAGAATACGGCACAACAGACGTAGACGGGAATATAATTTTGTGTTTTGAAGATTACGGAAACTACATCATTTCCGCACATAAAACAAAGACCGTAAACGAAGACGCAGTACCTGCAATTACTGCACCGATATGTGAAATAAACATCTCTGAACCTGAATATTTTACAGTTATGAGGAACATTGCCACGAAATATTCAGACACCCAACTTGCAACAGATATAAATATGGTATGGTTTATTTGCGACCTGGCGGTATACAACGAACTTAATACAGAAAATCAAATTATTATTTCCGACAAAATAAAGCAGGAATGTATAGATAAAATCATTGATGATGCAGACAAAACAACTGCTCCCGGGTCATTGGCAAAAGACATTTTAGCACTGCGGGCTATGGGGTTTGACCCACAAAACACATATAATTCAAAATCTCAAACTGTAAATATAGTAAAAAAGCTTACTGACCTTGTAGATTCTCAAAACGAAGCTGTAACAAATATTTATACTCTTCCTTATGTTATAATCGCTCTTCGCCAGGGTGAAAATTACGCTACTGAAGAACAATTGAATTATCTTATTGACAATGCAATTTCAAGCAAGGAATTATGGTTTGAAGACGAATGGGGAACAGATGCCATATCTGCAATGCTTCTGGCACTTGCCCCATACTGTGATACAAACGAGGATGTCAAAAATGTTTGTGATACCGCAATCGAAATTTTAACTTCCTCCATTGATGAAAATGGAATTACAGGCAATGCTGCTGCAACAGGGCTTGCTGTAACTGCTCTTTCTGCGTTCAATACAGATTCTATGGAAATTGGTTTAATTAACGGACTTTTGAGTACAGCAACTGAGGCTCTCGACGGATTTGTACCTGAGGAAAACACATTTTCTACAGAGCAGGGTTTTCGTGGGTTACTTGCATGGCAATTATTTGTAAACGCAACAGGCAAGACAATGTATGATTTTTCTTCATATCCCGAAAACCAAGCAATAAGTACTAAAAAACCAAGCTCCGGCGGAGGTAGCGGTGGAGGTGGGGGAAGCCGAAAACCTTCAAACACTAAAAAAGAAGATACAAAAACTGAAGAAGCACCCGTAAAAACAACACCAAACAATGATGTAAAAATTATGCCAATTACACTTAAAGGAAAAACCTTTGAGGACATAATTGACTGTAAGGAAAAATCAAAAATAGAATCCCTTGCAGAAAGAGGTATAATAAACGGTAAAACCTCCACAAACTTTGACCCCTATGCCACTATGACAAGAGCAGAATTTGCAACTATTATAGCAAGAGGCTTGGGTCTTCCTTCAAAAGAAAAAGCATCTTTTAATGATGTTAAAACAAGCGATTGGTTTTACGAGTATATAAATACTGCATATTACTATGGAATAGTAAACGGTGTTTCAGAAACAGAATTTGACGCAAACGGCACCATAACACGTCAGGAGGCAGCTGTTATGATTGCCCGTGCTTCAAAACTTTGCGGTTTGGACACATCAATTACAAAGGATGATACAAAAGATATACTTGCACTTTTTACAGACTATACCACTTTGGCAGACTGGGCAACAGAATCAGTTGCAGTATGCTTAAAATACAAAATTTTAAATGACAAGGAAATAGAAATAAAACCATACGAATTTGTAAAAAGAGAAGAAATAGCATCTATGGTGTATAATATGTTGGAAGAGGCAAATCTTTTGCAGGAGGACAAAAAGTGAAAAAACACAAAAACAAAATAATATTTTGTGTTATCACACTTGCAATACTTGTTACAGCATTTGTATTGCCGGATATTTACCGTTTTGAAAACAATGTTTCAAAACCACCAATCAACGAAACACATACTGTTTCAAGTGCAATTGAAAAAAATATTGATACTTCAAAAACTGATATAACAATATCCGAAACACAAAATCAAATAAAAAAAGAAGAACCAACTGAACCTAAAAAAACAGATGCTTATGTCGCAAACAACAATTCAAAATCACCTACTAAAAACAACGACACCACAGAAACTGTTGTTTCTGTTGAGAAAAATTCAGTTGCTAAAAACCCTGAAAAAAGCAATATTCAATTCAACTCCGAAAAGCAAGAGAATGTTGCCGCTATAAAAAATAACCCTATAGCAACCAACAACAAAAGTGATATTCAAAATATCGTTGAAAATGAAGTGTCGGTTGATAAAACTATTGATGTTGAAACAAGCACCAAAACAGAAACAAATAAAAGTCAAGACATTCAGAATATTACCAAAAATGACGAGACAATTGAACAAGCCGCTCCCAAACAGGAAGATAACGACAACACGGCACAAAAACCTGTTCAAAATAACGAGTCAACCTGTTCAATATCTGTAAAATGCACTTCAATTCTAAACAATATAGAACAACTTGACAAAGAAAAAAGAGATATAATTCCGCTAAATGGGATTATATTTGAAAACAATAATGCCGTTTTTTACGAAAACGAAAGTGTTTTTAATGTTCTTTCAAGGGAATTAAAGAAAAATGACATACACTTTGAGTTTGTTAAAAGTCCTGTTTATAAAAGTGTTTATATAGAAGGCATTGGTAACATTTATGAATTTGACTGCGGTGAGCTTTCCGGATGGCTTTATAAGGTAAACGGAATTACCCCAAGCTATGGTTGTTCTCAATATATTATAAAAAATGGTGATGTTATAGAATTTATTTACTCTGTAAATATGGGAACGGATATAAATTAAAAATCTACACAACTCATATTACAAAACCCCGGGGAAAACATCAAAATTCCCCGGGGTTACTTTTTATTATATATATTTTTCAAATTTCAACGCAATGTGCAAAACAAAATGTAAAAACCGTCATAAGATTTACGTTTAAACTATAAATCAAAGTCTGAATATTATATCATCTACACTTTTTAAGGTTCCTGTTCTTGTATAACCATCCTTAAATTCAAATGGATTACCAAACATATCAACTACATTTGCATGAGTTGCCGAATCTGTTCTTTTGTACCTTATTTCAAGTTCCAAAGGTGTTTTAAAATTAAAGCATTCCATATCATCAAGACGCCCAACTGCATTTTTTACACCCTCGTATATTTCCTTGACCACAGCCTTTGGATGCTTGCTTATAATACGGGTAAAAGAAAAAGACTGCTTCGTTTCAACTGTTTCAATCCAAGGCATAATTTTCTTTGCCTCATCAACACATTTATCGTCACCTGATACAAAAATAACAGGTACACCCTTTTCACCGGCAATGGCAGCATCTATCCCCACTTCTCCAAACTCAGTACCATTAACTTTAACATGCTGATATTTTACGCTTGAATATGTATGAGCAAGTACTGCCTCACCATTTGACGCCATAGCGTGATATCCTATAAATAAAACACCTGCAAAGCTGTCATCAAGTACAGGATATCGACTTCCAACAGTAGAACCTATGGCAATTTTACACCTTTCGTCAAGCATATCATAGTCAAGACTGCATCCTCTGCCATGATTATCCCATACAATTACTTCTTCAGCACCACAATCAAACAAAGCCCGTACAGCGGCATCCGCCTCTTTTGTAGCCTGTTTTCTTACAAAGTCAACATTAAAGGAAGCTTCTACACTAGCCTCACAAGGGCCGTAGGCACAAGCCACACCCTCCAAATCAACTGCAACAACAAATTTCATAATACACAACTCCTTTTGTTACATTATAGCACAAATTCTAATTTAATCAACAAATTATAAAAAATTCATAGCATTTTTCTTCATATGAAAGCACTCCTTAATTGGCACTGCAAATTCCATTTCCACGATGAAATTCACAATTTTAGGGAACCTGTAATACCCATACCTCTATTCTGCTTAAATAAAATTCAACCAATAGTTGATGTTTTAATAATTTATTATCAAAATTCACCTTGAAAGTTGTATACAAATTGATGTATTATATAACAAAAATGATTTTGGAGAAAACTATGAACGAATTTCAAGCCGAAAAGTTAAAAAAATTACGAACAAAAAATAAACTGTCACAGAAAAAACTTGCCTCTGCGTTAGGTGTAAGTGACAGAGCAGTTTCAAAATGGGAACTTGATTTATCAAACCCCTCCACACAAAACATATTAAAATTGTCAAAAATATTCAAAGTACCGGTTGAATATTTCACGAAAGTTCCACCAAGCTATAAACGCAATAAAAAAATTGATGGTATGGAATCACTTACAGAGCTTTACAAAACAGGCAGGGGACCTTCAAGCTCACACACAATAGGTCCCGAAAAAGCTTGTCGCATATTTAAAGAAAAAAATTCTGATGCTGACAAATTCAGGATAATTCTTTATGGCTCTCTTGCCAAAACAGGAAAAGGGCACGGAACGGATACAGTCATAAGAAAAACCCTCGCGCCGACAGAATGTGATGTCGAATTCAACTATATTGAAACAGATATTCCACATCCTAACACTATGGATATTTTTGCTTATAAAAACGCTGTACTGCTTGAAAAAACAAGAGTTACAAGTATAGGTGGCGGAAGCATTGTCTTTGATAACGAACAAATTAAAAAACCGCGAAAAATATATGATAAACACACCTTTTCAGAAATTGCAAATTACTGCAAAGAAAAAAATATACGAATATGGGAATACGCCCTACAAAATGAAGATGGTAATTTTCAGGAATACATGAAAAATCTGTGGGAAACAATGAAAAATTCCATAAAAAACGGCATTGAAGATGATGGCATTTTACCGGGCGGACTTGGAGTGAAGAAAAAGGCACAATCTCTTTTTAACAGTCAGCATATAGACGAATCAGCAGAAACACGTGAAAACAGAATGGTGTGTGCTTACGCCTTTGCAGTAAGCGAGCAAAATGCCGCAGGAGAAAAAATAGTTACTGCACCAACCTGCGGTGCCGCAGGAGTTTTGCCGGCTGTACTTTATTATCAGCAACAAAAAAATAAATTTAGCGACGAGCAGATAATACATGCACTTATTACCGCAGGAATTATAGGAAACCTTATAAAAACAAATGCGTCCATTTCAGGGGCAGAATGTGGATGTCAGGCAGAAATCGGAAGTGCCTGTGCAATGGCTGCTGCCGCTTTGGCAGAGCTTTTTGAACTGAGTATTGACAAAATAGAATATGCCGCCGAAATTGCAATAGAACATCACCTGGGTCTTACCTGTGACCCAATATGCGGTCTTGTACAAATACCATGCATTGAAAGAAATGCAGTAGCTGCTATGCGTGCCATAAATGCAGTAAGTCTTGCAAGCTTTTTATGGGATTCACGAAAAATTTCATTTGACAGGGTTGTACAAACTATGAAAGAAACAGGTCTCGACTTATCCTCGTCTTACAAAGAAACATCAGAGGCAGGGCTTGCCAGAATAATACTTTGATAAAAATCAGGACTGCAAAACAATTGTTTTGCAGTCCCTACCATTTTATAATTATTCAAATATAACTCTTACGCTTTCAGTTTCAAGTCTCGCATTTGTTGCGTTATCAACTATCACACAGCGAATAAGTAAATTTGCAGGTGAGTTTGATTTAACTGTCAAATCAGGAGTTGTTGTACCAAGCCACACAGCATTTTCAGTCATAGCTATCCAACCGCCTTTTTCACTCATATCCCATTGCCATTTATATGTAAAGTCACCTGATCCGCCTTCTGTTTTAACAGAAAGTTTAGCATCTTCGCCTGCTTTAACCGTTGTAGTAACCGGCTGAGTTGAAATTTTCAACTGATTTTTATCTTCTACAATCAAAGTAACTGCAGGAGTGTTGATTCTTGTTTTTTTCTTACCTGACTCTGAAACTCTACATCTAATTTTTAGAGTTGTTGCGCTATTTTTTGTTATAGTCATTTTTGGAGTAGTTGCACCTTTAACCTCGCTTGAATCCTCAAAAGGCACCCAGCTTCCGTCCTTATCGTAGAACCACTGATAAGCATATGGTGCTACACCGCCTTCGCTTTGTACTTCAAATGTTGCAGGTTCATTAGTAGCTACTGTAACGTCCTGAGGCCTTTTAACAATCTTAAATGGGGGTTCTTCCTCTTCTTCAACCTTTGGCTCTTCAACCTTCGGTTCTTCACCTGCAGCTGCTCTCGAAACAAGTGTAACAGTATCACTTGTTACCTTTTTACCCAATGCATCTGTTATGATACAGTAAACATCTGAAGTTGTAGGAGCACTTGGTACATATATCATTGTATCTGTATCTGCACCTGTAACACCCATAGCACCAATCAATGAATATGATGTATAGCCTTTTTCATTAGGTACCTTACACGCCCATTCATATTTATACGGAGGAGTACCACCTGCGGCTTTAACAGTTACAAACGTAGGCTTACCTACTGTAGTCCCTGCATCGGTTGGCTGTTGTTCAATATGCAACGCCGCATTGAATGTAAATGTTATTTCATCTGACATACCTTTGTTTCCGTTTGAATCTGTTGCAACACAACGCACTTTATAGCTTGTAGGTATTTCTGATTTTATAGAAACTCGAACTGAAGTTTCACCCGAAACTTTTCCCAATGCACTTGTTACATTTTTCCAGCCTGAACCGTTGTTATATTCCCACTGGTATGTATAAGTTGTTGATGAACCACCCTTAAATGCAGCACTTGCAGCGATAGTTCCCCCAACCTCAATTGCACCACCTACAGGCTGTGAAACACATTCGATAGGTTTAACTGCTTCTTCCTTTTTTTCTTCTCCTAATGTGAACTTAACTCTCTTTTCAGGATTCATCATACGTGTCAGAATAGCTGCAACTTCAGCTCTTGTAATGTTGTTAAGAGGGCTGCAGTTATGTTTATCATCAACACCCTGCAAAATACCTGCACGATAAAGCTTATATACACCTGCTGCATAATCCTTTGAAGATGGTACATCAGGAATTGAGTTATCTGCAACACTGTTAATTGCCTTTAATCCATCACCAGGGAGTGCTTTTGCAAAAATACCCATATAACCTGCTCTTGTAGCATTTTCCGTATAATTATAATCTTTTGTTATAATACTGTTTTTCTGGCAGTACTCAACATAAGGCATGTACCATGGAGTACCTGATTCAAAACTGATTTTTCCTGTTGTGTAAAGCTGATGCATACAAGCAGCAAGCTTAATAGCTTCAGCGTATGTAAGGTTTGCTTTAGGCTCATATGTTGTTTCGGTTTTACCGTTTACAAGACCCAATTCAACAGCTGATTGAACATCATTGTAAAACCAATCTGAGGATTTTACATCTTTAAACTGCTTCCCGGCAGCAAACACGTTCAACATTCCAAGGCACATAAAAATTGCAAGGAATGAGGCTAAAACTCTTTTCATTTCGACTTCCCTCTTTCTTCAATAGAATCTTTTTATTGATTAGACAGCTTTTTTATTTTGCTGTTAAATCCATGATAACTCAAAACCGTTTATATCAGATATAGATGTTCCAAAACTTTTCTTCTACATAGAGATATTTTGTATACTCTGTATTTTGTTAGATTATACACCGTACCCTGATGGTCGATGCAAGTGTTTTTTGGATTTTTTCTAAAAATATATCACTTTTGAGGTGCATATCAAACGTGCATTGCTTTTCCAATCACCTTCCACAGTTTTTGTAAGCTGTTCTGTCCATATTGACATCTGCGAAAACCACAATCAATACAATATCAGTTCAGTATATTTTTAAGTATTTTTTTAGCAACTGGTTCATATTTATATTTTGTTCCCAAAAGCAGGGATGTTATCAAAATTTTACCCTTGCCAATCTTTCTTTCGATGGCGGTTATACTGTAGCCTGAATCTCTGTATTCATACTTAACAGGCATAAGTTCGCCCTCACTCAACCCATTTCCAACCGATGAAGCAACAACATCAGTATCCTTTTCTTCATCCCTATAAAGATAGCTGTCAGCAAGATACGTATCTCCATTCCACCAAAACATATCTTCTTTTCCAACTCCATCGAACATATAGTAATTCTTATGGCAAATATCCACTCTGTCGGCATGTTTTACAAGGTTCATTGCCCACCTGGACCATCTTGGTTGACAAACACGGGCAGAAGATATTCCGCTATTAAATATATTTTCGGAAAAATATCCGGGATTTTGTTCCAACACAACAACCGTTCCACCCCTTGAAATCCATTCATATACACAATCATTCGCCTTTACGGATTCACTATCCAGAGAATATGGACCCACACATAAAATGTTGTTTTTGTGATTTAATAATATATCATTAAGATTATCAAGGCGTATTCCTTCCATATCCAGCATTTGTTCAGGATCATATATCAGCAGACCTTTGTTCCACGTAATTTTTTCTTTTTCATAAACCTTGAATTCAAAATCATTATGTGAAACTTTTTTGCCATCACAATATACCTCAAGATTTAAACAATTGTCTTTTTCAAATGGTCCCACACATATTTCCTTTGAATACGACTGATGATACGGCACTACAACTGTTTCTTTATACAGTTCTGCATTTTTATCTTTTACAAAAACTTCAAATACTGCATTTACAGGCAGATGTATATTTTCGTTCCATACTCTTAGTTTTCCACTCAGGCATTCTCCTTTTTCTATGTGACGGTCAAAACATTCAAATTGAATGTGAACTGCTCCCATAACCTTACGATATGTTGTCCATATTGCCTTTGGTATAATGCCATCCTTGTCAAAAGGCTTGAAAAACCATGTGTATTGACCAAAGGGAATGTATCCTGAAAAAGAACTGCCTTCAACGCGCAACCTCCACATTGCCTCTGTATATTCTTTAAGCAAGAATGACTGATACCACACAGATTGTTTTCTTAAATCATCTATTTCACCTATACGCATGGCGATAACTTTCTTTTGCCTTATATCGTTATGCTTTAAGAAAAATTCCTCGTTTTCATCAGTATAACCTGCAATACTTTCCGTTGAAATACAAGGTTGAAACAGCATATCATTACGATTGGTGTATTCGCAAAAATGTCTCAGGTCATGTATATTTTCGGTATACCATCCGCCGTATTGGTGAACATCATCAATATCTCCCACCGTCTTATTCACCAGGTTTGCGGCATCACCATTTGAATTTGCTATTACAGGGCGAGAGTCAAGCTTTCTTACCTCATATATCCACTTTTCAAGCAAGTCAAAAAGAGGATTGCCCAAGCCAATGTCACGCTCAGCAGAAACGATTAGTTCGTTACCCATAGACCACATCACTATGCTTGGATGTCGTCTGAAATCTCTAACTATTGCAAGGGTTTCCGACAAAGCATTTTTGCAAAACTGCTCACTTCCATAGGAATAACATCCGTACGAACCATGTAATGGCATCTCAAGAATAACCATTATTCCGCTTCTGTCACATTCATCAAGCCAGGCGTGTGAAGGCGGCTCGGTATGAAAACGGCTTATTTCAACTCCCTGCTCCTTTACTGCCTTTACATAGCTTTTTATATATTCTTTATCGTGAGGAACATTGCAATGAGGAAATCCATTTTGTCCTCTTAAAAAATACGGCTTGTTATTCAATCTGAACTCGCTGTTTCTTACAGTAAAATTCATAATATATGCCGGTTGAGTAATTGTCTGTACAACTTTGCCGTTTTTGTCAATCAACTGTGCCTGAAATTCATAAATATGAGGTTTAAGCGGCCACGACAAAACAGGATTTTTAAGATTAAGTGAAAATTTATCACAATTTGCATTAACAATTGTTGTTACACTTTCCGTTTCATCTGAAACAGAACAACTTATCTTATATCCCGACATTTCACCATCAATATCCGATACCACATCGAATCCCTTACCATTTGATGTGATAACAAATGGATTCATATATACTTCTGTCTTTTTAAACAAATAAACATTACGCCAGATTCCACCGGCTTTAAGCGACGAACCATATCCTATAGGCCATCTTTTGTATCTCGGGCTGACAGAAAACACAGCATCACAATTTTCGGGCAACAGTTCAAGTGAATCTTTGTCTGTTACTTCTACAGTAATGACATTATCACCACTCTGAAGTTGTAGATCAACCATAAACGGCTTATGTGCACCAATGTTTTCTGCAACTTTAGCGCCATTTATGTACACTTGGCAATATGCACTGACACCTTCAAATTTCAGTATATATCCATCGTATGTACTTCCATCTATATGTTTTTTGTAAACACCCGTACCCTGTGGTTCCAAAGGCTTTGGTTCCTCGTAAGACCATCCTTCGGCATTCCAACTATGTGGTAGAGTTACATCAATAAACTCCCCACTGTTTGGTGCTTTAAACTTCCATCCCTCATTAAATAAATTCATTAAAGAATCTGTGAACAAATCTTTCACCATAACCATCCTTTGTTTTATTCAATAATATAATCAGGTGCCATTACAAAGAAATATAATGGCACCAAATGTTTTTATTGCAATCGTTGCAGCTTATCTGCCGTGAGCAATTTGTTTCATTATGTTAACATATTCAGAATCAGGTGCCACAAAGGTTCCATACAAGTAGTATGACGTACCATTGCTTGCAATTACCTGACATCCAAGGTTAGTATCTGCAGGTGGCATAAATGTACTTTTGTAAATACTCTCACCGGTCAGTGCCTCAAACCACATTACACTTGAAAGGTATCTTGCAATAGGAGTAAGGTGGAAACCGTCACGATTAATTTTAATCATTCCCGCATTTTTTTGTTCGTCACTCATAACACCATAACCAAATACATATGACTTATTATTCTGGTCATTTACATACAAATCTCCCAAAGCTGTGTAACCTTCAGTGTAATATGTTGCACCAAATACATTCAGTCCGTTTTCATCAACATAGTCACGGGCAGCAGCTATTGCTGTACCTACAGGCACAACTTCAACCTCATAATAAAGATTAAGTTTTTCCTCGATATCATCAGCAAGCTGATAATTCTTTGAACTTAGATATTCATCCGTTGTATCCTGCAACTCTTCTGTAGTCATTTTGCCGTAGCCAATTTCGCTTGACCATATCATATTAAGTTTAAGTATTGAATCAGGTGAAAGAGCATTAACATATTCTGCAAGGTCCACTCCCTTTTCCCAGATGCTTTCTTTTACACCGTCAGGAGTACTGCTTATATAATTCTGAAGTATAATTACGTCCCAGTTGTAATCTGCATCTGTAAGTATAGAGTTCAGAGAAACATTTGTTTTCACAGCACTTCCTCCAAAATTATTTACATAAAACGAAAGAAGCCCACTTTCTCTGTTGTCGTAATGCCATTCAAGATTTTTACCACCACTGTAGGCAAGACCCATATTAATGTCTATGTCATATTCTTTAGCAATATCTCTCAAATAGAATAACGTATCACGAGAAAAACTGTTACCCACTATCAAGACGTCAAGGGACTTTTTATATTCCAGAGAAACAGATTCAGCAATTGGCTTGTAATCCGTATCCCAGAAGAAAATCTTTAATTTGCCATTACTGTCCAATGGTTCATAATCAAGGGTAACTGTACCTGTTTTTGTCTCAGAAACTGCTAAATCTATCACGTTGCCTTTTTCATTATACTGTGCTATATAAATATTGGCAGGAACTTCCGAATAAGCCATTACCGACAAATTCCCCGTTGTAAACTGAGTATCGCTGTATTTTGCGGTTCCGCTATACGACAAGTTTCCCTGTACCTTAGCAGAAATTGTACAATACTGGAAAATTTCATATTGATTTTGTGCTACTATAATTGTTCCGTCTGTCACAATATCACTGTCTGAAAGTGTTTTGGTATATGTATCGTCCTTGTAAAAAACTGCATTATCTTCCATATTTATGCCAAGGGCAGTTTTAACACTTGCGACAGTTTCTGTTTTATCAATTTCGTAAGTTTCGGGAAGTTCAAGTGTAGCCTCCTCAAACTGCTCAACTCCTACAGGGGCTTGATAAACCCTTATGCTGTCAAGATAAATTGTATCGGACTGTCCAACAGGCGTATCAATCCAGAATCTGTATTTACCTTCAAACTTAGATGTTGATTCTCCATATGTTTTACCATTTAAATATATCGTCCATTTTGATGTAGACGGACTGTATACAGCCTTTACCTTATTCCACTGATTTATGCGCAAATCAGTTGCTTTAAAGGATACAATGCCTGCATCATTACGGATAATTATTTTAGTTATACCTTCAGGAACGGCAAAACTTGTTTCATATATTGTATCCATAGTTGTTGAGGTAAGGTCTGTTACAATTGCCGCCGCACTGGCTGAATATCCGTACCATGATGATGTGCTTGTATTTGTATCGCATGTAACTAATTTTAAAACTTTGTCTGATGATGCCTTTCCAAGCACGCCGTTTACAACATTATTAGAACCGTTACCACCGTTTATTCTTGATCCCTTGTTGAGCTTAAATGTTGATGTTTCTTCAAGGTAAACAACCGGTGTTATAACTGTTGTTGAAGATATCTTATAATCATCAATATAGAAATATACATCTGCATCACAAGTAATTTCAGACTGTTCCGTAAATTCATCAGGCACCAAAGTGTTTCCATGAATTCTCAAATAACCCGCAGCAGGTTGCGACGCATTAGTTCCTCTGGATAAATTGGATTTTGTCGCATGCAGAGTACCATTAACAAAGGTATAAGCTGTGCTTTTATCTGAATCAATAAGTACCTTTACATCAGTCCATTCAGTAGTGCTCAAACCTTCCAATACAGCAAAAGTATTAGTACGGTCAGCCACCTTTATAGCAGTGATATGTTTGTTGGGCATAATCTTAAATTCGTGAATCATATCTGTATTAAACATTATGTATCCGTCATCATCTGTATAAACACAGTCTTCAAGTACACCACCCGCTTTATACAAATTAGCTAAATTCACATCTATACGGAAGTTAGCGGCATTGGTTCCGCCTGTTTTAACACGGCTCACCACCTTTATGGATTCGTCAGTGGCATCTTTACCGCCTATCCCCGTTACCGCAATACCGTTTTTGTTACTTCCGTCATAAGTAGACGCAACATAAGATACGCCTGCATTGCTTTTGAATTCTGCCAGATTGCCTGCGCTGACAAGCACAGTTGTTGCACCTGGTGCTTCCGTTACGGAAGTCATTGCCGAAACATCAAAGCAAAATAACGATACCGCAATTGCCATAATTGTTAAAATTGAAAAGAATTTTTTCATATAGTCCCCCTCTTTCATACCTCTTGTATATTTGTAAGTTTTAATATGGTATTTATAAAATTTTTTGTTTCTTCATATGCAGGCTCGCCCTTGTCAGTTTGTGTCAGTCTGCGGAAAACCTTATCACCCTCAAAGAATTTTGTAAATATTTCATTCAGCTTGGAAAGCGACAAATTATTTCTCTTGTATATTTTGTAAATCGCAACACAAAGGTGTGTTATCATTGCAAAATACACAAAGTTTCTGTCAGGACAAGGATGATAAAGATAATTATGCGTAAGAGTATGATACATAGGTTTTTCCCATTCTTCATCTTTTAATATTTCATAAAGAAGCGGAAGGTCATCTTCACTACCCAATCTGCCCATAAGACATATAGCAACAACACTGCGAAATTGGTTGGAACGTCTGTTGTCTGTAAAGAAGAAACAATCTCTGTTTTCAACAATTTCCTTAAGAACAGGAATTGCTCTTTTATCGCCTGTAATCCCCAATGCAATGGCACAATTATAACGATGCAACAAGTCAGGGTTATCTGTCATCATATCATATAATTTATTTGAAATTTCTTTTTTGTCCTTTTCAATGTAACAAGACCATAATGCAGGGCCCGGAGCATCTGTTTTTAAAAGATGCAGAGTTTTATCTGTTTTAAAATCCAAGTATTCCCTGATATAATCACAAGGTCTGAAATGAGAATATTTCGGGTCGGGTGTTCTGTTTAAGGATTTCATTTTCTGCAAGTATACCTCGTAGCTATCGTCATAGTAAAAACCATGTGATAATACACCATCCCGACACCCGTTATCTGTAAGTTCACAGTATTTGTCATAGTCAATATCCATAAAATCCACACCGTTTTTTACCGCTAAAGCTGCGGCAGTTCCAACACATTCGCCCATGCGGAACATATCCCGATTCATTCTCACTGCACTATGAGTGTATGAGTCACAAGAAAGACACCTGCCAGCAGTAACCAAACCTTTTATTCCTTTCGGAACTACACTTCCAAAAGGAACGGCTATTGTAATTAATACAGTTGCAAGGTTGCTTATTACCCACCAATTTTGAAAAAGTTCTTCCTCAAGTGCACGTTCGTATCCGTGACGGTCAAAATCAGAATATGCCCAGAATAATATCTTTTCCGGATGCTTGCTTTGTAAAACATCACCGTAATTAAGTGTTTCCTCACCTTCAAATGTCAAACCCTCACGTATACCAACCTGTAAGGCTACATTTACAAATTCACCTTCTTTAATAAGTTGTGAGGATGCGGCGTGTGAAGCAATTGTATGTTTTGAAAAACCAACTGCATCGTAATGGTTCACAATTCCGCTGTCCGTGTTGCATGAATACAGAGTATCTCCACTTATGTATTGTGTTCTTGTGGTAAACGGAACATAAACGCCATCATTATCTTTTCCATATTTTTTCGGTACATTCGTCATTCGTATAAGATGTCCGTCGCTTGTGGCATCAATAGTGATTTTTGCACCAATATCCAAGGTGGTATTTCCGTTAAAAGCCCGTATACCAACAATGCGATTATCATCTATCAAAAGTCCTGTGGCACTATGGCGGCAAAGTGTTTTCACACCGCTTTTGATAAGCCTTTCAGCAACACGTATCTGACGTTGTTCCCAATTTCTGCCATTGTAAAAGAAAACGGTGTCATTTTTGTTTTTTTGGTCATCATCTTCAAATTTACCGCCCATCATACCATAGTAATATCCGTTTACATTTCCGCAAACGTGCATACCGCCTATATTTTCTTCAATTTCACATAATATTACATCTGCTCCGTTTCTTGCGGCGGCATCTGCGGCATATACTCCGGCACTTCCTGCACCAACAACAAGCACATCGCATTTAATGTCAAATTCAACTTCAGTTACAATACTTTTTACCACTTTCCCATTTTCTAATGTCGAAAGTATCATAACATCACCCCCTTACCGTAGGCATATCCTTTTTCAAACGCCTCAATGGGATTTTGATAATTTCCATCACACAGTATGTTTGTTGCATTTCCTTCCCTTGAAAAAACAGGAGCAATGTATATTATTTTCGAATCAGTGTCAAGTTTACACCAATTATTATATATGTGCAACTTGCCTGTGTTTTCATCCAAGTCTCCAACATCAATGTGAATTGCATATCTGTTTTCATAAAAAGCTTTTTCGATTACGGCACCATCAAATACGGATAATAACGCTTTTTGTGTGTCTTCTATATTAAGTGTTGTAAATAAAACTGTAATTATTTTTTTCTTTGGTGTATTTGTGCAATCAATTATTTGTCGCGTATATAGGTGAGAAATTCCTTCGTTTGTCTGTATTATAACATCATACATTCCGTCATTTTTTTTAACTTTTATAACACGGCATTTCAAAAGAATATTTACGAAATTTTCAACAAGATAATTGCAAAATGCACATTCAAAGGCATTAGTATTTTGAAATTCACCTGAAAATATTGAAAGGTTTTCAAATGCTTTTTGGAGTTTTTTCCCTTCTATGGTTCCGGGAGTATATGGTGTGTAGGAAAATGTGTTCAACGGCAAATAAAAACTTGTGTCGCACACCTGATGTTCCTCACATATTATAGTGTTTTTGTTTGCTTTGGCATATCCCACAGGTGCATATCCACAGCCTATAATTAAAGTATCGTATATATTCATATGCTTCCCTCATGTAAAAAAACAAGTTCTGTTATTGACATTATAACTCAACTGAGCTAAAATATTAAAGGTAATAAGGAAATTTATACATGTAAAATTCAAACATTTTAAGGAGTAAATATGAAGGTTAATGACATTTCGCCAAAATTTCATAGCATATATTATGTTAATTACCGCCAAAATGAAAATCTGATGAAAAAAATCAGTTTTTGGAAGACACAATATGTGTACCGGTTTATGTATGTGACAAACGGTTTTTTTGATGTTTGTATAAACGATAATGTTCAAAGGGTTCAATGCGGAGATATTTTGTTTTTAGTTCCCGGTAGTCTGTACCGTATGTTGCCTTGTAAAAGTGATTTTTCTGTCTACAGTATTTCATTTGATATGTGTAATGAAAAGAATGATAAAACAACTGAAAGCGGATGTGTTTTTACTGATGAGTATAAGCCGGAACTCTGCTCTGAAATATATGAATTTGAAGATGCAACCTTTTTGAATAAAAGTGGTGTTTTTCAAGGGGAACATTGCAAAAAAATAATCGAAAACATAATCTATGCAGATAATACAGAACAATTTTATGATTTTTATGTATGTTCACAAATTCGTTCTGCTTTTGCAGAAATAGTTACATCACCTACAATTTCAGATAGAGTTGCTGATAAAATCGTGGAATATATTCGTTTAAACTATGATAAAGATGTATCCGCTACAAACATTTCCAAAGAATTTTCATATCACCCAAATTACATAAATAAGATTGTGAAACAAAAAACCGGAAAATGCTTAAGTGATTTTATACGGAATGTAAAAATAGAATACGCCATAGGATTTTTGTACGAAAGTGACATTACACTTTCTGAAATAAGCTCATTGCTGGGCTATTATGATTATAGCCATTTTTACAAAGCCTTTGTCGCCGAAACAGGTGTGCCACCATCAGAATACAAAAAAACCTATCGAAAATAATGATTAATCATTAAAATATCCCTATTATGGCTATATTCCCTAAACGAGTAAAAGCACCGAATGGCAAGGCAAACCTTACCATAACGGTGCTTTTTTAATTTTATCACTGACTTAAAGGGTCCCCGCAAAGGCTTGCCTTTGTGGGGAAAGGAGCAGCAACAAAGCATATAAAAAAAGAACGCCCTCGGCGTTCTTTTTTAATACAGCATAGTTTGGTGCGACGTGGTGGAGATAAGGAGAATCCGTGATGAAACATCACGTTAGTCATCCGACCGCATCTTCGAGCGGTGCCCGTATGACTGTCCTCTCACCTACAAAACAGTTCCCCAAACTGTTTTGCTTTACGCTTCGAGCCGTTGGAGTTCGATTCTCTGCAATAAAAAAATTCCTATACACTTTCGTGTGCAGGAATTTTTGGTGGAGATGAGGAGAATCGAACTCCTGTCCGAAAACACGCCACAAGACTTTCTACGAGTTTAGTTTATGTTCAACATTCCCTCCGTTTACAGAACACAAACAATCTGTAAACATCAGTAGCTTCATTGTTCATGATATGCTCAAAGCTTTGCATATTCACGTTCACCACTATTCGACGCCCTGTCCTAAGCCGTGGTACTCTCAGGCAGAACGGCCGCCATAATTAGGCAGCGTATGCTAAATTTTTGTTAGCGTTTAATTTTAAAAATTCGAGCTTTTAAAGTGGCGCCCGACCACTACCCGCTTATCCTGCTTAAATGCCCCCGTCGAAACCATTGCATCCCCATATTCAAGGGCAATATATATAATATATTAAATTGCCCCATTTGTCAAATACGGTTACGTTCTTTTAGCATTCTGTCCATATCACGTTTTGCGTCGCGTTTTGCGGCGTCATCACGTTTATCATACAGCTTTTTACCCTTTGCAAGAGCAAGCTCAAGTTTAACCTTCGAGCCAAGAAAATAAAGTGATGTAGGTATAAGAGCATACCCCTGCTGCTGAGATAGACCAATAAGTTTATTTATTTCCCTGCGATGAAGCAAAAGCTTACGCACACGCATAGGGTCCTTATTAAATATATTACCCTTTTCGTAAGGGCTTATATGCATACCGTTTACAAAAACCTCACCTTTTACAATATTACAGTAGCTATCCTTAAGATTAACTCTGCCTTCACGGAGAGATTTTACCTCTGTTCCGAAAAGCTCTATACCACATTCTATTGTTTCTTCAATAAAAAAATCGTGATATGCTTTTTTATTTTGAGCGATATTTCTTTTTTCTGCCTTTTTTTGAGTGTTTACCCCGTTGTTTGCCAACTTTGTGTTTCACCTCTTTTGTTTTACTGTCATCAATCATATCTGCAAGGACAAAATCTATTTGTTTAAGTTCAGTATTAACCTTTGCAAGACGCACTCTGACAGGTTGACCCATACAGAAAATTCTGCCTGTACGTCTTCCGGTCAAAAACATTGTATCCTCATTAAATTCATAATAATCGTCAGAAAGGTCCACCATACGCACAAGTCCTTCAACGGTGTTTGGAAGCTCTACAAAAAAACCAAAATCCGTTACAGACGATATTATTCCATTAAATTCTTGACCAATTTTATCTTCCATATACTCTGCGCACATAAAATCGTCATAATCACGCTCTGCCATGGTAGCACCAAGTTCTGTTTCAGTAGACTGTTCTGCCGCACGGCGTGTAATCTTATTATAATGTGTTGTACGCCATTCGTCAAGGTCACCTTTTAACCATTCCTTTAATATTCTATGCACAACAAGGTCAGGATATCTTCGTATAGGTGAAGTAAAATGGCAATAAAAATCTGCCGCAAGCCCAAAATGGCCAAGATTTTCTTCCGAGTATCTTGCCTTCATCATAGAGCGAAGCATTGCCGTACTTAAAACCCTTTGTGCATTTGTACCATCAACGCGAAACAAAAGACTTTGCATTGCCTTTGGCGAAACCTTATCACCCACTTTTAGTTTATGCCCGAAAACATTTACAAGATTAACAAGCTTTTGAACTTTTTCCGCATCCGGGTCTTCGTGAACACGATAAACCGACGGAATTTCAAACTTTTGACAATGCTTTGCAACAGTTTCATTTGCAGCAAGCATAAATTCCTCAATAATCTTATTTGAAATCGAAAGTTCCCTTGCCTTAACATCTGCAATTCTACCGTCCTCATCAAGTTCAAAATAAGGCTCGGGAAAATCAAAATCTATTGCACCCCTGCGCATACGTTTGTCCCTTAAAAGCAAAGCAAGTTCACGCATATTTTCAAACATTTCAATAAAATCCACATACTCATTTCTGGCACACATATTGCCTTCTAAAACCTGTGAAACCTTGTGATAAGTAAGCCTTGCACAGCTTTTAATTGCAGACTCAAATATTTTATAATCTTCCACATTGCCCTGTCTGTCAATTTTCATCACACAGGAAAGTGTAAGACGAGGCTTATACGGGACTAGACTGCACAAGTCATTTGAAAGTTTTTCCGGCAGCATAGGAACAACGGTATCAACAAGATATACACTTGTACCTCTGTTGTACGCTTCGGCATCAAGTGCACTACCCTCTGTAACATAATGACTTACATCAGCTATATGAACTCCAAGTTCAAATTTGCCGTTTTTCAATTTTTTAATACTTACAGCATCATCAAAATCCTTTGAATCATCACCGTCTATTGTAACAATCTGCCAGTCAAAAAGGCATTTTCTTTTAGCAAATTCACTTTCAGGAATTTTATCAGGAAAAGCCTTTACTTCATCGGATACCGCAAGGTTAAATTCAGGATTATAGCCATAATTATACAAAAATTTATTTATATCCATAAAATCAACTCCAAGTATATTGTCGGTAATTTTCAAGAAATTATCAACAAAAAAACCGCCGGAAAATAACGGCGGTTTGATTTTAGCAACTTACTTGTTCAAGAACCAAAGTACAACTGATGTAACAAGGAAAACAACTGCAGCTGCAGCTGTAATCTTTGACAAAATAGCATCAATAGTTCTACCCTTGTTTTTACCGAAAAATGTTTCAGCACCACCGGCAATTGAACCTGACAAACCTGCTGTTTTACCTGACTGCATCAAAACGATAGCAATAAGAGCAAGTGCAACGATAATGTGTATAATAACTAATGCGATTTTCATTTATAATAACCTCCTGTTTGATATAACTAAACATATATAACATTGACATTATATCACAACATTTTGAATAATGCAAGTAAAATTTTTATTTTTTTGAAAAATTACACATTTGCAGGTAAATATGACTTTAATTCCGCCAGATATTCATCTTTACCGTAGCTTTCAACAGTAAATACACCGTCATTATATATAAATTCTGAAACAGATGCATTGGATGCCCATGGGATATCCTTCATTTCATCAAATGTATATCCGCCAAAAACACATTTTGCCGCACGTATGGGTGTAGCATGAGTACCTATAACAATGGTTTTACCATCATTTTCAACAGCTACCTTTTCAAGTGCCTCTGTAACCCTTTTAGCAAGCTCCTTTACAGATTCACCGCCTGTACAACGTGAATTACCTATATCATTACGCCAAACCTGCCAGTCTTCGGGATATTTCATGCCAACATCGTCAAACTTTACAGCCTCCCACTCTCCTGCACATATTTCTCTGAAATTTCTTTCAGGAATAACTTCAAGCCCAAGCTTTTTGGCACTGATTTGTGCAGTTTTAAATGCACGTTTCAAGTCACTGGCATAAACTTTATCTACCTTATAATTTTTTGCAATAAAATCCGCCACACATTCCGCCTGTTTAACGCCTAATTCAGTAAGCTCTATATCATAGTGTCCTGCAAAAACCTCAAGGTTATTCGCTTCGCTTTGTCCGTGGCGTATCATAACTATCTTTGTCATTTGAATCCTCCATACTAAAAGGCGATTCATCCGAATCGCCCAATCAGTTTATTTAAGCATTGATGTACCTGACATTGATTCAGGTTTTTCAAGACCTAATAGTTCTAAAAGTGTAGGTGCAATATCTGCAAGCTTACCTTCAGCAACAAGGTCTTTGCCCTCTGTACCTATCATAATCATAGGTACAACGTTTGTTGAATGTGCAGTCTGAACATTACCTTCTTCGTCAAGCATTTGTTCTGCATTACCGTGGTCAGCAGTAACAAGTGCACAACCACCCTTTGCAAGTATAGCATCTATTACCTTACCAAGGCAAGTATCTACTGCTTCTACTGCAGAAACTGCCGCTTCAAACACGCCTGTGTGTCCAACCATATCACAGTTTGCAAAGTTAAGCACGACAACATCATATTTATCGCTGTTAATTCTGTTAACACATTCTTCAGCAACTTCGTATGCGCTCATTTCAGGCTTAAGGTCGTAAGTTGCAACCTTTGGTGATGAAATAAGAGCTCTGTCTTCACCTTCATATTCCTTTTCAACACCGCCGTTGAAGAAGAATGTAACGTGTGCATATTTTTCTGTTTCAGCAATTCGAAGCTGTGTAAGCCCTTTTTTGCTTATATATTCACCAAATGTATCGTCTAATGATGTAGGCTTGAATGCAACATCAACGTTAGGCATTGATGCATCGTACTGAGTAAAGCAAACGTAAAATACTGGGAAGTAATTTCTGTCAAAGCCGTCAAACTTTTCATCAACAAAAGTTCTTGTAATTTCTCTTGCTCTGTCAGGACGGAAGTTGAAGAATATTATGCTGTCATTTTCCTTAACGTGGTCTGTACCGTTTACTATTGTAGGAACTACAAATTCGTCTGTAATATCTGTTTCGTATGACTTTTTAATAGCATCTACGGCACTATCGCAAACTTCACCCTTACCAAGAGCTATAGCCTCGTATGCCTTTGACACACGTTCCCATCTGTTATCTCTGTCCATAGCATAGAAACGACCCATTACTGTGCCGACTTTACCTGCACCGATTTTAGCCATTTCATCTTCTAAAGCCTGTACATAATCTGCACCTGATGTAGGTGGAACATCACGTCCGTCAAGGAAGCAATGAACATATACTTTAGAAAGTCCGTTTCTCTTTGCAAGCTCTAAAAGTGCATAAAGATGTGTGTTATGGCTATGTACCCCACCATCAGACATAAGACCCATAATGTGAAGTGCAGAATCATTCTTTTTGCAGTTTTCAACAGCCTTTAAAAGAGTTTCATTTTCAAAGAAATCCCCATCCTGAATAGCTTTTGTAATACGTGTAAGCTCCTGATAAACAACACGACCTGCACCGATGTTTGTGTGACCAACCTCAGAGTTACCCATCTGTCCGTCAGGCAAACCAACATCCATACCACTGCATTTAATAAGGTTATTTGGATACATTTCCATATATTTGTCAACATTAGGTGTTTTTGCAAATTTTACTGCATTACCCTTTTCAGTTGGTGTATAACCAAACCCGTCAAGGATAATCAAAGCAACCGGTTTCTTACTCATAATATTTCTCCCTTTCATAAAATACGGCGGGAGCAAGCCCCCGCCCTACGTTTAATATACATCATCTGACATCGTGTATGAAAAATAGTGCAGAATGGACAAACCGAGCCAAAGCTGTATTAAGATACTGCGAAGGTAAGGTTTGTTCATTATGTGCATTTTTCATAGCGATTAGTATTTAACGATACCTGTGAAATCCTCAGCCTTAAGTGCTGCACCACCTATAAGACCACCGTCGATGTTAGGCTTTGACATAAGTTCAGCAGCATTTGAAGGTTTCATACTACCACCATACTGAATGCGGATAGCTTCAGCTGTAGGAGCATCATAAAGTTCAGCAATAACGTCACGGATAATGCCACAAACTTCATCAGCCTGGTCAGCAGTAGCAGTTTTACCTGTACCGATAGCCCAGATTGGTTCGTAAGCAATTACTATATTTTTAGCCTGTTCAGCTGTAACATCAAGCATACCGATTTTAATCTGCATGCGGATATGTTCAGGCATAATACCCATTTCGCGCTGTTCCAAAGATTCACCGCAGCAGAAGATAGGTGTAAGACCCTTAGCAATAGCAGCCTTAATCTTCTTGTTTACAGTTTCATCTGTTTCAGCAAAATATTCACGTCTTTCTGAATGACCTATAATTACATATTTAACACCAAGGTCCAAAAGCATATCTGCAGAAATTTCGCCTGTGAAAGCACCGCTTTCTTCCCAATGCATATTTTCAGCACCAACTGCTATATTTGTACCTTTTGTCATTTCTGTTGCAATTGCAAGGTCTGTTGCAGGAGTACAGATAACAACATCAACATCTGCATCAGCAACCATAGGAATAAGTTCTTTAATTAGTTCAGCAGCCTGTGAAGGTGTTTTGTTCATCTTCCAGTTACCTGCTACGATTTTTCTTCTAGCCATTTTTTAAATCCTCCAAAATTATTTATCGTTAAGTGCTACTATACCAGGAAGGTCTTTACCTTCAAGGAATTCAAGTGAAGCACCGCCGCCTGTTGAAATGTGTGACATCTTGTCGCCAAGACCTGCCTGATTAACAGCGGCAACACTGTCACCACCGCCGATAACTGTAATAGCATCGATTTCAGCAAGAGCCTGTGCTACTGCATTTGTACCCTTTGCAAAGTTTGACATTTCAAATACACCCATAGGACCATTCCAAACAACTGTCTTTGCATCTTTAACTGCATTTACGAAAAGCTCAACTGTCTTTTCACCGATATCAAGACCCATATAATCTGCTTCAATAGCATTTGAAGCAACTGTCTTGTATTCAGCATCGTTAGAAAATTCTTTTGCAACAACTGTATCAACAGGAATAAGAAGCTTAACACCCTTTGCTTCAGCCTTTGCAATCATTTCCTTTGCATATTCAACATATTCTTCTTCAAGCAAAGACTTACCTGTTTCATAGCCCTGAGCCTTAAAGAACGTGTAAGCCATACCACCACCGATAATAAGTGTATCAACTTTTTCAAGAAGATTGTTTATAACAGAAATTTTTGAAGAAACCTTTGAACCGCCAAGAATAGCTACACAAGGACGTTCAGGGTTATTAACTGCATTACCAAGGAACGCAATTTCTTTTTCAATAAGATAACCTGCAACTGCAGTATCAAGATAATCTGTAACACCAACAGTTGAGCAGTGTGCTCTGTGAGCTGTACCAAAAGCATCATTAACAAAAATGTCAGCCAATGAAGCAAGTTCTTTGCTGAATGTTTCAACATTCTTTGTTTCTTCTGCTCTGTAACGTGTGTTTTCCAAAAGAACAACGTCACCGTCATTCATTTCAGCAACAGCTTTTTTAGCATTTTCACCAACAACGTTGTCATCAGCAGCAAATACTACTGCCTTACCAAGTTTAGCAGAAAGACATTCTGCAACAGGTGCCAAAGAAAATTCAGGCTTTGGTTCACCCTTTGGTTTACCCATATGTGAGCAAAGAATAACCTTTGCACCATTATCCATAAGATACTTAATTGTAGGCAATGCACCGTTAATACGTGTTTCGTCAGTAATTGTCTTACCATCCAACGGAACGTTAAAATCACATCTTACTAACACTCTTTTGCCTTTTACAGCAATATCTTCGATTGTTTTCTTGTTCACTAAAATCACCTCATATAAAAATTTCATTATTAACACTAAATTATATTTTACTACAGCGTTAAAAAATTATCAAGTGTTTTTTAACATTATGTAGTAAAGAATTTTACAAGCTTCAGCAAAATTCGCCTCTTTTTTTGGTAAAAACTGATAACTCAGGTTGCCAGATACCGCTCCAACGCCAACCAAAGCCGAAACGGCCTCTTTGGCATATCCGTCAATTAATGCAGTATCAACAAAATCAAGAACAGGTTTTTTTGACATATCCACATTACAAAGTAATGCTGTACGGTATATCATAGTAACCATATCCTGACGTAACAAATTTTCATTAACTCCAAACCGATTTACACTAACGCCTTTTACAATTCCAAGCTTATATGCAGATGCGATATAAGGATAATATTCCGATGATTTATCTACATCATCAAAAGTGCACTGTGCATCAAAATCATAAAGACCAAATGCACCAACAAGAAGTTTTGTAAACTCTGCACGGTTGATATATTGTTTTGGGTAAACTTTACCGTTGTCATCATCTATAAGACCATATTCCGCAAGATGATATATTGCAGGAGCGGCCCAGTCAAAACCTTCAAGATCGGTATATTCCATTTTGTTTTTATAGTAATTATTCACAGCATTCTGTTGTGCAAAACCAATACTATTTACAGTTACAACCAACACTAAAATCAAAAATGCTATTCTCTTTATCATAGGGCTGTATTTTCAGAAGCACCTGTTTCAGAAGGTTCTGCACTTTCATTTGGTGTTGGTGCTGCAGTTTCACTTGGTGTTACAGTTTCACTTGTATTTGTTTCCACTGTGTTTTCATCAACAGTTGCATTTGTGTCTACCATATTTGAATTATCTGTATTTTGTACAGTTGTATTTCCAACATCATCAGCATTTTCAGTTACTTTATTATCCGTAGCAGTTTGTTCCTCATTCTGTGTATAGGTTTGCTTGTCGTTCACTTCATTTGCTTGATTTCCATCCTGAATATTTTCCTGGTCATTTTCATTATTTTGAGTATTTCCGCCATTATCAGTTTGCACCGAAGTATTGGGAGCCGGAATCACAACTTCATTTTTAGGCGAATCAGATTCTTTCTTTGCTTTGGTTGTATTTTTGGGGACAGAATTATTTTTTCTACCTTCTAAACCAGATATTTCAGAATCATCATCTTCAAGTTCAGGGTCATTAGCCTCTTTTTCATCAACATGTTCATTTTTAACAACATCATCAGGAACAGTATCCTGTTTCTTTTCGCTATCACCTACAGGAACAAACACCACAAACAAAAATAGTGCTATCAAACCAACTATTGTTCCTAAAACTATAAGTACCTTCTTTTTTCTTTCTGTAAGTTTCACCACAAATCCTCCAATGTGAATAATTTCATTTTTTTACGATGACTTTTTTAGGGCATTTTTCAGCACAGCTACCACAAGCCGTACATTTAGTATAATCTATAATCGCACGGTTGTCTACTACTTTAATTGCATCTGACGGACAATTTTTCTCACAAATTCTACAGGCAATACATCCTGTTTTGCAGTTATTTTTAGTATCAACGCCTTTATCCTTTGATGAACATTTAACAACATATTCAGCAGATAGCGGTATAAGTTCAATAAGTCCTTTAGGGCAGGCTTTTACACAGGCACCGCATCCTCCGCATTTTTCTGCAACAACTTCTGCAACACCATCAACTATTTTTATTGCATCATTTGTACATACATCTGCACAGTTCCCAAAACCAAGACAAGCGTATGAGCAAGATTTGAATCCACCCGACACCCTTGCGGCAGAAATACAGTTTTTAACACCGTCATAAACATATTTTTCAGTTGTATTTTCTCTGTTGCCGCAACATTTCACAAATGCAACCTTCGGTTCTATTGCAACAATTTCTCCTACTCCAAGAATTTCTGCAATTTTCCCAAGGTTATAAGCCAAACAGGAATTACACAAATTTGCCTCTGCCTTACCGTCAACAATTGCCTGTGCATATGCCGAACAACCTGCATAACCGCAACCACCGCAGTTTGCACCGGGTAAAAGCTCTGTTATTTTCTCAACACGTTCGTCCTTTTCAACTTCGAATTTTTTAGAAGCAAAGGTTATAAGAATACCAAATATCAAGCCAAGTCCTGCAAGTGCAACTACGGAATATAATATACTCATACCTGTACCTCCTTATATTCGCATTCCTGAAAATCCCAAAAACGCCATAGCTATAAGCCCTGCCGTTATAAGTGATATAGGAAAACCTTTTAAAAACCCGGGAATATCGGAAAGTTCAAGACGTTCCCTCACGCCCGCAAACAAAACTATGGCAAGTGTAAAACCTAGACCGCCAAAGAACCCGTACATAGCAGAATTTATAAAATCATATTCATTCTGGACATTCAAAAGTGCAACACCCAAAACTGCGCAATTAGTTGTAATAAGCGGAAGGTATATTCCAAGTGCAGAATACAGGGTAGGCAACGCTTTTTGCAAAAACATTTCAACTATCTGAACAATTGAAGCAATTATTAGTATAAATACAACTGTACGCAGATATTCGATGTTAAACGCCTCAAGTATAAAATGATTTGCAAGGTATGCAAGCATAGAAGCAATTGTCATAACGAATGTAACTGCCATTCCCATACCAAGTGCTGTATCAGTCTTTTTGGAAACTCCTAAAAACGGGCATATTCCGTAAAATTTAACCAGCACAAAATTTTGCGTAAACATTGCAATTATTGCAATAGAAAAAATTTCTTTAAGCATTATCGGAACCTCCCTTTCTCATTTTAAAAAGATTGATTCCGCCAAGCAGTAACCCGAATACAATAAACGCACCCGGTGCAAGCACAGCCATAGTAACAGGCTGAAAGCTGCTTCCGAAAATACTTATGCCAAAAATTGAACCATTGCCAAGAAATTCCCTTACAGATGCAATAATTACAAGTGCAACCGTAAAGCCGATTCCTATTCCAAAACCGTCTGCAATACTTGCTACCGGTCCATTTTTAGAGGCAAAGGATTCTGCCCTTGCCAGAATTATGCAGTTAACAACTATAAGGGGTATAAACGCACCCAAAGCCTGTGACAAATCATTAAGATATGCCTGAAGCAAAAGGTCGATTATTGTTACAAACCCCGCTATAATAACTATGTAAGATGCAATACGTATTTTTTGAGGAATAAATTTTCTCAGCAACGAAATAACAAGATTTGAAAAAACAAGCACCGCCGTTGCAGAAAGCCCCATTCCAAGTCCGTTAATAGCAGATGTTGTAACTGCCAGTGTAGGACACATTCCTAAAAACTGAACAAAAATAGGATTGTTATCCAAAGCGCCATCTTTGAAAATCTTTATCAAATTACTCAACTTCTGCACCTCCCAACAGTTTTATTACCTGTTCACGTGCTTCCCTGACACCCTTTTCTATAGCCTTTGAAGTAATGGTTGCGCCTGTAAGTGCATCAAGCTTATCACTGCCTTCTCCCATAAACTGGGAAAGCCACTTGGTATTTCCCTTTGCATTAGCACCAAGACCTGCAGTTTCACTCATATTTACAATTTCAACACCCGTAACCATAAGTTCCTCATTAATACCAACCATCATTTCAATGTCACCGGCATAACCAACAGGAACAGCCTTTACTGCATATACGGTTTTCCCTCCGTCATTTACATAAGACTTTATTTCAGCCACACAGCTTGATTCGTCGCATTTTACAACTTTTTCTGTTGTAACATCTATTTCACCTTCAACAACTGCCTCCATAGCGGCAGTTTCTTTTTGAATATTGTATTCTTTAATAACAGGTGCCGTCATATTATTTACCACACCAAGAAGAAGTGCCGTAACAAAAGTAATGGCAAAAAGTATGCCTGCATATTTTACGTAATCACGCATTATCAACACCCCTTTTCCCATGTCCGTATGTTTTCGGAGGTGTCAATTTTTCAATAATAGGAGTTGCAATATTCATAAGTAATATTGAATAGCTTACACCCTCTGCATATCCACCTGCAAAACGTATAACGCAGGTAAGGATACCGCAACCAACGGCATAAATAATCTGCCCAAGTGGAGTAACCGGAGAGGTGGTATAATCAGTAGCCATAAAAATTGCACCAAGCATAAGACCACCTGCAAAAAGCTGAAACGGAACATTATAACCAAAAATCAAGCTTATAAGGGCAACTGTACCAACGTAACACACAGGTATTCTCCATGTAATTATTTTACGTGCCATAAGGTACGCACAACCTATAAGTAAAGCAAGAACAGATGTTTCTCCGATACATCCTCCCACATTACCCAAAAACAAATCCCAGTTACTTACAGTACCTGTAAATTCCGAATTTAAGGGTGTTGCCCCTGTTACTGCATCTGCAGTACTAAAAAAGCCAAGCCTTGTGGCAGGCGGTGTAAAACGTGTCATAAGCGCAGGCCAGGAAGCCATAAGAAATGCTCTTCCACCAAGTGCCGGATTCATAAAATTATGGCCAAGTCCACCAAAACACATTTTAACTATGACAATCATAAAAAAGCTGCCAACAATCGGAAGCCATAACGGAACTGTCACAGGCATATTAAAAGCAAGTAACATACCTGAAACAATTGCACTTAAATCACCAACTGTATTATTCTTTTTAAACGCACGGTTCCATAAATATTCAAATGCAACCGCACTTAAAACAGATATAAGGGTGACAATTATTGCACGGTAACCGAAGAAAAATGCTCCTGCAATCATAGCCGGCATAAGTGCCAGTATAACGTCAAACATTATTGTTGTAACGTCATCTTTATCAGTAATATGGGGAGGTGCCGAAACTTTCAATAAACTCATTACAATTCCCCCTTTTTAACTAATTCCAGTACTTTGGGTTTTGCATTTCTTATGTACTGTACAGGCGCCTGTCTGCCCGGGCATATATACGCACAGGCACCACATTCCATACAATCAAGAATGTTATATTTTTTCAGCATTGCATAATCATTTTTTATTGAATACGCTCTTAACATAAGCGGTTGTAAATGCATAGGGCAGGCATCAACACATCTGCCGCAACGTATACATACCGTAGCCTCAGTAGATTTTATTTCTTTTTCAGTAAGTGCAATTACTGCACCTGTTCCCTTAACAACAGGAACGTCAGTATTAAATATAGCATTGCCCATCATAGGCCCGCCAAGAAGAATTTTTGCAGGTTCTTCACAAAATCCCCCTGCAGCCTCGATAATATCCTTAACAGGAGTACCAAGACGCACCATATAATTTTTAGGTTCTTTTATTGCACCACCACTTACTGTAACCGTTCTTTCCACAAGTGGTTTGCCTTTATTTATGGCGTCTGCAATTGCCCATATAGTATCTATATTAAGAACAACAACACCCACACTTGAAGGTAGCTTACCTGAAGGCACCTGTCTGCCTGTAACAACTTCAATCATCTGTTTTTCAGAACCTTGCGGATATTTCGCAAGCACAGGAACAACATTTATGTTACCCTCTGTGCTGAAAATTTCCTGAAGCTTTTCTATAGCATCGGGTTTGTTACTTTCAACTCCTACATATGCTTTTTTTGCATCAACAGCTTTCATAACAGCCTTAATACCCGTAAGAATACACTTAGGATGTTCAAGCATCATACGATGATCAGATGTAATATACGGTTCACATTCTGCACCGTTTACAACAATGGTATCAACTGATGACGGAGGCATAAGTTTAACGTGAGTCGGAAATGCCGCACCGCCCATACCTACAATACCTGCTTCTCTTACAATTTCTATAATTTCTTCAGGAGACAAATCCGCAAGCTCTCTGTAATCAACAAAATCCCTTACCGCTTCATCCTTAAAGTCATTTTCTATAATTATAGATTCAACCATATTTCCGCTTGGATGTATATGCGGTTTTACTCCGATTACCTTTCCGCTTACAGAAGAATGTACATTTGCAGAAATATTACCATCTGCCTCTGCAATAAGCTGACCTAATTTAACCTCGTCCCCAACATTAACCAAAACTCTTGCCGCCTTACCAACGTGCTGTTGCACAGGAAAAACCAAAGTTTTTGAAGGTTCAAGGTTTTCTATCCTGATATAATTTGAGCCACTTTTTTTATCATCCGGATGAATTCCACCCTTAAAAGTTTTATAACCAAACACAGCCTCGCCTCCTTGTACACTAATATATATAATATTTTACCATTTTAATGACCAATAGTCAACTTGAAATAGCTAAAAAAGTGTGTTATAATTATAACAATTAAACATATAAGGAATGATAAAAAATGGAAGTAAAAACAAACGTTATGAGAATACTCGACAAGGCAAAAATAGAATACAAAACCTATTTTTACGACAACAAGGATGGCAGAATTGACGGACTTGCAATAGCCGAAAAAATTGGAAAGCCTTCTGATATGGTTTTCAAAACCCTCGTTACAAGGTTTGAAAGAGATTTCTTTGTATTTGTAGTACCTGTAGAAAAGGAACTTAACCTTAAAAAGTGTGCAAAAGCAGTAGGCAAAAAGACTGTTGAAATGATAAGAGTAGACGAAATAAATAAGGCAACGGGGTATATACGTGGCGGTTGCTCACCAATAGGTATGAAAAAGCAGTATGTAACTGTTGTGGATAATTCCGCACTTGAGTGCGAAACGATAATTTTCAGTGCAGGCAAAATTGGTGCACAGGTAGAATTAAAACCAAGTGATTTGGAAAAGATTGTGCCAATAACATTTCAGGACCTTACGCAAGATTAAAAAATGTCAGGACAAAAGTCCTGACATTTTTGTTATAGTGTTACGCCATCTTTGAATATAGAAATTTCGGAGTATCCGTTAATTTCATTTTTAGCAAGCTTACCATTTGCAACATCTAAGCAGAAGTCGAAGAATTTTTCATCAACATCAACGCCATCTAAAATTTCGCCTGCATTAAAGTCAATCCAGTTACTTTTATTTTTAGCAAGGTTTGAATTTGTTGCAACCTTAATTGTAGGTACAGGGCAACCAACAGGAGTACCGCGACCTGTTGTAAACAGTACCATATGAACACCTGCCGCCATAAGATTTGTAATGGCAACAATGTCATTACCCGGACCGTTTAAAAGGTTAAGACCGTTTTTCTGCAAAGTATCACCGTAATCAAGCACATCAACAACAGGTGCAAGACCGCCCTTTTGTACACAACCAAGTGATTTTTCTTCAAGTGTTGTAATACCGCCTGCCTTGTTACCCGGTGACGGATTTTCGTAAATTTCCTGATTATGGGCAATAAAGTATTTTTTGAAATTGTTAATCAAATCAACATTTTTATCAAAAATTTCTTTATTGATACAACGCTTCATCAAAATCTGCTCTGCGCCAAACATTTCGGGAACTTCTGTAAGAATTGTACTGCCGCCGTAGGAAATAAGCATATCGGAAAATCTTCCTACCAACGGGTTGCCTGTAATACCGCTATATCCATCACTACCGCCACATTTAAGACCAACCTTAAGCTTTGAAACGGAAACCTTTTCACGTTTGAAAGTATCAGCATAAGCTTTAAGTTCGTTTATAATTTTGATACCTTCTTCAATTTCATCCTCTACATCCTGGCAGTTTAAGAACTTAACTCTCTCATCATCCCATGTGCCGAGAACTTCCTTGAAAACATCAATATTATTATTTTCACAACCAAGACCAAGTACAAGTACACCTGCCGCATTAGGGTGATTAACCATACCCTTTAGTATAAGCTGAGTTGTTTTCTGGTCATCACCAAGCTGTGAGCATCCGAAAGGATGAGGAAAAGCCTTTGCACCTGTTTTTGCCGCAAGTGTTTCGGCAACCTTATTTACACAACCTACTGTGTTTACAATCCATATTTCATTACGGATACCAACGTCACCATTTTTACGTACATAGCCATTGAAGAAACGTTCTTCACGTCTTTCAATTTCTTCAAATTCAGGCTCGTATGTATATTCTAAAAGTTCACTTAAATTTGTTTTTATGTTATGTGTATGTACGCTGTCACCCGCCTTGATATCCTCTGTTGCGTGACCTATTGGGTAACCGTACTTTATAACATTTTCTCCTTTTTTTATGTCACAAAGTGCAATTTTGTGACCTGTATTCAAATCTACTTCAACATTATCACGTGGATTAATTCTCATATTTGCTCACCTCGTCGTACAAGTATGACAAATCTTCATCCCACAAAGATGTGTTTGCAAGAATTTCCTTTGTAGAAGCATTCTTCATAAATTCCATAACATCCTTGTCGTCATTTGCCATATCTGTTTTGTAAAGCTTAATAAGCTGAGCAAATGCGAAAAGCAATGTTTCAGGCATTTTATTGTATCTCTTTATATATTCTGTAATTGAAGGCAAAACTCTTACCTTAAACTTACTTACACTGTTAAGCACAATTGATGACCAATAGTGGTTAATATATGGGTTTGCAAATCTTTCCAATACACTGTTTGCATAATCGATAAGTTCTTCCTTTGGAAGGTCAAGTGTAGGAATAATTTCTTCAAACACACACTTTTTGATGTATGCATACATCTTTTCGTCTTCGATACATGATTTTACTGTATCAAAACCTGAAAGCATTGCGTAAGCAACAGTTGATGTATGTGCACCGTTTAGAATTCTTACCTTTCTTGTACGGTACATTTCAAGATTATCTGTCCATATAACATTAAGACCAATTTTATGGAAAGGAATTTCTTCAGCAAGTTTGTTATCGCCCTGAATAACCCACAGGTGGAAGTATTCAGATGTGTTTACAAGGTTATCTTCATAACCAAGGTTCATATCTTCACCCTTTGGATAACCTGTATTGATACGGTCTACCAAAGTAAAGCAGAAGTGATTTTCCTTTTCAACCCAGTTGATAAATTCTTCACCAAGCTCCCATTCATTTGCATAACGAAGAACGATTTCACGAAGCTTAACGCCATTCTGGTCAATAAGTTCGCAAGGTAAAATTATAAAACCGCCAAGACCTGCTTTGAATCTTTCATAAAGAAGAGCTGTAAGTTTTGCAGGATATGACTTTGCAGGACGATCTGAAAGTTTATCACCCTCTGAATATGAAATACCTGCTTCTGTTGTATTTGATACGATAAATCTGAAATCAGGATTATGTGCAAGTGCAAGGAATGCATCATAATCTTCATAAGGCTTTACGCATCTTGAAATAGAATTTACAATTGTTTTTTCAACACCTTCAACACCACGGATAAAGTGTGTGTAACCACAGTTTTGTGCTGTAAGCATATCGCACATACCCTGTTCAATAGGCTGCACCACAACGATGTTGCCGTTAAATTCACCTGCGTCATTAAGCTTTTGAATCATCCAGTCAACAAAGCCTCTTAAAAAACCACCTTCACCAAACTGAATAACTCTTTCCGGTCTTTTTACTGTTTCAAAACTCATAGTTTATAACCTCCCAAATATTTTCAAACTTTGCCAATTTAATTTTTATATTTCAATTATACATCAATATTTTTTAGTTTTCTATAAATTTTATGCTCATTTTAGTGTATTTTCTTTAAAATATTGCTTGAATACATCAAAAATTTATGTTATTATTACACCGAGGTGATAAAAATGCCATACGAATACAGTGAAGAAATAAGCACTTATTATATAGAACTGCGTTCACAGGAAAATGCCAAATTAATGCACAACACACACTATCACAACCACTATGAAATATATTACCTGAAAAAAGGAAAGGCAAAATATTTTATAGACAATGCCACCTTTGATATAAGTGAAGGAGATATGGTGCTTATACCTCCATATGTAATACACAGAACTGCCTATATTGAAGGCGAACAGTTAGAACGTTTGCTTATAACATTCACCCCTGACTTTCTTGAAAAAAACGAAGACTCTTCTGCATTTCGCTGTTTTAAAAAATACTATATTAAAAAAGCTGATGTATATAAAAATCTCATAAATTCAATAGAAGCGGAAAATAACAACCCCGACGGGTTTTCCGACGAGCTTATAAAATCATACATAATCACGCTTTTATTAAAGCTTTCAAGGTCTGCGGAGAAAAACCCCTATGTACTCACCGTACCCTCATTTATATTACAGATTACAGACTATATTTCCGAAAACTATTCTGCGGAAATCAGCCTTTCAAAACTGGCAGAAGAATTTTCCGTAAGCAAAAGCCATCTTTCAAGACAGTTCAAAGCAATTACAGGTCTTGGCATAAACGAGTATATAACCACGGTACGCATAAGAAATGCTGAAAGACTTATCGTTACAACAGACCTGTCAATGACAGAGATTGCAACAATGTGCGGCTTTAACGACAGCAACTATTTTTCTTCCGTATTCAAAAAATTAAAAGGCATACCTCCGCTTAAATTCAAAAGCACCAATCTTTAAATGAAAAATTAAAAATCCAGGTTGAAATACCCAGTGTTTCTTTTTTAAAAAAGAAATGCAGAGCATTTCAACAACAATTATCCATTATCAATTTCCAATTATCAATTAGCATAAAAAAATCCGGACTTTCGTCCGGAATTTTTTATGCTTTTGACTCGCAGTACATACATCTGTACACTTTGTTTTCCGCATCAGTAAGATTGAAAACGTGTTCAATTTCCTGCTCTGTTGTTGTAATACAACGAGGGTTTTTGCAGAACAAAACATTTTTAAGTGTCTTTGGAAGTTCAATTTTTTTCTTTTCCACCAAAACACCGTCTTTTATAATATCAACTGTAACATCAGGGTCTACATAACCTAAAATATCCATATTGATATCTATATCCGCATCAATTTTAATAATATCCTTTTTACCCATTTTTTTACTGTTTACATTTTTAATAAACGCAACAGAACAGTCAAGATTATCAAGATTCAAAAGCTTATAAAGCTCCATTCCCTTACCTGCAGTAATATGGTCTATTACTATGCCGTTTTTTATTGAATCTATATTCAATTATTTCACCTCCAGAAGCTTCATTATAAGCGCCATTCTCATAAGCTTTCCGTTCATAACCTGTTTAAAGTAGCAGGCACGTTTATCATTGTCTATAGCAACGGAAATTTCGTTAACCCTTGGAAGGGGATGCATTATACACAAATCTTCCTTTGCGTTATCAAGCTTTTCGGGAGTAAGAATAAAACTGTCCTTAAGACGAAGATATTCTTCCTCGTTGAAAAATCTTTCCTTTTGTACTCTTGTCATATAAAGTATGTCAAGCTCAGGCATAACAGCCTCAAGGTCTGTTGTTTCAACATATTCCATACCGTTTTTATCAAGAACATCCTTCTTCACATAGTCGGGCAAATTAAGTTCTTTAGGTGAAATAAGCACTACCTTGATTCCTGTATACCTTGCAAGAGCATTTATAAGTGAATGAACTGTTCTGCCAAACTTAAGGTCACCGCAAAGACCTACTGTAAGGTTATCAAATCTGCCCTTTTCGCGGTAGATTGTAAGCAAGTCTGCCAAAGTCTGTGTAGGGTGATTGTGACCACCGTCACCTGCATTGATAACAGGAATAGACGCATTCATAGACGCAACCTTTGGTGCACCCTCCTTTGGATGACGCATAGCTATAATATCTGCATAACAGCTTATAACCTTTGCAGTATCTGCAATACTTTCACCCTTTGAAGAAGAGCTTGACTGTGCATCAGAAAAACCTATTACACTTCCTCCAAGTTCAAGCATAGCTGCTTCAAAGCTTAGTCTTGTTCTTGTAGATGGTTCAAAAAACAAAGTTGCAAGTTTTTTATACTTACACTTTTCTCTGTATTTGTCAGGATTTGCAACAATGTCCATTGCTGTGTCGACAAGTTCCTGTACCTCTTCAACGCTAAGGTCTACAATATCCATAACGTGTCTCATTATTTATTGCCTCCAATCCAGCTTTCATCACTTGGATTGTTACGGAAAGCTATAAGTCTTTCAATATCACTTTCCTTAATATAGCCGATTTCTGCTGCAACCTCTGCAACAGAATCAAAATCTGAAAGGCTGACATTTTTAACATTTGCTTCTGCCATTCTGTCAAGGCCTTTTTTCATACCATATGTAAAGATAGATGCAACACCCAAAACTTCAGCACCTGCTTCACGAAGTACGTTTACAACTTCAATAACACTTCCGCCTGTTGAAATAAGGTCTTCTATAACAACAACCTTCTGACCCTTTTCAAGTTTACCTTCAATCTGATTACCTCTGCCGTGGTCTTTAGCACCTGAACGAACATAACCCATAGGCATACCAAGAATATGACCAACAATAGCCGCATGTGCAATACCTGCAGTTGATGTACCCATCAAAACTTCAGCATCAGGATATTCCTTCTTTACAATTTCAGCAAGTCCGTTTTCTACATGGTTTCGCACGATGGGTGCAGTAAGTGTAAGTCTGTTATCACAGTATACAGGGCTTTTAATTCCGCTTGCCCATGTAAATGGCTCTTCCGGTCTTAAAAATACAGCACCTATTGATAATAAATCTTTAGCAATAATCTTTTTCATTTTTATTTCTCCTTTAACCGATAAATTCTTTAACACATCTTTCATATGCTGCAACAGGGTCATCTGCCTGAGTGATAGGTCTGCCTACAACAATATAGTCTGAACCTATTTCCTTTGCCTTTTCAGGTGTTGTAATACGAACCTGATCGCCAACATCACCATCTGCAAAACGTACACCCGGTGTAACTGTAAGGAATTTTTCTCCACAGGTTTCTTTAACCTTTCCTGCCTCAAGCGGTGAACATACCACACCGTCAAGTCCGCAGTCTGCCACACATTTTGCATAGTGCATAACTACTTTATCAAGAGGCTCGTTTATAAGCTGATCTTCTCTCATTCTTTCTTCACTTGTTGAAGTAAGCTGTGTTACTGCAATAAGTATAGGTCTTGTACCGTCTTCACGTACCAAGCCTTCCAAAGCCGCTTCCATCATAGCCTTTGTTCCAAAAGCGTGCAGATTACACATATCAACATCAAGTCTTGACAAAACATTCATTGACTTTTTAACTGTGTTTGGAATGTCACAAAGTTTAAGGTCAAGGAAAATCTTGTGCCCTCTCGCCTTGATTTCTCTAACAATTTCAGGACCTTCCGCATAGAAAAGTTCCATACCGATTTTAACAAAAGGCTTTCTTCCCGTAAACTTGTCAAGGAATGTCATAACCTGTTCCTTGCTGTTAAAATCACAAGCAATAATTACATCTTTACCCATTAGTGTGCACCTCCGATTATATCTTTTAAACTGTTTATTTTGTACTTTTCCATTATTGCAGGCAAGCTTTCTACAATGTCACGACAACAGTACGGATTAACAAGATTAGCCGCACCTACCTGAACACCTGTTGCACCCGCAAGCATCATTTCAATTACATCTTCTGCAGTTGCAATGCCACCCATACCGATAATAGGTATCTTAACTGCCTCATACACCTGATACACCATACGAATGGCAACAGGTTTTATTGCGCTACCTGAAAATCCACCCATTTTGTTGGCAATTACAGGCTTTTTGGACTTCAAATCAATTCTCATACCCAAAAGTGTATTTATAAGGCTTATTCCGTCTGCTCCTGCCTCTTCACAAGCCTTTGCTATTGAAACAATATCTGTAACATTAGGACTTAGTTTAATGTAAACCGGCTTTTTTGTAACCGCCTTTACCGCCTTTGTAACCTCTGCAGCACTTTCGGGCAAAGTTCCGAAACTCATACCGCCGTTATGTACATTAGGACAGCTTACGTTAACTTCTAAAATGCCAACCTGTTCCTCCTTATCAAGCTTTTCACAGGTGTAGGCATATTCTTCAATTGAAAAACCACTTACATTTGCGATAACTTTTTTATTAAAGCACTTTTTAAGCTTTGGCAACTCTTCCGAAATAACCTTTTCAACACCGGGATTCTGCAATCCTACGGAATTTATCATACCGCTTTCACATTCTGCAATTCTCGGTGTAGGGTTACCGAAACGTGCTTCCTTTGTAGTACCCTTAAACGAAAATGTACCAAGTATGTTTATGTCGTAAAGCTCTGCAAACTCGTAACCGTACCCAAATGTACCACTGGCAGGAATTATCGGATTATCAAGCTCAAGCCCACTTAAATTAACCTTTGTATCTACCATATAATTTCCTCCTTAACAAGCACAGGTCCATCCTTGCAAATTCTCTTGTTGCCGTATTTTGTCTTGCAGGAGCAACCCATACAAGCACCAAAACCGCAACCCATACGTTCCTCAAAGCTGAACTGTCCTGATGTATCTGTACCGTTATACACAGCCTTAAGCATCGGTTCAGGACCGCATACGTAAAAATATGTGTAATCAATATCTGCAAATGCATCGGTTACAAACCCTTTTACACCAACACTTCCGTCAACTGTAGTGATAACTACCTTTGCACCGATTTTTTCAAATTCATCTTTATAGAAAACTTCACTTTCCTTGTTAAATCCAAGTACGACCGTTACATCTTTACCCATTGCAATAAGCTTTTTAGCAAGATTATACATTGGAGGTACACCTGCACCACCACCTACAAGAAGCGGCTTGTCCCCTGCAAGCGAAAGGTCGTAGCCATTACCAAGACCCGTTAAAATGTCAAGCATAACTCCGCCTTCCATTTTTGCCATAGCTTCCGTGCCCTTACCTACTGCCTTGTATATAAGAGTAAGTGTTTTTTCGTCATAATCACATACCGAAATAGGACGACGAAGGAACATACCCTCAAGTTTTATGTTTACAAACTGACCTGATGCAGTAATATCGGAAGTATCCCCGCTAAGCACCATTTCATAAACATTTTCAGCAATATTTTTATTTGATACTATTTCAAAAATACTCTGTTTCATAATTATCTCCTTTTTAATGCGATTAAATTTTCTAAACAGATTCGGTGTTTTTCGAACGCCGTGTACCGAGTGTACATAAGCGAGAAAATAAGCCGGATATGTGACGAAAATTTATTCGCTCTTTTCCTCCCAGACTATTTCGCCGTTGCACATTGTCAACTTACAGCGACCAAATACCTTTGTACCCTCAAGTGGTGTAAATTTACCCATTGATTCAAACTCCGAAGGGTCAACGGTATATTCTTCATCAAGGTTAAATACAGTAAGGTCTGCAACCTCACCTGCCTTGATGTCGGTACCTATTTCAAAACGCTTTTTAGCATTGCCGTGGAATAAATCCATTAATCTTTCCAGACTGATTTTGCCTGTTTTTACAAAATTTGTATATATAGTTGCAAATGCTGTTTCAATACCTACAACGCCCATCATACTGCCTGCAAGACCTTTGCTCTTTTCTTCTGCAGAATGTGGTGCGTGGTCAGTTGCAATCATATCTATTGTGCCGTCCAAAAGACCTTCAACCAATGCAATTCTGTCTTCCTCTCCTCTTATTGGAGGGTTCATTTTAAAACGACCCTCTTCCCCTATCATCATATCATTCATTACAAGATAATGAGGTGCAGTTTCACAGGTTATATTAACGCCTTCTTTTTTTGCATTTCTTATAATTTCAACAGTTTCCTTTGCGGAAATATGGCAAACGTGGTACTTACAACCCGACTTTTTAACAAGCTCAACATCTCTTTTAACAGGACCCCATTCACTTTCACTGCAAATACCTTTGTGCCCGTGAAGCTTTGCATACTCGCCGTCGTGGATATAACCGCCAAAAAGCAAGTTGTTATCTTCGCAATGTGCGGAAATTATCTTGTTATGTGCTTTGGCAATTTTCATAGCTTCAAGCATCATTTCTTCACTTTGTACGCCTTTACCATCATCTGAAAAGCCAATTACATATGGTGCCATAGCATCCATATCTGCAAGATTCTCTCCCTTTTCCTCTACGGTTATAGCACCAAAAGGATATACATTTATGCAGGCATCCTTTTCTATAATATCAAGCTGTTGCTTTAAGTTTTCAAAACTGTCTGGAACAGGCTTTAAATTCGGCATCGGGCAAACGTGAGTATAGCCACCTCTTGCACAAGCCTTTGTGCCTGTCTTCATAGTTTCTTTATATGAAAAACCCGGTTCTCTTAAATGCACGTGAACATCCGAAAAACCGGGAAATATATAGCAATTTTCAAAATCAAAAACACGACCGCCCTCCAAAGTGCTGTCGTCAACAGATACTATACGTCCGTCTGAAATATTAACATTTGATTTTACAAATCCATTTTCAGTATATACAAATGCATTTTTAAGAGTATAGTTCATAATAATCTCCTTCCGAAATGTCCTTTTAAACCACCAAATATTGTACCACAAAAAAGGCTTTATGTCAACAAAAAGGGGATGTAAAAAAATTTACATCCCACTTAAAATTAATCAACTATAAAGTCTTTTACCTCAGCTTCAAAATCGCTGCTGTCATCTCCGTAAATATCAACCTTTATAGGCTTTGACAAATCCAAAGAGAAAATACCCATAATAGACTTTGCATCCACAACATATCTGCCTGATGTTAAATCCACATCATAGTCGCATTTTGCAACGATGTTTACAAATGTTTTTACCTTATCGATTGAGTCCAGCATAATGTTAAATGATTTCATAATTAATTCCTCCTGAATTCTTTTATTTGTATATATGATACTATTTTTTGAAATGTTTGTCAATTAAATATTTAATATTTCCAATGATTATTTTACGATTTTGTATTGAGAAATCATTTTTAATGTGTTAAAATAAAAACATCTATATTTTTCGAGGTAATAATATGAAAAAAGTAAAGTTTTTAACACTTGGTTGCAAGGTTAATTTATATGAAACAGAGGCTATGAAGGGTCTTTTTGAAAATGCAGGCTATGAAGTGACAGAAAGTGAAGATGCAGATATTTTTGTTATAAACACCTGCACAGTTACTGCTATGAGTGACCGTAAATCGAGGCAAATAATACGCCGTGCAAAAAAGAAAAACCCAAAGAGCATAGTGGTTGTTTTGGGATGTTATTCGCAGGTTGCACCGGACGAGGTTGCAAAAATTGAAGATATTGACATTATAATGGGTACAACAAACCGCACAAAGATTGTGGAATATGTTGAAAATTTCGACGGCAACAGACAAAACAGAGTGCAGTCTGAAATACCAAATTTATTTGAAGATTTAAAGTCTACTCATCAGAACCGCACACGTGCAACTCTTAAAATTCAGGACGGTTGCAGAAACTTCTGCACATACTGCATTATACCCTTTGCAAGAGGTCCGCTACGTTCAAAGACAATAGAATCCACCATTGCAGAAGTAAAAGAGCTTGCCCATAACGGATATAAAGAAATTGTACTTGTAGGAATAAACCTTGCAATGTACGGAGTAGACATAAACAGCAGATTAATAGAAGTTATAGAGGCGGTGTGCTCTGTTGAAGGAATTGAAAGAGTGCGTTTGGGTTCGCTTGAACCTAATCTTATTACAGACGAATTTATCAACCGTACAAAAAAGCTTGATAATTTTTGCCATCAGTTTCACCTTGCCCTGCAAAGCGGTTCAACCACCGTTCTTGAACGTATGAAGCGTCATTATACTGCAGAGGAATATTTAAAGGCGGCAGATATGCTAAAAAACGCATTTTCCGACTGTGCAATTACCACAGATGTTATGGTGGGCTTCCCCGGTGAAACAGAAAAAGAATTTGAAGAAAGCATAGAAACTGTGAAAAAAACAGGCTTCAGCCAGATTCACGTTTTTCCATACTCACGAAGAAAAGGAACAATTGCGGATAAAATGGAAAATCAGGTTGATGAAAACATTAAAAATATACGTTGTGAAAAAATGATAGAAACAGGTAAAATTTTGAAAAAGGATTTTTTCGAAAAATATCTTGGCAAAACCGTAAGCGTGCTTGTTGAACGTGAAAGTAACGACGGTTTGTGGGAAGGTCACACACCAAACTTTATACAGGTTTTTGCCAAAGGTGAAAGTGCCGAAGGTAAAACGGTAAATGTAAAACTTACAGGATACAAAGATGAATTTATGACAGGTGAAATTGTATGATAGAAAAAAACAAAATCTATACAACCGAAATAACAGGCGTAGGCGAAAAAGGTGAGGGCATCGGCAGGATTGACGGCTTTGCAGTATTTATACCTTACGCACTTATGGGCGAAACAATAGAAGTGTTAATAGTAAAAGTTCTTAAAAATTACGCTTTTGGAAAAATTTCAAATATAATAAAACCATCACCTGAAAGAATAACTTCAAAATGCCCTGTTTTTTACAAATGCGGCGGTTGTGACTACCACCATTGCACTTATAAAATGGAACTTGAAAACAAAACAAACAAGGTACGCGACTGCATACAACGTATAGGCGGACTTGACATAAAAGTAGCTGATACTTTGGGAAGTACCAAAATGCACTACCGAAACAAGTCTCAATTCCCTGTTACTCCTGACGGCATTGGCTTTTATGCCCCACGAAGTCATCGTGTAATTCCTGTTGACAATTGTCTTATTCAACACGAAAAATCCAACCGCGTTATTGAAGTTGTAAAACAGTTTATGGCAGATTTTCACGTAAAACCATATAACGAGGAAACCGGCAAGGGCGTTATACGTCATATTTTCACAAGATGCACACTCACAAACCAAATGATGATTTGCATTGTTACGGCATCAAGGGATTTAAAAAATGCAGATTCTTTAATAAGTATGCTGAAAAACGAATTTGGCGAGAACATTTCACTTATTCAAAACATCAATTCAAAAAACACAAATGTTATTTTAGGTAAAGAAAACATACTACTTTGGGGTGAGGCTACAGTAACAGATAAAATAGGTGACCTTTATTTTGAAATTTCACCTCAGTCATTTTTCCAGATAAACCCCGAGCAGACAAAAGTACTTTACGACAAAGTAAAAGAACTTGCAGACTTAAAAGGTACAGAAAATGTTTTAGATTTATACTGCGGAATAGGTACAATAGGCTTGTATCTTGCAAAAAATACAAAAACTGTAACAGGTGTGGAAATTGTACCCGAAGCAATAGAAAACGCAAAGCGAAATGCTGTATTAAACGGAATTAAAAATGCAAAATTTTATGTAGGAAGTTCTGAAGATTTAGCAGAAAACTTCAAAGATGTTGATGTTATTATAATAGACCCTCCACGTAAGGGCTGTGATGAAAAACTGCTAAAAACAATAAACGAAATAAGCCCTCAAAAGGTAGTTTACGTTTCCTGCAACCCTGCTACATTGGCAAGAGATTTAAAAATTCTTGACGGCTATGGATACAAGGCAGATACAGTCTACCCCGTAGATATGTTTCCGAGGACAGGGCATGTGGAGTGCTGTGTGCTACTATGTCGGGAGGAATAACAAATGAAAACTTTAGATGTTGGATATATCAATAAAAATAATCAAAAAAACTTGGGATACAAAGGAAAATCCGAAACGCACTATAATCAGAATTCTTATGAAATGGAATGTTTAGATTGCGGTCATAAATATTTAGCGAATGGTTGCGATGTTTGGCTGAGAAAGTGCCCTATTTGTCAATCTAAAACAAAAAGAAATGCACATAATTCCTCAAAATCCATATCTGATAAATTGCGATATCAAGTTTTGAAAAGAGATAATTTTAAATGTTGTGCTTGCGGTGCATCTCCTGCAAAAGATCCATCCGTAGAATTACATATAGACCACATTATTCCTTGGTCAAAAGGCGGAGAAAACACAGCAGAAAATTTACAAACGCTTTGTTCTAAATGTAATCTTGGAAAAAGTAATAATTTATAACCAAGTGAGGTGAACTTTTAATGGGGAATTACGAAGAAGAATCATACGAAAGATATAAACAGTATCGCTTAAACAAATACAGATATGAGCAAGAACAGATAACATTACCTCTTGCAATAATTCTTATAGGTGCTTTAATAATGTCTATGTGGCATTATATTTTGTTAGCAATCATAATTATTGCTCTGGCAGTTTCAGTATTTTTTATTTTAGAAAAGCATTTTTTAAAGCAAATGCGTTCTGTTCAAAAATTAGTAATTTCATCTAATGAGGCACAAAACGGAACAGAAATTGAAGCGACAATAAAAAATATAGAAAATCCAACAACTATTATTTTAAAAATACCACCAAAGGTAAAAAATGGACAAAAATATATTGCAAAAAATGTTGAAATTCAAAACAACTCAGAAAAAAAGAAAGTAAACATTCATTTTATAATAGAAATAAAGGATTGAGTGATAACACTGTCGCAGACACCACACAACACATGTGGAGTGCGTTGTGCTGCTATGTCGGGAAGATTAAACATAAATGAGGTGGAAAAATGAAAAAGAATATATTTATAATGGGGGACAGTTATTCAACTTATGAGGGATATATTCCGGAAGGATATCACTTTTATTACAGCGATGGAAGAAAGGATAATCCTATTGTCAAGGGAGTAGAAAAAACCTGGTGGAATATATTGGCAAATGAAAATAACTTCAACATAATAATTAACGACAGCTTTTCAGGTTCAACGATTTGTAACACGGTAAGAGAATCCTTTACTGTTGCATCATCGTTTGTTAGTAGAATTGATAAATATATTGACAAAAAAGTTTTTACCGAAAATAATATAAACACGATACTTATATTCGGAGGAACTAATGATTCCTGGATAGATGCTCCCATTGGAAATCTTAAATATTCAGATTGGACCGAAGATGAACTAAAGTACGTATTGCCTGCATTTTGCTATCTGATTAACAGAGCAAAAGATGTTGTTGATGATGTAATTGTTATCATTAACACCGATTTAAAACAAGAAATCACCAAAGGATTTATAGAAGCTTGTGAAAAAAATGATATTAAATATTTATATCTTAAAGAAATAGACAAGGAAAACGGTCACCCTACCGAATCAGGAATGAAGCAAATTTCCGAACAAGTAGCAGAGTGCTTACATAAAAAATAATACAAATCTCGTATTAAGCGATATTCAGAGCATAAGAAAGAAGGTACAACAAATGGAGTTAACAGGACAAATATTAGGATGGATGGCAGCGTTTTTTGCATTTTTATCTTATCAATGCAAGGACCACAAAAAGCTTATTGTTGTTCAAAGCTTATCTACCCTTAGTCTATGCATAAGTTATATGTTTTTAGGTGCATGGTCGGGAACTTTGATGAATATTATATGTCTTATAAGAAACTTTATAATTTACCGAAAAGACGTAAGGATTTTTTCCTACTCATTCTGGCCATATCTGCTTGCAGGCATAATGGCTTTTACAGGGACACTATCGTGGCAGGGTCCTATGTCTTTATTTATAATTATTCCACTGGCAATTAATACAATTTTCATATATTTCCCAAATGTGCAAAATTTAAGAAAAAGCATTCTGCTTACATCAACAATGATTTTGATATACAATGCCTACTATCACGTATGGGGTGGTCTGCTTAATGAATCGATAGCAATTGTTTCTTCTGTAATAGCTCTATACAGATACAGAAAAAAATAAAAAAGGAGATTCTATATGAATACAATAGTTATTTATAAAAGCAAATACGGTTCCACAAAGCAATATGCACAATGGATTGCAGAAGAATTAAATTGTGACATTGCAGATGCAAAAAAAATAAAAGCAGATGACCTTTTAAAATACGATTGCATAATTTACGGTGGCGGTTTATATGCCGAGGTTATAAACGGAGTTACACTTATAACAAAAAACATCGATGCACTGAAAGACAAAAAAATTGCAATATACACAACGGCAATTACGCCTTTGGAATGTCGTGAATATTATGACAAATATGTAATTGAAAAGAATTTTAAAACAGGTGTACCGGAAAACATAAAAATTTTCAATTTTATGGGCAAAATGTTAATTGATGAACTTTCACTTGTACATAAAACTGCCCTCAAAACCCTGAAAAAGATTATGTCTTCAAAAGAAAATCCTACAGACATGGAAAAACTTTTAGTGGAACTTTGTGATGCAAATGCTGATTTTTCAGACAAAAATTCAATTACTCCTCTGTTAGAATACATAAATAAACAGGTTCGTTGAAAACGAACCTGTCAGCGTGTCGATAAACCTATCGACACGCTGACAGATTGCGAAAAAGGAAGGTATATTTTGTCAATTTGAATTCGTCGGCGTACGAGGGTACGGTAGAGTTCAAATTGGCAAAAAGCAAGTAATTCCAAGGAAAGCTCAAT
>JAZQAN010000024.1:0-65905 GCA_045545235.1 Clostridia bacterium | reverse complement strand
TAAAATCCCATCAAGCGAATAGCAATAATATTTGTTTTTGCGGCCTTGATTTTTTTCAGCTCTTCTTGATTCCATAATTTCAACGCCGATTTCATCAGCAACCTCTACCTCGGTTACCTCTCCTGTTATGTACTTGTACTTGATTTTCATAGCATGTCCTTTCTGCCTGTAACACGAGCAAAGGACACAAAAAAACTGCATACCGAAGTACGCAGTCTCTTGCCTGAATATATATGTAGACGCAACAAGAAAAGGGTACTTCCATTGCACTCCGTCAAAAAACGGATTACAAATTCTGTATCCTCGGCCCTTATTGCAAATCAGGCTTCGAATATTATATTTTTTCAAACAGTATTTCTCTGTTCGATAAAACAAGTATATATCATAAAAAACTTATTTAAAAGGTCTTGAAATGTCCGTATGCAAGCCCTAAAAATGTTGATATTATGCGATTCTTATTTTTTACTCAAAAGCTATTTTTCTTAAAAAATCCAGTATTTAAGGCAAAAAATATACCGGACAAAAAATGTCCGGTTACTCAAAAATTTTTTTGCATAAATTTTGTCAATTTTATTGTATAAAATGACGGATGTCTATTAGTGTAAAATCCTTGTATTTATATGGGTTTTTTGATATAATTAAAGGTATAAATTGGCAAGAAAAAAATTACTATTTCAGGCGGTGAAAAAATGTATAAATATATAGGACGAAACAATCAGAATCATAAGATGACAACAGATGAAATATTTAATTATTACATAGCATATTCCCAGTTCCGTTCAATCGTAAGCAGCCGAAACTATGTATATACGGACAAGATGCTTGTTTTAATTATGCCTGAATATATAGTATACAAAAACGGAACAACAAAAGCAAAAGTCCCCAACAGTAAAATTGATGATTTATGTGTTAAAGTTATTCCAAAATTTCCTCAAACAAGCCAACGTGGCGGCGGTATGAATCCTATATGCGGTGCTCCAAGAAGCCGGGATATAATCAACCACGAATTCCGGGAAGCTTCACAGTTATCATTATTAAATACCCTTAACAATGATAACTACCACAGCTTTTTAGGTCTTGAAAAAAACATCAAATATGATATTCCGTATAATTTCAATAAAGCCCTTGTATATCTTATGCAAAAGAAAAAAATAACAGTTTCTAAATTAGCGAATGAAACCGGTCTATCTGACAAAACAATCCAAAGATTAAGAACTTCTGATATGCCGCATTCCATAGAAACAGTTATAATACTATGTGTTGGTCTGCACCTGGGTGTTTTTACCTCACAGATTTTAATTGAACTTGCAGGATACAAACTCCTTGACACAGAACTTCACCACGCATATTATTGTTGCATATTATGCTCACCTCAATGTACTGTTGAGGAATGCAACTACTTTTTATTAAGATTAGGCTTTAAACCTCTTAATAACCTGTATGATGAACAAGTAAACAGCCCCTTTATCAAACTTGGTTACAGACGAAATTGATTGGAGGATACAGTGTGTCAAACGAACGTTCATTTAAAGAATACCTAAAAGGCAATAGCAAAATATATAACGCCATATTTAAAGAACTAAAAAATTTCATATGCAGAAACCGTGAATTGTTACACTTGAGTTCCAATATATTAAATAATATATCCTATGTGGAACTGGAAGACCATTCAATAAAACATGTTACAACCTATGACAAACCGGGAAGTTGTATTGACTTTGATATAATAACCGATGCTGACATAACATTAAAAGGTTATGGGAGACGTGATTGGGAAACAGACTCTACATCACGATGGTTTTTAATTTCATGTAGTGGAGACCTTTCAATTGGACTTAGTGATTTTAAAATCAACAGTATACAATCATACGACATCAAAAAACATACTGAAAAAACTCTTTCCGATGCATTGGTTCCATACATACGTTCTGATGAATTTGACAGTGTTGCCGAGGATTTTTTAAGCAAGTTCTATCCCGAAGCATTAAAAACGCCAATGAAACTCAACACAGACTTGCTATCACAAAGAATGGGACTTACAATAATCGAGCAACAAATAACCAAAGATTTTTCTATCTTCGGTCAGCTGTTTTTTGCTGATACGGAGTCTGAAATATACAACCCCGAAACAGACGAATTAGAAACAAGAAACTTTTATTCAGGTACAATCATTGTTGATCCGAAGGTATTCCAACACAGAAACATAGGTTCAGCAAACAATACTGTTGTTCACGAATGTGTGCATTGGCACTTGCATAAAAAAGCATATGAGTTGGAACGGCTGTATAACACTTCTGCAACTCAAATAAAGTGTACAGTTGTAGGAGGGCTTAAAGGCGGAAACAATGCCACTGCAAACGAATGGATTGAATGGCAGGCGAGCGCACTTGCCCCAAGAATACTAATGCCTTTAAATCCATTTAAAATGAAGGTAACAGAGTTAATACAAAAGCACAAAAACTCACTAAACACAACTATTATTGTAGATGTTATGGAGCCGGTTATAAATGAACTGGCAGAATTTTTTGGAGTATCCAGAACTGCAGCAAAAATCCGCTTAATTGATGCCGGCTACGAAGAAGCTATGGGTGCATTTACATATATAGACGGACGCTATGTAAAACCTCATGCCTTTAAAAAAGGCAGTCTTAAAAGAACACAAACATTCTGCATTTCTTTTAAAGATGCCCTATGCGAAACAATGATAAATCCTGACCTATGCGACAAATTTTCCAAAGGCGATTATGTATACATAGACTCTCACATATGTATCAATGATCCAATGTATGTAACCCATACAAAGGATGAAAAATCAAAAATGACTGAATATGGTCGTTTACACATGGACGAATGTTGTCTTATCTTTGATTTAAACCTAAAATCCTCGTACAACTGTAGTGCACAATTTCATAATGTTTGTATTCTTCATAGAGATTTAAATTCAGGATATCATTTTGAGGCAGTTTTTTCAAAAGATTCAAATGATGCTATTATTGAAAAAAGCATAACTGTAAGCGAAACAAACGAAGAATTAATAAAGATACTTTCAACTTTAAACAACATTTTTTCTGACAGTTTGAAGAAATTAATGGAATGGGCAGAAATTACGGTTGAGAAGCTTGCGGAAAAAATTGATGTAAATACAAAAACAATACAACGCTTGCGAAGTGGTGAAAATCAAAATCCTGATTTAAAAACAGTTGTAGCCATTTGCATAGCAATGCAATTACATCCGGACCTAAGTTTTCACTTAATCAGTACGGCAGGCTTAAACTTTAAACTTACTGAAGAAGATTTAACATATAAATTCTTAATACGTTCTTATTATACACACTCCATTGATGAATGTAATAACTTGTTAATAAGCCAGGGATATAAACCCTTAACAAAAAGCAACAACGCTATGGATACTTAATCCATAGCGTTGTTACTTTTATATAGCTAAAACACTACATTAAAAATAAGCAAAATCTATAAGGGGGTTAGAGGAGTGCTTTAATGCAGCGTTATGCCACAAAATTTTATAAATTATAATTAGCCAAATAATGTTTAGTATTTTCTATCATTTCATTAAACAATTCTCTTGCCTTGTCAAGTGGCAAATTAACAAGAGGGTCTGCAACAAACGCTTTAAATGCTTTTTCAATATTTCTTTCTGTCGCTGCTTCAACTACCAGAAGTTGTTCGCCTACAATTCTTGAAATCAAAGCATAAATTTCATCAGGAATATTGCCTGCCATAACAGGTCGAAGTTCATTTGAACGGAAGGTTGCATTTGTTTCAACTACCGCACCTAAAGGAAGGTTAGGAATCTGACCAACGTTTGGAATATTAACATTTGTAACCAAATCATGAAGGCCTAAAAGTGCTCTTATCTGGTCTACACCTTCTTCACCACTAGGCTTTATTTCAAACTCTTTCTCTCCTGACAAAAGTTTTGCACTCTTTTCAAGACGTTCTACAAGATTTTCTCTTCTCCATTTTACCGGTGTAAGAGCATAGCCCCATTTATCAACAAGTTCCGGATTATCTATGTACCATTCCTTATCACAGAATTCTGCAAGATGTCTGTCACCTGCAGCAGCAATAATACCATATCTTAAGAACAAGTCAATTTTAACCTTATGCGTATTTCTGAAAACATTGTTCATCCAATGGTTAGCATCAACATCTTTACGAACAATTCCCTCGTCTTTATACTTTTCACAATATTCTTTATAAAGGGGAATCAAATCGATATCCTTATACTGTGCAGATGTAAGCCATGTAAAGTGGTTTACACCGGTAACATTTACCTTAATTTCACTGCGTTCAATATCTTTTATTCCCTTCATTTCTTCAAGCATACTTACAAGTACTTTCTGTGTGCCGAAAACCTCGTGACAGCAACCAAAAGCCTTTATTTGGGGAAATGCTTTATAAAGTGCACTTACACAAACAGTCATTGGATTTGTATAGTTAATTACCCAAGCCTGCGGACAGTATTCCTTAACTGCAAGCGCAATTTCTTCAAACATAGGTATTGTACGAAGTGCTCTTATAATACCTCCCGGACCGCTTGTATCACCAACCGACTGATAAATGCCATACTTTTCAGGTGCATGAACATCACTTTCCATCTCGTCAAATGTACCGGGCAAAATAGAAATGATTACAAAATCTGCACCGGTAAGTGCATCGCCGATTTTTTCGTGTGCAGTATAATTCCAATCAGACTTTGCTTCAGCTCTGCCTTTTATCTTATTACCGATAACTGCATTGTTCTCAGCTGCTTTAAAATCTATATCATATAGTGCAACATCACCGCAGATATCATCAGCCAATGCAAGGTCAGACATTAATTCCCACGCCCAGCCTCTTGAGCCACCGCCTACATAAGCTATCTTAATTTTTTTCATTTTCATATCTCCTCAGCCATAATTGTCATATTAAGTTTACTACACAAAAAAACAAAAACCAATAAACAATACTTACCAAATACTCAACAAAACTATCATTTAATAAATAATATACTTTACAACACTATACCATAATGCTATAATGAAATTAAAATTGTGGCGAGGTGATATTTTGTGAAAAAACAATACATTCAACAAGAAGTATATTACGATGACCTACCTTGTTTTATTCCACAAGCCGGAATTTCCGTATGCCAAAAGGATTATAGTGTCTTCAGAAATCCCGACCATACAACAACATGTATAGAATATATTCTATCCGGTCATGGAACCATAATGTACGATGGCAAAAAATACGAACCCGAGCCTGGCAACTCCTTCATGTTAATTTCAGGAAAAGAGCAACATTACTATACATCTCCTTCAGATCCATGGGTAAAGTTATGGATTAACATAAAAGGACCTTTGCCGCAAAAACTTTCAGAAGCATATGAAATAAATGGTAAAATCATTTTCAACTGTGATGTATCTCCATACATTATGGCAATTCACGAAATATTAAGAAATAACATACTTACAAAAGAACAGATGCTTTATCAAACAAGTTTAAATATCCATAAAATAATTCATGAGTTTTATAATGTAACCCACAATAACGCTGATGACAAAGTCTCAAAAGAGGCACTAAAAATAAAAAAATATATTGAAAAAAATGTAAACAAGCCACTAACCATTGCTGAACTCTCAAACATTTTATATAAATCTCCGGTTCAGGTTAATCGAATATTCAAGGAAAACTATAATATAACCCCGTACGAATTTTACACTAATCTAAAAATAAATTATGCAAAAATATATCTGGAAACATCAACCTTGGCTATTAAACTCATTTCACATCTACTTGGATTTTCCAATGAGCGATACTTTTCAGAACTTTTTAAATCTAAAACAGGTTTAACTCCAACCGAATATAGAAATTCGAAACATAAAAACAACAAATTATTATAAAAAAGTGTTTTAAAAAACACATCAACGCCCCCACCCCTAAATCTTGAGGGATGGGGGTGTATGCTTTTATACATTTTTACGATATAATATATGTATGAATATTTTACAAAGAATTTTTTATAACCATTTCAATACTCTTCTTGACAGCGGTATCGCTATTCGGGATTCTGTCTTTGAGAATATCCATACTGTTTACAGTCATCTTTACAACAGTACGCCACATCGTTAAAATCAATTAAACTTTATACTTTGTAAGCCACGTTCCTCGTTTAAAGCGTACGGTAAATATCACTGCACGCACACCACAGTCAATAAACATTGCATACCATATTCCCATAACGCCCATATCAAAACCTTTGCACAAAACGTAACTCATACCCACTCGAGCAATCCACATTGAAACAATACTTACGACCATAGAATATTTTACGTCATTTGCCGCCTTGAAGGCATTAGGTAACGTAAATGACATCGGCCATATAGTGCAGTTTAGTACACTGTGCATAATAAGAAGCATTACTGTAATATTAAAAGCTTCCTCGGACAAATTATACCAGGATACAATCTGTTTTGCAAAAATAATCATTGCAACATCAAGTATTATCATTAAAAGATATTGAATTTTAAGAAGCATTACGGTGTATTTGCGTGCAAGATCCTTTTCACCTGCGCCGACGCATCTGCCTACGACGGTAATCATGGTTATCCCCACCGCATTGCCTATAATGCACTGTATGGAAATTATGGAATTACCTGCAGCGTTTGCGGCAATGTGTGCGGTTGCAAGGGTAGCAACAAGACTTTGCGTAATAACCTTACCAAATTGGAACATACCGCTTTCTAAGCCGTTTGGTATACCTATGGTACATATTTTTTTAATAATTGAAAAATCATATTTGATTTTTAAAACATTATCAATTCTGATAGTGTTGTTTCTGTTGTGCAGACACACCATCATAACCAAAGCACCTACAATTCTTGAAACAAGTGTAGCAACAGCCGCACCCTTGGCACCCATACCATATCCCAATATCAAAACAGCATTGCCTGCAACATTGATAACATTTTGTATAACGGAAACCTCAAGAGAAATTTTCGTATTACCCATACTGCGAAAAATTTCCGATGAAGCACCATAAACCGCAAAGAACGGATATGAAAGCGCAGTGTATTCAAAATAAACAAGTGCGTTGGACATTACGTCATCATCAATACTGCCAAATACCGTATCCAGTATGGCTTTTCTGAAGAAAACAGAAACAAATGTCAATACAACGGAAACAACAAACAAAACCCATACAAGATGTTTAGATGCAAGAACGCTATTTTCCATATCCTTTTTTCCGATAAACTGCGAAATAATAACCGCACCACCGGTTGCAAGTGAACCGAATACCAGAATAATCAGATAGTTAATTGTATCAACAAGTGCAACACCCGATATTGCCGCTTCACCTGCACTTGATACCATCACAGTATCTATCATACCTATTGATATGGTCAAAAACTGCTCTATCAATAAAGGAATAAAAATTCTGATGATTTCTTTTTTAGTAAACAACATCGTTTCTTCCTCCTAGTTAAATTTTAACATAATTCATGAAACAAACCAAATAACAATTGATATTTAAACAAACATATCACCAAAGCATTCAAAAGAAAAAACAAAAAAATCAAAAGTACTTGTAATTGCCGTAGGTAATGCTCACGATGCATACAAACTTCCTCCAAAACTTGTAACTGCAGAAGTTTTTAAATACATAAAAAAGCGGAAAATCGTAAGATTTTCCGCTTTTGCAATCTCACTCTTTTAAGGGGGATAGAATAAAGTAAGACTGCGAATCAAACTATAGAAACAACTATATTAATGAATATCAAAATTCAACTTATTTATCCTTCATTCTACTATATGCAGTGTTGTTTATTTCAACAAGCCTATCAACATTCAAACCTTTTAGTTCTTTAATATATGAATCCCAACCACTATCAATACTCTGTTTACCGGTAATAAATTCGTAACGCATTTGTGTTACATAAGGATTAATCGCAGAGGTAATATCTGACATTTCAGAAAGTTCAGTTTCAGAATATACAAGTTTATACACTCTTTGATCTTTAACATCGTTTACAAAGTCTTTTCCATATCTGTTGTAAAGTTCATTAATAGCATATGCCTTAGACACCTGAGACGAATCATTTGTGGACATACCCAATGACACATCGGTTCTCCTGAATCCCGGTGTACCATTCTGCCAATGAGAATTCTGCTTTGGTCCCCATGGAAGAACCGGTTCTAAATACGCTGGATATCCCATAAACTCATACATACCGACTGTTGAACTTGTAGGTTCTAACCAATCAGTTCCCTTTTCACCCCAACGAGACCATACTGTCATTTCTTCCGAACACATATAATCCGCTACTCGGAAAGCCACTTCAGGATGTTCACTAGCACTTGTAATAAACATTGCCTGTTCTGGCATTGTCTGCATATATCTAAATGTATTGTATCCTGGCTTACTTGTGTTATCAACAAACATAGGTGCATACTCATGATTTTCACGTCTTGCTGAACCTGCTGCCAACATTGATGTTGATGTAGCGGCAAAAACACCTACAATTGTAGTCTCGGTATTAAGTAAAGTTTGGAATGTTGCCTTATCTTGTGAAAATGTTGTTTTATCCAAAAGACCTTCACTATAAAGCCTATTCATAAACTTAAGATATTCTTTATAACCATCTGTTGCATAAGCCATATCAAGAGTGCCATCGTCTTTAATAGTGATAGAATCAACACCTGTTTTAACATAGGCATTTTCAATAAGTTCTAACAATCCGCCTTTTGTATAATCTACCATAGCTATTTCATCACTCTTGCCATTGCCATTCATATCGTGAGTTTTGAAATATTTAAGTGCAGCTACAAACTCGTCTATTGTTTTAGGAACTTCCATACCTGCTTTTGCCAGCCAAGCTTTGTTAATCCACAAAAGATGAGGGATTTCATTTTGCAATGATTCATTATACTTAACAATTCCGTAAATGTTACCATCTGACATTGTTATATAATCATATATATTTAGACCGATATCTTGTTTTAAAGTTTCGATCTGCGGTGCGAGATACTCACTTGAATTTGCATAGTAATTATTCAATGGAACAAATAAGCCCGCACTACCATATGTAGCGATTGTTGCACTATCAAGTGTAGTATTAATTACGTCAGGAAGGTCTTTTCCTGAACTTAACACCAAATTCACCTTTGTTTGTAAATCAGAACCCGGAACCAAGTTAAACTTAATATCAACATTACCTTTTCTTTCAAGTTCCAATGTATATTTGTTTGAATCATAGTCAGAAACGGCACCGTTATTACCCATCATAAATTCAAGAGTAACCTTTTCTTTACAGATAACATCCGACCCCAAGGGATTCAAAACATCATCCATCACATACTCTCCGTTTACACCAGTTACATTTTTACTACCACAACCTGATAATGATGCCATAATTAACATAGCAACTACAAGTATTAGAGCAACTAACTTTTTATGCCCTCTCATATATTTAACCATCCTTTCAAAATTTTGATTCATATTCCACTAAAACACAATTTGATATTTTAGTGGAATAATAATCAACCAATACTCTATAAGAGAAATTTACACACCAAATTATTTTAGTGAATCTCCGGATTCAACAAGAGGCACACATTCTTCTAAACTATTAAAACAAAAAGCTTTATAACTAACTGCGCCATTTACAGAATGTGAATGTGCAATTTCATGCTGTTTTATATCAGCATTACTTGGAACATTGATATCAAAAACTTTAATACCAAGCATACAATTATTTGCATCAAAACCTGCAATCAAAAGTTTAGAAGTATAACTATCAACAGAGTTAATTTTGTTAATTTTCAAAACAGCGTTACCGTTTTCATCAACATCAAGAGAATGATAGCCAGCTTCCATTTGTTTCAATGTGATATAAATTCCGTTTACATCTAACAAAACATCATCAGCTGTAACTGCGCTTATATCTTCAACAACAGTTCCATCTGTTTTTTTAATAAGTTTTGCAGTGCCCTCTTTCGTAATTAAACCTTCAAGGCTCATAACTTCTATAGATTTTTCCACTTCAGAGCTTTTCAATACTGTGTTAATTTTCGTTTCAAACTCATCAGATACATTTTCTACTACAACATCTTTAAAAGCACCTATAGTTTCAGCATTCTTCGCATCCGAAGTAGTGCACCAAACAGGCGTAGTAATCATCATATTTTCCACATCTGTTCTGCTGATTGCTGTTACTTTACCAAAGTTTTCATACTCATATGAATAATGGTGACTGAATACCGGTGTATTAACTTTATTTGTAGTTGTTTTTTGGTACTGTTTATATATTTCCAAACGAGAACCTGATGAAAAATCAGAGCCTATTTTATAACCACCACCATTACTAAATACACCATCTATATAAACTGCTGTTCTCATATAATCATTTGATGTTGTTCCTGTTGCATAAATTACAATATCTACTCTGTGAGGCACACCATTTGAACTATATATATCATCATTATTAATATATGCCTTTGATCCTTCGCTATCTGCTTTTCTTCTCATGTCTGCAACAAAATTAGTTCCAGGTTTATTATCCGAATAAGCATATAAAGTATATACATAGGCTTTATCTGTACCAAGCGTATCATACGGCTTACTAAAAGCAGAGTGGGCATTAGCAGAAACACTATCGGCATCTTGGTCTTTGTAGGCAACCTGAATCCAGATATTTCTTGTTTTATCTGTCTCTCCTTCTATTACTGTACCCTCAAAATCAAGATGTTTAAAATCTTTTCCTAATACTGTTTCTCTTTTAATTTCACCTAAATACTTAACTACATCATCAACCCCACTACCCTTTACAAAGTATTTTCCTGATGTTGCCAATTTTGCATTTGAACCAGTCGTAGTATACAAAAACTCTCTAACTGATTCATCAGTTGCTGGTTTTGACACTTCTAATGCAGCACTTACAGATATCGTGCTGAATATCATTGTTAATATGCATATCCATGCAATTATGATTTTTTTCATAAGAAAACCTCCTACTTTAATTTTTATAATAAAATTTATAATAAATTTATTATTCTGTTGATTATAACAGCTGCTTCTGCTCTTGTTAAGGAAGCTTTTGGTTTAAACTCATTATTAAAACCTTCAATAATTCCCATTTTCTTCATTTCAATTACAGCTGTTTTTGCGTAATCAGAAATACTTTCAATATCCGAAAAACCAACATCATCGTTATCCTTGGCATATTTCCCATTAATAATACGATAAATCATTACAGCCATATCCTGACGTGAAATATCCATTCCTATCCCAAAATTATTAGCATCAATTCCAGAAACAATTCCTTTTTCTTTTGCTGTCATCACATAATCTTCGTACCATCCGCCATTAACAACATCAGCAAAATGATTTTCGTGTTTATCAATTTCAATATTCAAAGCCAAAAGAAGCATTTTTACAAATTCTTCTCTTTTTACGGTATTCGATGGGTTAAAATTTCCGGTTCCATCTCCGCAAACTATACCATTCTTTGTTAGTCCTTCGACTGCCTCAAAAGCCCAATGACTTATATCAACATCTTTATATGTTTCTTTAACTACTTCAGGGTCTTTTGAAACGGGTGTCTCATCTGTAGGTTTATCTTCTTTATTGGATTGTGGTTTTTCAGGCTTAATGGTTGTGCCACCGGCACCTCCCCCACCAGATCCTATGCTTCCTCCTCCAACACCCTGTGTTCGGTCATTTTCATCTTTCTCTTCAGTTTTATCAGAAGAATCCTCCTGTTCTGCATCTATTATAGGTGCATCTCCAAAATACAAATATCCGCCTTGCTTATTAACATCCAAAGTGCTACCATCATAATAAACAGTGGTTGCAACTTTATCATACAAAGTCATAGTCTTAATTGTATCCATATCAAGAGTTGAAGAATCGAATGTAATTGTTTTATCTGTCTTTTTATATGCAAATGACTCTACATTTTCATTGAATTTGATGACATATTCGTTTTTCAATGAATCTCTTTTCAAATATGAACCGTCCATCATGAACACAGAAATCAAATCATTTGAATCATTTACTTTTAAAAGCATTGTAGTTGCGTCCGTAGTATATTCGCCAAGTTTTACCGGTTGCTTTACTGATGTATCATTCAAATGATAGAAATAGTAATAATCTGTATAATCATTAGCAATGTTTTTAACGCTAAAATACACAGCATTAACTAAATCTTCATCTATACCAACATCAATTTTTACAGACTCAACATTTATATCCTCACCAGACATCATAGGCATGATAACAGTTGTAAATCTTCCTATGCCATCCTTTGTTTTTAATACCATTGCTTTTCTGCTATCTGCCAATTGTCCTGATTTTTCAGAATAGTATGTATCCACATAGCGGACATCATCAATTTCCTGATTTTCCAATGGAATAACCTTAACATTCACATCAGAAAAATTACTTCTTATTGCATAAGATGCATCATTTGATGGATTTGCACCGGGATACATGTGCCAATGTTGAGCATATAAATTTTCAACACTTGTATCGTTTGGTACCTGATAATCTGTAACTACCCAAAAACCATCATTCTTTAAGAACAATACACCTCTTTGAGATAATTGAGTAGTTGTGTATGCATCTGTTGAATATTCTACAAAATCATACAATTTGTTAGTTTCAAAGGAAATTTCCTTACCAAATGTGCTATTTACAGTATCGTAAGATTTGTTTGTACCATCAACAAGGAAATTTTCTATGTCATTAACTGTTACAACATTATGCTGCACTGGTGATTTCATATAGTTCATAACATCACCAACCTGCAACGAACCATAACCTTGGTCTGTTAGCAAATATTTTCCATAAGCAAACATAGCCAAAGACAAAGGATCCTTGTGGCCATGGGATGCACCGGGATTTACATTATTTGTAATCGCAAGTTGTAATGAATTTTTATCCCATCCCGAACGCATGAAAGTACGAAGTCCAGCTGGGAAATTAGTTGTTGCATTTTCCGGCATAGAACCTGATCGACCTTCAGTCGCAAGATATTCTAACTGCGGATCATCAAATATCCCATACCCATACCATGTTTTAAAATAACTTAAAGAACTTGAATATGGGTCATAACCATCAGAAAAGTTAAATCCGCTGTATGGTCCCTGTGAGTTCATAAGTGTTTTCAAAGTATTATAAATCTCACCATATGTTTCCTCATCATACGGAAGTTCTCCACCTGTAATAGCGGTTACTGCCAAAGGTGTTCCAAAAGTATCAAGCATTACTTGAATGTAGTTTATTGATAATTCAATACACATACCATCTGAAAAAGTAGAACCGCCTAGCATACGCTTGTTATCAGCTCGTACAGCATTTAACCACGCATCATGAACAGCAAATTCAGGGAACCATGAAACAAATTTAAAAATACCACCTGTAGCATATGTTGCATAGTTATTTGTATGTGTACCAAATTTGAAATTAACAGTCCAATCAGATAAGATATACAAATGTTTCAATATTGCCGTAAATCTTTCAGGTGTCATATATTCACTATTTATAGTTCTATATGTACATTGAGATACCGAAGATATATGTGTATATATATCCAAATCATTCATAATATCTCGCGAAAAACCAATAGCATTAATTAAAGCCATTATGTGATGTAAATATGCATATGCATATCGTTCATCTTTAAGATAACTAAATGCATGTGCCATACTACTTGTTGTAACATCACGGTGAAAATCGCAAGTTTTACCTTTTATAAGGTTTGAACTATCTGTTACATAATCCCAAGCTTCCGTATCCGAACACGAAAACCACAAATGTTCTGTAAAAGCATCCCAACTTATACCACTTTCTGTCCAAGTAGATTCTTTATGCCAATACATACTAAGTTCTTTAAATCCATATCGCTTATCATTATTTCGCACATACATTTCAACTCGTGCTGACTCTATTTTATCATTAGTGGTTAACTCACTTATGTCATAAGCAATATATACTCGTTTAGTTTCATCAGTATAATCGTTATACGTACCGTGTTCTTCTACTTGCAATATTGCATCGTAGCCATAATTAGTCTTTGAGTAATTACCACCACGAATCATAGCATCTTTAGAAACCACAAATTCTTTTTCTATACCATTTACAATAGCCTTAAGCACAGGATGGTACTCAACATTTGAACCATCACGGGAATATATTTCCGCCGTAGTATAGAACTTATCTGCCGCAGAAATCATTGTATTAAATTCCGTATATGAACCGGCTGCCGACTTAAGAACTCTCGTAACATCAACAGAAACCAATTCCCACTCATTAGAATCACTTCTAAACAAGTTAATTTCATCACCGCTCAAAAATCCAATTGGATATAAACCCCTCATATAACAATCGAGATAAAGCTTGTACTTTTGTGCCGTTTCACTTGTCATATTTGCCATAGGTCTTACTCTATCTCCGTAAAAACCTCGGTAATAATCAAGTAATTCTTTTTTTGCAGTTTCATAGTCTCCTACTTTAGACGCTTCCTCCACATTTACCATATCAGGGTAAGCCGAATACTCAAAAAGTGGAGCTGTAATCCATCTGTTTTCCACATCAGACCATTTGCCGAAAAAATCTTCATCTGACATATCCATTGGATCATCATATATAGGGTAATGATAATAATTCAATATACCATTTTCATCCACCGGAGAAGTATAATAGTATATATCATCACCAGTAGGACCCATTATGTTTCTGTTAGTTGCACTTTCGCGATATAGAGCAAAAACCGATGTATTTGCAAAAAGCATTAATATAATCGAAAGTGAAAGTAACAAACTTACAGAATTCTTTAATATTTTTTTAAAATTCATAATTAGCCTCCTTCAAAGGTCTCTTTTGGCGTATTTTACGCCAAAAGAGATTCTAAACAATTCACTCTTATCAGTTTTTTGAATCAACATCTAACTTTTCCAAAAAGTCTATCAAAGAATAAATTACTTTTGAGGCTTCAGCTCTTGTAAGAGCTTCTTTCGGGTTAAACATACCGTTATAACCATTTATTATTCCTAACGACTTAATTGAATAAATCGCATTTTTTGCATAAGATGACATCAAATTATCATCTGCAAATTGTTCACTTGAAGGTTCTGGTTTATAACCATTACTTTCCAATATTCTCTCTATCACTACTGCCATATCTTGTCTTGATATGTTTGTACCTATTCCAAAATTACTTTCATCAATACCCTGAACCACACCATTTTCTTTTGCAGCCATAATATATGGTACATACCATGCATTTGAGTCGGCATCTTTAAAAGCATTTTTGTTTTCAGATAATTCTATACCAGATGCAAGAACAACCATTTTTACAAATTGTTCTCTTGTAACTAATCCGTTAGGATTAAAATTACCTGTACCATCACCGGATACAATGCCTTTTTCAGTAAGAGCATTAACATATTCATAGAACCAAGCGTCTTCTGTTACATCATAATAACTTGTAGTTTGAATGGTTTCTTGTTTAACATCTTCATCACCAATAAACATTGCTCCATCTTCAACAGAATTTATTATAGTACCGCCACTTGCTCCACCGGAAGTTCCACCACCGGAACCACCACCGGAACCGCCTGCACCACCAGACGGAATAACCTGTGGTCCTGTTGAGCCTGATGTTCCTTCAACATATATACTGAATTCCTTAGTTTTATTAGTTCCTTCAGCAGAAACTTTAAGGGTAACAGTTGTGTTTTTAGTGGGTCTCACTACCTTACCTGTAGTTGAGATTATTTCAGGATGTGATGAATACCATATAAACTTTGTTCCATTAAATCCTTTTTCGGGTAATTCTATATCAACCTTTGTTGATGATATATTCAAATCTAATAGCTCAATATCTATTTCTGCCATTTCAGAAGCTGTAGCAAACAAGTAAACTTTTAATTCTCTTATTGATACTTTTTCAGCCTGGCACTTATCTACAACAAATTTCAAATATCGTGCTGACATAACTCTATTAAAAGTTATCAAAGTATTATTGATTCCGCTTAAATCTCCGGATTTAATTTCTTGCCAGCTATTGCCGTCAGTTGAAATTTCAACACTATATTTTTCAATTGTAGGTGCTGTTTCATTAATATAAAGAGTGTTGAAAGATACAACTTTTTCAAAATCATATATGATATATTTTGAGCCATTCTTTGTAGCAAGAATATCTGCGATAGTGTCAATATGTCCATCATTCACATTCTTTTTCGGATTCGAAGGATTTTCAAGCGAATTTCCTGATACAACCGCTGTTTTAGCTATGTTCTTTTCTGCACTACAATCAACAGCAATACGCTTTTTAAAAGTTAAGTTGATGTCAGAATTTTCTTTATCAGAAATTTTCATTGTCAAAGTCGCATAAGTTAGTACTGATGGAATATCTACTTCACCTGTTGAAGAAATCAAATCTTCATTATCGGACTTCCATGTAATAATTGCATCAGTTACAGAATCTGTAACAAGGTTTATGTTGCTGTTAGCATATCCAACATCAAATTTACTGAAATAATCTATATTGTCAACATTAACTTGCAACAAAGAATAATCGTCAGCTTCAACTTTTACATTTTTTACAGCTATCGAATTATTTGTTGTAGTAATACCGCAGAACTCTTCTGCATTATTTAAAACCTCAACATAATCCGCAACAATATTCCCATTTAGCCAAATTGCAATTCTTCCCACATCCGGCATAAATTTAAACTGTACTGTGTTTTCTGTACCATTTGTCAAAGAGTATATTGCCTTTGATGATCCATCATAATCAAAAGATACACCATCATCAACAATATTAAGTGATACAATCTTCTTGTTGTTTTTATCAACAAGTTCTATATTACCCTCTTCTGAATTTTTCACAAAAGTAATAGTTGAAACCACATCACTTTTAAACTTGATATTCTTATATCCATTTAATTCAAATGTGATGCCATTTGATGGTATTGACGAATTACTATAAACAGTATTAAGGTCTGAATATTTTTTAACTACAACATTATACGCTTTAGTTATTCCATTCTTTTCTGCAGTAATAGTTACATTTGTATCTTCTGTCAAAAGTTTACTTTTAACAATTTTACCATCGTTACTAATGATGTCTGGTCTGGAAGATGCCCAATTTACACCTTCGGCAACAGGCAATGTCAAATCATACCTGATATCATCATATGGTTGTTTTGTAATTTTACCAAGTTTATTAAGCTGATACTTTGCTATTTCATCTAGGTTAGCAGCTGCTCGTATTTTAACTGTAAAATCTTTTTTAATAACAACAGGATACTTAGCTGACAAATCACTTATTAATGCAGAAATAACAACTGTACTTTCATCTACATTATGGAATACTTCTAAAGTATCCATATCAATTTGATCAGAATTTGTTTTCCACTTCACACTATATTTTCCTAAAATACTTTCAGGTAAATTTTTTATATTACCTGTAAGTTCATCCGGTATATCTGTAATAGCATTGATTGTTAAAGAATCGGCTGCTTCTATTATAGAATTAACTGATGGGTTATCAAATTTTTCTAAACTTTTGATAGAAATGTTCTTCACGATTCCATAATCACCAAGTTCGCTGTTTTTATCCAAAGTTACGCACAAAGCATTAAACATAAAACTTTGGTCAGAGAATGGATTGCTAAAAGAAATACCGAGTGGTGTCAATAGTTTTCCTTCGCTATATATCCACATTTTTTTATCATTGGTATTAATTCTTATTCTCAAATTATTCCATGTTTCAATATTCTTTGATATCTTAACTTGCTGAACAATTTCCGGTGATTGATAATAAGAAAATACTAAACCATCATTTGTATATTTAAATGAACCAACACCATAAAACTTATTATTGTTACGATATCCAAGTGATATTGATAATGGTACATTTGAATTAACAGATGCAAATGTTTCCAATGAAATATCATATGTACCCTGATAATCCTTACTATCTACAGACGCTTTTGTGATTTCGTCGTATGGTTTTTCGTTTTTATACAAATCTATAAATCCGTAATACACAGGGTTTTCATTTTGTACAATTAAATTCTCTGCTGGAGATACTTTTTCAATTTTCAAGCCATTACCATTAACAGAATAACTGCAAACATTATCTCCAAGCAAACTATAATATTCAAAGTTATTCAAATCTTCTTCTGTTCTATACTCTTTGTTATATACAACTTCGTTTTGCACATTGGTCTTACGCAAAACTTTTAGTGAATACTCTTTTGAATAAGAATATGAACCTTTTAGAACATGAGCAGTTAGAACTACATCAACATCATCATACCAACGATTCACCACACCATCCGCATTAATCACAGATTCGTTTGAACTTGACCATGTCACATTTTCGAATTTAGGTATTTCAAAATTTTCTGTAACTGCATCAGGGTTTGAAACAAGATTATCAGGTAATTTATCAAGAGTTTCCATACACGATTTGTATTCTGGATTACCTTCATCGATTGAAAGTTGAGTGATCTTAACTCTTGTGAATTTCATATAAGAACCTAAACCTATACGTTGTTGCATCGACAAACGGATAGAATTAAAGTGATCTTTTGCTGTGAAGAAATTACCTGTAACTGCAGCTCCGTTATCCATCCATGTAGTAATCGAATTGTTCGGTGTATCAATTACTGCATGCAAAGTATGAATATTACCAGATACAGTAGGCCAGTTACCGTGATCTATAGTATTAGAAGCTTCATCTTTACCATTAAAAGCCTGCACTTTGCTATTAAAAACACGATAACTCATAGGACCATTAGCGAATGTTGTCAAGTCGCCAGGCACGTTATTATTACCGATATACAAAACACCAAATGATGTATTCCTCGAACCGCTATAGCCTTCAGGATATACAGGAGCATTTATTACCGATGCATAATCAATTTCCAACTCATACTTACCGATGAAATTATGCATTTTTGTTACTGTTTTATTAAACTCATCCACTTCAATAACGCCTTCAAATGTTGCCTTTAAAACATTATCAGCCGCACTATTCATAGTGTTTTCACCACTTGTAGGTGTAGATTTAGTTTGTGTTAAAACTATGCCATTATCCACACTCAGTGCTCCACACAAATTGTCGGTTCCAATCCACTTTGTGAAACCATCTGTTAATGAAGTATATTTTGTTAAATCTTCATCAACTAAAACTATTAAAGTTGAACGATATTTTGCATATACCTTAACATCATTTGTAATTACAGTTTGTTCTGTAAATTTAGCATTATTTTCTGTCACCCAATAATCAAAAACAAAGGTTCCATCTTTCGTTGGGGATTCAGGTAAGACCCCATATGCAGTATTATAATAAGCCTTACCATTATACAATACAGTTGTTCTATCCTCATCATAGAAAGTTACCTTATATTCATTTGGACTAAACTTCGCCTCAAGTACTAAGTCGCTTGTCACTTCTGTTGAAAAATCATACCGTGTATTATTTAACATCCAATAATCAAATGTATAATTTTCCTTTTCAGGAGATGATTGTGGTAGAACTGCTGTATATCCAGCATATATTTCTTGGCTATCAAACAACACACCATCAACCATAAAAGAAACTGTGTGTTTTTCAAGATTATCATCAATATAAACTGCATTTACAACAAGATCTTTATCAAGAATAGTTGTTTTGCTAAATACAACAGTAGAATCACCAATTACCCAACCAACTGATGTGAAACCATCCTTTTCCGGTACACTTGGAAATTCATCCCCTAATGCAGAACCATGAACACCTTGTTTTTGATACTTAAGCTCTCCCTCTACCATAAATTTAATTGTATAAGTTTTAGGAGTATATTTAGGTAGCAAAACTTTATTTTCATAAATTGGTGAAGAAAAATCAAATGCAACATCAGGATTGCCTTCATCATACCAATATTCAAAGTAATAGCCTTCTTTATCTGCAGCAACAAGACTTTCGACTGTATTTCCGTCTGCAATCATATATTCTTTGATTACGCTACCATCTTCACCCTTGAATATCACCTTATTATCAGCCTTAGCAACTGTCATGTGATAATTCAAAGAGTAATTAATTTTATTAATTTTAAAATTAGCTGTTAATACAACCTCTTGAGAGCCGGTCTTGATTCTATTAACTTTACCACTAGTTGTTATAATATTTTCATCACTTGTTGTCCAAGTTACACCATCAACAACCGGTATTATAATATCTTCTGTAACATTATTAACATCCGGTGCAAGTGTAGCCGGCAACAAAGCAAGCATATTATCCAAATCAGGATTATCAGCAGCTTCAATCTGTGTTACTTCTAATTTTTTAATCTTGAAATAGGAATTAGTTGACATACTCTGAAATCCGGATAATTCAAACCCTTTTAAAGGTCCTTTCACTGATAATGGTCCCGCAACATAACCATCCGAATCACCATCACTCGAAATTTTTACATTATTTTCAACATCTTTAGATGTATCAACTACATATGTAAAAACCCCTTTATTATTTTCAGAATTCAATCCAAGACTGTTTATTTTCAAATTTCTTTTTGTTGTTATTTCACCATTTTCGTACCTATATATTGTACTGCTATTTTGTGAATTATGATTCAAAACAGTAACACTTGAACCAAAAATTCGAGAAGTACAACCAAGCTGATCACTGTTATTTGTATTAACAGTTTCAAGTTTAAGTTCATATCTGACATCGCTTAGTTTAATATTTGTATCAGGAACAGGTGAAACATAATCTAATACAGCCTCATAACTCAAATCAATCTTATATTTACCATCAAGTCTATCCGAAACAACATAAGTTCTGTTATCTTCATTTTGTGCAATAACACCTTTCAAAACACGTTCCATATACAAATCCTTTGAAGTATTTTGAGCTGTACCAGCATCATTTAAAGGTTTAGAAGCAACCTTTCTCAACTGAAGATAACCATCTTCACTTATTTCCCATACACCATAAGTAGTATCACGCAATATCCAATCCTTAGCATCATCCAAGGATTCATATGTGCTTGTATCATCATTTATCGAAACAATATTTTCCGTAGTATATCCTACTGCACTTGTATGCACTTCACTATCATCAGCGCTAACAAATGAAACACTTGGAACAGATACCTGAATAATGGAAACACAAAGCATAACCGCCAAGATTCTATACAATGTTTTCACAAAGAACCCTCCTTATCTTTTAATCACAATTGCCGTTACTTCATTAACAGAAGCTGGTTTGTATACATAAACTCTGTCATTTACTCTAATGTCTTTAATATTTGCAACACTCACATTATCAGCATCATCCATTATGAAAACAATAGGTGCAAGATTAGTATTATGAGGAATATTAAATGTTTGAACTGTATTTTCTCTATCATCAGAACTGCAAAGTTCTATAACATCAACCCATCTTCTCTTTTGACCATCTATTTCATCGAAATTTATGTCTTTTACAAGATAACAATAAGATTCTTCGTCTGTACCTTCTTTGTATGTTCTGTCTGTTTCATAATCTTCAGAATCATTTAACTTTTTAATATTATTCAATCTATCAAAACTATCAAGAGAGTACAATACCAAATCACCTTTGTTTATTCCGTTAAACACCGATGTATCATTAATCAAATTAGATACCACAAAAGTCTGTTCACTCAATTTTTTCTCCTCGCCTATAGTCAACATAGTGAATCTCATATATGTTTCGTCAGTATCCTTATCATAAACATATGCTGCTTTTGTAACTAACCCAACCCATTTCTTTGCAGCAGTAAGTACCCCTTTTTCTCCAACTTTCATTGCACTTGCAGTTTGAAGCAACACAATAAATTCAGAAACATGGCTATCTTCATCCACTTCGTAACCGGATACTGTCTGAATTGTAGAATTCATCAATTCCATTCTGAAGTTTAATAATTCATCGTCAGACAAATCTACTACTGTATAATCATTTACACTATTAACAACAGGAACACATACAGCATAAGTACTATCGTCAATACCAAATGGTTTACAAGCACCTGTACCAAAAACACGTTCATTACTACTATAGTACATTCTCTGTTGAACTGTTTCTGATTTCACAGTTGTACCATCAGATGTATATTCATACAATGGTTTCAAACTTTCAAACTTAACTATTTCGCCATTATTGTTAAGATAAAAACGCATAGCTTTATGATATATGTAATCAGAAACCTTATCGGCAGAATACATCACGTTATCTAATCTCACCTTATTCGCCAATGGATAAATTAGTGTTTTTGAATTATTCACGTACAAGTTTGTAGAACTGCTTGTAGTATTTGTTTCCTCATTATAAGCACCTTCTACTGTTTCTGTCGAAACCGTATTAGGTATCAACAATTTTACTTTTGTAGTTCCAAAACCATTTTTAGCATTTTGCACTTGATAAATATAAGCATAATCCGTAGATGCATTAATTTCTTTACAATCTACAATATCTCCTTGATAATTAAGAAGTACTTCTACATTTTGACCTATATGTATATTTGATACTTCCGGCTTTGCCTTGTATTCTATACCACTTATTGTTACATATGGACCATCAACTGTCTCAATATATCCTTCTATCTTTTTGTTTGATACAACAATTCTAATATTATAATTATCTTTACTTGACGCAATACTCAATACACTATCAGGTTTTATTAAAGAGAAATCTCCTTTATTTCCTTCTGAATCATAATACTCTACATACGCATCTGTATCTTCATCACCAAGAAGTAGTGTTTTAACACCATTAACTTCTTTTTCTAAAACAACTGATTTGTTATCTTCATATACTTCAGAGGCAATACCATCCAAATATTCAAAAACGAAAACTACATCCGCATATTCATCTTCGTCATTGTCAATTGTTCTAACAGTGATTACATTATTCATATTCAACAATTCAAAATTTAAATTGCTTTCTATGTGGTTATTATATATAAACTTAGTTTCGTTATTAAAGTTTACATCATCCCGTTTAGAATCCTTGTAGTAATAAGATAATCCCGTTTTGTTAAGAGTAACTATATCTTCCTCGGTAATCTCAACAACAGTATTTTTTTCTGTTAATACCATGCTTACAATTTTGTCATACTCCCCGGATACTGTGGTAACGAAAAACTCAACTTCCATGCCAACAAGTCCTATAGGTGCTACCCCATTGTAATCAAATAGCATACCATCTATTTCTATTTGTGTTTCCTTCATATTATTACGTTGTGTAAATAGATAAGCAGAAACATCCGCAGTAACAACACCTCTCATTTTCACATATCCGTTATTCACAGAATTTACTATGTTATTACGATAGGTGTTATCGTCCTGAACCTCATAAGATGGTCCTATGTTCGTGTTATAATACATAGGAACCATTTTCCCTATATCAAGAGCATTGTTAAGCATTATGGCTGTGTTTTTATATGTCATATACTCAAGCGAAGAATCAACATTATTTGAAACGCCAATCGAACCTGCCATGAATACATAACTATTCAAATCATTTCCTGACACTATAGCATTATATCCCAAGGCGTTAACAAACATTTTACAAGCTTCTGTATAACGCACATAACGATCTGGTTCAAAAGCACCATTAGATCCAGAGATAATCTTCATTTCGTACAACAAGTTTATTGCACCCTTATACGGACTATCTGAAATATCCGAAAAATGATTTACATTTTCTAAAGACAGAGCAACATCTTCTTGATTCATCATGTTAACAAGAAGTTGTGCAAATTCATCTCTTTGAACATAGTCATTTTCATTTTTTTCAAATTCAAAACCATTTATTACTCCTAACGATTTCAAATCAAAATACACACTATTTGCAGACACAGTTACAACGGAAATAAGCGAGCAAACAAGTGTAAAACAACATAAAAGACTCAAAAATCTAATCAAAACATTGTTTTTTCTCATAATCTTCCTCCATCCTTTATCTCCAAATCAAATTATCTATACCATTCCTATGTGCTTCAAGAAAAGCCAGTATCAGCGGACCAAAAGCGTGACCATCATCCTTAATAATTTTTGTTTCAACAAGATAAGCTTCTACTGTACCTTTTCTTTCTGGTGTTTCACCAGGGCACAAACACCCGGTACAACATTTATCAATTGAAAAATCAGGTCCGACACAGTATTTCATTAATCCTATAAGCCCTTTTTCAAAAGCAGGCATAAAAACATCTTTATCAAGGATTCCCATTCTCATGCCAACACCAAAGCCATACAAGAACAATGATGTTCCAGATGATTCCTCCCAAGCTAAAGGTTCAGATACAATTTGTCTCCACAACCCTCTGTGATCCTGATATTTGATTAATGTATTCGAAAGTGAAATATAACGTTCCAAAACCTCGTTATATCGTTTGTGTTCCTTTGGTAAATATCTAATCAACTCTGTAAGTCCTATATATGCCCAACCATTTCCTCTTCCCCAATGGTCATGAGAAATAGAAGTATTATCTCCCATAAATCCTCGTGATTGATGCAACAACCCACATGAATCATCAAGAAAAACATCATACATTTTTATAGTCTGATCGATGGCAAAATCTATGTACTTATCTTCTTTCAAAGCAATACCTGCAAATAACATGTATGGAACAACTGCAAATATTACATCAACCCATATCAGTTCACGTTCAGGGATCCATTTTCCACAAAGAATACCTTCACTACTTTTATTGTGTTCCATTTCCTTTTCCGCAAAAAATCTTACTTGCTCAATTTGGTTTTTTTCAAAAAAACCTTTCATGCATCCCCAAGATTTACCCAAACCACCAACTCTATAATTGCAGAAATTATAATGAAAATGATATTTTGGGTTTTCAAACTCGTATGGATATTTATCCAACATATCTACAATCTCATTTAACCACTCTTGATCATTTGAATAATGAGCTGCTTGTTCACAAGCATACATAGTCAAAATTCCAAAATAGTGATATAACACAGACTCTCTACTCATAACTCCCGAATCTATTTTATTTTGCACTTCAACTGCATGCTTCCAAATATTTTTTGCTATCGTAATTGGTTTCATACATTTTCCTCCTAATAATACCATACATATTATAATTATATAATCATAAAGCGGTTTTGTATATAAACAATACTTTCCAAATACTCAACAAAACAATCATTTTTTCAAAAAATAATTTAATGTATTTTACATTAATTACCATTATCATTACACAAATTATCCTATAATCCGTAGTTGTTTTTTCCAAACAGCACTTACAAATTAACATTTGAACATAAAATAACCGTAGCGAAAATCAAATCCGCTACGGTTATAAAATCCCAAAATTACTCCTCTATAGCTGCTTTTTGACTATTTATTTTACAAATAATCTCTGGTTTGAATTTAAACTTTCTTTCATATGTCATAAGTCCGTTCTTTTCTTGTTCAACATCATACAATTGAGTATAACAAAAGCCCATAATATTTTTATTGTTTAGTAAGTACTCTGTAAGATCCTTGTATCGTTTAACAAACTCTTCTTCAGTAGTTGGTGCATTACCATAACCCCAGCTTACTCTACCGTCATTTTCTACTGCAGCATCCCATTTTATACCACCATATTCACTAACAAATAAAGGTTCTCCATTAATCTTCTGTCTTTGAGGATCTTTTCTGTACACATAATCTTTTATAATACCCTGCTCATATTCTTCAAATATCTTAACAAAATTTTCTATTTCCTGTGTATAATCATGGACATCAAAAATATCTGTTCTTACATGATAATTACCACTAGTATCTATTACAGGTCTTGTGTTATCTAATTTTTTTGTAACATCATATACAAGCCCAATGGTTTCATCAAACTGACGATTACCTTCTCTATCCCAAGTTTCATTAAACGGACACCAACCAATAATTGACGGATGGTTATAATCTCTTTCTATAGCCTCCATCCACTCAGGTAGAAAGTTATATATATTTTCGGCTTTAGTATGATCATAACCCCAGTTAGCATGTTCTCCCCATACGAGATATCCAAGTTTATCTGCCCAATATAAAAACAGCGGTTCAAACAGTTTTTCGTGGAGTCTAGCACCATTAAACCCCAATTGCATACCATAAATGATATCGTTCTTCAAAGTTTCTTCGTTTGGTGCTGTATAAATACCATCAGGATAAAAGCCCTGATCAAGCACCCAACGGCCAAATACTTTTTTATCGTTAATTACAAACGCCCCATCACGAAGAGCAACACTTCTTAATCCAAAATACGATTTTACAACATCTACTACAGTACTGTCTTTTTTTAGTTCTATAACAATGTCATACAAACGACCATTACCGACTTCCCATAGATGTTTTTCTGCAAGAATTATATTCAGATACGTTCCCCACGAACTAACAACCGTTTCACTTTCTCCCATAAATTTTTCATCAAAATATACTTTTGCCGAAACAGTATATACAGAAGAATTTATTGGTGTCTTAATATCAATCTTAACTGCCGGAACATTAATATCGGTATCTATTTTTATATTCTGAATATAGTTCTCACTAACACATTCCATCCATACTGTTTGCCAAATCCCCGTAGTACGAGTGTAGTAACAACCTCTTGATGCATATTCCGCACACTGCTTACCACACGGTTGTTTACCACTTCTTACATCATCTTCTGCACATACAGTTATGTAATTGCCATTTTCGGACAAGTGCTTGGTAATATCAAATGAAAATGAAGTATATCCACCTGCATGTGTTCCTACTTCAGTTCCATTTACATATACTGTAGTTTTATAATCCACAGCACCAAAATGCAATATAACTCTCTTCCCTTTCCAATTTTCAGGAACAGTTATATTTTTTCTATACCATACACAATGCATAAAATCTTTGCAACCTATACCCGAAAGTTCACTTTCAGGACAAAAAGGAACTATAATTTTATCATTAAGACTTTCTCTGTTATAAAATTCTTTTTCTTTTCCGGATTTAAAATTATCAATTTCAAAATCCCATTCACCATTTAAATTTATCCATTGTTCTCGGACTAATTGAGGTCTTGGATACTCGTTTCTTGGTATTATCATTTTCTTAACCCCTTTTCATTTTTGTTGTAAGATAGCTATACAGCAATCATAACAATTGCGCCTATTCCAATTAATATACCAACCCAGCCTATGGCTGTTATTTTATCTTTAAAGAAAATGCAAGAAAATATTGCAGAAAACAATATAGTTGCACCGTTAATTGTAGGTAAAAAAAGAACCGAAGGCAACACTGTTATCAAATGCAAGTTCAACTTATTGGCAACAACATTACTTATTGCAAGAAGTATAGCCAACACAAAAAAACGTTTAGTTGGTTTCTCTTTTTCCACCATAGATTGTATAAATAACAATTTCCCCAAAACAGAAAAAACAAGAACAAAAAAGAATGACAGCACTATATACTCATCATATAATTCTTTATTGTAAAAATACCCAAAAAATTTCTGCAACATTCCGCCACTACCTGCGGCACACATAGCAAATATAGCAAACCATAAATATGTTTTGTTATTTGTTCCATCTATTTTCTTTTTTCCAAGAACAAAAAACACCGATAGAAGCATCAATATCATGCCAATAATCCATATAATATTTATTTCTTCTTGAAAATATATTGCAAGAATTATGGTAGGAATCACAAAACAATATGCATAAATCATAGAACAAATGGACACAGGTCCTTTTTTCACCGCAACAATATAAAAACTCTGTGCCGCCATGGTAGTAACACCATAAAAGAATGACATAAGTATAAACCTGATATCCCACATTGACGCAAGTGAAACTCCACCACAGGAAAAAATCCCAACAGCTACAAGCGCCGTTATAATATTAACAGACATAAGCCTGTTCATTCCATCAAATTCTCTGCTCCCTGCCTTGGATAACAAGTTTTTTGAAATTCCAAGAGAAAGTGAGATAATGAATTGAAAGAACACCATATCCTTATTCCTCTATTGTAATTTTACGACACAAAATACTTTTTCGTTTTACGCCAAATTCATCCGGATAGTAAAAATCACTGTAAAACAAAAGGGCGCTATTATCATCCAACGCAAGTATTTGTGGATTATTGCAGGCACCATCCCAATCGTGAAACTTCACCTTTTCAGCAGGTATATTTGCAAGATGACTTCTATCTCCCGGAGTCATTACCTCAAGAGGTTCACTCCATTTGGTTCCACTTTCATCCTCACTTGAAATAACAAAAATCCCGGGACGTGCATAACACATAAGAGTTGTTCCGTTTGTCAATTTACACATACTTGGAAATATGCCGGTAGGTGCAAACGGAACAGGTTTTGACCAAGTTTTTCCATTATCTGTAGACCTTGCCATATACATTGGTGACCACTCATAACCTGTACGAGCAAACCACGCAGAACGTAAAAACCACACAATAGATCCATCTGGCATAAATTCAAAATCATTATCACTAAAACCACCACTTAAATACGGATATTCTTTACTACCATCTGCAGGATATTCCATATGTGCGTGTAACTTAAAAGTGTGTCCGTTATCTTCAGAACGTAAAATTTCCGCAGAATAATAAGGACTGTATAATCCGTTTTCCGGATTAATGTGTCCATCGCCCGAATATGTAGATGTCCATATTGCTCCATCTGGTCCTATTCTGAAACGCCCATGAGGGAAAAGAGAACGCATGGTTTTTTCCTCATCTTTTATATATATAACACGAGTAAGATACGGCCAGTCAAGCTTTACATACTCTTCCTCCGGCACATCACTTCCCTTAGGAATACGTAGAGAATACCATTCTTTTTTTGATAGGCTTTCCGGCAAACGTTCCGCTCTATATCCCATAATAATTGTGCCGTTCATATCAAAAGTTAATCCGTCTTGTATTGGAATTACTCCTTCTTCCGCTTTTTTTTCCATATCCGTACCAGGAGTACGATAATGCATATGTGTAAATTCGTAATCACTTACATCAACACTTCCGACCTGAGGAAAAAACAATCTATCTCCATTAGGCAACAACAACCCACATTCTGGAGATACAGATACATCTACTTCCTCCCAACTATCGCCATTATCCTTACTTTTGAACCAACGCTTAGTATCTTGTCTAATATGATTTATACTATCTATTGCAATATGTACTGAAACCACTATACCATCTTTTGTATGATACGGAGTAGGAAACTGATAAGGCCCCCAAAGTTCTTCTTCAGGCCGAATGCCTTGAACAATAACCTTTTCTTTCCCCATTACCAATTTCATATTTTCGTCCTCCCACGTATTATATTAGCACGATTATACTATCTTATTTTACAGTATTGAAACACGAATTCAAATAAACAAAACTTTCTACATACTCAACAAAACAATCATTCTAATATTCACTTCGTGAGAGTGATACAAACCGAACCATCACAATATTTAATTGATAAAACGATTAAATATGTCGATTCACATGGTACATTTTAATCAGAGCCACCCATAAGAAACCTTTTATAGACTATAAGAAACCCTTTATAGACCATAAGAAACTGTTTACTACCCCATAGGAAACCCTTTATAGACCATAAGAAACTGTTTACTACCCCATAAGAAACCCTTTACATAGTGATAAGAAACCTTTATCATTTATTAAGCTATTTGCCACGTCGAAGTAAAGTTCGCTTTGCTTCGACTTTTTTTATGCAAAAAATTCATCCGCCCGCTTCCTTGCTTCTCCTCTTTCGCAAAAAGTCACGCTCGGCTCGTCTGCTCGGTTGTAAACGCCCTCGCAACGACTTGCTGTCGCTACCAACTTTTTGCGAGTTTTATTTTGACACGTTATGAACACCCGCACCAAATTTAAAACCCCTGAAAACACTGTTTTCTCAGTATTTTCAAGGGTTTTTTATTCTGTTTTACTATTTTTGTAGTCAAAACTTAGTCAAATTTCATCAATTTACTTAAAAGATATTTTGGCACTATATCTGTTGGTAATTTCAATACTTGATATTTTATCCTTATATTTTTCATCAAAAAAATTCTTTAAAAGTTCTCCATCTATTTCATTTTCACAAACTTCACATTTCAAAATCATATTCCTGTCATCATAAACCGACAAATTCCCTCCACAGACTCCACATAAAATATCAAACATAAAAACCTCCTGTTTTAAAAACTTTTTTTAATACATATATTTAAACAGGTGATTTTATGCGAAAATTTCATATTTTTTTATTTAATGGGATAATACTTACTGCCACATCCCTTGCCATGCGGACAATTTTACTGTGGTTTAACGCCTGGTTATCGGAACGCATCGGCACTGAAGGAATGGGACTTTACACATTGGTTATGTCTGTATATTCACTTGCGGTGACGGTGGCAATTTTCGGAATGAGCCTTGCCTGCACACGTCTTGTTGCGGAGGAAAGTGCAGTTTTAAATCAAAAAGGTGTTAAATATTCAGTAAAACAATGTGTTTGCTTCGGCATATTTTTTGGCACACTTTCAGGCTTTGTTATATTAGGATTTGCGAATTTTATAGGCACCAAAATATTGCAAAATCCTCAAACCGTAATTTCCCTCCGGGCAATGGGAGCATGTATGCCTTTTTTATCTGTATCGGCAATACTAAACGGATATTTTACTGCAACGGGCAGAATTGGTAAAAGCTCCGCTGTACAGTTTGCAGAACTTTTCACAAAAATTATTGCAACAACTATTTTTTTAAACGTAATTTTTCCAAAAACACTTGAGTTTTCCTGTTTTTCAATAGTGCTTGGCGGAACAGTTGCCGAAACCCTTTCCTGCCTTTACAACACGATAATATACCTCGCCGATTCACGCAGATACAAAAACACCGGTACAACAAGCGGAATAACCACACGAATAGTAAAAATTGCATTTCCTGTTGCACTAAGTTCCTGCTTGAAATCAGGTCTTTCAACAATAAAGCATATTCTTATACCAATTCAACTTAAAAAATCAGGAATGTCACCCTCACGAGCACTTTCGGGCTATGGAATAATACAGGGTATGGTTATGCCCGTTATAATGTTTCCGTCAGCCATTATACTTTCATTTTCATCACTGATATTGCCTGAATTTTCACAACTTTACATTAAAAATGCTTCAAAAAAGATAAGTGACTCAATTTCAAAAACATTTAAAATAACCCTTCTTTTCTCCATAGGTATAACGGGAATATTTATATACTATTCAGAATTTTTAGGACAATGGATATATAACAGCCGCGAGGCAGGATATTTCATACGCCTTGTTGCACCCCTTAGTGCAATAATGTATCTGGATTTTGTAACAGACAGCATCTTAAAAGGACTTAACCAACAGGTTGGAGTTGTAAAGATTAATATTATAGACACCATTATATGCATAATTCTCATATACCTTATATTACCTGCTTATTCAACAGCAGGCTATATATTTGTTATATTTGTAAGTGAAATATTAAACGGTATTTTAAGTGTAGGCATGCTTATACGCACTACGGAATTTGATTTTAAATTTATTGACTGGATTTTAAAGCCCACGTTTTCCGCTCTTGCAAGCGGATTTACCGTACACCTTATAAAAATAGAAAACCCCTTTGTTTCCGCAGGGGTATTTTGTTTAGCATATTTCATTTTTTTATGTGCTCTAAACTGCAAATCATCGTAATATCGGTTGAATTTGTACGCCGTCCAATGCCATCTTTATAGTAGGCACTACAAGATTAAACTTTGCCACAAGAGAATTCGGTTTTTTTACGGAATCATCCTGTTCAAAAGGCACAAAATAAAAATATTTATAATTTAACAACATACCGATATTTTTGGCGCTGCCCGAAAGCCCGTCATTTGTAGAAACTGCAAGCACAATGGGTTTTTTATTACGCACAGTTGCCTTTACCGCCATAGTTACAGCAGTATCATTAACGCCATTTGCAAGCTTACCAAGTGTATTTCCCGTACAAGGTGCAACCACAAGTAAATCAAATAAATTTTTGGGTCCTATAACCTCTGTTTCGGTTATACGATGCATAACCTCTCTGCCACACATTTCTTCCGCTTTTTTCACAAAGCTTTCTGCAGTACCAAAACGGGTGTCGGTGTAGTACACATTTTCTGACATTATAGGAAAAACATCGGCACCTTCTTCATTCATTTGTTGCATTATATCAAAAGATTTTGTCAACGTACAAAATGAGCCTGTAAAGGCATACCCTATCCTCAACCCCTGAAGCTCCAATTTTTATACCTCCATTCCAATGAGTATATCCATTATAACCTCATACAAAATTTTACCTGCAGTCTTCGGAGCAACCTTTCCGGGCAAGCCGGAAGCAACAATTACATTCCTTCCCATTTTAGACGCACCTTCAAGGTCTGTACCGTAAGGTTTACTTGCAAGTTCAACTATAAGAACATCTTTTTTAGTTCTGCACAGAACATCTCCGCCTATCACGGTTTCAGGTACAGTATTGAAAATAACATCAACATTTTCAATGCCATCAGGAACATAAATATTCCCTGTCTTGCAGCCAAATGCACATGCAAGCTCTATATCTCTTTCTTTTCTTGCATAAACCGTAACATCTGCCCCAAGATTTTTCAACATACCTGAAAGTACTTTCCCTATTCTACCATAGCCGAAAACAGCACAATTTGAGTTACTGATTAAAGCATCTGTATTTTCCATAGCTACCTGTATTGCTCCCTCGGCAGTAGGTACAGCGTTTCTCATCTGAAAGCTTTCAAGCTTACAAAAGTCAACAACCCCGCTGTGCATACCGCCAAGTACAATCTGCGTTTTTTTAAGCCTGCCCAAAACATCATCAAGCTTTACAACACGTTCCGAGTTAAGATAAACTCCATCCCTCGTTACCGGAACAGGCAATATTACAACATCAAAATTAACAATGTTGTCAATATCCTCCATATCGTTGTAAAACAGCCCAAAAGTTTTTACATCAAGCCCGTTTTCCACCATATATTCATACATATACTTCTGCCGTTTATCTCCTCCGCAAATAAGTATACTTTTACTATACATCATAAACATCAACCTCAATACATTATATTTAGATGCATAAGAAAATGATACAATCACAAAGCCATAGTCAGAACAAACGCAAAAAATCCGAGAATTAATTCTCGGATTTTTTATATTTATCTTTAAAATATTTAAGTATGTCCTTTCGGGTAACTATGCCTATAAAAACATCATTGTCATCAGTTACAGGTACAAAGTTTTGTGCTATTGCCATATCGATAATATCATCCATAGACGCATTGGCATTAACAGGTAAAACACGCGTCCTTCTGGGAATATCCTTAACTGCAATATTCTGTGCCGCCTGCAGATTCATATTAAAGGTCTCTTTAATAACACGAAGTATATCTCCCTCTGCAATAGTCCCCACATACTGACCGTCAGCATTTATAATTGGTATTGCTGTATATTTGTGATATTCAAGCTTTTCCATAAGCTGACGCAGATTAGAGTCCTCACTTATATTTGCAACCTGATTTTTAGGGGTAAGAAAATACAAAATATTCAATTACACCCCACCTTTCTTACATTTATCACAATTATTATACCACTCTGTGCTTTCAATGTTGTAAATAATATGTTAAAAATCAACCCTTATATTTTTTCTTAGTAGCCATTCCTCCCCGAAGATGCCTTTCCGACTTGTTTTCATCAAGCACAAGCCTAACTTCTCTTGCAAGCCCGGGATTAATTTTCTTAAGCCTTTCAGTAACATCTTTATGTACTGTAGATTTGGAAACACCAAAGTATTTTGCCGCAGCCCTTACAGTGGCTTTTTTATCTATAATGTAATGACCTATGTTAATTGTTCTTTCCTCAATATCCATAGTCAGTACCACCCTTTTATTCATATTCTATTTGATTATATGAATAAAAAAGTAAGTTAATTACATAATTTAATATAAATCAAAAACCGACTCTATGTGAGTCGGTTTCAGCGTGTCGATAAACCTGTCGACACGCTGACAGATTGCGAAAAAGGAAGGTATATTTTGTCAATTTGAATTCGTCGGCGTACAAGGGTACGGTAGAGTTCAAATTGGCAAAAAGCAAATAACCGCAAGGAAAATTCGATGTTTTCCTTGCGGTTATATAGTTGTTTTTATTTTTTTGGCAAGAGTAAACCCTTACCCTACATTCAAACATAATTATTAAGTCATTTGCGATAGAACGACTTTTTCGACGGTCTGAAACCGACTCTATGTGAGTCGGTTTTATCTTATAGATTATAGTATTTATCAAACTCTGCAGGGTGTGGAATAGCCGCAAGCTGACGGCATTCATCACGTTTTGTTGCAATGAAGTTTTTAAGTAATTCTTCAGGGAATACTCCGCCTGCTGTTAAGTAATCGTGGTCAGCTTCTAGTGCATCAAGTGCCTGGTCAAGTGATGTTGGCAGGTGTTTAAGTTTTGCCTTTTCCTCATCACTTAAGTGGAACAGGTTCATATCGTATGGACCCCAACCGTTTGCATGTGGATCTATCTGATTTTTAATACCGTCAATACCTGCCATCAAAATTGCCGCATAGCAGAAATATGGGTTACAGGTTGCATCAGGGTTTCTGAGTTCGAAACGACGAAGCTCCGGTGCTTTTGCATAAGCAGGAATACGGATAACCGCACTTCTGTTTGATGTAGCATAACCTACTGTAACAGGTGCTTCAAAGCCCGGTACAAGACGTTTGAAAGAGTTTGTACTTGGATTTGTAATTGCACAAAGTGATGCAATATGCTTTAAGAGACCACCCATAAACCAATGAGCTTCCTTACTTAGATTTGCATAACCGTTATCGTCAGAGAACACAGGCTGACCATCTTTTAAAAGAAGCATATGTACGTGCATACCGTTACCTGCCTCACCCATAACAGGCTTTGGCATAAATGTAGCGGACATACCGTACTTTCTTGCTGTGTTGTGAATGATATATTTAATCATCATAGTAGCATCTGCCATTTTAGACATCTGACCAAGTTCAGGCTCAATTTCAAACTGACCGCCTGCACCAACTTCAGGATGGTGGTAGTTAAGTGCAATACCAGCATCGTCTATTAACATACACATTTCACTTCTTGCCTCGTAAGATACATCAAAAGGCTTTGCAATGTGATAGTTTTTCTGTTTTGCAACAACGTTTCCAAGACCTTCAACACCGCTGTTCCAATGTGCCTGATTAGCATCTAAAGTCATACCGATAGATTCGGGCTTAACCTCCCAGCCAACATTATCGAAAAGATAAAACTCAAATTCAGGAAGAATGAGCATTGTATCCGCAATGCCACAATCCTTAAGATATTTTTCAGCCGCAAGTACAATGTTTCGTGGGTACTGTGCCAAAGGTCTGTTTTCAGGATTGTCAATAATCATTGCATTACCTGTCATTGACAAAGTAGGAATTTCGCAGAATGGATCGATAACTGCAGTATCAGGGTCAGGTATAAATACCATATCACTTTTTTCAACAACTGCATAACCATAGTTTGAAGCATCAAAACCGATACCATTTTTCATAGTTTTTTCAGAAAAGTTCTTTGCAGGGATAGTAACGTGACGGTACTGACCGTTGATGTCAACCATCTTAAAGTCTACCATTTTAATATCATGCTCTTTAATCATAGCAATAATATCTTGTACTGTTTTCATATAATGCTCTCCTTCACTTGTAGATTATGGTAATATTTTATCACGATTTTGTGAAGGTTTCAATATTTTTTTATTACTTTCTTCTGTTTTCTATATCCTTTTTCCAATTTGAAGCTATAGGTTTAGATGCCCTTACACTGTAGCAAACCGATTCCATAGCCTGAAAGTTCATCATTGTGCCCTCACTGTCAGGACAATAGGTTGCCGCTCTGTCAGCAGATATACCAAAGCCTGCGGCTGTGCTGATAGCATCCATATTGGCACCAAGGAACAAAAATTCCCAACCGTATTTTTCTTTTTGTCTTTCTACCATTTCCTTTACTTCATTAATCTTATATTCCGTACTTGAATTTTCGTGACCGTCGGTAATTATAACTACCATAGTTTTTGCAGGCACTTCATTGTCAGGTGCATATTTATGTCTTCTTCCTACCGTATTAATAGTTTTTCCTATAGCGTCCAAAAGTGCCGTTGAGCCACGTGCAAAATATTCTCTTTCAGTAATAGGCTCAATTTTCAGAATATCCGCATGATCGTGCAAAATTTCGTATTCATTATCAAAAAGCACCGTTGTAATTCTTGCTTCGCCCTCTACCTTTTTTTGTTTTTCCAAAAGTCCGTTATAACCTCCTATTGTGTCGTTTTCAAGCCCGGTCATAGAGCCGCTTCTGTCCATAATAAATACTAATTCAGTTAAATTTTTGTTCATAAAAAATACCTCTCTTTCATTTGATGACTTAATTGTATCATCAAAAAAGAGAGGCAAGGTCGTTTTAAAAGCGACAAATTATGCACCTAACAACGGTTGTTCAAAAGCAAACAACGTTTCATTTATTTCAAAAATATCATAATTTTCATTTTCTATAAAATATTCTATTATAAGGTCAAACTTACTGCTTTCGTTAAATGCATATCCTGCACGGGAAAGCAACTTCTTTGCCTCGTTCATTTCAAGGCGAAGTCCGATTATAAGAGCGAAAACTGTTGATTTTTTAGGGTTATAATCCTTTTTACGCATTTTCGAAAAAAGTTTTCTGTCTATATTTGCACGTTTGTAAACCTCAACATCCGACATACCCTTTTCATCAATAAGACGAAGAAGCATCTGCGAAAACGTTTCTGCTTCAATCTTTAAAAAATCCACAATAGTCTTTTTTTGCACTTTGGTTTTTGGCACAGAACGCAATTCAGGAATTTCGCTGCAATCCTCCTGCATCACATCGACCAAGGTGCAGGATTCATAAATTCTTCTGCGTTCATCCTTTACAACCATTCTCTCATCAATATAGCTTTGCACACTTGAGAACAGTTTTTCGCTTATCTGAAATGATGCCTTATCATAAACTACAAGGTAAATATCCATTTCATTTTCCGCAAGAAAATCTTTAATTGCCCCTGATGCAATTTTCAAAGCCTCTGCTTTCGGATAGCCATATATACCCGAAGAAATCAAAGGAAATGCAATTGATTCAATCCCCTTTTCCATTGCAAGTTTTAATGAATTTGCATAGCAGGAATAAAGTTGTTGTTCTTCATTTAACGGGTCCCTTCCATACACAGGTCCCACTGTATGTATAACATATTTTGCTTTTAAATTAAACCCATTTGTAATTACAGCTTCACCAATACCGCAATGACCTATTTCATTACAGGCTTTTTGCAATATATCTTCACCTGCAGCTTTAAAAATTGCACCACAAACGCCTCCACCTGCAAGAAGACGTTCATTTGCAGCATTTACTATAGCATCAACCGTAAGCTTGGTTATATCATCTCTTATTATATTAAGCGGCATATTAATCACCTCAAAAAAACAGGATAATTTATTATAACAATTATCCTGTAAAAATTCAATATTTATCTTGCTTTTCCTTCAAAACTTACGAGGAAACCTCCTGTTTCTGCATAAAAACTGCAAAGTGCTCGGTTTTTCATAATCTCAATATCAGCACCGGGAAATTCAGCGTTTATTCTGTTTTTTAATATTTCAGCGGCATTTTCATTTTCACAATGTGAAATTCTGACCCTTCCTCCATTGTATCCGCTGTTCATCATATTATTATATACTGCCTCAAGAGCCTTTTTTTCACCTCTGCACTTATTCACAGGCATCAAAGTTCCCTCTTCGCTTGCTGTACCTACAAGGCGAATCCCTAAAATACCTGTTATTTTTGCAACCGCAGGACTCACTCTTCCGTTGTTTGCAAAATTTTTAAGAGATTCAAGAGAAAAATATATGTACAAAGTTTTACGATATTCCGTTATGTCATCACATATTTCATCATAATCTTTTCCTGAAACAATTAATTCTTCAAGTTTTTCTGCTATCATAGCAACTCCCGGACCTGCAGAAACAGAATCAATAACAAAAACTTTTTTACCGGGATATTTACTTTCATAATCCTCTTTTGCAATTCTTGCGGCATTATAACTTCCTGAAAGTCCACCTGATATTGTTGTACAAAAAATGCGTTCTGCATCTCCAAAAGCTTCAAAATATTCTTCAGGTGACGGACAAGCCGTTGTAGACTTTGTTTTAATGCGTTTTAAATGTTCAACCATTTCCTTAACATCAACATTTTCGTCATCTATGTATTCTTTATCTTCAACTCTTATTTTTAAAGGAACCGACTTAAAATCAACATCTTTTAAAGTCAATAAATTTGCCGATGAATCCGATACTATTCTATATGTCATTTTCGCACCTCATAAATTCAAAATACCGTCTAACAAGTTTTTCAAAAACTTGTGACAAGGATAATTATATCCCCATATTACAAATTTGTCAATAACTTATTGACATAAAGTGTAATGAGTAGTAAAATATAGTTTATGAATAATATAGAAAAAACTCGCATTGAGGAATCAATAAAAGCCTTTCGTATGCCAAGGTTTAAGGAGCTTCCCGATGTAGGGCTTTATTTAGACCAGACAACTAAATACATAAACAACTTTCTTGCCCCGTTAGGGCTTGAAATTACAGGTTCTATGATAAGCAATTATGTAAAGAAAGGATTACTTACAAATCCTACGAAAAAGCAGTACAGTGCTCAGCAGATTGCATATCTCTTTTTTATTGCAATTGCAAAAAATGCTCTTTCTATGGAAAATATAAAAAAGTTGCTTGATATTCAAAAGGAACACTATGAACCTTCTGTAGCATACGATTATTTCTGTACGGAATTTGAAAATATGCTTTGCTATATTTTTGGAATATCCGATGAAATCAAGGAAGTTGGCGTTACAAATACTGAAGCAAAGGAAATGTGCAGAGGTCTTATAATTGCAGTTGTACACATAGTACATCTCAAAACCTATTTTGAAAAAATGGACAGTAAAGACTGATTTTTATAACAATTATGCACAATAACCTGTAAATATCTTTGGATTTTATATGTATTTTATTCAAATATATATTAAAAATAAAAAAAATATTGCATAATTATGCAAAAAGTTGTATAATAAATGCATAAATAAACAACAAGAGGTGCAAAATAATGAATAAGAAAGACATTAAAAAAGTTGTTCTTGCCTACTCAGGCGGACTTGATACATCAATTATCATTCCATGGCTTAAAGAAAACTACAATAACTGTGAGGTTATTGCGGTTTCAGGTAACGTTGGTCAGGCTGATGAACTTGAAGGCCTTGAAGAAAAGGCTATAAAGACAGGTGCTTCAAAGCTTTATATTGAAGACCTTACTGATGAATTTGTTAACGAATACATCATCCCTACTGTAAAAGCAGGTGCAAAGTATGAAGAATATATGCTTGGTACATCATTTGCACGTCCTATCATTGCAAAGAGAATTGTTGAAATTGCAAAGGCTGAAGGTGCAGATGCTATCTGCCACGGTTGTACAGGTAAGGGTAACGACCAGGTACGTTTTGAGCTTGCTATTAAGGCATTTGCTCCTGATATGCACATTATTGCTCCATGGCGTGAATGGGATATTAAGTCACGTGAAGAAGAAATAGAATATGCAGAAGCTCATAATATTCCATTGAAAATCAGCCGTGAAACAAACTATTCAAAAGATAAAAACCTATGGCATCTTTCACACGAAGGTCTTGACCTTGAAGATGCAGGCAACGAACCATTGTATGAAAAAGAAGGTTTCCTTGAAATGGGTGTATCACCTATTCAGGCACCTGATGCTCCTACATATATTACACTTGATTTTGTTGAAGGTACTCCTGTTGCTCTTAATGACGAAAAAATGTCTGCAAAGGAAATTATCCTTAAGCTTAACGAAATCGGCGGTGCTAACGGTATAGGACTTCTTGATATTATTGAAAATCGTCTTGTAGGTATGAAATGCCGTGGTGTATACGAAACACCGGGCGGTGCAATTCTTTATTTTGCACACGATTATCTTGAAACAATGTGCCTTGACAAATATGTAATGCACAAAAAGCAGGAACTTGCAATTACATTTGCAGAGCTTGTATACAACGGTCAGTGGTACTCACCACTACGTGAAGCATTGTCAGCTTTTGTTGATAAAACACAGGAAAATGTTACTGGTAGAGTTAAAATCAAACTTTACAAGGGCAACATGATTAAAGCAGGTGTATGGAGTGACTATTCACTTTATTCTGAAGAACTTGCTACATTTGATGAAGATGAAATATACAACCAGTACGATGCTGAAGGCTTTATCAACTTGTTTGGTTTGCCAACAAAAGTACAGGCACAAGTTAACCAGAAAACAGGTAAGCTTAAATAAAGCGCTCTAAAAATGTGCAGACTGCATAAAGAGAATATTTTATAATTTTTATATTGGGTACAAGGCGGAGTAATCCGCCTTGTATCTGTATATTGTGGAGGTTTTTATATGGATAAAATGTGGGCAGGTCGTTTTGACAAGGCTCTTGATAAAATGGCAGATGACTTTAACTCATCAATACATTTTGACTGCAAAATGTATAAGCAGGATATTACAGGCTCTATGGCACACGCAACTATGCTTGCTGCGCAGGGAATTATTACCGATGCAGACCGTGATGCAATTATAGACGGCTTGCAATCTATACTTGATGACATAAACGTTGGCAAGCTTTCTTTTGATATGGATGCCGAGGATATACATATGTTTGTAGAATCCGAGCTTACAAAAAGAATTGGAGATACAGGCAAAAGACTACATACTGCAAGAAGCCGTAATGACCAGGTTGCTCTTGATATAAGAATGTATCTTCGTGATGAAACAAATGAAATAATTGAACTTCTAAAAAAGCTTATTGAGGTTGTTACAAACAAAGCGGAACAATATAAAGATGCTATTATGCCGGGCTACACACATCTTCAGAGAGCACAGCCAATAACCTTTGCTCATCACCTTCTTGCATACGGCATGATGTTTTCAAGAGATATTTCACGTCTTTTGGATGCACTTGCAAGAATGAATTACTCACCACTTGGAAGCTGTGCACTTTCAGGCACAACATATAACACAGACCGTTATATGGTAGCCGAAAAATTAGGCTTTGACGGAATTACACTTAATAGTATAGACGGTGTTTCAGACCGTGATTTCTGCATAGAGCTTATGAGTGCATACTCTACTGCTATGATGCACCTTTCAAGATTTTCAGAAGAAATTATACTTTGGGCATCATGGGAATTCAAATATATTGAACTTGATGATTCATACACAACAGGCTCAAGTATTATGCCACAGAAGAAAAACCCCGATATGGCAGAGCTTGTACGCGGTAAAACAGGCAGAGTTTACGGCAACCTGATGGCTACTCTTACAATGCTTAAAGGTCTTCCTCTTGCGTATAACAAGGATATGCAGGAAGATAAGGAAGCTATATTTGACAGTATAGAAACATTGAAGATGTGCCTTGGTGTATTTACACCTATGATTGACACAATGAAGGCTATTCCGGAAAATATGTACGCCGCTGCACAGAAGGGCTTTATAAATGCTACAGACCTAGCAGACTACCTTGTAAAAAAAGGCTTGCCATTCAGAAGTGCATATAAAATTGTAGGTACAATAGTTGGTGATTGCATAAAAAGAGGCATAGTTTTAGAAACAATGTCTTTAGATGAATACAAAGCTCAAAGTGAGCTTTTTGACGAGGATTTGTTTGAAGAAATTTCACTTAAAACCTGTGTTGAAAAACGAATCTCCGCAGGCGGTACAGGAATTGAATCTGTAGAAAAGCAAATTGAATATCTTAAAGACTATATCAAATAATACAAAAATCCACGGGAATTTTAATTCCTGTGGATTTCTTTTTCCCACGAAAGCATTGTATCACATATTATTATATCTACATCTTCCTTGTTACATAATCTATAGGTTTTTTTACACCCAATTTTGAAAAAATTCGAAAAAGTTCCTAAAACATTGACATATATTGACTTTTAAGCTTTAATATTCTAAAAAAATATTAACATTTTAGCAAAACAACGTCAAAATTTTTCAAGAATTTTCACACGGAGGTAATTAAAATGGCAACAGTCACAATTATTGGTGCAGGTATGATGGGTTCAGCGCTGGCTTTTCCTGCACGTGAAAACGGCCACGAGGTACGTTTGGTAGGTACTCATTTAGACAGAGAAATTATAGAAAAGTGTATTGAAACAAACCAACACCCCAAATTTGACAAACCATTCCCCGCAGGTATTAAATACTATCATATCGAAGATGTTAAAGCTGCAATTGAAGGTTCTGATATGATTATAGGAGGTGTAAGCAGCTTTGGCGTAGACTGGTTTGGTGACGAAATTCTTCCCATTATTCCTGAAAGCATTCCCGTACTTTCAGTTACAAAAGGACTTATTGACACACCAGAAGGCAAGCTTATCACATACCCTCACTACTGGGCGGAAAAGCTTGCGAAAAAGAGCAAAAAGCTCAACCTTAACGCAATAGGCGGACCATGCACAAGCTACGAGCTTGTTTTCCACGACCAGACAGAAGTATCCTTCTTGGCAGAGGTCTTAATATTGATGAAGCAAAAGCGGAACTTAACGGCGTAACCCTTGAATCACTTGTTGTTGCAGAACGTGTTGCAAGGGCAATAAAAACAAATGTTGCAAAAGGCATATTAAAAGCCGAAGACTTCCCTCTACTTCTTCACACAGATGAAATTATCACAGCTAAAAAGCCTGTAAATATGCCGTGGGAAGCATTTACCTATATTGAAAAATAGAACAAATGAGGTTGTCATTTTGACAACCTCATTTATAGAATAGTTAGTAATATACTAATAAATCTCTTGTTTTTTCTCTACACCTTGACTTTTAGTGATGTTATATGTTAAAATTTTACATATATTATACTAAAGGTGGTTAAGTTATGAAATTTTTATTTAAGCAAACTATCACACTGATACTTGCGGTGCTTATGACACTTTCATCAATAAGTGTATTTAATGCAGAAGCTTACAAAAAGCTTTATGCAGAAGACGGCAGAAGCAAGTATTTCCCTGAAAGTCAGGTAGAAGCTCAACTTACTGTCGGTTGGTACAAATACCCTGTACAAAGACTTTATCAACCCGGCAAAAGTGAAGTTTTCAAACAGACTGAAGTTAACAAAAAGCTCAAAGCAGGCTGGTCGGAAGAACCTTATGTAGAGATGTTTGCTTTAGACGGCAGGTCAAAATACGTTTTACTTTCAGCAGTTGAAGCCAACAAAAAGGTTGGTTGGTATGTAGGCAAACCAATTAAAGCTTATGCCGAAGACGGCAGAACAAAATACATAGGTTCAGGCGAAATTGCCGCAAATGAAAAGGTTGGCTGGTATACAGAACCTGTTCAGCGTCTTTATGCAGAAGGCAAAAGCAAGGTGTTTAAGAAAAGTCAGGTTGCCGCTCAGCTTAAAGTGGGCTGGTACACAGAGCCTGTTCAGCGACTTTACGCAATAGGCAAAAGTAAATTATTCAAGCAAAGTCAGGTTGCCGCTCAGCTTAAGGTGGGTTGGTATCCATCACCTGTTATAACAATGTATGCAGTTGACGGCAGAACAAAGGTTGTTCAGGAAAAAGAAAAATATGACTATATGTCAGTTGGTTGGTACCTTGAGCCTGTAACAAAAATCTATTCTCCTCAGGGGCAGTCAGAAATTATACCAAAAACAAGAGTTGAGGAATATAAAAACAGAGGTTGGTCAATTTATCCATTCTTTGTTATAAAATGCAGTAATGATGATTGGAAAGCAGGTAAAAAGATAATACACTGGAACAAACTTCCGGGAATAACCAAGTATAACGTTACTATCACAGAACAAAGAAACAGCAGAAATGGTGATACACCTGCAAATACCCCAATAGTTCTTAACAACTATACCACAAACTGCATTTATCTTGATACATACCCGAACTGTACATATACTATAAAAGTTCAAAGCGGAAATTCCGTTGGTGAATACGATATTTACACAGGTATTGGCTACGACAACGACCTTTATAACAAGGTTTATTCTAACCTTCCTTCAAGCAAGGCTGAAGCAGACAAGTTGGTAGTATCAGTAACTGTTCCGGTATGGAGACTTTCCAACGGCAAAAAGGTTTCATCAACTGCAACCTTCAAAATTCATAAAGATATAGCACACTTGATTAAATTGGTATTCCAGGAAATTTATAACGGCAAGGAAAAATTCCCATTCAAGGATATTGGCGCTTATAACTGGAGAGGCGGAAGAACAGAACACAACTACGGAACCGCAATAGATTTAAACAGTAATGAAAACTACTGTATATACTCTGACGGTTCAATCGTTGGTTCTTATTGGAAACCGGGTGTAGACCCATATTCAATCAAACCTTATGGTGATGTTGTACGTGCATTTGAAAAATACGGCTTTACATGGGGCGGTGACGCTTGGTCAAGCACTAGGGACTATATGCACTTTTCTTACCTTGGAACCTGATTTGAGTATTAAAAAATTTTAAACTCTATAATAAAAAAGAGCATTCAGTTTAATTTAACTGAATGCTCTTATTTTCTTCCTCTGACAGTTTTAAAAGTTAAAATGTTGAGTATTACATATGTAATAGGAACAGCAAAAATACCTGCAAATGCAAATGCTGCAATTTCATGCCAGTCAAGTATGTTGTACATAACAAAAACGCAACCATTTTGTATTAAAAAATTAGGTATATAGGAAAGACAGAATTTTACAAATCGTTCCATATTGGTCTTACGTTGAAAAACAAAATGTGAATTCAAAAAATACGATATGCTTATAGATACACAATAACCCAATACAAACGATATATTTACCGGCAAAATAATTGAAAAAATATACGATGCAACTACACTGTTAAAACCATTGACGAAACCAATTGCTACAAATTTTCCGAAAGCCGGTGAAAGGAAAACTCTTTTAAGTTTTTGTATAAAACCAATTAATTTATTCATAGCAAACCTCTTTATAAATTGAGTTTACAATGTAATTATACCAAATAGCACACATAATGTCAAATAGCAAAATATTCACACCGCTGTACTCAGGGTTGCTCATTTATCTATAGAGGTAACAGATAAATGAAAAATGGATATTGTTGTGTTGAGAAAAAAATCGGAGAAATTTATTTAAGACGCTGCCCCCTTGAAAACAGCTTCCTAAAAGCCCTGAGCACAGGGGTGTGAATATTTTAACAAACATTTTCATTCAAAAGGGATTGTAAAAAACTAATTGTTTTTTTGCAATCCTGATATTTTGTAGGGAATAGGAAAAAATGCTTCAGAACAGCCAAACTGAACCCGTAGGGGTTACCCGAAGGCGTACAAAGGTACGTCGAGCGGTGAAGTTTGGTTGTAGCAAAAAGAATTAATTTATAGAAAAAACTCAATTTTGAGTTTTTTCATCATTATTCAAACAATACAAATTATTGATATATGCTTTTCTTACTTGTATTTTATTTGCTTTTTGCGTTCTGTACTATTTTTACATTCCCTTTGACTTTATTTTATTTCATTTAGTAGTTCGCGGATGTTTTGCAATATAAATTCAGGCTTGGTTTCGCCTTTTTCAACATCCTCCATTGTTCCTTCCCCGCTTAGTACAAAAACAGTACTTACCCCTGCATTTACACCGCAGGCAATGTCGGTGTAGAGTCTGTCACCTACAACGGCTGTTTCTTCAGGCTTATAACCTGTCTTTTCCATTGCAAGATGTGCCATATCAGGTTGTGGCTTACCAATAAATTTTGGTCTGCGTTTTGTTGCATTATAAAGCATCTCACTTACAGAACCGCAATCGGGCACATATCCATACCAGGTAGGGCATACCCAGTCGGGATTTGTAGCTATGTAGTCAACACCTCTACCCAAAAGTATGCAGGCATCTTCAAGTTTTTTAAACGAAAGTTCCGTATCAAAGCCCATACACAAGCAGTCAATATCATCTTCAAGCTTGTCTGTTATGGGAAGTCCTCCGTCTGCAAGCTGTTCCCTGAAGGAAGTTGTACCAAATGCGTAAATCCTTTTATAATTTTTCTTCTGCAAATACAAAACTGTCGCATTTGTAGATGTCAAAAAGTCATCAGCAGTTGATTCTATACCCAAAGAAGCAAGCTTTTCAACATATTTGTCTACACTTTTGGAAGAATTATTTGTAATAAAAATATATCTTCCGCCAATGCTTTTTACATGCTCTAAAAATTCTAATGTACCGTCAAACAAATCGTTATCAAGATAAATGGTACCATCCATATCAAGCAAAAATAATTTTTTATCTTTTAAGCTGCTCATATTATTCACCCCAAAGTTCTTTCTTTCCTGTTGAAACTGCGGTTGCTCCGCCATTTACTACATCCTCAATTTCTTCTGCACAGTCTATAATACCACCTGCGATTATGGGAACATTGACAAGCTGTTTCAGTTTTTTTATAACCTTTGTTATAACACCCGGCATAATTTCTATCATATCAGGCTTTGCTGCCCTTACAGATTCAACCGTCGTATCTATTGAATGGGAATCTACAATAAAAAATCTTTGCACAGTAAATATTCCGCACTCTCTTGCGACTTTTATAATATTCACTCTTGTACTGAGTATTCCGTCAACACCCGCATTCTTCACAAACAAAATGCCGCTTTTGTCCTTGCCAATACCCGTAGCAAGGTCTAAATGGATAAAAAACTTTTTACCGCAACTATGTGCAAGCTTAACATTTTCATCAAGTGTATGCAAATCAGGACTAAGGTGGAATATTATACCAACCTTTGATTTAACCGCTTGTTCAAGCTCTTCTTGTGTTCGTACTGCGGCAATTATTCTGTTTCCCATAAATCCACCTCTTATTCAAGAATATTTGTGGTAATCTGGTCTACACCCCATGACGCAAGTCTTTCTCCGTCACCTTTGTTGTCAACTGTCCAGCAGTTTACAATATGTCCATTTGCGTGAACTTCGTCAACGATATTCTTTGTAAGTGCATTATATTGAATATCAAGGTCAAAGTTGTATTTATTAAGAATTTCAAGAACATCCTTGTTGTATTCACCTGCAAGGTACTGAATACGCTGTCTTGGAAGAATATTTCTTAAATCAATAAGGTTATCAAGGTCAAAGGAAATAAAAATTACATCCGCAAGGTATCCAAGCTCTGTTATTTCATCAACTATTTGCTGTATATATTTGGTTTCTATTCTTGCCTTAAGCTCTAAAATGCACTTTTTACCATACTTTTTACATATATTTATATATTCATGCATTTCAGGAATAACAAGGTCTGACCTATTGTTGCGGTGAACATCTGCACCCACAATTTTTCTTTCAACACCGCTGATGTTGTCAAGCTTTACTGCACGAACTTCCTCAAAAGCACATTCATCAACATTAATGTCCTTTCCAGCAACTCTTCCTGTTTGTGAATCGTGAATTACAACTACTTTACCATCTTTTGTAACGTGAACATCACATTCTGCCCCGTAATAGCTTCTGTTACCTGCGGCAACAAATGCCGAAACTGTATTTTCAGGCTCTAAACCACTTAAGCCTCTGTGTGCAATTACCTGTGCATTACCCTTGTTAAATTTGATTGTATCCATTTTTGACATCTCACTTTCTGTTTTGCGTAGCAACCACGTTGCTGCCAAATACATCTTTAATTATAACATCTCCAACGGAAATTGGCAAGTTAACTGTTGTTTTATTTATAATTTCCATACATTCAAACATTTTATCCTTAGGAATAGTCGTATCGGTTTTTACTGCAACAACGCCGCCATCACTGCATTTCATTGTTGTAGTAATTGTTCTTTGAGGATTAGTACATTCTGCCTCGGCATACTTTGCACCTCTCGGACAGGTGTTACCGGTAACAGATAAAACCTTATCTCCGTCAAGTTCTACCTCTAAGCTACAACCCATAGGACACACAATGCAAGTTAATTCTCTTTTCATATTAAAGCACCTCCAACTCAAAGACAAGCTCATTTGCATCTGCAAACATATCTTTTGTAAGCTTTACACTTTCCATTTCACCGGGGGCAACCTTTATCTTCTTTTTGGAATACACTTTTTCCCCATTTTTAATAACATTCACTTTTGCATTTTTATACACATCAGCAACACGGAAGAAAACCGTAATGTCCTTGTCCTTTGTAATCTTCTGTGGTACAGTGTAGCGAATTTTACCGTCTGTTTTAATATTTACATCAACAGCATCTGATTTTTCACCCTTTATGTAATCAGCAGCTGCCCTACCTGCAATTTCCGCTTCCTCGGAAACAAAGTCCACAAGGTCATGTACGTGCAAAACATTTCCGCAAGCATATATACCTTCTACGGAAGTCTGTCTGTCCTGGTCAACTACTGCACCGTTTGTAATACCGCTTATGTCAATACCTGCACTCTTTGTAAGCTCATTTTCAGGAATAAGACCAACTGACAAAAGCAATGTATCGCAAGGTATAAATTCCTTTGTTTCCATAATTGGACGTCTTTTATCATCAACCTTTGCTATTGTTACGCCCTCTACTCTTTCCTTACCGTGAATTTCCACAACTGTATGGCTTAATTTAAGAGGAATGTTAAAGTCATTAAGGCACTGTTCAATATTACGTGCAAGCCCACCTGAATATGGCATAAGTTCACATACTGCGTTAACCTTTGCACCCTCAAGTGTCATACGTCTTGCCATTATAAGACCAATATCACCGGAACCTAAAATAACTACATTCTTACCGGGCATATAGCCTTTTATATTAACAAATTTTTGTGCTGTACCTGCACTGTAAATACCTGCAGGTCTGTAGCCTGCAATATTAAGAGCACCCTTTGCACGTTCGCGGCAACCCATAGCAAGAATTATTGCCTTTGCCTGAATCTGAAAAATACCATCCACGCAATTTGTGGCTGTTATAACTTTATCCTCAGTAATATCTAGCACCATTGTGTTTAGCTTTACGGGGATATTAAGTTCACGCACTTTTTGCTCATATTTCCATGCGTATTCAGGACCTGTAAGCTCTTCACCGAATTTGTGAAGACCAAAGCCATTGTGAATACACTGCTGCAAAATACCGCCAAGATTTTCATCACGTTCTAAAATAAGTATATCACGAATACCGCTTTCATAAGCTGCAACTGCCGCACTCATACCGGCAGGACCTCCACCTATAATAACCAAATCTGTCATATTATTCACCATCCTTTGTTTTGCCTACATTAATTACTGAATTACCACCGAATTTTGTAACATCTTCATACTTTATGCCAAGCTCTTTTGCAAGCATTTCCACAATCTGCGGACCGCAAAAACCACCCTGACATCTGCCCATCTGTGCTCTTGTACGACGTTTTACACCATCAAGGTCACGAGGCTTTGGATTGGTTCTTATAGCATCAAGTATTTCACCTTCTGTTACAGTTTCACATCTGCAGATTATTTTACCGTATGAAGGATTTTCCTTTATCATTTTATTTTTTTCTTCCAAACTTGCTTCACGAAAAGCGTGTGCGGGCTTGCGTACAGGATTGTAATTTTTGTTTTCCTTAAGTTCAAGTCCTGCCTTTTCAAGCATCTCTGCAACCATTTCTGCAATTGCAGGTGACGCTGTAAGACCCGGTGATTCAATACCCGCAACATTTACAACATTTTTAACATTTGAATTTATAATAAAGTCACCTGTATCACCTGCAGCACGAAGTCCGCAAAATGATGTAATTGTCTTGTTAAAAGGAATACCATCTACATTTTCATTAGCTTCACGGATAATGTTTGCAAAGCCTTCAGGAGTTGTAGCATTGTCGCATTTATCCTCCATATCAACAGATGTTGGACCTGTAAGAAGGTTGCCGTCAACTGTAGGAGAAACAAGAATACCCTTACCCATTTTACTTGGTGTTCTGAAAACTGTAGTTGATACAAGGTTGCCGCACTCTTTGTCAAGAAGTATGTATTCGCCACGTCTTGGGTGAATTTTAAAACTGTTATCACCAACCATAGAAGCAACCTCATCGCTATATAGCCCTGCGGCATTTACTATGTATCTGGCATCTATAGTTTTGTCACCTGATTTTAATGTATAAAAATCGCCTTTGTCCTCAATCTTTTCTACACCGAAGTTAAGTTCTAAATCTACACCGTTATCCATTGCATTACCGATTGCCGCAACTGTAAGTTCATATGGGCAGGTAATAGCACCTGTAGGAGCATAAAGTGCACATACTACATTGTCGGAAATATTTGGTTCAAGCTTTTTAAGTTCGTCCTTTTCTACAATACAAAGATTTGCTACACCGTTTTTTGTACCACGTATTAAAAGTTCTTCTATTGTAGCACGGTCTTCATCATTAAACCCTATTACTATTGAGCCGTTGTTTATGTACTTAACCCCAAGCTCCTTTGTAACCTGAGGGAACATTTTTGAACCTCTTACATTAAGTAAAGCCTTAAGACTACCTTCCTTTGCATCAAAACCTGCGTGAACAATGGCAGAATTTGCCTTTGTAGCACCCATAGCCACATCATTTTCCTTTTCAATTATGCAAACCTTAAGGTCGAAGGATGAAAGCTTTCTTGCAATCATGCCACCTACAACGCCTGCACCGATTACTGCAACATCATACATTACACTAAACCCTCCCAAAATTCTATAATCAGATAAAAAAAGGACGCACCAAAACAGAGGCTCTTCACCTCTGTTTTGATACGTCTCCAAATCTCAGTACCACACTAATTATATTACTTTATATTACTTTTGTCAACATTTTTTACCATATATTTTTAAATCCCTTTGTTCTTTCTGTACTTTGCAGGTGTAACTCCAAATTTCTGACAAAATACTTTATAAAACCACGAAAGGTTATCATAACCGCAACTATAACAAATATCAGTAACAGAAAGGTTACTGTTTATAAGAAGATTTGTACAGTATTCTAACCTTAAGTCATTAACAAGTGCCGATGGAGTAGTATTATAGTACTCTTTAAGAGAACGGCAAAGGTGTTCACGGCTTTTGCCCGAAATCTCATACATTCTTTCCATTCCTGCTATAAAGTTTTTGGGATTCTTCATCTTTTCATAAGTCATTTCAAGCCACAGGGGTACATTGCTTGTGTTTGAAGAATAATTCATAAAATAATTTGTAAAAACATTTACAAGCAGGGTTTTAAGTTTAAGCCTTACTGTATGTACGTCCCCCACCTGATTAAGTTCATTTAAACGATAAAAAAACTTTTCACGTTCAGTTACAGGAAGTGTTACCATAGGCGGCATTGACGAATTTAAAAATTTATCTTTTGGAAAATCATCTCCCAAATATTCAAACACGCTCTCCATAACATCAGCAGAAACTGCAAGATTTAAAAACTCAAAATATTTATTGTCTGCACGTTTGTAGTCGTGATAGTCAAAATCACGTATAAACAACAGATTACCCTCTGCCAGAATCTGGTACTGGTCATTTACAATATGGTGGGCATCCCCCGTCTTTACCATAAAAAACTCATAATAATCATGACAATGTGGGCGAAAGCGTTCCGTATCACTGCGAACATACCGAAAATTACAACCCGTATCTTCATGCACGTGGTATTTGGCATATATCTTTTTTCTTTCCATAATCACACCTCGATATCACAATAACATAAAAATAATATCACGTCAATAGTAGTTTTTTTCAAAATTTTATTTTATTATAAAATCAACAAAATACCAAGAGGTGATTTTATGGCAAATGATATCATAAGAGATAAAATACGCGAATCCATGAAGGTACTTGCTTCTAAAAAAACAGTTTCCTCCGAAATTGTTGAAATGGTCTATGTACCTGTTGACGGATACAAAAAGGACAACACACCACCTTGTGAAAATGCAGGATGGAAAAATCTAGAAAGACACACGGGTTTTGAAGGCCAGGATAAACACTATTGGTTGCATACCAAAATAAAAACACCAACTGTATGTGAAAATCAGGAATTGCGTTTTACCGTAAAAACAGGCAAGGAAGGTTTATGGGATGCTACAAACCCACAGTTTACGGTATTTGTAGACGGCGTTACAACACAAGCACTTGATACAAACCACACATGGTTTCCTCTTAAAGGTGACAAGGAATATGACATATACCTTTACCTTTATACAGGTATGATTCACAATGCGTCGGATGTGGTTTATAATGTTCCGGAAATTGTTTTTAATGTTGTTGCTACACTTGAAATTGTTGATTTGAAAATCGAGTCACTTTGGTACGACATTAAAATTCCTTATGATTGTCTTAAAAACATCAACGAAAATTCCGTTGACTACTATACAATACAAAACCATCTTAACAAAGCTACAATGTTGCTTGATTTAAGAGATTTTTATTCCGCAGATTTTTACAAAAGTATTGATGCAACATCAAAATACTTAAAAGAAGAATTTTACGAAAAAGAATGCGGCAACAACAAGGGTATTGTAAACTGTATAGGTCACACACATATAGATGTGGCATGGCTTTGGACTGTTGCGCAGACTCGCGAAAAGGCACAACGAAGCTTTTCAACAGTTATAAATATGATGAAATACTTTGATGACTACAAGTTTATGTCAAGCCAGCCTCAACTTTATCAGCACGTTAAAGAGCAGGATCCTGTTTTGTACGAGGAAATCAAAAAGCGTGTAAAAGAAGGCAGATGGGAAGTTGAAGGTGCTGCGTGGCTTGAAGCAGATACAAACCTTATAAGCGGTGAAAGCATGGTTAGACAGATACTTTTCGGCAAACGCTTTATGAAGGAAGAATTTGGAGTAGACAGCGAAATATTGTGGCTGCCTGATGTATTTGGCTACAGCGGTGCATTGCCTCAGGTTTTGAAAAAAAGCGGTATAGATAAGTTCTTTACCTCTAAATTAAAATGGAACGAAACAAACAAAATGCCTCACGACGACTTCGTGTGGGAAGGGATTGACGGATCTCAGGTGCACGCAAAATTCAATCCCAACTATGTAGGTAACATTACCACCGACTGGGTATCTGAAACATGGGATAAATACCTGGACAAAGAATTAAATGATGAAACATTAATCACCTTCGGCTATGGTGACGGTGGCGGTGGTCCTACATATGAAATGATGGAAAACTTCAAACGACTTGAGTATGGTATTCCCGGAATGCCTGCAGTAAAAATACAGACAGCAGGTGAAACCTTTAAAAAATCCATTGAAAAATTCAATAAAAACACAGAAGAACTTAAAGATACTCCAAAGTGGAAGGGTGAAATGTATCTTGAATTCCACAGAGGTACATATACCTCCATCGCAAAGAACAAGAAAAACAACAGAAAATCGGAACTTATACACCTTAATGCGGAAAACATTTCTGCAATAGATATGGTTTTAAACGGCGGTAAATATCCAAAGGAAACACTTGATAAAAATCAAACAACTATACTTTTAAACCAGTTCCACGATATTATACCAGGCTCATCAATCGGCCCTGTTTACGATGTTACCGATGTTGAATATGCACAGATTTTACAAGATGGCAGAGAAATTGTAGAGGATAAAAAGGCAAGCATAATTTCTTCACTTAAAACTGATGGTGGTCTGTTTGTTTACAACCCTTCGCCCTTTGAAGTAAGCGACTATGTGGAGGTAGATGACAAAACAGTTTATGTTAAGAGTATACCTGCACACGGCTTTAAGGTAATTGAAGAAAAATATGTTGATACAGGCGTTTCGGCAAGTGAAAAATGTATTGAAAATGACGTTGTAAAAGTAGTGTTCAACGACAAATACCACATTATATCCGTATATGACAAAGCAGAAGACCGTGAGGTACTGGCAGAAAATGCAGAGGCTAACGTAATTGAAATGTTTGAGGACTATCCACGTAATTACGACGCATGGGAAATTACGGAATACTACAAACACAAAATGTGGATTGCCGACGATGTTTCATCTGTCAAAGTTTTAAAAAACGGCTTACGCATAAAGAGAAAATACCAAAAGTCCGAAATTGTTCAGGACATTATACTCCGTAAGGGCTCTAAACGTATTGATTTTGTCACAACAGTTGACTGGCATGAAGACCACACACTTATGAAGGCGTCATTCCCTGTTGACATTCACAACACGGTTGCAACATATGACATACAGTTTGGTAATATAGAGCGACCAACATACGCAAACACAAGTTGGGATGGTGCAAAATTTGAAGTTTGTGCACACAAATGGGCAGATCTTTCCGAAAGTAATTACGGGGTAAGTATTCTTAACGACTGCAAATACGGTTACAATGTGGAAGAAAATATTATGAAAATATCACTTTTGAAATCAGCTACATACCCTTATGAAAATGCAGACAGGGGGATGCACTCATTTACCTACTCTCTATTCCCTCACTGCGGAGATTTCCGCAAGGGTGGCGTAGTTCAGGAAGGTTATGCACTTAACATTCCACTTGAGGTATGCAGGATTGACGCACAAAATGGCACTAATGCCGACACTTATTCTCTTGTTGACATTAACAGTGAAAATGTTATAATAGAAACAGTTAAAAAAGCAGAGGACGACAACAGCATAATCGTAAGACTTTACGAAAGCTACAATCAAAAGTCAGCCGTTACGGTTACTGCAGGCTTTGACTTTAAGGAAGTTTACCTTTGCGACCTTATGGAAAACAACATCGAAAAGCTTCCTCATAGCGGCAAAAATATTGAACTTAAGGTTAAAAACTTTGAAATTGTGACACTTAAATATGTAATGGGAGAATAAAAATGTTTGAAAATTATATCTTTGATTTTGGTAACGTAATTGCAAATTTCGACCCTGTAAAATTAGCAAAACCATATGTTTATGACGAATGTATGCTTGATGATGTAGTTAAAGTTGCTTTTGACAGACTTTACTGGGACAGGCTTGATGCAGGTACAATTACAGATGATGAAATAAAGGCTGATATGAAAAAACGTCTTAATGACAAAGCCTATGAAATGGCGTGCAGAGCATATGAAAACTGGGTAAATACAATGACCCCCGTTGCAGGTATGCACAAGTTAATTAACGATATAAAAAAAGAAGACAAAAAGCTTTATTTAATTTCAAATATAAGCGAGGGATTTGCAAGAGAATACAAAAACGTACCCTGGATAAATGAAGTTTTATCACAGTTTGACGGACTTATTTTTTCTGCAACAACAGGCAAATCAAAACCAAACAGAGATATTTTTGAATATTTACTGAACACATATTCCTTAAAGGCGGAAGAATGTATATTCATTGATGACAGCGCCAAAAATCTTGACGGTGCAAAGCTTGTTGGCATTGAGGGATATTTATTTGACGGCAGTGCTGACAAATTAAGAAAATTTTTAAAAATATAATAAGCGGGGAATGTAAAAATTTTTTTTACATTCCCTTATATTTTTGTGGTGATATTCCCACATATTTTTTAAAAACTCTTGAAAAATAAAGTGCATCCTCCATACCCACTGCCGATGCCACCTCATTAACATTGAGGTCGGAAAATTCAAGAAGATATTTTGCCTGCCTTATGCGTATATCTGTTATATATTTGTGTGGCGAAACACCTACTGCATTTTTAAAAAGGTGTGCAAAACGGTCTGCACTTACTCCACACATTTTTGCATAAAATTCAACAGAATTATTTTCCCCATAATTTTTATTTATGTATTTAAGTACCGCAAGAATTCTTTCGTCCTTTATACTTTTACCTTCATTTTTAAAAAGCTCACAAAACTGTAACAACCAGGATATGCTCATTAAATTATCAGAATCCTCAACAAAATCGTTTACAATACGCCCCAGAAGCTTTTGTGCCTCATATACATTATCCGTATGCAAAATACATTTATTTCCTGCAACTTCACCTGCTGCACTTCCCGTAAAGTGTATATACGCACCTTCACTTTCTACATTTTCGGGATAAACATAAAAATGAGGCTCATACGGTTTATACACCAACATATCTCCGGCATTTAAAATTATTTCCTCCCCATTTACCTTTGCCATACATCTTCCCTTTATTATATACAAAAACAAATAGTCCATTCTGCCCTGTGAACGAAGGGTTATGTGCTTTTTAATATCATTAATCTGAAAGCCACAGCTGTTTATATATAAAAATTTATCGTTTACCTCACGGTTTGTTCTCATCCAAAGGTTATCTATTCCAACAGGATAATCCATAGTTTTCACCTCATAAAAATCTTATCATAAGATTATGTAAAAATCAAGTGTAGCAGAAAAATCCATATAAATAACAGTTTTGTGTATGGAATACATAATTGTTTTTTTATATACTGAATTTATAAAGGGAGGTAATTAAATGAAAAAATTTGCTTTTATAGGTGCAGGAAGTCTGCAGTTTACAACTTCATGCATTAAGGACCTTATAACATTCCCCGCTTTTGAAGATGCCCAGTTTTGCTTAATGGACATAAAGCAGGAAAACATTGACCGTACTTTGGTTGCTATAAACAGGATTATAGAAGCATCCGGCAACACAAAATGTAAAGTAACCACAACAACAGACCGTGTAGAAGCCTTAAAGGGTGCAGATGGTGTACTATGTACAGTTTTCAACGGTGATATTGACATATGGCAATATGATATTACAATACCTAAAAAATATGGTGTAGACATAAACGTAGGGGATACAAGAAGTGTTTCAGGCATCTTCCGTGCTCTTCGCAACATTCCACTTATGCTTGACATTTGCAAGGATATCGAAACATACTGCCCCGATGCAGTTTTCCTTAACTACACAAATCCAATGGCTATGCTTTGCGGTGCTATGCAAAAATACACAAATGTTGAAATAACAGGACTATGTCATAGCGTACAGGGAACAATTAAAATGCTTTCAGAATGGCTTGAAATTCCTGTTGAAGAAATCACCTATCTTTGTAAGGGTGTAAACCATCAGGCATTTTATACAATTTTGGAACACAAGGGCGAGGATTTGTACCCAAGACTTCGTAAACTTATTACAGAAAATGAAGAATTCTACAATAAAGAACAGGTACGAAATGAAATGTTCTTAAGGCTTGGCTACTATGTGACAGAATCAAGCGGACACAATTCCGAATACAATGCATGGTTCAGAAAACGTCCTGACCTTATAGAAAAATACTGTACACACGGCACCAACTGGAACCCCGGTGAGTATGCATTTTCACTTAATCTGCGAAAGGACAGACGTGAAAATCCAAATTGTCTTCTTGACGAATGGATGGAAAAAGAACTTGATTTAACCCGCAGTGACGAATATGCAGGTGAAATATTCAATGCACGAATAGGTGACGGTAAGCCGTTTATATTCAACGGAAATGTTATAAACAACGGCTCTATTCCAAACCTGCCTTATGATGCCTGCGTTGAAGTTCCTGTTGTAGCAGATAAAATGGGCTTTAAAACAACTATTGCAGGTCCTCTTCCGGAACATCTTGCAATACTTGTAAACACAACTGCACGTATCGAAAACCTTGTTGTTGAAGCAGCTATGAAAAAAAGTAAAGAGCTTGTATATCAGGCAGTTTATATGGACCCTCTTTCATCTGCAGTTTGTTCAATGGATGAAATAAAAAATATGTGTGATGAACTATTTGAAATAAATAAGGACTTTTTGGGAGATTATAAGTAAAAAAGTGTTTTGAAAAACACATCAACCCTCACTCTTGAGGGGATTAAGGTGCACTTTTGTGTAATATAGAAAATTACAACATAAAAGTAGTAATTTCCTATAAGATAAGAAAAAACTCACGGTTCTATATGAAGCCGTGAGTTTTTATTTAATAAACAACCACAATTTTATTATTATCTTTTAAAATCTCATCTGCGAAAAATGCAACTATTTTTCCGTTATCATCTACCGTGAAATCCCAATTTTCATCATTAAACATAACCTTGTGCTTTCCATCACAGGATTTTTTGTACTCAATTTTTAATTTTTTTCCAAGATATGAAGTTTCTGCCATACAATCTCCAAAAGCACTTGGAACACACGGTTTAAGCAGAAGTCCGTCAAAGGTATATGTAATTCCAAAGAAGAAATTATAAACAGTTCTGAGAACATAAGAAACCGTTCCTGAAAGAAACTGAAATCCGCCTCTTTTTAAAAATCTGTCACTGTTACTGTATATATTTGTAATCGCATATGGCGGCATCATAGTTTTTTCAACAGGTGCATATTCCTCCTCTATGGGCAGAATATACCTTGTTGCTTTATATGCTTTTTCGGCATCACCACATTCACACAGGGCACGCACCCAAAAGCTCTGTGCGTGATTATATGAAGCTGTACCGGGCGCAGTTCCGTTACCCTTTCTTCCTGCCTTGTCAATATATACGGGAAATCCCTTACTTGTTGTGTTATAGCCAACACGTCCAAAGCTTTCCCTTTCTATATTTTCAATAATGCTGTTTTGCATCTCCTTTGTGGTAAACCCTGCAATAAGTGCCCACGCATTTGATACAAGATATATTCTTTTTTCTCCGTCAGGGTCTTTATCCGAAAGAAGCCATTTTCCGTTATCATTAAAGTAGCCGTTAAAGAAACCGTCTTTATTGTAGGCATATTTAATAATATTGTCTATAAACTTATCTCTTTCCTTAAGGTATTCATCCGCTAATTCAATATATTTTTTATCAACCTTTTGATTTTTATAAAGCCATCTGTACATATCAGAAAGACTTTTAAGATTCATAATCATCTGTGCAGTTACGGTTACACTTTCGCCTATGCCATCTGTACCTATTTTATCCATCGGGTCCCACCAATCTCCGTACCACACCTTACAAAGACCGTGTTCACCAATATTGCACTTTTCAAGATAGTAGCGGGTACACATTTCGATATGCTCCAGAACGGTAGAAATTTCATCACAATCGAGCCACATAACCTTTTCATCAAGAATAGAAGTATCACGGGTAAAGGTCATATATTCATGAATCAACTCAAGCAAAAATGCTCCACCATCGCAGTAATAGCGCATATCGTGAGGTGCCTCTCTTGAAACAGTACTTATCTGCCTTGGCATCCAGCCATCCTTTCTCTGATGCAAAAACATTTCAAGTATGGTTTCCCTTGTCCACTGTGTATCAAGAGGCAAAATTCCCATAAAGTCCTGACTTGCATCCCTTATTCCTCTCATAGACGACGGCCATCCTCTGTCGAGAGAGCCTACCCACATCATCTGAAGTGGTACAAATGAATTTATAAAATTATCATAAAGGGGATTGTTTGTTTTAATTTTTTGCTTATTAAATAATTCCTTATAATAATTTTTCGTATTTTCTACATTTTTTTCGTATAGAGTATCATCAAAATATATTTTTTCAAAATTATTTTCTTTTTCGTTGTAGACGATATCCTCCTGAACAGTCATAACCTGTGTAAAAGTTTTTTGTTCACCGGCCTCAAGAGTAAATTTATATCTTGCCGCATAAACAGACTGTTTTGAACCAAAACCTTTAGAATCTGCATCAGACATAGAAACAGACAAATTATCCCCCTTGATAACGCTTCGGGGAGAAAAGAAATTTCCGCCGTTGCAAAATTCCTCCATACTAAGCTCAATCTGCGCATTTTCATCATAATCCACATTGAAAGTTACAGAACGGTTTAATTCCTTTATCTGTTCGGGAGAAGTCATCTGCCCGTGGAACGTAAGCATATTATCCATTCTCTTTATCTTTGTGGAAAGATACCATTCTGGAAGATCCCATGCAACCATCTGCGGAATATTTACATAAGGAAAAACAGAAGGAGTTACGCAAAAATCCATTTTCTTTCCGCTTTTATTAACAATAGTTGTTTTCATACATATGGTTGCTTTATCTGACGGAACAAAAATTTCCGTTATTATATCCGCATTATCATACTCTGCTGTATATATAGCCTTTTCAGGTGTCCACTTTGAAGTGTGTTTCGGCTTTGGAAGGTCATATCGCAGGTTTGGAGAACAAAAATTACTTACGGGAACGCCAAAATTAAGGTCATCCGACTGCACCCACACCTGCCACTTGCTTTGGTTTTCACCAATTTCACGCTTAATTAACAAAATACCGTTAGGTGGCTGATACTGAATTTTAACAGGACCATTCTGGTCAACATACAAAAGAATTTTTCTGTTTGTATATACATAATACCAAGGGGCTTTCAGCTTATCTCCCTCGTTAAGGGTATATGATGCACTTTCATCAACATTAAAATGCCCATAGACGCAACTTTCCTGAATTTTATCATAAGGTATCATTTTCTATGTCCTTTCTTTGTTTGGTAAAATTTTCACATCAAACAACGTCGTTTCTTGCTATCAAAGTTATTATGTGTTATAATAATTATACTGAATTGTGCTTTTAACGTCTACGGATATATTAACTGTTTTTTGTAAAATATTCACCTTGAGGATGTGATTATCATATATTATCAAAATGTTATACATAACAACCCGAATTTAAGCATTAATATTTCTTCTAACCTGTCAAACAGTAAAACTGTTTATTCTAAAATGCATTTTCATTCAAGTTTAGAGTTTTTGTATATACTGCAAGGCGGTTATTTGTGCCATACAGACAGGGATAGCATTTACGTAAAGCAAGGTGAAATTATTTTTTTCAACAGCAGAACTCCCCATTCCACAGAATCAACAACAGACCATACTGTGGAATGTGTTATGCTTCAATTCGATAATATTATGAAAGTTCCCGAAAACGCAAAGTGTCTTTCACATTTTATCGAGCAAAAAAATGTGCCATATTACGTTTTTAAAGCAGGTGATAAAAATACTGCAATTTTAGTTGACCTTATAACAACTATATACAACGAACACAAAAAAGCTGAAATAGCCCACGACTATGTAATAGCAGCTAAAAAGTTGGAAATAATTGCCGTTTTATACAGAAATGGTCTTATAAATGATTATAAGCTGGAATCTTTATACGACAAAAACATTCAACGAATTATGCCGATAGTTGAATATATCGAAAAAAATTACGCCTCCATCATTTCTCTTGATGACATAAGTAACGTATTACATATGAACAAAAATTACATTTGTAAAATTTTTAAAATTGCTACAAATAAAACCATTATGGACTATTTGAATTTTGTAAGAGTCGAAAATGCCAAAGCACTTTTAAAATCAGGCATTTCAATTTTTCAGGTTTCTTCATCAGTTGGTTTTTCATCGCAATCATACTTCAATAAAGTTTTCAGAAAATACATTTTATGTACACCATCGGAATATAAAAAACGGTTTCTTTAAATTTTGAAATCCAATTACAAAAAGGGTGTAGCAAAATGAAATCATTTTGCTACACCCTTATTTACTTAATGATTTTGGTTAATAAACAAATATGAATATGTGTCATCTTTTAAATTGTGATTAGCAGATGCAAGATATAATCCGAAAAACTCTTCAAAAAAATCTGTCCCTACATATGTAACATTATCTATTTTCAGCACCTTATCTGTACTTACATAACTGCCTTTTGTATAAACCTTATCAGAACCTATGGTAAGAGCAATTTTATCAAAATATTCACTTTCAAGTGTTATAACACCATTGTTGTATGTAATATTTACCGTATCACCATAAGCACCTTCCATAACACTGCGAAGAGGTACATAAATTACACCGTCTTTTATAGGCAAATAATCAGCATATCCGTTAACATAGCTATATGGATAAGATGGTACATCTTCTTCATATTCAACATATGGATCAGGTACAGCGAAAAATTCAGTTGCATCAAAAGAATTTTCTTCGGTAATTACAGGAAAGTCAACCTTTGTTTTACCCACATCAGTTATTTTACCTGCTTCCTTTACACTAAATTTCAAAACACCGTCTGATTCATATTCCCATATATTTCCGGTTGAAGCCTCATAAATATCCTTAACGCTTATTGCAACATCTGCACTAACCTCTGCAGTTGAAATACCGTTTGCTTTAAGTGTATATTTTGCAGTTATTCCATCCTTACCGAGAATTTGTATGTTATCAGGGAAAATTTCCTCAAAAGGCGACATTGAAATTGTCACATCAGCTTCTTCATCCATAAGAGGCTCAAGCTTTTCATAAGATAAATCATAAGCATACTTTACAGCATCATTCATCATATCCACAAAGCCATTATTGTCAATTTTCATCGTACATCTGCTGCCTGATGTCTTTATATCTGCATACTTTTCAATAAGCTCCACTGAATATTCCATAACAGACTTCATATATTCTTCGTTAAATAAAGAATTTAATAATTCCATAAGCTTTTCACGGTTGAAATCTTCCCCTGCTATTTCAAAATAATCAATAACCATATATCTGTTAAGCACCGGTGCAGAATATATAAGCTTAAAAACAGGCTCCTGTGCATCAAGGTCAAGCTTTATCCACATACCAAACTTTGAATTGATATTCATACTAAGGTTACTGTTAACATTAAGTGCCTGTTCAGAATAAGCAAGAAGTCCCACATCCATACGTCTGAAGTTTTCGGCAATATCTGCTTTAACCTCCATTTTTACATCCTGTGTAAATATTGAATCAATCAATGCTTCTACATCTATGTAATTATTAATTTCATCAGGCATTTCAATTTCTTCAAGCAGCGAAACAAGCTCATCACAGTTTTCAAAGCTCATCGAAAGAGTATAATCACAGCTGTAGTTTGTATAAACCTTCTTTAAAGCTTCCGGCACATTTGCACTTACAGTAGCAACCGATAAAACCAGAATAAGAGCAACTATAATACTAAAAAATCTTTTCATAAAAATACCTCCTTTATTAATTAATTCGACAAAACATATACAAAACCCTTTTACACAACAATTTTGTTTACATATTTTATTTTGCTTATTGCGTACGATATAACAAAGGACACGGGAAATGTTATAACAAACAGATACATTGTACAAACAACAGGTGATGCCGCAGGCACAAACCATCTTTGAATAAGTTCTAATATCAAAACGTGAACAAGGTATATTCCAAGACTTACTTTTGAAATGCAACCAAATATCTTATACAAAAATCCATCACGGCAAAAATGCATTGCAAAAATAAACAATGCCGCAGCAAGCACAAAGTGGCACAGTGCCGTACCATAGTTAAATACAAGATTAATTCCCTCAGAAGAGGACTCAAAATGCGATGAACATACAGAGGTAACAAGCCCCCACAAACCTGCAACTCCAAAGGTAATCAAAAGTTTTTTTGTAACCTTTAATTTACCAAGAAAACATCCTGCCACAAAAAAAGTCATATACCCGTTTACCATAGGGTCAAACAAATATATCTGAAGTCCTGCAATCTTGTTTATATAAGGCATTAAAGATGTGCGAAAAACCATAACCGCTACCAGAACACCAAGTTGTTTCACTGTACATTTTTTAACAATCATTTTAAGAAACGGAGCAAACATATAAATGCCCAAAAGAGTATATAAATACCATATGTGATAATATGTACCCTGAATTGTGAACTCATCAAAAACAGTTTTAAAATCCAAAGTTGCATCAAGTACAAAACATCTGTGCAACAAATATATTACATTCCACGCAACAATCGGAATAACAAGACGCGGAATTCTCTTTTTATAAAATTCCCATACTCCCTCTTCCTTTTCAGATGAAAGCATAAGATAACCGCTTATCATAATAAACAAAGGCACACCTGTACGTGTTATAGCATTAAGTACAATGTATATGTACCAGGATGTACTGCCATAATTTTGAGGTACTGTAATATAACTGCTCATACAATGCAAAAGTACAACCATTATAATAGCAAATCCCCTTAAAAAATCAAGGTAGTATATTCTGTTTTTAACAGGTTTAACAATATTTGTTTCCATGTATATCATTCCTCCGACTGTAAAAATTCACATTTTACAAAAAAGAGGCTGTTTTATACAGCCTCCAAAATAAATTATCTGTTAAGAATAAGCTTTGTAAGTTCAACAGGGTCAACAATCTTGCCATCCTTATATACACGCATATTACCTGATGCAATTTCGTCAATAAGAATAACTTCACCGTTGTTGTAACCAAATTCAAACTTGATATCCCAAAGGTCGAGACCAAGTGTCTTCAAGTCGTCAGCAACAACCTTTGTAATCTTGAGTGTCTGTTCCTTCATGCTTTCAAACATTTCAGGTGTCATAACGCCAAGTGCTGCAAGGCCTTCGCCTGTAACAAGGGGGTCGCCCTTTTCGTCGTTCTTGAATGTGCATTCAACATAGCCACCGGGAAGGGGAGTGCCGTCTGCAATATATTCGCCGTATCTTCTGATGAAGCTGCCTGTTGCAACAAGGCGGCAGATAACCTCTAAGCCGTGACCGAACACTGTTGCGGGAAGAACTTCCATTGTAGCATCTTCAAGATTTGCAGAAACATAATGTGTCTTGATGCCGGCCTGCTTTAAAAGTTCAAAATAGTGGATAGAAGACTGGAGATTTGCTTTACCGATACCTTCAATTGTGAGGCCAACTGAGTTTTCACCGGGATCAAATACGCCGTCTTTGCCTGTGCAGTCATCCTTGAACTTAAGCATTACGTTGCCGTTGTCCAATGAATATACGTCTTTTGTTTTGCCTTCGTAGATTTTTTTCATAAATAAGCACTCCTTTGTGTTTTTTACTTAAATATAATAACACAATTTTTTTTTCGTGTATAGATTTTTTTCGCAAAAAAATGTAAAAAATTTTTTTCCGCAGAGTGTGGTTTTTGTTGAATTTTTATATAATAAAAAAAGTGGTAAAAATATTTGAAAAATATTGTAATTTGCGCTTGACAAGGAAAGAAATAGAGGTTATAATATAGCGGTAACCGCATGGATTGGGTTTTTAAGACTTTATGTCACCTATAACAGCGAGTCCATAAAATGGGAGGTGCAACAGATGTACGCAGTAATTAAGACAGGCGGCAAGCAGTATCAGGTTAAGGTTGGCGATGTAGTATTCGTTGAAAAGCTTGAAGCTGAAGATGGCGCTAATGTAACTTTTGATGAAGTTCTCTTAGTTGGTGGCGAAGGCGATGTTAAGGTAGGTGCTCCTACAGTAGCAGGCGCTAAGGTTGAGGCAAAGGTTCTCGGTCAGACTAAGGGTAAGAAGGTTATCGTTTTCAAGATGAAGTCCAAGAAGGGCTACAGAAACAAGAACGGTCACCGTCAGCCTTACACAAAGGTTGAAATCACTTCTATCAACGCTTAAGTCATGATTAGGTTTAAGGTTAAAAGAAGTGAACAAGGGAAGATTGTCAGCTTTGAAGTAAAAGGACATGCAGGCTATGCTGAAAATGGCTTTGACATTGTATGTGCGGCAGTTTCAACAGCGTGCATAATGACCGTTAACGGCATTGAGCTACATAAGTTGGCTGATATTACATCAAAGCAGGAAGACGGTTTTCTTTCTTGCGAAATTCCCCTCGAGAGGGAATTTGGAGCAGATGTGCTCTTAGACAGTCTCATGATGACAATATATGAGATTGCGAAACAATATAAACAATATCTCTTAATCGTGGAGGTGTAAACAATGATGACATTGAATATTCAGTTATTCGCTCATAAAAAGGGTGTTGGTTCTACTAAGAACGGTCGTGACAGTGAGTCTAAGCGTCTGGGCGCAAAGCGTGCTGACGGTCAGGCAGTTCTCGCCGGTAACATTCTTGTTCGCCAGAGAGGCACAAAGATTCACCCCGGTGTGAACGTAGGCAGAGGCAGTGATGATACACTTTTCGCTCTTGTTGACGGTGTAGT
>JAZQAN010000023.1:0-33664 GCA_045545235.1 Clostridia bacterium | reverse complement strand
CCTTTTTGATGAGCAGCAGAGGAGGCAAGTCTCGGAAAGAAAGGTGCTCCTTCGGGAACCGTTGGAATGTTTTCTTCCGGAATTCTTATCTGATGCCATATTACATCAATGCCCGGTATATCAAATTCACTAAGTGCGTGTAAGTGGCTGAAGTAACCTTGTGTTGCACCACCATCGGGAATATGGTCAAGGTCAAGATGTCCTGCAAAAAGTTTGCCATTATCTCTGCACCAGTCACCAAGTTTTTTGCAGTAATTAGTGTGAAAAAACTCACCTACTAATCTACCATAGTGTATTCTTGCCATATATTCTTCGTGTGTTTGAGCAAGTGATGAATCTTCTATACAGTATATATAATCTTTGGCATCATAACCATATTTGTTATAGAATTCTTCAAAAAAGTTTTCGGGTATAATTTTAGGAATAACGCTTGGCTCATCGGTAAAAATTGCTGTTGCTTTATTAAATGTATCTCCTAAAGCATCCTTGTATTTTTCATAGGTATTATCTATGAAGGTATCTATTACATCTTTGTTTGTGCTGTCTATTCGGTTGACCGAATTTGGATGAGAACTACTTGCTTTTTCTGTATAGTATTCACTTATTTCAATATTGGTGTTTGAAACATAACCATCTGCTACTCTGGTTTTATCAATGAAAGAAGCAATAGTGCCGGAGGAAGCAGTATATACATCATTTTCTTTAAGTGACACCAAACGTTTGCATATTACGGTTTCCCGAGCTTTTGGATTTTGAGATATTGTTTTGCCGCATGCACCACCTGATGGCCATCCAGCTTCATCATATAGCCATAATTCCATGTTCAACTCAGAACCTTTGTCTAATGCATACTTTACGTATTTAAAAAATTCATCACTTAAATATTCGGGAGTCATACTTGTCTTCATAGTTGCAGGACGAAACTCTTTTGGCATAGGTATGATATAAATGCCTTTAATACCTGCTTTTGCAAATTCTTCAAGTTGATTGTAAATTATATCAATATTTACAGGTTCATTCCATATCCATGTATAAATCAAATTATTACTTTTGTTAGGATTATTAAATTCATTTTGCGAAAAATCTAATAATTGTACGTTGTTCATTGTACCCTCCGTTGATTTACTGAATTTAATGGTATTTTGATTTCGTTTGCTTTTTATATTGGGTTGGTGTAATTCCTTTAGCTCTCTTAAAAGCATTAACTAAAGATGAATAATCGGGGTAACCCATTGTTTCGACTATGTCAGATATAGATAAATCGGAAAACAGAAGAAAATTTGATATTTGAGATATTCGGCAATTTTTGATATATTTACCGGGTGAAATGCCCATAATTTCACTGAAGATTTTTGAAAATTGTTTTCTTGAAATATTCAGATATTCTGTAACATCAGATACACCCAGTGATGCAGAAATGTTAAGATTTATATATTCAATAGCACGGTTTACAAGTTTTTGTTTTTCCGTTTCTTTTCTTTTTTCTTCTTTTGACACAATACGTAATGCTTCCATTATATATGCGACTGCGTACATAAATATACTTGTTTTGTATTCGAGAGGCATTTTCTTTGAACAATCAAGCATCAGTGATAACAGGGTTTGCATTTGTTCACTATATGAGAATACCAGTTTGTTTTCCAGAATGTTTTTCGATGTTTCAATCAGGTCGCTGTAAAATTCATCTTTTTTATCAACAAAAAAACAAAATTTTACTCTTGACAGATTATTTTCGTAAACTATCCTGTGTTTTAATTCCGGAGGTATAATAATAAAACAACCCTGAGGAACAATTAGTAGTTCATTATTACCTGTTTCAAAGTGACAACAACCTTTTAATACAACATTAAGCTCGTATAAAAAAGGGTGCTTAGTTGTTTGTTGGTCATATTGATATTCTCTGTGTTGAGAGTCCAAAAATAAAATATTTGAAATGTTAATTGAAAAGGCTTTTCTTTCAAAAGACAGTTCCCCTGAATATTGCGGGCTTAATAGATTTATCGTATTGTAGTTCTCATAATCGGTGTTATTCACAACTTTTGCCTCCTTTTTTTTAGAATATCAAAATTATTTATGAATGTCAATAAGAGGTTACAAAATGAAATATATTTTCAAAAAAATACCTTTTTTGAAATTGTGTTGTGTTGAAAAATAGTATACCATATAAGTAATGAATGTTTTACCAAAAGTAAAAGAAACGAAAGTTCGATACAGTTTGGTGAAAAATAGGAGGTTGCTATGAATTATATAGAAAGAAAAGAAGATTATTTAAAAGGCCGTATTATTCCACAGACTGCAAATGATGATTTTGTGGAATTTTGGCAAAATCATGTTGAGAAACTAAAAGAAATTCCACTTAAATATGAAAGCAGACTTTTAAAGACTCCGTATGATAAAACTATCACAACTTATGAAATTTCTTTCAACACTCACGATGATACTGTTGTTTATGCATATTTTTCAAAGCCCGCTAACATAGAAGGGAAGCTTCCATGTGTAGTATGGTATCACGGAGGCGGTGGAAAACGAAGAATATACCCTAATATTGTAGCTTGTGGAGTATGTTGCTTTGCAATGGATGTGCGCTCTCAGCACGGAAAAACCTATGATTTGGCACAGTATAAAATGGGCACTGACTATGTAATAGGTAGTATGGTAACTCATGATATTCTGTATAAGGACAGTTATTATCTTAAAAATATATACCTTGATGCGGTAAGAGCACTTGATGTAGTTGCTCTTTTACCTGAGGTAGATAGCGATAAAATTGTAACTTTTGGAGAAAGTCAGGGTGGGGCTTTATCAATTGCTGCATCAGCTTTAAATGATAAATCTGTTAAATGCTATGCTTCTGTTCCAAGTTATGGTTGCCTGTGGGATAGAGTTGAGAAGGCATCTGGCGTATTTAAGGCTGTAAATATACTTTTGAATCGTAATCCCGAACTTACAGATCAGGTTTTTGATACACTTACCTATTTTGATATTAACAATATGGTGTCGCTCTTGAAGGTTCCGGTACATTATACACTTGGACTTAGTGACCCAACCTGTCTTCCGGAATTTGTATATTCTTTTTACCACCATACAAACTCCGAAAAAGAACTTACTATAGCACCGTTTACAGGTCATACTGCTTCAGAGGATTACCTTAATAAAGTTTACACTGAATTTTCGGAAATGCAGGAGAGATAATATGAACATAAAATTTATTGATGACGAAACATTAGTCAAGGGAATTGAAATATTAAATTCTCATTGGCAAATTCCTTCAGACTATGAAATTTATGCTCAAAAAGGTAACAGTCTTAATATAAAATTTGACAGTAAAAAAATATATATAAGCTATCCTTTGAAAGCATCTTTTTTCAGGGCACTTTCTTTGGTTTCGCTTGCGATTTCAAAAAATGAAACAAAAGAAATTAATGAGACCTTGTGTTTTGATGAATGTGGAATTATGTTAGACTTATCACGAAATGCTGCAATGAGAGTAGAGTCAATAAAAAAATACGCGGATTATATGTCACTTATGGGACTTAATCAGCTATATTTATATTTTGAAGATATATATGAAATAGAAGGAAAACCATACTTTGGCTATATGAGAGGAAGGTATACAAAAGCAGAACTTAAAGAAATTGATGAGTACTGTGAACATATGGGTGTTGAGGTGATTCCGCATATACAGACTTTAGGACATATGGAACAGTATTTAAAGTGGGATGAGTCTTTTGAGTATAAGGATACAGACAGAATTCTTCTTGCTGATGATGAAAAAACTTATGAGTTTATTGAAAAGGCGATTGTATCAATTTCCTCTTGTTTTAAGACTAAAAAAATTCATTTAGGTATGGATGAAGCTGGCAATCTGGGAAGTGGAAAGTATTATGCAATACATGGACCAACGGAAAGAACAGATATACTTCTTAATCATCTGAAAAAAGTAATAAATATAGCAGAAAAGTTGGGACTTGTTCCGATTATATATGGCGATGTCATATATGCAGTATCAACCCGAAGTCAATATGCGGATGATAATGTGGCGGAATTACCGGAAGATTTAAAAAACAGTATTCCTGAAAGTTTGATTCCTGTATATTGGAATTATTATTCTGACGATTATGAACTTTATAAAAAAATGCTTAATTCATATAAATCTCTCACAGGAAAAACAATATTCTGGGGTGGAATATGGACTTGGATGGGAATGACATATGATGGTGTTATGACAATAAAATTGACAGAACCTGCATTACAAGCCTGCAAGGATACAGGAATAAGAAGTGTTATTGCAAGTGCGTGGCAGGATGATGGAAGCGAGTGTAATATGTTTTTAAGCCTTCATGGACTTATGTATTATGCTGAAAGTATGTATAACAAGGAAGTAGACAAGGTTTTGTTCAAGGAAAGATTTGAATATATTGCTAAAGCAGATATTGATGCATTTGTTGAAATGTCATATTTCCATAATGACTATGACAACTATAACGAATATGAAACTTATCATGACAGATATATGGGGAAAAGATATTTTTGGTCAGATATATTGTTATGTCTTTTAGATGAAGATTTAAAACAGAAACCAATGTCGGATTATTATAGAAAACTCGCTGAAAATTTTGAAAGGTACGTTATAAATAATCCGGAATGGAAGAATGAATTTGGATTTATAGCTAATGTAATTAAAACAGTGGGAGAAAAGTGTTATATAGTTGAAAATTTGAGAAAAGCATATCTTAATAAGGATAAAGGTTTTTTAAGAGAATGTGTTGAAGTGAATTTGCCTAAGCTTAGAGAAAGTTATACGGTTTTATGTGAATACCATAGAAAAGAATGGTATAGAGTAAATAAACCATATGGTTTTGAGGTTCTTGATGTAAGGTATGGTGGAATAATAAACAGAATTAATACAGCCATATGGAAATTGAAACAGTATCTTGATGGAGAAGTTGAAGTCATAGAAGAGTTGGAATCAGAAAGACTGCTTCACAGATGCGAAGGTAAACAGAGACGATTTGCAAATATAATGACAGCAAGTATTGGTATATAAAACTTTTAATTAAATTTAATGGAGGTTAATAATGATAGAGAATTTAAAAATTGCCTACGTTGGCGGTGGTTCAAGAGGATGGGCTTGGGGGCTTATGAGTGACCTTGCTAAGGCGGATGATATAAGCGGTGAAGTTGCCCTTTATGATATTGATATAAAAGCGGCAAAGGATAATGAAATAATAGGTAACAGAATTAAAGACCTTGAGGATTGTAAATCTGTATGGAATTACAAAGCTTATGAAAATATTGGAGATGCCCTTATAGGTGCAGATTTTGTTGTAATATCAATTTTACCCGGTACTTTTGATGAAATGGAAAGTGATGTACATACACCTGAAAAGTATGGTATATATCAGTCTGTTGGTGACACAATCGGACCAGGTGGTGTTATAAGAGCTTTGCGTACAATACCCATGTTTGAGGAAATTGCACTTGCAGTTAAAGAATATTGTCCGGATGCTTGGGTAATTAACTATACCAATCCTATGACAATTTGTGTAAAAACATTATATAAAACCTTTCCTCAGATTAAAGCTTTTGGGTGTTGTCATGAGGTTTTCTTTACTCAGGAAATTCTCGCCAATATGCTTGGAGAAATGAAAGGTATTAAGAATGTTAAGCGTGAGGATATAAAAGTTAATGTTACGGGTATAAATCATTTTACATGGCTTACCGCTGCCCAGTATCAGAAGATTGATTTGATGCCTTTATATAAGGAATATTGTGAAAAATACAGAGAATCCGGATTCCCTTCTTATAAAGGTGAAGATGAACATTGGGCGAATAGTGGTTTGGTATCAAGTCATAATGTTAAGATTGACTTGTTTTTAAGATACGGATTTATTGCTGCTGCAGGTGACAGACACCTTGCTGAATTTTGTGATAAAGAATGGTATCTGGATAGTCCTGAAAGAGTAAGTGAATTTAAATTTGCTCTTACTGATGTAAAATCACGTAAAGAAAAACTTGCAGCCAGACTTGAAAAAAGCAGAAGACTATTAAGTGGAGAAGAAAAATTTAAAATAGCAGTTACCGGTGAAGAAGGTGTAGAACAAATACGCGCTTTACTTGGGCTTCGCGACCTTGTAACAAATGTTAATATTCCAAATGTTGGACAAATACCAAATCTTCCTTTAGGTGCGGTAGTGGAAACTAATGCATCATTTCGTTCAAATGAATTAAGACCCGTTATGGCAGGCAATATCCCTGATGAGATTTATAGTTTGATTTCAAGAATTGTTGGTGAGCAAGAAATTGTGGTAGAAGCAGGTGTTGAAAGAAATCTTGATAAGGCTTTTATGGCATTTATATCAGACCCTCTTGTTAATTTGCCAATTCACAAGTCAAGAGAATTATTTTATGAAATGATATATAATACAAAGAAATATCTTACACAATATAACATATAGCTTATTAGCAGAGAAGCTATGACGAGTGCTATGGTTTGAAACCTGTTTTTAAAGCTTATATTACAGCAAGCTAATAGTTGTATACAATAAATATAGGGTAGCTGATATTTTTTATCAGTTACCCTATTTTTGATTATAAATGTTTTTACATCAATTCTTGCTTTCTATAGCCGGATGGAGGTAATCCGTATTTTTCCTTAAAATTTTTATAGAAATGAGTTTGGTTTTTAAATCCTGTTTGGTATGCTATTTCTTCTAATGATAAATCTGTACTTTTAACAAGATAAAATGCTTTTTTTAATCTGTAATCTTTCAGGTATGCGTGAAGTGTCATTCCGGTATGTTTTTTCATCAGTCGGTTCAGATAATAAGAATTGTAATTTGCTACATTACCCAATGTAGAATTTTTTAAGTCGGTATTATAATTCAAATGTATATATTCCAATACTTCACAAAGCTTTGGATGAACCTCCTTTTTTTCTATTTCATGAAATTGTATTATTTTAAAAATAAAATTACTTAACAGATTTTCAGAAATTTCTTTGGAAAATTGCAAATTTGAAGTAATTTGAGATAATGGTTGATTTGCAGAAAACTCATTAATTATATTTAATATTTGCTCTTTAAATTGATGCATATTTCTTAAAATTAGCGGAGAATTCAATATATTTGCATTTTCGAATATCGGAGGTGTGTTTATTTCATCAAGTGAAGTTTCGGATGTATTATGTATAAGAGGAAGATAATCTGATTTGTTGCTGTATTGTTGTGTATAGTCATAATTTATAATTGCAATAGATGGAACTTCTTTGTTTGAAAAGTCCCACTTGTAGTCAGTTCCACTATTCCAAATGAACAAATCATCTTTTTTAAATAATATTGTTTCTCCGTTTATTGTTAATTTTCCACTACCTTTTAAAATATAGAATATTCTGCAATCGGCACATTTTACATGTAGATTGAGGGGTTTTCTATTTATAATAAATGCAAATCGTATAAATGGTTTTATATTTTTGACTAACATAAAAATCACCTTACAAAGTTTGTTTTTGAATAAATTTAGTTATTTTTTGGTATTGATTATACACTATTGGTATAGTAAAGTCAAGTAAGGAGGTGTTTTATGTTTAAGTGTACTGTTAATTACAAAAATAATACAAGTAAAGATGTTAATTTGAACATAGAAAAAAAAGACAATGTTATAAGTTATACATTGATGGAACATTTAAATTATTCCGAAGTTGAGTTTATTGATTTTTGGATGAATGATGTACAAATCAAAGCCGGTGATGAAGGATATTTTTTTATTCCAGGAGGTTGTGGTGAGACTTTGTTTAAGGATAGTGGCATCGGATATTTTAAGGAACATAAAGATGCTGAATATGTAAGTCCTCATGCTTTGATGCCAAACTTTGGATTAAAGCATAAATCAGGTACTTTTATTGCTATTGTTACAGGTATGCCTGAAGAATCATTGCATAATATTAAAATTAAAAATAATATGTATTATTTTTCTATTAGAATCAATGTAAACGGACATACTCCCTACGAGGAACCGACAGTAGAACAACATATCCTTCCGATAAATTCTGACTATAATGATATGGCAAAAGAATATAGGAATTATATACTTTCAAAAGATTTTAAAACTATACGAGAAAGACTTAATCCACACTTGAAATATACCACTGAATCAATATATGTTCGTATTCGTATGGGATGGAAGCCTGCACCGTGTGTTGTAAAAAATCAGACCTTGGAAAATGAACCTCCAATGCATGTTGCATGTACATTTGCTGATGTTGAAAAGATAATGTACGAATATAAAAAGCAGGGAATAAAAAAAGCAGAGTTTTGTCTTGTTGGCTGGAATGTAAGCGGACACGACGGAAGATGGCCACAGATTTTCCCCGTTGAAGAAAAACTTGGTGGAGAGAAAGGCTTAAAAAAACTTATAGATACAGCAAATAAACTTGGTTATGCAATAGTTTGTCACACTAACAGCTCTGATGCCTACACTATAGCCGATTGTTTTTCTGATGATATGTTAATTCGTCTGGAAAATGGTGAAACTCGCTTTGAAAGTGATGAGTGGTCAGGCGGGAGTATGTATGCCGTATGCCCTAAGGTTGGTTATGAGTATGCTCTTAAAGAACTGCCTAAAGTTCGAGATCTTGGCTTTAAGGGAACGCATTACATAGATGTTATTTCTGTAGTACCTCCCAGGGAGTGTTTTTCTAAACTACATCCTTTAAATAAAAGGCAGACAGTTGAATATAACAATAAACTATTTGAATATTGTCAAAAACTTTTTGGTGGTATGAGCAGTGAGGGTGCTTATGAATATTCTATGAAATATTGTGACTTCGCTTTGTATTTGTCATTCAGAAATGATAATGACCTGAATACATTAATTGATGAATATATACCTTTTTGGCAGATTGTTTTTCACGGTATTGTACTGTCAAATCCTTATTCAAATACTGTGAATGTGCCTGTTAAAAGAAAAAGGGATTTGCTTAAATTGATAGAATATGGTGCCAGACCGACACTTTATTACTATTCAAAGTTTTTGAATAATGGAAGAAACTGGATGGGTGAAGAGGATTTCGTTGCCAATTCGGATGAGGATATTGTAAAATATACTACGTTAGCAAAAGAATTATCTGTCATTTATGAAGAAATGTCTTATTTACAGTATGAATTTATAGATAAGCACGAAAGGATTGATAATGGAATATACAGAGTTACATATTCTGATGGGAGTGTAATAACTGTTGATTATAACAGCGAAAAGTATAGTCTTAAAAAGGGTAAATGATTTAAAAAACTCTAAAATGTATGTGAGGTGATTCTTGATGAAAGTAGTTATTGAATCGGACGGGAAAATAAAATTTATTAAATTTAAAAATATAAACTTTCCTTTTACTGAACGTTATGGATTTTATATTGGGGATTCAGATATTATGCTCAGCTATGTAAATGACGGTTTCTATGGTAAAAAAGATGATGTTGAGTTTTATTTAAAGTATGAGAAATTTTCCGATTATCTAAAAGTTTTAATAAAAATACATAATAAAGGTGAAACCGATATAAAAGAAACTTTAGGATTTCACACCGGTGTGGACTCTGTGATGAAAAAATATCCACAGTGGCATGACACTTATTTCCCTACATTGCTTCGATGTGAAAAAACTCACCTTTGGGGTTATTATATGAACACGGCACAAAATGCACTTGCAGTTGCTACGGACAAGGGAGTTGCTTCATACAATATAGAGTATAATAAGATTAATGAAGATAATTATGGGCATAGAATTTTGGGGAGTGATATTGTTTTTATACAAAATACCGATTTACCCGAAAGACATCCGGATAATTTAAAGGTATTAAAGTCCGGAGAGGTATATGAAAATGCTTTATATTTCATACCTGCACCAAAAGAGGAGGTTGCGAATAAACTTTCTGCTATTGCAGAAATTCCGGTTATAACCGCTGAAAAATTTACGTTAGAAAAAGGTGATTTTCTTAACTTTAAAGTTTTGTATGGTGGTAAGTGGATAAGTGAACTTATACTTCCAAATGGTAGAAAATGCAGTACAGAAAATTTTGTTTTTGATGATTATGGCATTTACAGACTTATTGTATATTGTGACAATGGTAAAATAAGTGAAGCTATGTTTTGCTGTCGTAAAGATTGGGATTTTTATATGTATAATGCTGCAAGGGAAGCTATAAACAAACCACAGAAGGCAACCACACATGTAGAAAGTTTTTATGGACTGTTCTCCCTGTTTCTTGGAGAAAAGTATTTTGATGACAAAGCTTTGTTTGATAAAGGGTATCAATGTTTTGAAGAAATTATGCCACTTATGTTTGATTTTACCAAGTTTGAGCCTGTTATTATACCTGCTCGTATTCAGAATACTGCTTTGTTAATAAGTCTTTTGGTAGATATTTATGAGGCTAATACTAAAAAGAATATTAAATATCTTAAATATGCAGCAGGTTTTGCCGAGTATATTATGAGCGTTCAGGATGAAAAAGGTGTTTACAGGCGGGAACATATTCATTATACTTGTGTAATTTATATAGCAAAATCCATGCTTGAACTTGCTATGGCAGAAAAGCACTGTGGTGACAAAAGCATATCTGATCTATATTCAATACATTATGAATCTGTAAAAAAAGCCATCGATGAACTTACTGACAGTTTAGATAATATTGAAACTGAAGGAGAATCTACATTGGAAGATGGAATGATTTCTTGTTCTGCATTACAGATTGCTATGTTTGCACTTACACTTCCACGGAATAAAAGAGAAAAATATATAAAAGCTGCCGAATATATGATAAATATACATGGATGTTTGGAACAACAACTTATTCCCGATTGTCGTATGAATGGAGGAAGTCTTCGGTATTGGGAAAGTCAATATGATGTAATGATAAGAAATAATATGATGAATAGCCCTCACGGTTGGAGTGCCTGGACAGGTTATGCTTATTATTACCTTTATATGCTTACGGGAAAACGAGATTATCTTATAAGACTTATGAATACATTGGGAAGTTGTGTTCAATTAATGGATTTTGACGGGAATTTGCGTTGGGGATTTTGTTCACAACCATATGTTAAAGCGCCGGTTCTGGTTCCTGATGAAGAAATTTGTATTGAGGATGGGTATGTATATGTTGATGGATTGAACAAGGCTTTTCGCGGAAAATATAAAGTTCTCGAGTTTGGTGAAACATATATAGATATGATTTCCGGTTGGTATAGAACAGGAAAGCAAAAGGTTACAGGTGGTTATGACTCTTGTCCTTTAATTCTTAAAGATGATGTTTTGTGTGATATCGACAGGCAAGGTGGGTGTTGTGACAATGATGTGCATGAAATTTTCAAATGTATTGAGGAATGTGTTTTAAGAAAAGCTTTTGTATATGAAAATAAAGATGGAACTTTTTTAACATACGGTTGCAGTGTGACTACAGATGAAAGAAAAATTAATATTGTATTTAAAGGCAAAGTATCTGAACTTGTTTATAATTTAAGAAACTCATATGAATATAACAAAACTCTTGTTTGTGGATTTGACACTATGAAAGTTTTTAAATAAAAATATTTTTAATACAAATTTTAAATGCACCACAAGAATCTCAAATTCTTTGTAGTGCATTTTTTTCTTTGTATTCAGAGGGAGTGCATCCATTGAATTTTTTGAATATTCTTGTAAATCCTGAAAGGTTATTAAAGCCTGATAATCTTGCGGATTTTTCAACACTTTCACCACTAATCAGAAGATTGCAACAGTGAAGTAATTTTCGTTTGAGAATATACTCATATAGTGGAGTATTAAAATAGTTGTTGAATCCTCGTGTGATATATTCGCGACTATAGTGGAATTTTTCAGCAAGCTCTGTAATTGTGTTTATGTTTGTGTATTCTGCGTCTATGAATTTTTTTATTTCATATAAATAATCCGGTATATCGGAAGTGCTTGTGTTTGTATCGTCAACATCAGTTTCAGATAAACTTATAAAAATATTACATATTTGCAAAAGAGCCTTTGCAACAGCATAGGGAGAGTTTGATTTTAAAAGCTCTTTTTCTGCTTTTTGTGCATATTGGCAAATGTCTCTGTTTTGTGCAATGTATATATTTGATTTATTACCCTTTTCAAAAAAATTCATAATTGATTTATCAGTAAAAATATTCAGATTAGGTTTGAAATAAATCACATAACGATCATAACTGACTTGTGCAAGTGGGCGAAATATATGTACAGACATAGGTTTGGTTAATATAATGGTTCCAGGTTTTACGGAAAGATATTGGTTATCGGCGATATATTGTATATCCGTTCCATCTGTACATATGATTAATTCATAATAGTTATGTGAGTGTAGGTCTTCAGTAACAAATCCTTTTCTGTGTGAAAAAATTAACTGCTCATCAAGAAAATAATCAGTCCATCCAAGCTCACCTGCAACGTAAGCAACTGATGAGTTTATCGGGAATTGATTAGTGTATTTTTTTAATGAAATATTTTCTTTAATTTTATTTATCATTATATACCTCTTGTATGTCACAAATGTATATTATAATGTCACAATTTTATATTTCAATATACAAAAAAGTGAATTATAATATAAGTATATAGTGGTTTTTTATATTTGTCAATAATTTATGGAGGATAATGAATGTATAGTTATTCGAAAAATATATCAACAGAAGAAGCAGATGTTTTGGTCATAGGTGGTGGTCCTGCAGGTTTGTGTGCGGCAATTGCATCTGCCCGTGCTGGAGCAAAAACTACGCTTATAGAGCAAAATGGTTTTTGCGGTGGTATGGCAACTGCGGGTCTTGTAGCACCGTTTATGACTTGTTATGACAGCGGCGGCAACACAATGCTTATACGTGGATTGTTTGAAGAAATAGTAGACAGACTTATTGAAATAGGTGGTGCTATTCATCCATCAAAGGTGGAAGCATCTACTGCGTTTACTTCATACATAACTGTAGGACATAAGCACGTTACACCTTTTAAAGCGGAAAGTATGAAAATTGTAGCAGACCGTATGCTTAAAGAAGCAGGAGTATATGTTTTATATCACACCTCATTTGTTGATGCAATTACAGAAGGGGATAAAATTGAAAAGGTAATTGTAGCAAAAAAAGAGGGATTGTGTGCAATAAAACCTAAAGTTGTAATTGATTGCTCCGGCGACGGAGACTGTGCCGTTGCATCAGGTGTGCCATATACCCTGGGAAATGGCGAAGGTCGTATTCAGCCTGCAACAATGTTCTTCCGTATAGGTAATGTTGACAGCAAAAAGGTTGATGCAGATATAGAAGCAAATCTTGACAATTTTTATCGTAAGGATGGGGTTAATTACCGTTCGATGCACTGGTGGGTTTCAAAGGCTAAAGAAGCAGGTGACTGGACACTTGACAGAGTTTCAATTGGCTTGTTCCGTGGTGTAGAAGAAGATGAATGGAGCATAAATACCTCAAGAATTATGGGTGTTGACGGAACATTGTCCGAAAGTCTTACAAATGGTGAAATTGTTGGTAGAGAACAGGTTGACGAAATTTTCAAGTTTATGAAGAAGTATATTCCGGGTTTTGAAAATTCCAAACTTTTACAATCAGGAAGTACATTGGGTATTCGTGAAACAAGACATATTCATGGTGTGAAAACACTTGTTCTCGATGATATTTTAGAATGTAAAACACCGGAAGATTCAATTTTGATTGCGGCAAATTCCGTTGATGTACACGGCAGATTTGGTCCTAAAAGTAATGAATATATAGCAATACCCGAAAATAAATATTACGGTATTCCATATGGATGTCTTGTACCTGAAAATATATCTAACCTTTTGGTTGCAGGTAGATGTGTATCTGCAGAAAGTGAAGCGGCAGGTGCAATACGAGTGATGCCTCCGTGTATGGGTATGGGTCAGGCGGCAGGTATAGCGGCTGCTTTTGCACTTGAAGAAGATAAAGATGTACGTGAAATTGATGTTAATAAAGTAAGAAGTGAAATTGTAAAGCAGGGAGGTCTTTTGAATGTATAAGTTGTTTATGGATTTTGAAAATCCTACTGAAGCATTTGCAGGAATAAAACGAAGCGTACAGGGCTTTGCAATTTATGAAAGTACGGGCTTTGTTTTGTACCACACAGGTATTTGTGCTGCATATAATCTTGATACAAAAGAAAGCAAGCCTATGGGTGTATTTAAGCTTGGGTCATATAATGACGACGAAACAGATAAGCGTTATATAAACCATGCAAACGATGCAATGTTTGGTGCAAAACTTGAAGGTGAAGATTTTCCTTTAATGTACGTTACTGCAGGCAATAGCGGGGATAGTGATGAAAAGGGATATATCGGCTACTGTGCAGTTGAACAGATAAAATTAAAAGATGGTGTGTATTCATCAGAAGAAATTCAGAAAATTTACTATAAAAATGACAGTATAGAAAAAACAAAGTATCAGGCTCCGGGCTGGGGATGGCCTGCATCTTTGGTGGATGTGGAAGGCGGATGGTACTATATGTTATCTGCACGTTATCGTACAAGATTTGATATGGCACGTGATGATAATGTATATATCATTACAAAATTTAAGTTACCTGACCCAAAATCAGGGGATGTAACTTTGTATCCAACGGATATAGTTGACCAGTTTGAGTTGCCGTTCAATGTGTTTTTTACACAGGGCGGTACAATATATGATAATAAAATATACTACACTTATGGTAGTGGTAAGGACATTCATCCGGATGCACTGCGGGTTATAGACCTTGATAAAAAGGAATATGTACTGTGTGAGGACTTGACAGATACTCCTTTTGGAAATATCGAGATTGAATGTTGTGCTTTTTATAACGGAAGAATGCTTATAAATACACAAAACGGAAAAATTTACGAAAAAGTTTGATAAAGGAGTATATTTAAATGAAACCGATTGACGTTGCAAAAAAATTATGGGAAAAGTGTGTGGAAATTCAGGACAGTCTTGGCACAAACATTTCCTACGGACCTGCTCCGTTGTACAGTTATCCCGGCATACTTACTATGTTTGCGGCTGTTCAGGCTGCGGTGTGCAAGGAAGACGAGGAATGGATTAACGATGTAAATTCCTATCTGGAAAAATATCCTTTTAAATTTGAAGAACCGGGAATTAAATTTAATTATAATTTTGAAAATTACCGCGTAGGTGGTCTTGGCAAAGGTTGGATGATGATGCGAGGTTATTTCAAAGACCACGAGGAGGTTCTTCGTGAGTATGCTGAAAGAACATTTAACGGACCTCATACTCATGATGGAATTATAACAAGTATAAAACCAAGAAATCAGGGTAGAGTATGGATTGATGTGGCTTTTTGTGTGTGTCCTTTTATGCTTTATGCAGGTTTGGTGCTTAATGAACCTAAATACATAGACTATGCAGTAGACCAGTGCTTTAAAATGTATGATTTGTTTATGGATGAATCAAACGGTCTGTTGCATCAGGCAAGAGGCTTTATGGCCGATCCCGAAAGGATTTCCGAAGATCATTGGTCAAGAGGTAACGGTTGGGGTATTATCGGTATGGTAGAACTTGTAAGATATCTTCCAAAAGACCATACGAGATACAACGAAGCTGTTGAAAGATTCAAGGCACATTGTGAGGCTATTATAAAATATCAGGACTTCAGAGGTCTTTGGAGGCAGGAAATTCCCGAAAAACTTTCCTGGGAAGAATCTTCGGGAACAGGTATTTTCCTATATGCTATCGGTATCGGTATCAGACACGGAATTTTAGATAAAGAAACATATATGCCTGTTCTTGAAAAGGGCATTGACGGTTTGTATAAATTCTGTATTGATGACGATTATTCCGTTGAAAAATGCTGCCGCGGTTGTTTGTGTCCCGGTGAAGGAGATATGAAGGGTACTGTTGAGGCGTATCTTGTTATTCCCTATCCGTTAAAAAATGACAGCCATGGTTTTGGTCCTGTTATTATGGCTATGACGGAAGCACAGAAAAATGGTATCGAAGATATTGTAAAGGAGTAACAGGATGGACAGTATAAAATTCAATAAGAAAAATGTGCAGGTTGTAGCCCATAGAGGTTTATGTGGATTAGAGCCTGAAAATACAGTTGCTGCATTTATCGCTGCAGGTAACAGAAGTTATTTCGGTATTGAATGTGATATACATGTGACAAAAGACGAGAAATTTGTGGTCATTCACGATGTGACAACAGGCAGGGTTGCTGCAATGAATGTAAATGTTGAAGAAAGCACATTTGAAGAAGTACGCAAGGTTGTACTCGACAACATAAGCCGAATTGAAAGGGCAGAACTTGGCGACGATGTTCATTATAACAACCGATGCGACCTTTATGTGCCGGAAATGCACGAATACATATACATTTGTAAAAAGTACGGTAAAAAGTGTGTTCTTGAAATTAAAACCAAAATGGAACCTCGCCATATTGAAAAAATGATTGAGGAAATCAGAAAACTTGATTATCTTGAAAATGTTATTTTTATCAGTGGACATATTGACTGCCTTATTGAGGTGCGCAGAATTTTGCCGGAACAGAAAATACAGTGCCTTGTGGCTATACACTACAATCCTTACAGCAAGGAACTTCTGGATATTCTTAATAAATACTCCTTTGATCTGGATATTTACTACAAATTGCTTACAAAGGAAATTGTTGATGAGGTACATGCAAACGGTCATATTGTAAATTGCTGGACAATAGATGAAAAAGAGGAAGCAGAAAAAGTAGTTGAACTTGGTGTTGACCAGATTACAACCAATATTTTAGAATAACACTTGTGACAGAACACTTTTTCAATTTGCAACGCTATGGATTATTACATAGCGTTGTTTTAATATAAACAAAGTTTTTTTACATTAATTTTTGCTTTCTGTAATGGGATGGTGCCAATCCGTGTTTTATCTTGAAATTTTTGTAAAAATGAGTATGGTTTTTAAAACCGGTCATATTTGCAATTTCCTCCAATGACAAATCTGTAGTCTGAATAAGGTTAAATGCCATTTTTAATCTGTAATCTTTAAGATAGGCATGGAGGGTTATTCCTGCATCTTTGGTGGATGTGGAAGGCGGGCGGTAAGGATGTTCATCCGGATGCACTGCGAGTTATAGATCTTGATAAAAAGGAATATGTACTGTGTGAGGATTTGACGGATACTCCTTTTGGACATATCGAGATTGAGTGTTGTGCTTTTTATAACGGAAGAATGCTTATAAATACACAAGGTTGTCAGTTGTATGAAAAAATAGAATAGAGAGAATTTAATTTTATTTGATTTTATGTAAAAATAGTGGTATACTAATTAAAAAGGAGGCGTAATTTTGAATAAATATTATTTATGTATAGATTTGAAAAGTTTTTACGCTTCTGTAGAAAGTGTTGAACGTGGGCTTGACCCATTTAAAACAAATTTGGTTGTTGCTGATGCATCAAGAGGAAAAGGAGCAATATGTTTAGCGATTACACCTGCACTTAAGGAATTGGGCATAAAAAACAGATGCAGACTTTTTCAAATACCTGATGATGTTGAATATTTGGTAGCAAAACCACGTATGAAACTTTATATGGAATATTCTGCAAATATATATTCTGTATACCTTAAGTTTATCAGTAAAGATGATATACATGTATATTCAATTGATGAATGTTTTTTTGATATATCATCATATCTAGAACTTTATAATAAAACTCCTAACCAATTGGCAAAGATGATTATTGATGAAGTTTATAAAGAAACCGGAATATGTGCAACTGCAGGAATAGGAACAAATTTGTTTTTAGCAAAGGTTGCGCTTGATATTACTGCAAAACACACAGATGATCATATCGGATATCTTGATAATGAAGAGTTTGAAAGAACCTTATGGTATTATAAACCAATAACGGATATATGGAATTTCGGTAAAGGTATTGAGAAAAAACTTGAAAAGTATGGTGTTTACACACTTTATGATATTGCTCATTTTGATGAAGATGTATTATATAAAGAATTTGGAGTGAATGCTGAGTTTTTGATCGACCATGCAAAAGGCATAGAACCTTGTACTATTTCAGATATAAAAAATTTTAAAGCTAAAAGTAACTCTCTTTCAAACAGTCAAATTTTATTTAATGATTATAACTACGATGATGCATTGCTTGCATTAAAAGAAATGGTTGATCTTATGTGTCTGGAACTGATTGATAAAAATCTTGTAACTGATACTATTTCTCTTAGAATAGGGTATTCAAAAGAAAGTACAAAATCGACAGGCGGTATTATGAAAATAGGTGAATATACGGATTCGAGAAAAAAACTTATTGAATATTTTATTAGTTATTACAAAAAAACAACAAAAAACGATTATCCAATAAGAAAAATTACAATAGGTATGAATAATCTTCTTGAACAGGATTTTTTGAGCTTTGATATTTTTACTGATTTTACCGAAAGTGAAAAGGAAAGGAAGAAGCAAAAAGCAATAATTGATATAAGAAAAAAATTTGGGAAAAATTCTATCTTGACCGGAATGAATTTGTATGAAAAATCAACTACTAAAAAAAGAAATAAACTGATTGGGGGTCATAATGGTGAGTGACAGAGCAGGACAGTTTATGCCGTTTTCAGCTTTAAAAGGTTTTTATGAACTTATACGTGAAAAAGAAAGAATAATTATTCCAAAACATGAAATTGCAGAAGATAAAGCGGCAGAATTAACTGAAAAAGTTAAAAATATTAATACCGGGATGATGATTAAGGTGATATATTATTCTGAAAATGAATATGTATCAATTGAAGGTATTGTAACGAAGATTGATCTTATATCTAGAAAATTATTTGTTGTTAAAACTGAAATTTCTCTTGATGATATATGGGATATAGAGTTTTAAAAGGAGTTGCAAAGCAACTCCTTTCAGCGTGTCGATAAACCTGTCGACACGCTGAAAGATTGCGAAAAAGGAAGGTATATTTTGTCAATTTGAATTCGTCGGCGTACGAGGGTACGGTAGATTTCAAATTGGCAAAAAGCAAATAACCGCAAGGGAATTTCGATGTTTTCCTTGCGGTTTTATAGTTGTTTTTATTTTTTGGCAAGAGTAAACCCTTACCCTACATTCAAACATAATTATTAAGTCATTTGCGATAGAACAACTTTTTCGACGGTCTGGGGAGAATATCTTTAAAAAGATATTCTCCTTATTTTTGTATTAGGTTTTGGTTATTCTGCAAGCTTTTCGGGTTCGGGATATTCAACACCGAATGTGTCTACAGTAACTTTTTTCATTACCTGATCAACTGTTGGTCGGTCGTTAAAGTCAGTAGGTTGTTTTACGATATTTAAAACAACATCTATACCCTCTGTAACCTTGCCGAAGGTTGCGTAGTCGCCGTCAAGGAATGGACAATCTGCAACCATAATAAAGAACTGACTTCCCGCACTGTCAAGAGGCATTGCACGCCTTGCCATTGAAAGAACGCCTAATGTGTGCTTAAGATCATTTTTGAAACCGTTGTTTGAAAATTCACCTTTAATGCAGTAACCGGGACCACCCATACCATTGCCCATAGGGTCGCCGCCCTGAATCATAAAGTCCTGTATGCAACGGTGAAAGATTGTACCGTCATAAAAGCCTTTTTTAATTAGAGAAACAAAATTGTTCACTGTGTTTGGTGCAATTTCGGGATAAAGCTCCGCCTTAATCTGTGCACCGTTTTCCATTTCAATTGTAACTATTGGATTACTCATTTTTTATTCTCCTTTTATTTTATTTTTTCTGCTTCGGGGTAGGTAATACCTTTTGTATCAACTCTTATTGATTTTATAACCTGATCACTAAGTGGTTTATCACTGTCATTAGTTTTTTGTGCAACTATTGCATCTGCCACTTCCATACCTTTTATAACTTTTCCGAATGATGCGTACTGGTCATTAAGTGAAGGATAATCCTCAACCATAATAAAGAACTGACTTCCTGCACTGTCAAGTGGCATACTCTGTCTTGCCATTGAAACTACACCACGTTCGTGTTTTAAATCATTTTTAAAGCCGTTTGATGTAAACTCGCCTTTTATTGTATATCCGGGGCCACCCATACCTGTACCCTCGGGGCAACCGCCCTGAATCATAAAGCCGGGAATACAACGGTGGAAAATAAGCCCGTCATAGTAGCCGCTGTTTGCAAGCTCAATGAAATTGCAAACTGTGTTTGGTGCAACGTCAGGATAAAGCTCCATAACTATAACTCCGCCGTTTTCCATTTCAAGAGTTGCTACAGGATTTTCCTTAATATTAAGCTTTGCGATTTTATCTGCCATAGTTTTTTCCGGCATATTGCTTATAACTGCCAATGTGACAATACCTGCAATTAATGCTAAAATTACAATTGTACATACAATTATAATCAAGTTAAGCTTTTTGTCTGTTTTTGAAGTGTTTTTAGCCATAATGTACCTCCGTATTTTTTACTTGTTTTAATTTGTTTTAAATGTTATAATACATATTATAATATGTAAACATAAAAAATGCAATATGAAAAAGGTGAACAAATTGAGAATTCTCGGTATAGACCCGGGTATAGCCATAGTGGGTTTCGGTGTAATTGAATATGATAATATGAACTTTAAGGTTATAGACTATGGTGCTATAACTTCTCCTGCACATACACCTGTACCTTCAAGGCTTAAAATGATTTATGATGACCTTACATATGTTATAGAAAAGTACAAGCCTGATGAAATGGCTATAGAAGAGCTTTTTTATAACAATAATGCAAAAACTGTTATAAACGTAGGGCAGGCGAGAGGCGTTTTGATACTTGCAGGTGAAAACCATAATGTTCCTGTTTTTGAGTATACTCCGCTACAAGTGAAACAGGGTGTTGTAGGATATGGACGTGCAGAGAAAAAACAGGTTCAGCAAATGGTTAAAAATATTCTGGGACTTCACGAGGTTCCAAAGCCCGATGATACCGCCGATGCACTTGCAATAGCAATTTGCCACGCACATTCAAGTGGCGGTGTAAACAGACTTATAACAGAATTAAAAAACAGATAAGAGGGATTTTGTATGTATGATTATATAAAGGGAAAGCTTGTAAGAAAGGCTGAAAATTATGCGGTTGTAGAGGCGAACGGTGTTGGTTATAAAATTTTGACTACGCAAAGCTCACTTGCAAATGTAAAAGATGGAGAAGTAACCTTTTATACATATTTGTATGTAAGGGAAGATATTTTTGATTTGTATGGTTTTTCAACAACAGAAGAACGTTCTGCGTTTGAACTTTTGATTTCTGTAAGCGGGGTTGGACCAAAGGCGGCAGTGGCAATTCTTTCAGTTGTTACTGCATCGGAGCTTGCAATTGCCATAGTTACAAATCAACCAAAAACAATTACCGCTGCACAGGGTGTAGGTAATAAAATGGCACAGAAAATTATTCTTGAGCTTAAAGACAAAATTAAAAATCAGGATATCAAGGCATCAAGCTATTCCGCTGCACCTGTGCCTGAAGAGGATGATACAATCAATGCACTTGTTGCATTAGGTTATAATCAGTCGGAAATTATAACTGCACTTCGTGATGTGCCTGCAGATTTTTCTGTTGAAGAAAAAATCAAGTATGGATTAAAAAATCTTATGAAATATTAAAATAATGGAAATATAAAAAAGGTGCTGAAAACAACTGTTTCAGCACCTTTTTGGCTTAAAAGTCCATTTTCTTAAATATTCTTTTTATATAGAAAATACACAGAGTAACGGCCGCTATTTCCGCAAGTGGAAATCCAAGCCACACAAGGTCTATGTTTCCTGTAAGTGAAAAAAGATATGCTATTGGAAGCAGGAACAAAAGCTGTCGTGCGGCAGACATTATAAGGCTGTATTTTCCTTTGCCCAAAGCCTGGAATACCGACCCGGAAACAATACAAAAGCCTGCAAATATAAATGCAATGCTTATTGTGCGAAGTGCACTTACGCCTATTCCTATTAATGCAGGGTCGTCATTAAACCATGCAAGAAGCTTGTCGGGGATAATCTGAAAAGCAGAAAGCCCTATAAGCATTATAGATGTTGCGTATATTATGCTGAGAGTAAGAGTCTTTTGGATTCTTTGACGGTTTCTTGCACCATAGTTGTATGCAATAATCGGAACCATTGCATTGTTAAGTCCGAATATCGGCATAAATATGAAGCTTTGAAGTTTAAAATATACACCAAATGCAGTTGTTGCAAGTGTGCCGGTATTTGGACCGTAAACAGTTTTTATATTGTCAAAGCCTGTAAGAATTTTATTTAGGCAGAATGTCATTACAGAGCCTATTGCAACCATAAGTATTGATGGAACACCTATTGAGTATATTTTCCCTACAATTTTTTTATCAAGCTTCATACTCTCTTTTGAAAGTCTTATATATTCGTTCTTTTTTGCATTAAAGCAAAAAGCGATGATGAAGGCTATAATCTGACCTGTTACCGTTGCAAGTGCGGCACCTGCAACACCCATTTCAGGGAAACCAAATAAACCAAAAATCATTATAGGGTCAAGTATTATGTTTATTACTGCACCTATACCCTGACTGAACATTGTGTATATTGTTTTTCCTGTTGCCTGCAACATTCTTTCGAATATAATCTGACCAAATATACCAAATGATAAGCCTCCGCAAATCCACAGGTAAATAATTCCCTGCTCAACAATTTCGGGATTGGGATTTTGAGCAGAAAAATAAAGTTTGGAACCGAATAGGCTGACGATTGCAAATACAAGTGAGCTTATAACTGCAAGTATAAAACCGTTTCCGGCAGCAGTATTTGCACCTTTGTTGTTTTTTTCTCCGAGAAATTTGGAAAGCACCGCGTTCATACCAACGCCTGTTCCTGTTGCAACCGCAATCATAAGATTCTGAAAGGGAAAGGCAAGTGATACGGCAGTAAGCCCGTTAATGTCGTAATTTCCTATAAATATACTGTCTACAATGTTATAAAGAGCCTGTACAAGCATAGATATAATTATTGGTATTGCCATACTGACAAGAAGCTTGTTTATAGGTTGAGTTCCCATTTTATTTTCTTCCATTCAAACACCTCTTTACAAAAAAATAACACATCAATGCGCATAGTCAACATACACTATTTTACCACAGTATGAGAATTTGGCAATAGCAAAATCAAAATTTGTAATAACTTGTAGAAATATTTATGGGGTTTTTGAAAATTTTGTGTTGAAAAATAATGAAATACGTTATATAATATTTTTGTAGTAAGTAAGAAGGAGGTTAGGCTATGAAATCAACAGGGATTGTAAGGCGCGTCGATGAACTTGGCAGAATAGTGTTGCCGATAGAGTTGAGAAGAACTTTAGGTATCGAAATCAAAGATCCTTTGGAAATTTATCTCGACGGAGATAAAGTTGTTTTGAAGAAACATTATGATGCCTGTGTTTTTTGTGGCGAAAGAGAAGACCTTACAGAATACTTGGGCAAACACATTTGTGGCAAATGCAAGAAAAACATATAACGTCAATAACCCTGCAGAAAATCTGCAGGGTTATTGATTTAATATGATGTATTTTTTCTGATAAACAGTTTTGAAAATTCTACTATTATAAGCGGTAATGAACATAACAAAGCAGTCATTTTCCATTGCTCTGCCGTAAGCGGAACAGTGCCGAACAAGGCAGAAAGAACCGGAAAAATCACTACAGAAATCTGAAGTATTATTCCAATGAAAATTGCGCTGAAAAGCAGTGGATTTTTGGGTGATGAAGCTGCAAATACCGAGTTGTTGCTTCGCACATTGAGAGAATGAATAAGTTGTGATATTGAAAGTACGCAAAAAGCCATTGTTCTGCCGATATCCTGATTTTCATATCTGAAAAAACCTATGCAAAAAGCTACAATTGCAAGAATGCCAATCATAGTTCCTTCTAAAAAAATTGTTGTTGCAAGACCGTCAGCAAAAAGACTTTTGTTGCGTTTTATTGGTCTTTGGTTAATTATTTCATCTCTGTTGTTTGTGTCTACACCAAGCGCCAGTGCAGGCAGTGAGTCGGTAATGAGGTTGACCCATAATAGCTGTACTGCAGTTAGCGGAGACGGCAAACCTGAAATGATGGCGCAAAGTATTGTAAGTATTTCGCCGATGTTGCTTGAAAGAAGAAAGTGTATGGCTTTTTTTATGTTACTGAAAATTTCTCTTCCCTCGTGCACGGCAGAAACGATGGTTGCAAAATTATCATCGGTTAATATCATATCTGCGGCGTTTTTGGCAACATCTGTTCCTGTTATACCCATTGCACATCCGATATCTGCCTGCTTAAGGGCAGGAGCATCGTTTACCCCATCACCTGTCATTGCAACAACTTCTCCGTTTGCCTGAAAGGCTTTTACAATTCTTACTTTATGTTCTGGGGTAACGCGTGCGAAAACAGAATATTTTTTTATGTTTTTCCTCAGTTCCGCATCTGACATTTTATTGAGTTCAGCACCTGTTACAGCGGTTTGAGGCATACCGATTTTTCCTGCAATAGCAGATGCAGTTTTTGCGTGGTCGCCTGTAATCATTACGGGGCGTATTCCTGATTTTTTACAGTTTTTTATCGCATCGGGTATTTCGGCTCTTGGCGGGTCGGAAATTCCAAATAGGCCGCACAGCTTTAGGGGTATGTCAACTCCTTTTGGGATTGTGTCAGTTTCACATTCGGTTACAGCTATAACTCTTAAGCCTTCGTCAGTCATTTTATCATTTGCTTTTATTGCCATTTCACGGTCCTCTTTGGACATTATGCATTTCGGTATTAATACATCAGGTGCTCCCTTTACTGATACAATATATCTGCTTCCCTTTTGATGTGTTGTAAGCATAAATTTGTTTTTTGAATTAAAAGGTATTTCTTTTACTTTTTTTAAGGTCGGTATTTTAATTGCATTCTTTTCCGCATATTTTAAAATTGCTCGTTCTGTAGAATCTGTATTGTTACAACATAATATTCCGTGTGTTAGTAGTTTTTCCTTGTTTCCCCATATGGTTGTAACGGTCATCTTGTTTTCGGTTAAAGTTCCTGTTTTATCTGAACATATTACTGATGCACTTCCCAAAGTTTCGACAGCAGGAAGCTTTCGTACGATGGCATTTTTCCTTACCATTTTACGTACACCCATGGCAAGCATTATTGTTACAATGGCAGGTAATCCTTCAGGTATTGCGGCAACTGCAAGGCTTACCGAAGTCATAAACATTTCGGCAATAGGTATGTTTTTTAAAATACCGGCACAAAAAACAAAAGCACATATTATAAGTGCGAAGGTTCCGAGTATTTTTCCTGTTTGTTCAAGCTTTATCTGCAATGGGGTCGGTGGAGTTTTACTTTCCATTATAGCCTTTGCAATTTGTCCTACCTGAGTGTTTAACCCTGTTTCAGTAACTACCGCAACTGCGTTTCCTCCTGTTACTGCAGTTGAGGACCAGACCATGTTTGTAACATCTGCAATGGGGGTTGAAGAGCTGTGTGTGATGCCTGCATTTTTATGTACCGGCATAGATTCTCCGGTAAGTGCTGATTCATCTGTAATAAGCTCAACTGATTTTATCAGCCTTGCATCTGCAGGTACAAAGTCGCCTGTCTTTATTTTTATAATATCACCTGTGACCAGTTCGGATGCTTTGATGGAAATGGTTTTACCGTCACGAATTACGGTAGCATGGGGCTTTGTAAGGTTTTTTAGTTCGGCAAGTGCTTTTTCGGCTTTGTATTCCTGTATTAATCCGATAAGTGCATTTAATAGTACAATGCATATTATTACTATTGGTTCAACAAAATCCCCTTTGTTTTCATATACGGACATGGCAAATGATACAACTGCTGCTATAAGCAGAATTATTATCATATAGTCATTGAATTGTCTGAAAAATTTTATTATGATACTTTCCTTTGAATAGTCGGGAATTTCGTTTTTACCATTTTCCTTAAGGCGGCAAGATGCTTCGGCTTCCGAAAGACCTCTGTTTTTATTTGAATTTAATTTCAGGACAACATCCTCTACCGCAATAGTGTGCCATATCATTTGCTGTTCACTCCTTTTGTACAAGTTTATTCTTATGTGATGTTAATATTCCTTTTTTAAATAGTTATAAAAATAAATTTACTTTTATTGTGTAATGTGTTATAATAAGTGCATATTTGTTTTGGAAAGGATTGAAACTTATGAATTTCAAGAAATTACTAATAACATTTTCTTTTGTAATGTGTGTGCTTTCTTTGACTGTACACGCAAAGACCATGCAGTTTACAATGGGAAATGTTGACGCAAAGGTTGATGATGGCAAGATAGAGGTATATAAAATGGAGGTTGCCCCTTATACAGTTAATGGCAGAACTATGGTGCCTGTGCGTATAGTGGCAGAAACATTCGGTGCAGATGTGCAGTACATTCACGATGAAAGTAAAGTAATCATTACTATGGACGATAAGAAAATCTCTATGGTTATAGGTCAGGATGTTGCAGATGTTAACGGCACCAAGGTTAAGCTTGATGTTCCTACAGTAGAAACGAATGGAAGAACGTTGGTTCCTCTTCGTTTTGTTTCTGAAACATTGGGATTTGACATTAAATACCTGGCATCTACACAGCAGATACTTATTACAAATGACCCTGCTGTTATAGAAATTAATGGTACAAAGTTGTTTTTGTCTGACTTCAAAGCAATGTGCAAACTGGTTTGTGAAAATTATGGGATGGATATGAACGAAGAGGTTGCAAATTATACCCTTTCACTTATGATGCAAACTGTGTTTTTTGAAGCTGAGGCTGAAAAGTGGGGTATGTCAGGGATAGATCCTATTTTGTACAGCAGCTTGGCACATGATGCAAATGAAATATCCGGTTATTTTGAAGATGTCCTTGATGCATCATGGGTAAGTGTGCGTGAAACTAACCATAGGCAGGAGTTTATGCTTACATTCCTTGAACTTTTGTATGAGGGCGACAAGGAGTCACTGGACTTATATAAAAAGGAAAATTTAGGTGCGTATATGGCGGCAATGCATATTCTTATTTCCGACAAAGCAACCGCGGAAGATGTTTTGAAACGAATTAAAAAGGGAGAAGAGTTTGAAACACTTATGTTTGAATATACCGAGGATCCGGGAGTAAAGCAAGCTCCTTACTATGTATTTACAGACGGTGAAATGGTAAGTGAATTTGAAAAAGCTGTTAAGGCGTTAAAACCCGGTGAAATCAGCGGACTTGTTAAATCAACATATGGTTATCACATAATAAAAAGAATAGAAATTCCTGAAGAATATATCAAAGTATCATTTGTTGACGAAGCAATAAATGAGCACGTTGAAAAATCTGCCAATGAATCAACCATCAAGGCTGATAACTATACATTGAGCCAACTTGTTGAACTTTGCAAATAATGTCGACGAGAGCTTATTGACAAACTTGGGTTCATAATATAAAATTAAATTATAAAATAACAGGAGGAACGGAAATGACTTTTGTAGAAAAATACGAGAAACTTTCAAAAAAACTTATTAAGGCCGATATATCAAAATATACAGAAAACTTTGCAATTCAGATTACTATGGATGATGAGGATTGCGGCGGGACGTTTTTTGTAGCTTTTATTGATGGTGTTTTCAGGGTAGAGCCTTATGACTATGTTGATAATACAGTAAATATAAATGTTCTTGCATCTACATTGGAAAAGCTTATAGACAAGAAGGTTACTGTGGATGATGCGTTTGAGGCGGATGCAATTGCCGCAAACGGAAATGCTGACCATATTGTTATGCTTTTTGAAGGCTTTGAAAAGAAGGTAAGAAAAACTCCTGCGAAAAAGGCAGAGACTGAACCTGAAAAAAAGAAGGAAACAAAAAAGACGGCAACAAAAAAAGAAACTGTTAAGAAAACAACTAAAAAGAAATAATTGATTTAAAGTGCTGCAACAAAATTATGTGATTTTGCTGCAGCCTTTTTTCTTGAAATTTTTTTTGCTATGATATATAATGTAGATATTAAATAATAGGAGTAGTTTATATGGCTAAAAAAAATACAAGAAACACAAGAGGTAAAATTATAACCGCCGCCTGGGATTTGTTTTATGAGCAGGGCTATGATGATACAACTGTTGAGGAAATCATAGATCAGTCAGGTACATCCAAAGGGTCGTTTTACCATTATTTTGAGGGTAAGGATGCTCTTTTGGGTTCGCTTTCATATATTTTTGATGAAGAGTATGAAAAACTTCAGGGTGAGCTTGATGAAAATATGAACAGCTTTGACAAGCTTTTATTTTTAAATGAAAAGCTTTTTGAAATTATAGAGGAACGTATTGACATTGACCTTTTAACACGCCTTTATTCGACACAGCTTGTAACAAAAGGTGAAAAGCATCTTCTCGATAACAAAAGACTTTATTATAAACTGTTGAGAAAAATAGTAAACGATGGTCAAAAAAAGAAGGAACTGTCTTGTGAATTGTCTGTTAATGAAATAGTGAAACTATATGCTATGTGTGAGCGCTCCTTGCTTTATGACTGGTGTCTTTGTAATGGGGATTATTCACTTAAAAGCTATGCAAAAACAACAATGCCCATGCTTTTAAGCGGAATAAAAAAATAGGTTTATTTTATGTATTGATTTTTGTATGGCTTTCAGTCTGTTTAAAAAACTTGATATTATGGGTATAATTCGAACACGGTATAGAATACAGTCTATACTGCGTTCTGTATTGCATTCTGGTAAAATGTGTGTTATAATACCTAACATTGTGAGATTTTGTCTCAGGAAGATATATTAAGGAGTGAATTTAAATGAACGGAGAAGTTTTGGCTTTTGTTCTTTATTTTGTGGCTATGCTTGCAATAGGCGTTGTGTTTTTTATAAAGACAAAAGATAATGGTGAAAAGGAATATTTCCTTGGTGGAAGGTCAATGGGACCATGGGTTACTGCTATGAGTGCACAGGCATCTGATATGAGTGCGTGGCTTTTGATGGGATTGCCCGGCAGCATTCTTGCTTTCGGCCTTGGTCAGGCATGGATTGGTATAGGTCTTGCAATAGGTACTGCACTTAATTGGATTTTTGTTGCGAAGAGACTAAGAAAGTTTTCTGCGGCATCAGGTGATGCTATTACTTTGCCTCAGTATCTTTCAAACAGATTTGCCACAGCAAATCCTGCACTTAAAATTATTTGTGCAATTGTGTTTTTAATCAGTTTTACAATTTACGTGGCGTCTGCTTTTTCAGCAGGTACAACAGTTTTCACCACATTGTTTCCGGGGCTTGATGCTACTGTGGCTATGGTGATTTTTGCTTTAATCATTTTGGCATACACTTTCTTTGGTGGTTTTAAAGCAGTTTGCTGGACAGACTTTTTCCAGGGCATACTTATGCTTATTGCATTACTTGCTGTTCCGATTGTTATTGTTGCAACAAAAACTTTGGATACATCAGCTCTTGCTCAGGTATATTCATATGTGGAAAATGGCAAAACTGTAGAGTGTGTTTTCACATCTGATTTGTTTGGTGCAAGCTGGCAGGAAATCATTTCCGGTCTTGCATGGGGACTTGGCTACTTTGGTATGCCTCACATTCTTGTAAGATTTATGTCTATTGAAAAGCCAAGTATGGTTAAAAAGTCAGCTACAGTTGCTATAATCTGGGTTGTAGTTACTTTGTTTGCAGCAATTATTATTGCGTATTTCGGCAGAATATTACTTGCTGAACAGCTACTTACTGTTGGTGCTCAAAAGCTTGTGTTTATAGAGTTTGCAAGAACACTTTTCCCGGGCTTTGTTGCCGGTATCCTTCTTGCTGCTATTATTGCGGCTTCAATGTCTACTGCAGATTCTCAGCTTTTGGTTGCATCCTCATCTTTTACAAGCGATATTTACAAACCTATTTTCAGAAAGAATGCTTCTGATAAAGAAATCACATGGATAGGAAGACTTGTTGTTGTAATAGTTGCTATAGTTGCATTTTTAATTGCAAATAACGGTGGTGATGGTGCACAGGCAATTATGAACATGGTTGAAAATGCATGGGGTCTTTTTGGTGCTGCATTTGGTCCTGTTGTATTGCTTTCACTTTTCTGGAAGAGATTCACATACAAAGGTGCGGTATTTGGTATTGTTGCAGGTGCGGTAGTTGATATTGTATGGCTTCTTACTCTTAGTGCATCAACAGGAATTTATGAAATTCTTCCCGGCTTTATTGTTTGCCTTGTTGTTTCTGTTGTTGTTTCTCTTGTTGATAAGAAACCATCAGCTGAAATTGAAAAGATTTTCGAAACTGCTACAGATAATAACATTGATGCATAATTAAATATAAGAACTATGTTAAAAGGGATTGTAAAAACTAATTGTTTTTACAGTCCCTTTTTGCATAATGTCCTTTGTGTAATCATATTATGTCATATAAGATAATCCGGAGGATAAAAATGTATCAGTTGAAAAAAGCTCTTGGCATTTATATTGAAGAAAATATAATAAAGTATATTTTACTCTTGTCTGTTCTTTTTGCAGGCATTTTAGGAGGAGTCATCCTTTCCGGAAACATCTCTACGGAAATGTCGGGTTTTTTAAAAGGGGAGATTGAACCTCTTATTGAAGGGCTTTCTCCTGAAAGCATAAATCAGACGCAAATATTTTATTCCTCGTTTTTAAAAAACTCAAGAATATTTATATTTGTTTTTCTGTGCGGGCTTTTCATATGGTTGCTGCCATTGGTTTTTTTAAATATGCTTTTTGTGGGCTTTTCGTTGGGGTTTGCGTCGGGGTATCTTTGCACAATTTTCGGAGGTATGGGGATGTGGATTGCAATTACATCACTTTTGCCATCTGTTTTTATAAGTATACCTTTGTATATTTTTGTATCAGTGCTTGCTATAAATAACAGTTTGTATAGAAAAAACGGCTATTTAAATAAAGGAAGGTTTAAAAAATATGTACTGCTTTTCTTGTTTGTATATCTTATTTCCAATCTTTCTGTGGTGGTTGATTCGTTTCTCATTCCTGCTCTTGTGATGATGGGTTGTAGTTGATGATACCTTAAAATAACAATATATAGTGTGGGTGTAAAATATATACAAATTTGTTTAAAATTTTTGTGCATTTTATTTTCGAAAAAACTGTACAAATTGTTTTTTTTGTTGTAAAATATAATTCCATGACTAATTTGGTTTACATAAATCCGCATATAAATTGAAAGGATATATATATTATGGTAAGTTTGTTGAATGATTATACGGATTATCTGATTTCGGACAAAAAGGTTTCTGATAATACGTTGCAATCATATATAAGAGACATTAAACAATATTTTGGATATCTTGAATCTGTAGGTATTAATGATTGTACCTCTGTAACGCCTACTGTTTATCTTAGTTATACCGCACATCTTCAAGAGCTTGGCAAGGCACCTACAAGTGTTTCAAGAGTTATAGCCTCTACAAGAAATTTTTACAGATATCTTTGCGCTAAGAGAATGTGTGAAATAAATCCTGTGGAAAAGGTTCATGCCCTGAAGTCTGAAAGAAAATTGCCGCAGATTCTTACGGGTGATGAAATTCAGTTGCTACTTGAGCAACCGTCAGGAATTGATTTCAAGGGAAAAAGAGATAAGGCAATGCTTGAACTTTTGTACGCAACAGGTATGAGGGTTACAGAGCTTGTATCACTGGATATAAATGACGTTAACCTTGATGTGGGCTATATAATATGCCGCAGACAGACAAAGGAAAGAGTTATACCCATATACCCTCGTGCGGCAGAGGCTTTGCGTGATTACATAAAACAGGAAAGAACCTATATAGATGATGAACCTGATGCTTTGTTTATAAATACCAACGGAACAAGGCTTACGCGTCAGGGCTTCTGGAAGATTATCAAGGCGTACAAGGAAAAGGCGGGAATTTCTAAAGATATTACACCGCATACTCTTCGTCATTCATTTGCTGCTCATCTTCTTGAAAATGGTGCAGATATTAAATCTTTGCAGGAAATGCTGGGTCATGCAGATGTTTCTTCTACACAAATATACACAAGTGTTATTAAAAATAAAATAAGTGAAGTTTATAAAAATGCACATCCTCTTGCGAGGGGATAGTTATATTGAAACTTTTTTACGCATACCTATTTATTAAATAATCCTTTCGGAGGTATTTTAATGAAAAATGGTATGCGTTTTTTTATTGTTTTAATTGTGTGGCTGATTCCGCTTAATGCTTTTGCTGATTTTACACCTACTGCCCAACCGAGGGCGTATATACTTATGGATTATGATTCTGGTCGTGTGCTCGTTGAAAAAAACAGCGATGAGCCATATCCTATAGCAAGTGTAACAAAGGTTATGACTATGCTTGTTACTATGGAAGCAATTCAGGCAGGTAAGATTTCTATGGATGATATTGTTACTGCAAGTGAATATGCCTGCAGTATGGGCGGCTCGCAAATATATCTTGAACCCGGCGAGCAGATGAAGGTTGATGAATTACTTAAATCTGTCGCAGTAGGTTCTGCAAATGATGCAAGCGTAGTATTGGCAGAACATATTATGGGCAGCGAATCTGCTTTCGTAGACGCAATGAATCAACGTGCAAAGGGACTTGGTATGGTAAATACACATTTTGTAAATTGTAACGGACTTGATGAAGATAATCATTATAGCTCTGCGGCTGATGTTGCAAAAATGTCCAGAGAACTTCTTAAACATAGTATGATACGTCCATACCTTAGCATATGGATGGATAGTGTGCGTAACGGAAAGTTCGGATTATCCAATACCAACAAGCTTATACGTTTTTATAAAGGTGCAATTGGAACAAAAACGGGCTCAACATCCCGGGCTAAGTACTGCCTTTCTGCGGCGGCAGAGAGAAATGGGCTGACTCTGATAGGTGTTGTTCTTGGTTCCGAAACCTCTACAGATCGTTTTGAAACAGCAAAGGAACTTTTGAATTTTGGATTTTCCAATTATAAAACAGAAACTTATATGGAAGAAAACCATTCTTGTGGAGAAGTTAATGTTATAAAAGGAAAAAAAGAAAAAATAAAAGCCGTAAGCTCCTCCGCAATTAAAAGGTTGGTTGACAGAAATACCACTAATAAACCGGAAGTTAAAATCAACTTATTTAATGAGGTAAAAGCTCCTGTAAAAAAAGGAGACGTTGTCGGAAAAATAGAGCTATGTGAAAACGGAAAGGTTGTTGAATCGGTTTTGGTAGTGTCTGATGAAAATGTAGAAAGGTTGAATTTTGCTGATGTTTATGGCATTTTTTTGAGAAAGTTGTTTTTGAAATAAAAAAATTTCAAAAAAGTATTGACATTGCATTTTTGAGGTGATATAATATATCCTGTTGCGCTGTTACAAACACTTGCGTGGATAATTGTAGTGGATATAATATGTAACCGCAAAACAATGTCAAAAAACTTTTTTGAAAAAATTTCAAAAAAAGTATTGACAAACCCGAAAAGGTTTGATATAATAATCAAGCGCTTTACGGAGTGCATGAAGTTTGAAAAGTGAATAGCGTGAGAACGATGTACAAATAAAAGTTCTCGTCAATAAATAGAGTTTATATACTCTTTACAAAACAACGAATTTGAATTGAGCAGAGAGAAGCTCGATTAAATAATTTTTAATCGAGAGTTTGATC
>JAZQAN010000022.1:0-57177 GCA_045545235.1 Clostridia bacterium | reverse complement strand
CGTATTTTTCTGCATAATATCTTACAAAACGTATACCTCGTCTTGCATCTAAAAGAGGTAGCGGAAAATGATGAGGTGCAACACGGTAGGCTACAACAAATGCAGAAATACCATTTTCTGCCAGAAAATTTGCATATCCCTCACCTTCGTGAGGTGCTCTGTGATGATAACCTCCGCCCGGGAAAATAACTACGGCGGCATCTGACTTTTTAACTTCAGGCTTGTAATATGTGATAGTGGGAACTTCTTCACATAATCCCGGTGTGTTTTTCCATAAATTTAATGTTTCAGTATACATATTGATAACCTCCTGTCAATTAAGTAAATAGTACACCTAAAATATACCGGTGTCAATAAAAAAACCTGCCGTACAAACGACAGGTTTATGGAGCGGAAGACGAGATTCGAACTCGCGACGTTCACCTTGGCAAGGTGACGCTCTACCACTGAGCCACTCCCGCATCTGCAAGAAGTATTATATACTAAAAATTTTTATTTGTCAAGTGTTGAAAACATTTTAATTTTGTGATATAATAATACGGTTAAATGGAGTATTATGTAAAAATATAGTTTTTTGGCTTTTAAGAAAGAGGGAATTTTAAAATAAGTAAGGTTGAAAACTTAAGAAATATAGCGATTATAGCACATGTTGACCACGGCAAAACAACACTTGTGGATGCACTTTTGCAACAAAGTGGGGTGTTCCGTGACAACGAGCAGGTTGACGTTTGTGTTATGGACAGCGGAGACATTGAAAAGGAACGTGGTATCACTATCCTTTCCAAAAACACAGGTATTAATTACAACGGTATAAAAATTAACATTGTTGATACTCCCGGACATGCTGACTTTGGCGGTGAAGTGGAACGTGTACTTGATATGGTAGACGGTGTTTTGCTTTTGGTAGACTCCTTTGAGGGTTGTATGCCGCAGACGCGTTTTGTGCTTAAAAAGGCACTGGCACGTAATTTAAAGCCTATTATAGTTGTAAATAAGCTTGACAAGCCTAATGCACGACCTTATGAGGTTGTGGACGAAGTGCTTGATTTGTTTATAGACCTTGATGCAAATGATGATCAGTTGGAATCTCCTACAATTTTTGCATCGGGACGCGACGGTTACGCAACACTTGACCCAAGTGTGAAAACAGAGGATATGAAGCTTCTTTTGGATATGATTGTGGAACAGGTTCCTGCTCCTGAGGGTGATGTGGAAGGTGCGTTCCAGTTTTTGGCATCAAATATTGATTATGACGATTATATCGGACGCATTGCAGTAGGACGTATTCACAGAGGCTCTGTAAAGGTTGGTCAGAATATTACAATTTGTAAAAAAGACGGCAAGACAACAAATGTCCGTGCCACAAAAATATTTACCTTTGAGGGACTTAAAAGAGTGGAAGTGGAAACCGCTTCCGTAGGCGACATTGTTTGTATTGCAGGTCTTACAAATATTGAAATCGGCGAAACAGTATGTGCTCCCGATTGTCTTGAGCCACTTCCCTTTACTGAAATTGACGAGCCTACACTTTCAATGACCTTCAGCGTAAACAACAGCCCATTTGCAGGTCAGGAGGGGGACTTTGTAACATCACGTCATATTAAAGACAGACTTGAAAAAGAACTTGAAACAAATGTATCGCTTCGTGTTACGGAAACAGATTCCGCCGACAGCTTTGAGGTTGCAGGCAGAGGTGAGCTTCACCTTTCAATTTTAATAGAAACTATGAGAAGAGAAGGATTCGAATTCCAGGTTTCAAAACCTCAGGTTTTGTTTAAGGAAATAGACGGCGAAAAGCACGAGCCAATTGAACACCTTGTTGTGGACGTGCCTGATGAATACACAGGTGCGGTAATGGAAAAACTGGGTAACAGAAAGGCTGAAATGGCAAATATGCAGCCTGTAAGCCAGGGTTATACAAGACTTGAATTCAAAATCCCTGCAAGAGGTCTTGTTGGTTACAGAAGTGAGCTTTTGACAGACACAAAGGGTACGGGAATTATGAACCATTACCTTGACGGATATGAACCATATAAGGGCGAAATACAGATGAGAGAACGTGGCTCACTTGTGGCATGGGAAGCAGGAGAATCCATAACCTACGGTCTTTTCAACGCACAGGACAGAGGTAAGCTTTTCATTGGTGCCGGTGTTAAGGTTTATGAGGGTATGGTAGTTGGCGAAAACTCACGTAATGAAGATATTACTATAAACGTATGTAAGAGAAAACAGCTTACAAATACACGTGCATCAGGCTCTGATGAGGCACTTCGTCTTGTTCCGCCTGTAATTATGAGCTTGGAAAATTGCCTTGACTTTATAGGTGAGGATGAGCTTGTAGAGGTTACACCAAAGAGTTTAAGAATCAGAAAGAAAATTCTTAACACAGAACTTCGTGCAAAAGCAAATAGCAGAAAAAATAAATAAGAGGTTTAATATGATACAAAAAGTTACCGAAGCCGAAATACAAAAGCAAAAAGACGTTTCGGCAAAAATAAAGGAACTGAATAAAGAAAAAAAACTGACAGCCTGCGTGGTAACACTTGGTTGTGTACAGAATGAAAATGATTCTGAACGTATACGCGGTATGCTTACTGAAATGGGTTATGAAATGTGCAACAATTCAAAGCTTGCAGATGTTGTGATATTCAATACCTGTGCAGTACGTGAAAATGCAGAGCTTAAGGTTTTTGGATTTTTGGGGGCTCTTAAAAATATAAAAAAGGAACGCCCTGAAATGCTTATAGGTATATGCGGTTGTATGATTCAGCAAAACCATATTGTAGACCGTATAAAATCACGTTATAAGCACGTTGATATGATATTCGGTACTCATTCACTGCACCGCTTTCCGCAGATTATGTATGCGGCTATGCAAAAGCGTGTTGTGGATGTTGAGGATACCGACGGCTATGTTGCAGAAAATATAAGCCGTGTAAGAGGTAGCAATGTTATAGCCAGCGTTTCTGTAATGTACGGTTGTAACAATTTTTGTTCATACTGTATAGTGCCTTATGTAAGAGGCAGGGAAAGAAGTCGTTCTCACAAAGATATTATTGCAGAATGTGAAGGTTTGGCAGAACAGGGGTATAAGGAAATAACCCTTGTGGGGCAAAATGTAAATTCCTATGGTAAGGATTGCGGTGAAATGGATTTTGCAGACCTTTTGCATCTTGTAAGTGAAATTGACGGAATTGAACGTATACGCTTTGTGTCCGTTCATCCAAAAGATATTACGGATAAGCTTATTGCAGAAATGGCGTCTAATCCAAAAATATGTAAGCAGCTTCATGTACCTTTGCAAAGCGGAAGTACAAAGGTTTTGAAGGATATGAACAGAAAGTATTCTAAAGAGCAATATCTTGCACTTATTGACAAAATACGCACCGCTATGCCGGGACTTGCAATTTCCACGGATATTATAGTGGGGTTTCCTACAGAATCAAATGAAGATTTTGAGGATACTCTTGATGTTGTTAAAAAAGTGGGCTATGATATGGTCTACAACTTTATATATTCAAAACGTAAGGGCACACCTGCGGCGGAAATGGACTTTGTACTTTCGGAAGAAGAAATCAAAAGCAATTTCGACAGACTTGTTGAAACTCAGGCACAGATTCTTCACGAAAAGAATATGAAACTTCGGGATGCTGTTGTGGAAGTACTGGTTGAAGGTAAAAGCCGTACTGATGAAAATGTACTTACAGGCAGAACAACTGAAAATAAAGTTGTTAATTTTACGGGTAATACCGATAGTGTTGGTAAGATTGTAAATGTAAAAATTACCAAAGCGGCTACATGGGCACTTACGGGCGAAATAATCGATTAAAAAGGTGATAAAATGTTTGGAAGACTTACAAATATGCTTGATAATGCAGTAAAGCTTGGTATACCGGGGTGTGACTGTGTAGTATATCACAAGGGAAAATGTGTGTACAGATATTTTACGGGTGTTTCAAGTCTTGAGGAAAAAACGCCTGTAAATGGTAAGGAGTTTTACAACATTTATTCATCCTCAAAACTTATTACCTGTGTTGCAGCAATGCAACTTTGGGAAAAGAGAATGTTTGACCTTGAGGATGATTTGTGCAAATATATGCCTGAATTTACAAATATGACTGTTAAAAAGGAAGATGGTAGTGTTGTACCTGCCAAGAACAGAATTAAAATAAAACATCTTTTTTCAATGAGTTCAGGTCTTGACTATAACTGTGCATCTGACGGAATAAACCGTGCAAAAGAGGAAACAAATGGCGTGTGTCCAACCCGTGAGGTTATGAAGTATATAGCAACAGAACCGTTGGAATTTGAACCCGGTGAAAAGTGGAGATACAGCCTTGCTCACGATGTGCTTGCAGCACTTGTTGAGGTTTTAACAGGTAAGACATTTGGTGAATATGTTAAGGAAAATATATTTGAACCTGCAGGGATGGAAAACACAACTTTTTTGTTTGATGAAAGTGAATTTTACAAGCTTGCAGAACAATACCGCTACCACGCCGAGTCAAATGAAGAACTGAATAAGCTTGACCCTGAAGCAGATAAATATCGTAGCAACGGTGGTTTTGTAAATGTGGGCAAGCATGTTCAGACGTATAAGTTTGGTACAAAATATGAAAGTGGTGGTGCGGGGGCAATATCCACCACCGATGATTATATAAAGCTTTTGGAAGCTATCCGTACAGGTCTTTTAATTAAACCTGAAACACTTGCCCTGATGAGTACAAATTGTTTTAAGGATGAACAGCTTGAACTTTTTTGGGAAAAGGAAAATGGTTACGGATATGGCCTTGGGTTTAAGTGTCCGCCGGAATGTTCGCATCTTACCAATGTAGGTTGGGGCGGTGCGGCAGGTGCGCATTGGTTTATAGATACCAAAAATGAAATTACAATGTGTTATCATCAGCACGTTTTAAGTTCACCTAAGGTTGGCTTGGGCGATAATTTAACAATAGTTACAACTGAAATAATTTTAAAAGGAGAATAATAAAATGAATGTATTTGAAAAAGCACACGAACTTGGTTCAATGATTGCAGAAAGCGAAGAATTTAAAAGAGTAAACGAAGCACGCGAGGCACAGACCACAGACGGAGATGCCGCTTTGGTGCTTATGAACTATAACAGAAAGCGTGACCAGCTTATAAAAGAAGCTTCAGACCCTGAAATTTCGAACGAAAGAATGCAGGAAATACGCAATGAAATGGAAAAAGAAGTTGATAAGCTTAACAATAACAAAACAATTGCCGAATTTATGGAAGCAATGCAGGCTTTTAACGATATGATGGATCAGGTAAACGGTATTGTTGCATCTTACATCAACCCGGGTGAAGAGGGCGGATGTTCAGGAAATTGCAGTTCATGCGGCGGATGTCACTAATTTGATGCAGAATGAAGAATGAATAATGCAGAATTAAGGAAGGGAAAGAGATAACTATGGCAAAATTATCTCCAATGATGCAACAATATTTTGAAATAAAGGAAAAATATCAGGACACAATTCTGTTTTTCAGACTTGGTGACTTTTATGAAATGTTTTATGAAGATGCCATTACCTGTTCAAAAGAGCTTGAACTTACACTTACAGGTAAGGATTGTGGACAGGAAGAACGTGCACCTATGTGCGGTGTACCTTTTCACGCTGCAGAACAGTATGTGGACAAGCTTATTGAAAAGGGCTACAAGGTTGCTATTTGTGAACAGATTGAAGATCCTGCTGCGGCAAAAGGTATAGTAAAACGAGGAGTTATACGAGTTGTAACAGCAGGTACTGTTACAAATTCCAAACTGTTGGATGAAAAAAATAACAACTACCTGTGCTCTGTTTGTTGTGGTGAAGAATTGGTGGGGCTTGCTTTTGTTGATATTACAACAGGTGCTCTTTATGCAACGCAGATTTCCTGCAACAGAGGTGATGTTATAAGCGAGCTTTCTCGTTATAATCCAAGTGAAATTATATGTAACAGAAGGTTTATTGAAAATGCATCATTGGTTTCTTTTATAAGTGAACGTCTTGGTTGTTCTGCTGAGGCGGAGGAAGACTATTTCTTCGATGATGATTTTGTGAAGGGGAAACTTGAAAGACAGTTTGGCGAAAATGTTTCAGCAATTCCCGAAAACGGATTTGAATTTGCCGTTTCTGCAATAGGGGCAATGCTTGAATACCTTTCGAAAACACAGATGTGTGATTTGCCACAAATTAAAACTGTGGAATTTTATACGTCCGAACAGTATATGGATATAGATTTTTCTTCAAAGAGAAATCTTGAAATTACATCTACAATGCGTGATGGCAAGAGACGAGGTTCACTTTTGTGGGTACTTGATGACACGGAAACCTCTATGGGCGCACGTCTTTTAAAGGCGTGGATTGATAAACCACTTCTTAACATTACAAGTATTCAAAACAGGCTTAACGGTGTTGAGGAGCTTTTGAAATCTACAATTATCCGTTCTGAAATACGCGAAAGTCTTTCGAAAATTCAGGATATAGAAAGACTTATAAGCCGTGTTCTTACAGGTAGTGCAAACTGTCGTGATTTGCTTGCACTTAAGGCATCCTTTGAACCATTGCCGGATATTATAGCAAATGCACAGAAATTAACATCAGTTCTTAACCGTTCTGTTACTGAAAACATTGACAGTATGCAGGATATATGTGAGCTTTTAGAAAGTGCTATTATTGAAAATCCGCCACTTACTATTAAAGAGGGCGGAATAATCCGTGAGGGTTATGATGAAAATGTTGACCTTTACCGAAAAGCTATGACAGAAGGTAAGCAATGGCTTGCTACAATTGAACAGCAGGAAAAGGAAAAGACAGGAATTAAAAATCTTAAAATTGGCTTTAACAAGGTTTTTGGTTATTATATTGAGGTTTCAAAATCCAATGTGGGGCTTGTGCCTGATACATACATCAGAAAACAAACTCTTACAACCGGTGAACGATATATTACCGGTGAACTAAAAGAAATTGAAAATAACATTTTAGGTGCAGAAGAGAGAATCTGTGCACTTGAATATTCTATATTCTGTGAAATACGTGACAGGGTTGCAAAAGCCAACGATCGTATTTTACAAACCGCAAAGGCACTTGCCCAGCTTGATGTACTTTGTTCACTTGCGGAGGTTGCAGTTAAAAACAACTATACAATGCCTGTTGTTAATATGTCGGAAAAAATAGATATTAAAGATGGCAGACATCCTGTTGTTGAACGTGTTCTTAAGGGACAGCTTTTTATACCAAATGACACATACTTAAGTACGAAGGACAGAGTTTCTATTATAACAGGACCTAATATGGCAGGTAAATCTACCTATATGCGACAAGTTGCTTTAATTGTGCTTATGGCACAGATAGGAAGTTTTGTTCCTGCGTCAAGTGCAGAAATTGGCGTAGTTGACAAAATATTTACACGAGTAGGGGCAAGTGATGATTTAGCATCAGGGCAGAGTACATTTATGGTGGAAATGAACGAGGTTGCAAACATTCTTGATAATGCTACCAAAAACAGTCTGCTTATACTTGATGAAATAGGAAGAGGTACTTCTACATATGACGGGCTTTCAATTGCATGGGCAGTTGTGGAATATATTTCCGACCTTAAAAAACTTGGCGCAAAGACACTTTTTGCAACACATTATCACGAACTTACCGAGCTTGAGGACAAGCTTGATGGTGTTAAAAATTACTGCATTGCAGTAAAAAAACGCGGTGATGACATAATATTTTTACGTAAAATTATACAGGGCGGTGCAGATGAAAGCTACGGTATAGAGGTTGCAAAGCTTGCAGGTGTAAAAAGTGATGTTATAAAGCGCGCAAAGGAAATTGTTGAAAAACTTTCGGTTATAAATACAGATATAACACAATCTATGCCACAAAGGGAAGAGGTGGATATTCAGCTTGGATTTTCACAGTTTGGCGGACAGGATATTATAAGCCAACTTCAAAAGCTGGATGTAACCACATTAACACCAATTGAGGCACTTAACAAACTTTATGAACTTAAAACAGAGGCTGATAAAGTATGAAAAAGATAAACGTTCTTACAAATGAAATGGCAAATAAAATTGCTGCCGGCGAGGTTGTTGAGCGCCCTGCTTCTGTAATAAAGGAACTGGTTGAAAATTCTGTTGATGCAGGTGCAACCAACCTTATTATAGAAATAAAAAACGGCGGTGTATCCTATATACGTGTTACGGATAACGGGTGCGGAATATCTCCCGAGGATATTAAAACAGCCTTTTTGCCCCATGCCACAAGTAAGATTGTTGATGAAAATGACTTATTTTCCATTAAAACTTTGGGCTTTCGCGGTGAGGCATTGGCAAGTATTGCGGCAGTTTCAAATGTTGAAATAATGTCTAAAACAGAAGATGAAAACGGCACAAAGCTTGAAATAAGCGGAGGGCAGTTTTTAAATGAAGAAACTGTAGGTTGCCCTGTGGGTACAACTGTGGTTGTTAAAAACCTTTTTTTCAATACACCTGCCCGTATGAAGTTTTTGAAAAAAGATTCTACAGAGGCAAGCTATATTACCGATATTGTAGAAAGGCTTGTTATGGCAAACCCTCACATTAGTGTAAGGTATATAATTGACGAAAAGGAAAAGCTTTTTGTAAGCGGTGATGGTGAGCTTAAATCCTGCATATATGCTATATACGGCAGAGATTATGCCAAGGGGGTTTTAGAGCTTTCCAACAACAATCAGGGAATAAAAATAAGCGGTTTTATCGGTAAAAAGGAACTTTCAAGAGGAAACCGTGCTTTTCAGACTGTCTTTGTAAATGGCAGATATGTAAAAAACAGAGCAATTACCGCTGTGGTGGAAAATGCTTATAAAAACAACATAATGGTTGGTAAATTTCCGTTTTATGTGATGAATATAGAAATACCTTTTGAGATGGTGGATATTAATGTACATCCTACAAAGCAAGAGGTTAAGTTTGTAAATGAACGTCAGGTTTGTGACGAAGTTTACTGGGCGGTGAAAAATGCACTGCTTAAGGAAAATGATGAAATCCGTGAAAAAATAAAATCGCGTTATGTAAGCTTTGACAGACCTGTAACAGTAGAAAAACCAAAGGTTGAACAGACAGAAATTAAAATAGAAACAAAGCCTGTAACTGCTGAAAGACCAACCTTTACACCGTATACTCCTGTTAAAAAGGTTGAGGTTTCTGTTCCGAGAGAATTCAAACCAAAATCAGAACCTGCAAAGGTGATTCAACCGCCAAAGAATTCCGACACATTAGAAGCTATTAAAAAATTCGTAATGGAGGAACCAGCAAAAGAAATACAGGAAAAAGAAAATACATACAATTATAAAATTATAGGTCAGCTTTTTGATACTTATGTTATTTTAGAGCTTGATAATGAAGTTTTGCTTATGGACCAGCATGCTGCTCATGAACGTATGATTTATGAAAAATTAAACCGTATGAACAGCGAAAAGGAGATGGCTTATCAGTTGCTTTTGTCACCTGTTGCCATAACGCTTTCTGCAAGTGAGTATGATGCGGTAGAAGCAAAAAAAGGAGAACTTGAAAAATTTGGTTTTGTTGTAGATGATTTTGGCAGCAATACCATACTTGTACGTCAGGTGCCAGTAAGCCTTCGTGATGATGATATTAAAAACGTAATACTTGATATTATAAATAATTCTTCTACAGACTATATGGAAGAAAATATCCACACAATAGCCTGCAAGGCTGCAATTAAGGCAAATAAAAAACTTTCCGACAGAGAAATAGATGAGCTTGTACGTCTGTTTGTTTCTGAAGGGGGAGTAAACACTTGTCCTCATGGCAGGCCAATTATAGTAAAAATTACAAAATATGAGCTTGAAAAAATGTTCAAGCGTATACAGTAAGGATTGATTATTATCAGGGATTTGATTGTTATAACAGGTCCTACTGCTTCAGGAAAAACTGCAATGTCTGTTGAACTTGCAAAAATTTTGGGTGCTGAAATTGTAAATGCGGATTCTATGCAAATATACAAGTATATGGATATAGGTACCGCAAAACCCGATATGGAGGAACGTCAGGGGATAAAACATCATCTTATTGATGTTGTTGAGCCCGATGAACAGTTTTCGGTTGCAAGGTATTGTGAACTTGCAAAAGAAGCAATAGACTCTGTACACGCAAAGGGGAAGCCTGTTGTTATGGTAGGCGGTACAGGACTTTATGTTGATTCACTTGTGAATAATATACAGTTTTCTGAAATTTCTGCAGATGAGAACTATCGTGTTGAAATGGAGACTCTTGCAGAGAAAAATGGAAATGAATACATTTATAATATGCTTTTGGAAACGGACCCTGAAAGTGCAGAAAAAATTGCCGTTGCCGACAGAAAACGCATAATTCGTGCACTTGAGGTATATCATCTTACAGGTAAGACCATTACGTGGCATAATCAGCAGTCGAGAAGTGTGCCTTCTCCATACAAAACAACAATGTTTGCAATAGATGTTGACAGAGAGTATTTGTACGACAAAATAAACAGACGTGTTGATGTTATGTTGGAAAAGGGTCTTATAGCAGAGGTTAAGTCCATAATTGATATGGGAGTAAGTAGAAATTCAACAGCTATGCAGGCAATTGGATATAAAGAAATTGCAGAGCATCTTGATGGTGATATAAGCCTTGATGTGGCTGTGGAAAAAATTAAAATGGGTAGCAGGAGATATGCAAAAAGACAGCTTACCTGGTACAGACGTAATGAAAAAATCAACTGGGTAAAAAACATTGATGAAGTTTTAGAGATTCTTGGAAATATTTAAACGGTGGTGAAAAAATGTCAGCTCAAAAAAATAAAGGTGGTAATACAAAGTTTGTCATTGCGGTTTTAATTGTTGTTGCAATATTTATTATTTTATATATTTTCAGTAGCAGAAAAACCGGGGAAGTTGATGTTGAAACTGTTTTGATAGGTACTGCTGAAGATAAAATAGCAGTAAGCGGTTATGTAATACGTGATGAAGCAATATCAACTGCACCTGAGACGGGTGTTTTGAGTTTTCACACAAATGAAGGTGAGCGTGTTGCAAGAGGATTCAAAGTTGCGGTTATTTACAGTGGTGATGTAAGTGATGAAGTAAAAAGCGAGCTTTCAAGCATTAACAGCCATATCAGTGAAATTGAAGGCAGTAGTGTGGAAAAAAATCTTTTCGCAGGAGATATTACCGGCGGTACATCACAAATTGAAAACGATATTGATATGATTAACCGTGCAGTATATGACGGAGACCTTTCCAATATAAGCCAGTATAAGGATGATATAATACGTCTTATACGCAAAGATACTGCGGAGGGTAAGGAAGTAAAGACAACACTTGAAAAACTTGTTGCAAGAAAAACTGAACTTGAAAAATCTATTTCAGGACGAGCTACCGGCGTTTTTTCTGCAAATGCAGGGGTTATGTGTTCGCAAATAGATGGTTGTGAGGAATACTTCAGTTTGAAAAATCTTGAAAAAATTACGCCTGAATATCTGAAAAATGCGCCTGACTCAAATTTGCATAATCCTGATGAGGTTGAAAAAGGACAACCTTGCCTTAAAATAATAAATAATTATGAATGGTATTACACAGCTGAGGTTGATGAAGAATGGCTGATGGATTTAAAAGAAGGCAACAGTGTATCAATAAGATTTACAGATATATCAAATGATACGTTAGATGGGGTTGTTTATAGCATTTCGGAGCCTGTTGACGGAAAGGTGGCGCTTGTGGTAAAGAGCAGAAATATGTTTACAGGTATGTATACCACAAGAAAGGCAAAGGCGGAAATAATAAGAAAAACTTACCGTGGTTTCAAGGTTTCAAAAAATGCAGTACACATTGACGAAGAAAGTAATTATTATGTATATGTGAACAGTGAAGGGACAGTAAGACGCAGAGATGTTTCTGTTCTTTATTCCGACGAAGCTTACGTTGTGCTTAAGGTTGATAATTCTGCAAGTAATAATCTGCTTTTGTATGATGAGGTAATAGTGTCGGAAAAAAATATTAAAGAAGGTGACTCCATTTGAGTATAGCTGAAAATATAAACGAAATAAAATACCGCATAGATTGTGCTGCAAAGAAAAGCGGCAGATGCGGCGATGATATTAACCTTATTGCAGTTTCAAAAACCGTTGATATTCCACTTATACAGGAAGCGGTTGATTATGGTCTTAAGGATTTTGGTGAAAACAGACCACAGGAAATAAGGGATAAATCTAAAATTATACAAAATGTAAACTGGCATCAGATAGGTCAGCTTCAAAGTAATAAAATCAAATATGTTGCAGGTAAGACAAAGCTTATTCATTCCGTTGATTCCTTAAAACTTATGGAGGAAATAGAAAAATACTGCAAAGTACACGGGATTTGTCAGGATATTTTGCTTCAGGTCAATATTTCCAATGAGGCGACAAAGTCGGGTATGGATATTGATGAAGTTGAGAAAATGCTTGAATTTGCCGAAAAAATGGAATGTATAAAGGTTAAGGGTCTTATGACTATTGGTTCACTTTATGCAGATTTAGACGAAAATAAAAAATATTTCGAAATTTGTAACAATTTATTTGTTGACATTTCACGAAAAAAATATGATAATATATCTATGGAGTTTTTGTCTATGGGAATGTCCGGTGATTTTGAGGCAGCCATAGAAATGGGTTCTAATATGGTACGTATTGGGACAAGTATATTCGGTAAAAGAAATTATAATATATAGGAGGATTTTGAAATGGCAAACATTATTGACAAAATGACAAACTTTTTTACAGGTGCAGATGAGGTTGAAAACGAAGAATATTTTGAAAGCGAAAAGAAGGAAGAACCTGATTTTGCTGTAAAAAAAGGTAAGGTTGTAAATATCAATACAACAACTCAGCTAAAGGTTGTTGTTGTTACTCCTGAAAGCTTTGATGAAGCTAAGGATATAGCAGAACACTTAAAACAGAAAAAACCTGTTGTTATAAATCTTGAAGGTGTGGAAAAGGATATTGCAAGACGTATCGTTGACTTTTTGAGCGGTGCTGTATATTCTCTTGACGGTAACATTCAGAAAATTTCAACAGGCATATTCCTTATTGCACCATATAATGTTGGTATTATGGGTGACTTTAAGGATGAACTCAGAAACAAGGGTGTATTCCCCTGGAATTACTAAGAAGGTGAATTTGTGTTGATTCGCACAATTATAAGCTTAATTTCAACAATATTTTATATTTATGAGCTTTTAATATTTGCAAGATGTATATTTTCATTTTTCCCTGTATACAACAGGCTGACAGAATGGGTTTACAAGGCTACAGAGCCTGTGCTTGCACCTTGCCGTAAGCTTATGAGTAGTTTTAATATAAATTTACCTATTGATTTTTCACCGATGATTGCATTGCTTTTGATGCAGTTTGCTCAAAAACTTTTAATAAGGATTTTTATTGGTTTTTTGATTTAATATGGATAGAAAAAAATTGTTGAACCTGGCTGAAACTGATGAAGATAAAATTGTTGTGTCAAGAATTATTGATGTCATTTCGGCTACGGAAGAAAAAAATATAATAAGAAATACGCAGTTTTTAAACGGTCACGAAATTAATCTGGCTAAAAAAGTTGCATCGGCTTTTAATGTTTCTTATGACTTTTTCGGAGGGTATGATGAGGCGGAAAGGTGTATGCTTGTTTCATACCCTGATTATCTTTATCCTGCTGATGAGGATATACCTATAAAGGTTATAAGGGCACAGACTAAAAATAAAAGCCGTCTTTCACACCGTGACTATATGGGTGCGGTTTTAAACCTTGGTATTAAAAGAGAAAAAATCGGTGATATTGTTGTGTGTGATGATTGTGGCTACATTTTTTGTACAGAGGATATTGCGGATTATATTTTAATGCAGATAGATAAGATTGGTAATTGCGGAGTTGTTCTTACAATTTCTGATTTTGGCAATGTTAATATTCCACCAAAACAGTTTAAAGAAATTACCGATTCTGTAAGTTCAATCCGTTTGGATGCTCTTGTGAGTTCTGCAACAGGACTTTCAAGAAACGAGGCTTCAAACCTTATTCAAAAAGGTGGAGTAAGCGTAAATTGGGAAGTTAAGGATAAAAATGACTTCCGTCCGGAAGAGGGCGATATGCTTTCTATCCACGGCTTTGGGCGTGTTTTGTTTTACAAAATAGGAGGTAATTCCAAAAAAGGCAGAACCTTTGTTACCCTAAGGCGATATATTTGATGTTTAGCCGAAAGATAGTAACCCGAACCCGCCTTAAACAGCGCAATTTCGGCATCTTTAGGCTTGTCATCTTTGCAAGGCATCAGCCTTGCTTCATCTTCCGCACCAAAATCTGTTCGAAATTCCATCTGTTTAAGGTCATGGAATTTTAAAAGAGAGAATTTTTGGTTGCGCAAGGCAAAAACACAGGTAATCCTGACGGATTGCCGAGGATTTTAACAAAGCGAAAGCGAAAATTCACCTTTGAAAATCGAGGTTCGGATTATTCTCTTTCGGCTATGAAAGGATGAATTAATATGTTGACTCCACTTGATATTCAAAACAAAGAGTTTAAAAAGGCATTTAACGGCTATTCTATGCAGGAGGTAGAGGATTTTTTGAATCTTGTTATAGACGGCTACGAAAAGCTTTACAAAGAAAATATGGATTGTAAGGACAAGATAACAAAGCTTGAAGAAAGTCTTAATCAGTACAAGAGTATTGAAAGCACTTTGCAGAGCACTTTACTTGTTGCACAGTCTGCAGGTGAACAGGTGCAGAAAAATGCTGAAGAAAAGGCTGCTAATATAATAGCAGATGCCAACAACAAGGCAAAAGAAATTGTTGCAGGTTCATTTGAAGAGGTTAAAAAGCTTGAATACAGATATGAGGAATTAAAACGAGGTATAGATGTTTATACAGCTAAGATGACTGCACTTTTAGAATCTCAGCTTGGTCTTTTGAAACAGTCTGCAACATCTGATAAAACTCTTGCAGAAATAAGAGGTATGAAAGAGGCACTTGCAGAAGTAGACGCTGTTGAAAAGGAAATTGAAGAAACAAAGCCTGAAATTGTTGAAGAAGCTGAACCGGAAACAGTTGAAATTGAAACCCAAGAGGCTGAAGAAGAAACTGTTGAAGTTAAAAAAGAGGAAGAAATTTCTGCAATGCACGATTTTGATACAAAGGAAATTGAATATCTTTTGAAGGCTGAAGATAATTAGGATTTGACAAAACCAATCCTTTGTGATATACTTAATTGAATTTAATATTTAAAAACTGTGACGAAGACAGTAGAATCTTTTAAAAAGGCAAAAGCGAGTCGGGGACGGTGTAAGCCCGGTGCTGAGTATAAAGGTTTGAATATCACTTCCGAGTTGTGAGGCTGAACATAGGTTATTTACCTGTTATTAAGCCAAGCCGTATTTTCTGCGTTAAGGAAAGGCATATGATTGTATGTTAATAGGTGGTTAACGATTTAGACTTCGTCCTATTACGGACGGAGTCTTTTTTAAATGTAATTTTACAAGGAGGATTTGCAATGCTTTACAACAAGGTTTCTACAAATTTAAGCTTTGTGGAAAGAGAAAAAGAAACGCTGAAGTTCTGGAATGAAAATAAAATATTTGAAAAGAGCATTGACGTAAGAAAAGAAGGAGAAACATATACTTTTTATGATGGCCCGCCAACAGCTAACGGTAAGCCTCATATTGGTCACGTTTTAACACGTGTTATAAAGGATATGATTCCAAGATACCGTACAATGAAAGGCTATAAGGTTCTTCGAAAAGCAGGTTGGGATACACACGGTCTGCCTGTTGAACTTGAAGTTGAAAAAATGCTTGGTCTTGATGGCAAGGAACAAATTGAAAAATATGGTTTAGAGCCTTTTATCAAGCACTGTAAGGAAAGTGTATGGAAATATAAGGGTATGTGGGAGGATTTCTCAAATACGGTTGGCTTCTGGGCTGATATGGATGACCCTTATGTAACATATCATAATGATTTTATTGAATCTGAATGGTGGGCACTAAAGCAGATTTGGGATAAAGGTCTTTTGTATAAGGGCTTTAAAATTGTACCATACTGCCCACGTTGCGGCACACCTCTATCTTCACACGAGGTTGCACAGGGATATAAGAATGTTAAGGAACGCTCTGCAGTTGTACGCTTTAAGGTTATAGGCGAGGATGCTTACTTCCTTGCTTGGACAACTACACCATGGACATTACCTTCAAACGTTGCACTTTGCGTAAACCCTGATGAAATTTACTGCAAGGTCAAAGCTGCAGACGGCTACACATACTATATGGCAGATGCTTTGCTTGACAAGGTTTTAGGTGGTCTTGCAAAGGAAGATGCACCTGCTTATGAGGTTTTGGAAACATATAAGGGTACTGACCTTGAACATAAGGAATATGAACCTTTGTTTGATTGCGTAAAGCCTGTTTGCGAAAAGCAGAATAAGAAAGGTCATTACATTACTTGCGACAACTATGTTACAATGTCTGACGGTACAGGTATCGTACACATTGCACCTGCATTCGGTGAAGATGACGCCAATGTTGGCAGAAAATATGACCTGCCTTTCGTTCAGTTTGTTGACGCAAAGGGTGAAATGACACCTGAAACTCCTTTTGCAGGCTTGTTTGTAAAGGATGCTGACCCTAAGGTTTTGGTTGACCTTGAAGGCAGAGGACTTCTTTTTGATGCGCCTAAATACGAGCACGATTATCCTTTCTGCTGGAGATGTGATACTCCGCTTATTTACTATGCAAGAGAATCATGGTTTATTAAGATGACAGCGGTTAAGGAAGATTTGATTGCAAATAACAATACAATTAACTGGATTCCTGAAAGTATCGGTAAGGGTCGTTTCGGCGACTGGCTTAACAATGTTCAGGACTGGGGCGTAAGCCGTGACAGATACTGGGGTACTCCACTTAACATCTGGGAATGTGAATGTGGTCACAGACATTCTATCGGTTCAATTGCTGAACTTAAAGAAATGTCTGATAACTGCCCTGATGATATTGAACTTCACAGACCTTACATTGATGCTGTTACAATTAAGTGTGACAAGTGCGGCAAGCAGATGAAACGTGTATCTGAAGTTATTGACTGCTGGTTTGACTCCGGTGCTATGCCATTTGCACAGTGGCACTATCCATTTGAAAATAAGGAAATTTTTGAAGATAACTTCCCTGCAAACTTTATCAGTGAGGCTGTTGACCAGACTCGTGGTTGGTTCTATTCATTGCTTGCAATTTCTACTTTGATTTTCAATAAGGCACCTTATAAAAATGTTATTGTACTTGGTCTTGTACAGGATGAAAACGGTCAGAAGATGTCAAAATCAAAGGGTAATGCAGTAGACCCGTTCGATGCTTTGGAAACATTTGGTGCAGATGCTATAAGATGGTATTTCTATTCAAACAGTGCACCGTGGCTTCCTAACAAGTTCCACGCAGGTGCGGTAACTGAAGGTCAGAGAAAGTTTATGGGTACACTTTGGAACACATATGCATTCTTTGTACTTTATGCAAATATTGACAGCTTTGATGCTACAAAATATAGCCTTGACTATGACAAGCTTTCTGTTATGGATAAGTGGCTTTTGTCAAAGCTTAATACACTTATAAAAGAAGTTGACAACAATCTTGAAAATTATAAGATTACTGAAACTTCAAGAATTTTGCAGGAATTTGTTGATGACCTTAGTAACTGGTATGTTCGCCGCAGCAGAGAAAGATTCTGGGGCAAGGAAATGACACAGGATAAGATTAATGCATATATGACCTTGTATACAACATTGGTTGAACTTGCAAAAATTTCTGCTCCTATGATTCCGTTTATGGCGGACGATATTTACAGAAACCTTGTATGCTCAATTGACAAAAATGCACCTATAAGTGTACACCTTTGTGACTTCCCTGTTGCAAATGATGAATGGATCGACAAGGAACTTGAAGAAAATATGAAGGAAGTTTTGGATATTGTTGTACTTGGACGTTCATGCCGTAACAGTGCTAATATCAAAAACCGTCAGCCAATAGGCAAGATGTTTGTTAAATCTCATACAGAGCTTAACGACTTCTTCAAGGCTATAATTGCTGAAGAACTTAATGTTAAGGAAGTTGAATTTAAAGACGATGTTCAGAACTTTACATCATACAGCTTTAAGCCACAGCTTAGAACATTAGGTCCTAAATATGGTAAATTCATTGGTGAAATCAGAAATGCACTTGCTGAAATTGACGGCAATGCTGCAATGAATGAGCTTAATGCAAACGGTGTGTTGAAGCTTCAGCTTTCAAACATCGTAGCAGAGCTTGAAAAGGAAGATTTGCTTATCGAAACTGCACAGGTAGAAGGCTTTGAATCTGCAAGTGACTACGGCATTACTGTTGTACTTGATACAAACCTTACAGATGAGCTTATTGAAGAAGGCTTTGTTCGTGAAATCATCAGTAAAATCCAGACAATGCGTAAAGACAGCGGTTTCGAGGTTATGGACCACGTTGTTTTATACCATAGCGGTAACGACAAGATTAAGGATATAATCGCTAAAAACAAAGACGAAATTATGGAAGACGTTCTTGCTGACGATATCAAGTTTGATACAAATTATGATAACGAAAAGCAGTGGGATATTAATGGCGAAAAAGTAACTCTAGGATTACAAAAATTGTAAAAAATGCGCAGACCACAAAAGCAGGGTAAAAATACCCTGCTTTTTGTTATACATTTGTAAATCACTGTCTATTGATTTGTAATATGAATTTTGATACAATAAAATTAGACAGGAGGGATTTTATGTTTAAAAAATCACTTATTTTATTTACACTTTCAATATTGATTTTTTCTTTGTCTTTAACGGTTGCCTATGCTTCGAAAATTGTGGCAAGTGGAGAATGCGGTGAAAATGCCACATGGACCCTTGACAGCGATGGAGTGCTTACTATAAGCGGTATGGGAGAAATGAAAAACTACAGTACAACCGATGAATCCCCCTGGCGTGGTGATAAGCCTGTAAAGGTAATTATTAAAAATGGGATAACAAGAGTAGGTGACTACGCTTTTTCGGGTTGTGTGAATGTAGAGGAAATATCCATTGCAGATACAGTAAAGGAAATCGGACATCATGGTTTTTATTACTGTGAAAAGGTTGAAAATATCCAACTGCCTGAAACTCTTGAATTTTTAGGTTATTACGCATTTCACGATACAAAATGGTACAACAATCAGCCTGAAGGTATTGTGTACCTTGACTCTTTTCTGTATTATTACAAATGGTTCGGTAATCCACATGAACCGCAGAAAATTATCGTTCCCGAGGGAATTAAGGGAATTGTTAACGGTGCTTTTAATGAATATAAAGGTGAATTTGAAATAGTTTTTCCATCCACTTTGGAAAGAATAGGTGTCAATGCATTTTTGGAGTGTGAAAACATTTCTTCTGTAACATTTTCGGAAGGCTTAAAGGAGATTGGCAGAAATGCCTTTTCAAATTGTGAAAATATGAAAATTAATGCATTTCCAAATTCTTTGGCATATATAGGTGAGCAGGCATTTAAAAATTGTAAATATATAGAAAAAGTTGATTTGAAAAACCTTGGAATTTTGGGTAAGGGTGCTTTTAGCAATTGCGACGGTATTACACAAGTAAATATCAATGGTAATGTTGAAAACCTTGGAGAAGGTGTATTTGAGCGCTGTGACGGACTTGCTTCGGTTACAATCGCAGACGGTATTGAGGTTATACCTCGTAAGTTTTTATATTTATGTACAAATCTTGAAAATATAGTATTACCCGAAAGTCTTACTGCTATATATGATGAGGCTTTTTCGGGTTGCATAAGTCTTAAAAAGCTTGAAATTCCGAAATGTGTAACCTATATTGGTGATGAAGCTTTTAAAGATTGTGAAAAACTTGAAACTATTAATATTCCGCATGAACTGAAATGGATATCTGAGGGAATGTTTGAAAATTGCAAAACCCTGAAAAATATTATTATTCCTGATTCGGTAACAACTATATATTCGGGTGCTTTTTCAGGTTGTACGGACCTTTCCAATGTTACAATGTCAAAAAATATTGAATATGTAAGAGGAAATGCTTTTGCCGATACTGAATATATAAACAATATTAAAAATGAATTCGTAATTTTCGGAAAGGTACTTTATAAGTATAAAGGTAATAAAATAAATATAAAGATACCTGAAAGAGTTGAAAGTATTTCTGGTTATGCTTTTTTTGAGTGCAAAAATATTCAAAGTGTAATTATTCCTGAAGGCATTAAGGAAATTGGTGATTTTTCTTTTGCGTATTGTGAAAAACTCAAAAAAGTTTATTTGCCCGAAAGTCTTGAATTTATTGGTGATTCTGCTTTTTATGATTGTAAAAAGCTTATGACTTTAGATTTTAGTGAAAATATTAATGAAATAAGAGCTAGAGCTTTTGGCGGTTGCGAAAGTCTTGAAAATGTGGATTTGCCTGATAAAATTACACACATTGGTATGGAGTTGTTCAGCAAATGCATTAATCTTAAAAAAGTTAATATCCCTGACGGAGTAACCCATATTGCAAGCTATGCATTTTCAGGATGTACAGCCTTGGAAAGTATTGTTATTCCTGACAGTGTAACTTATATAGAGGGTGGAGCGTTTTCGGACTGCACAAAACTTAAAACGGTTAAGCTTTCGGATAATATTTCATATATTAATAAACATACCTTTTGGCGTTGTGAAAGTCTTATAAATATTGATTTGCCTGAAAGTCTTGAAAGGATTGAGGAAGCTGCTTTTCAAAAATGTACATCGCTTAAAAATATCATTTTGCCCAAAAATGTTTATAGCATAGGCTTTTATGCATTTAATGGTTGCACAGCTTTAGAAAGTATTTATATACCGTCAGGAGTTAAATATCTTAATTCAGGCTTTGCTAACTGTTCATCTTTAAAGAATGTATATTGCGGTGTAGGAGAAGAATATTCCGAAAAAATAGAAAAGTGGGTTAGAGAATATATTCCTACTGCAGTTTTTCATTATAACTATGTTCATTACACAGAAGTTTCCAATGTGCAAAAGACGGATAGAGGTGTTAAAATCAAAATAAAATCCGAGGATGCTTATAGAGATTGCAAGGTGTTGTGTGTTGTTATGAATGAGGGTAAGGTTGTAAAGCTTTACAAGGGTGAAAATGATGGTAAGGAATTAATTATAGATTATAACCAAAAGTGTGATGAAATAAAAATTATATTGACTGAAAAACTTACATCACCAAAGTTTGATTTTTATGAGAAAATAAAATTGTAAAAAAGGTGTACCAATCGGTACACCTTTTAAAATTATTCTATAATCTTTTCTAAAATTGTTTTATAAAGTGATGCAGATTCTTCTTCAAATTTCTTGGCGATTTCTTCTGCGTGTTTACGTGTGCCTGCAAATATGCTAAGCTCCATAAGTGGCATACCAAATTCGTATATACCGCATTTTGCAAGGTATTTACGTTCATCAACAGGGACTATGTCTGCAACAATTTCTCTGCCCTTTTCAAAGTCGGCAAGGTGATTTTCTGCAAGGTTGAATATTTTATCCCTTATGCTGAAAGGTATCTGGTCTTTGAACATATTAAGTGTTTCCATACCTTTTTGTGTAATGTCATAACGTATGTAGCCTTCTATAAATACCGTGGAAACCATACCCATTTTTTCCATATCAAGAAGATAGTCCATCATTGTGAAATAGTCTAAAATTTCATTCCATACAAGTGCAGACTGCAAATCACCGTCTGTCATAGAAACCTTGAAATTTTTTAATGTATATAAAATTGTAAGCTTTATTTGAAAATCATCAAGATACATTGTTACTCTCCTTTTTGAATTAAATTTATTATAACACACTTTTCTTTTTTTGTAAATTGTGTTATTATAAAAACAGGTGATTTTTATGAAAAATAATGAAATAATAAAAAATATATTTGAAAATGAAGGAATTTGCGAGGTTGGTTTTGCAAAAGTGGATTATGAACTGCCATATGCAATATCAATTGTTGTACCTCTTTCAAAATATGTTTTAAGCAAAATTACAGACAAGCCTACTTTTGAATACTTTCATCATTACCGCACGGTAAATGCCTATATCGACAGGGTACTTTTACGTTGCGGTCTTGAAATAGGCAAGCTTGGTTATAACTACATTTGTGTGGGTGCATCACAGTCTACGGGTGGTTATGTTTCACATTTTCCACACAAAACTGCTGCAAGGCTTGCAGGGCTTGGTTACATAGGCAAAAGTTGTCTTTTTATATCTGAAAAATATGGTCCTGCGGTGCGTTTGGGTACAATACTTACCGATATGCCTCTTGAGGTTGGAACGCCATTGGAAAAGGACTGTGGTGAATGTAATATCTGTAAAACAAAATGCCCTGCAATGGCTATACGAGGTGTTAATTTTAAAGAGGGTATAACAAGAGAAGAAATGTACGATGCAAAGGCGTGTAGTGAATATATGAAAAATAAATTTCAGCAAATAGGCAGAGGTGCCGTTTGCGGTATATGCATTAAAAACTGTCCAAAATCGAAAATTAAATAACTTTTTTTTACAGGATAAAAATTAACATATTACAGAAAATTGTAATATGTTAATTTTGTTTAAAGGAGTATTTATATGTCAGTAATTAAGGTAACGGATAAAAATTTTCAAAAGGAAGTTATGGGGTGTGAAACACCTGTTGTTGTAGATTTTTGGGCAGAATGGTGCGGACCCTGCAAGGCATTTTCACCTGTGGTTGATGAATTTGCCAATGTACATCACGAGGTTAAGGTGTGTAAGGTTAATGTAGAAACGGAAGAAGAGCTTGCCTCAAAGTTTGAAATTATGAGTGTTCCCACCATACTTGTTTTTAAAGAGGGGAAAATAACAAACAGGGCATCGGGCACAAAAACAGTTCAGCAGCTTGAGGATATGCTATGAGTAGTATTTACGATGTAGTTATAATAGGCGGCGGTCCTGCAGGGTGTACGGCGGCTTTATATTGTGCCCGTGCGGGGCTTGAAACGTTGATGATTGAAAAAAAGTCAGTCGGTGGGCAGATGTGCCTTGCACACAGTATTGAAAATTATCCCGGGTTTGAATGTGGAATTGATGGTTTTGAGTTGGGCGAAAAAATGAAAAAGACAGCCGAAAATCAAGGCGCCAAAATAGTGTTTGAAGAAATTTGTGAAGTTGATTTAAAAGGAGAAATAAAGGAATTAAAAACAAAAGATGATGTTTTTCGCACAAAAACTGTGGTTGTGTCAACAGGTGCAGAACATAAGCGTCTTGGACTGGAACAGGAACAACTGCTTACGGGAAAAGGTGTGTGCTACTGTGCAACCTGTGATGGTATGTTATATAAAAATAAAACTGTTGCCGTTGTGGGTGGAGGGAATTCTGCAGTTTCCGACGCAATTTATCTTTCAAAAATTTGCCGTAAGGTTTATATTGTTCACAGACGTAACCGATTACGTTCATCAAAAGCTTATAACAAACAACTTGAAAATATAAAAAATATAGAAGTTTTGTGGAACAGTAAAGTTCAAAAACTTCTTTTTGACAATAAGCTTAACGGAATAGAAGTGGTCGGTTTGAATGGGGTTTGCAAATTACCCTGTGAGGGACTTTTTATAAGCATAGGAAGAAAGCCTGAAACAGAAATATTCAAAAATCAGCTTATACTTGATGATTACGGATATGTTATTTCTGATGAAACTACAAAGACAAATATAGATGGTGTTTTTGCTGTGGGTGACGTGCGTACAAAACCATTAAGACAAATAGTAACAGCAACTGCCGATGGGGCAGTTGCTGCACATTTTATTGAAGAATATTTACTTTGTTGACATTTTTTCGAAACGGCTTGCAGCTTCTGCAAGGTCCTTAAGTCCCTGAAGAACGTTGTGTTCTGTATAATCTTTCAAATATGAACTTGATTCAAGGGTGTAGTAACCGTCGTAGTTGATTTCCTTAAGTGCCTTTGTAACAGCATCAAAGTTTACATTTAATGAAAACGGAATCTGATGATTGTCATTTATACCGTCAACATCGTGAATATGAAGGGCTTTAAGACGTTTTGAGCCTAAAGCTCTTATCATTTCGGGAGCATTAGTGTCTGAACCTTTCATTTCCGCGTGACCTATATCAAGGCAGGCAACGAAAAATTCGTCATTTACAACATCCACGTGGGCACAAAAACTTTTTGGTGTAGCACAAGCGGCAAAGGATGAATGTCCTTTTTCGTGATCCCAGTTCCACATGTTTTCTGTGGCAATTTTAACATTTACTTCTTTTGCAAAATCAAGTATTTTAAAATACATTTCTGCGTTTTCTTCAGGTGATTTGTCGTTGTCAGGATGAATTACGCAAATTTCTCCACCTGCCTCAGCAGTACATTCCAGGGCTCTTTTAAAGTATGACTGTATATCCTTTGAAGAGCTTGGGTATGGTGCGTGTGACTGGTTACAATGTATGCCGTTGTCAAGGCCGATTTGTTTTAATTTTCTTGAAAATTTTATGTAGTCATTTCCTGCAAGAGGGTGGTCGCTTGGCAAAATAATTTTGCTTCCCCAGTCATAATTACACATTGGTGTAAGAGAAAAATCCCATGCATCAAAGCCTGCCTTTGCTACATATTCTACTGCTCTTTCTTCGCCTATAATTTTTGATGCAGAACGTATTTCTGTTGATATTTTCATAACTATTCTCCTTTTGTAAGAATCCATACAGCCATTTTACTTTCTTCAGTCCAAAGCTTTCCGGCTGATGAATAGTCTGTAACCTTCATAAATGTACCGTCTTTTAGGGGAACTTCTGCCTTTACTATGTATTCGTAAGGTACATCGTCTGTATCCTTAATGTCTACATAACCATCTTCGTTTACCTTTATCTCAACCGCATCGTCTACGCTGTAGCCAAGTCTGTTATCCTGTGCAAGCATTACAGGACCTCTGCGAAGTGCAATGTGATTTTTAGCCATTGGGTCTTCTTCGTCATAATATGGGATAATGTAGTTTTGACCCCAAATAACATCCGTCATTGTTATCTGTGTACCGTAAGGTATTGGATACAATGCCTCTGTTCTCATATCAAGCTCTATTTCAATAACATCGCCGTTATTCCAGTCTTTTGAAATTTCGATATATCCTTCTGTTACATCTGCTGAATTACCGTTTACTGAAACTGTTGTGTTTTTGCTCCAGTATGGGTTTCTGATAAGCAGTTTAAAGTTTTCTGATTCGCAGTTTAAGGTAACCTTAACCTTGCCGTTTGCAGGGTATTTGGTATCAATACTGAATGTAATGTCTTTTCCTGAAGGTGTTTTTGAATTTACTTTACCGTTTATAAACATATTAAGCGTAAAACCGTCTTTTGTGGATAGCAATTGCATTTTAGGTACAAGACCAATACCTGCCGCACCGATACAAGCACAACAACCATAGTAGTGGTTGTCTGACATAAGCTTAAGTCCGCCAACGCCGTTGCCTCGTGTACCTGCTGTAAGTGGACTGTAGCTGTCGAAAGGAAGCGGTTCAATATGCCAGTCGGGATGTTCCTGCATAATTGTAGGTTCAATTACCTTTTCTGTATTTATTGCACCAAGATATGCGTTATAGAAAGAAATTTCAAAAGCATCGGCATATTTTGGAGCACCTGTAATAAGGTGAACCTGATAGAAAAATTTCATTAGTGTTACTGTCACGCAGGTTTCCTGCATAATTTTTACATTGTTTGTGTTTGCCTGACGTACTGTTGAATGGTCAAAAAGCTCATGTGTACATCCGCAGCAACCAATTACGGTAAAATCACATTCAAGAATTTTATTTGCAAAGTTTAAAATTGCTGTTTTGTGCTTTTCGTCCCCTACTATTCTGTAATATTCAAGCAAACCTTCAAAGCAGGAAGTCATTTCATAAGCTTTTGTTGAAGGGTACTGGTATGGAGAGAATTTATCCTCATAAGCAAGATTGAAAATGTTCGCTACATCAGTACCGCCACAGTCTACAATATATTTTGCAAAGTCAAGGTATTTCTGTTGCTTTGTAAGTGAATAAAGACGTACAATCGGTTCTAACAATGATGAGGAATTAAGACCTCTCCAATGTCTTGTACATTTTGTTATAAGAAGCTTTCCGTCTTTGGGGTTACCGATTTTACTTATTATGTAGTCAACCTGACCGCACATAGACTTTATAATGCGTTCTTTAAGGTTTTCGTCAGTACATATTTCAAGAAAATACTGCATACCCAAAAGTACATATTTTCTGCTCCATATATCCCAACCGTCAAATTCGTGATTTGTTGCATAACTGCTTATACGTCCGTTTTCGTCGGCAGTTGTAATGATTTCTTCAACTGTTTCACATAGCAGTTTGTACAACTCGGGATTTTTTGTATATGAATATACAAAAGCCGCACCACGCATCATTTTGCCCCAGTATTCGCCTCTCCAGCCTGCTTCGTAGTCAGCATCCTCGCGGAACTGTTGTACAAATCTTGACCAGAGGTCAGGACGAACAAGCTGAAATTCTTCAATATAACGGAATGCATTATCTACAAAACCGCAGTATTTATATGAATTTTCATAGTCTGCAAAAAACTTATCTGTTTTAATTCTCGGATAGTTTGCAGTATTCTCATCGTAAATTTTTCTCATATTTTTTCTCCTTTTATCTTTTATGCTTTAATGATATATTTTATCATTCCAAAAGTCAATAAAAAAATAAAAAAAGTAAGAAAGAAATACAAAAAACCTGTTATGCTGACATATTAATTTTTAATCTGCATCTATGTACTGAATCAAAAATAAAAAACCAAGGGTTAAAATCATCGGTACATCACGATTTTTCTTGTCTTCGGATAAAAGAATAATTATAAGTGCAATGAGTATTATATCGTCATTTGAAAGCTTGTCGATAAAACCGAGCGAAATGTTGCTTTTTTTATTTTCTCTCCTGATTTCAGGCGGTTTTAAAGGCGGGGTGCGAGTTGTATGTTTTGAGCTTTCAAAAGGACTTTCATATCTTTTATATACCAAAAAATCACTCCTGTCCTTTGAATGTTTTTAAAATTCCAGGAAGCTTGCCAAGACTTAAAAGACGTATTGCTGTTTCAAGTCTTGCACTACGTGTGGTGCTAAGGTATGGCTTAAGAGCAAGCAGAAGCTGACTTCGTGGGTCATCACGGCTTTGGAATGTGTCCATTATACTTTTCATTTTAAGCATATTTTCGGCATTGAAAATGGGGTCTTGCTCTGTGGTAGCAGAGCCTTCCCCTATTCCAAGTGAACCAAGCATATTTTCAATGTCTTTTTTGCCTTCTTCTGATGATAACATATTCTGTAATTGACTTATGGCATTTGTAATAGTATCTTCCATAATTTCTACCTCTTTCCGTTAAGAAATGAGTTAAGCTGTTTTAAAATATCGGGGTTATTAAGCTGTTGCAAAAGAAGCTCCTTTGAAATGCTGTTAGAACTTAGTTTGCTAAGTTGGTTTATAAGATTTTCTCTGTCCTTGGGGGTTATTTTATTAAGCAGATTTTTGCCCTCCTGAGTGTTTCCAAGCTTTGTTACCGCTGCTTTTATTTTCGGGTCGTTAAGTCCTTTTGCAAATTCATTTATATCCATATAAAAACCTCCGTTATAAACGCCATACTAAAAAGTATGGCGTTTTAATGCTTTTTATGACTTTTAACAATAGAAAAGAATAAGGAAAATTATGATAAAAAACAAGATGTTTGAATTGTTATTACACATAATATACACCTCCGGAAAATTTTAAATTACACTACATATTATGCAAAGCCTTACAATATGTGAAAAATCTGTAAAAATCATTGATTTTTAAAAGTATGTTTGTTATAATATAATGTATGAAAATTTTAGTTGTTTCAGATACTCACAGAGATACAAATAAGGTTATAAGGGTACTTCACAGCATACCTGATATTACAAATGTGGTACATCTTGGTGACTTGGTACGGGATGCAGACGAAATACAGGAGGTGTTTCCTGATAAAATTTACCACAAAATTCAAGGTAATAACGATATGCTAAGCTTTGCTAAGCCCGATATGATGCTATCTTTATGCGGTTATAACATTTTTGCTACTCACGGACATGCATATGGGGTAAGAGGCGGTGTTACCCTTCTGGCAAAAAAAGCATCACAACTTGGTTGTGATATTGCTCTTTTCGGGCATACTCATAAGTATGCAGATGAAACGCTAATGGCTGTGCGTTGCCTTAATCCGTCAAATAGCGGATATTTTATAATTACAGAGGAAAAAATCGAATTTTTTGAATATTAAAACAGAATGGACGGTAGAATAATGAATTACGAAGAATTTGTAAAAAATCATCCTAAGGGACATTTTTGTCAGTCTGAAAAATGGGCTAAACTTAAGGATAACTGGAAAAATGAGGTTGTTACGGTTGAGGATGAAAATGGAAACATAAAGGGCATGATGAGTATACTTATACGTAAAATGCCTGTTGTGCCGTATACAATGATGTATGCTCCGCGCGGTCCTGTTTGTGATGTGCACGATAAGGAAACTATAATGGGGCTTACAAAAAAGGTTAAGGAACTTGCTAAAAAGCACAATGCTTATGTTATGAAAATTGACCCTGACGTAAGTGTTGAAGATAAAGAATTTATGCAGATTATGAAAGACTGCGGTTACAAACTTCAGAAAACAGGCAAAAATTTTGAAGGTATTCAGCCTAAATTTGTTTTCCGTCTTAATGTTGAGGGTAAAACAGAGGATGAGATTTTTGCACAGTTCCATACAGAAAACAGAAGAAAAGTTCGTATTGCCCGTGACAAAGCCGGTGTAGAGGTTAAAATAGGAACAAGGGAAGATTTGCCTGAATTCCATAAAATTATGGTGGAAACAGGTCTTCGTGATGAATTTGTAGTTCGTACACTTGATTATTTTGAAAAGATGTATGACTGCTTTGCACCTGAAAATTTGCGTCTTTACTGTGCATACCTTGACGGTAAGATGATTGCAGGTACAATTGCAATTTTGTACGGCGACAAGGTTTGGTACCTTTACGGGGCAAGCTCAAATGATAACAGAAAGGCTATGCCTAACTACCTTTTACAGTGGGAAATGATAAGATGGTCTATAGAGGCAGGCTGTAAAATATATGATTTCCGCGGCGTATCCGGTGATATAAGTGAAGATAATCCTCTTTACGGTCTTTACAGATTCAAAAAACGCTTTGGCGGTGACTTTGTAGAATTTGTTGGGGAATATGAACTTCCAATAAAACCTGTAATCGGTAAAATTATAGATAAGTCATTGCATTTTGCAATTGAACTTCGTCGAAAATTATTTGTACTGAAGGGTAAAAAATAATGAAATATCTTGAGATAAAAAAAGATGATTTAATCTTTAATATCCAAAAACTTAAAGAACATTGTGCACCTGCAAAAATAATTGCGGTGTTAAAGGGAAATGCCTACGGTCTTGACAGTATAAAATTCGGGCAGCTTCTTTTGGAAAATGGTGTGGACCTGTTTGCGGTAAGTGAACTTTCCGAAGCTCTTGTTCTTCGCAAGGCGGGGTTTAAAAATGAAATTATACTGCTTACACCTACAAACGATGCTGACGAGGCAAAGGTAATTGTGGAAAATAAGATTACTGCAACTGTTGCCAGTATAAACAACGCAAGGCTTTTAAACGGTATTGGATTACCGGTTTGTGCGCATATCAAAATTGATACAGGGTTTGGTAGGTACGGCTTTTACAAAGATGAACTTACAGATGATTTGAATAGCTTTGAAAACATAACGTACACAGGCGTGTTTTCACATTTTTCAAATTCCTTCGGGGAAGATATTGATTATTCTAAAAAGCAGTTTGCTGAATTTGAAAAGGCTGTTTCAAAGCTTGAAGAACTTGGTATAAAGCCTGAAATTAAACATATTTGTAATTCCTGCGGTGCAATACGCTTTGACTTTGCAAGAATGGACGCTGTGCGTATAGGGTCGGCTTTTCTTGGAAGGCTTCCCATACCAGATACATTGGGGCTTAAAAGACTTGTCAAGCTAAAGTGCAGCGTTTTGGAAATACGCAATTTGCCTGAGGGTTCAGTTGTAGGGTATGCAAATACTTATGTAACTAAAAAGGATACTGTAGCGGCAGTTATACCTGTTGGGTACAAAGACGGTTACGGTGTACAAAAATCCAACGATGTTTTCAGATTTAAAGATATTATGCGATATATGTTTGCAGATTTTAAAATGTGGCGAAAACGTGTGTGGGTTGAAATTAATGGTAAAAATTATCCTGTAATTGGCAGAATCAGTATGCATAATATTGTTGTTGATGTAACGGATGCCAATATACAGGTTGGGGATGTTGCAACACTTGAATGCAACCCAATATTAATAAAAAGTGAGATAGAAAGACTATATATTTAGGAGGTATCAGCAATGAATGAAAAATTTTATATAACAACTGCCATTGCATACACATCAAGAAAACCCCATATCGGTAATACCTATGAAATTGTACTTACCGATGCTTTGGCAAGATTTAAAAGAATGATTGGTAATGATGTATTCTTTTTGACAGGTACTGACGAACACGGTCAGAAAATTCAGCAGCTTGCAGAGGAAGCAGGCATAAATCCTAAGGAATATGTTGATAATGTAGCAGGTGAGGTACGTGCTATATGGGATCTTATGAATACAAGCTACGATAAATTTATAAGAACAACTGATGATTATCATGAGGATGCTGTACAAAAAATTTTCCAGAAGCTTTATGACCAGGGCGATATTTACAAGGGTGAATATGAAGGTTGGTACTGTGTACCTTGTGAAAGCTTTTTTACAGATACACAAATAGCAGAAGGTAATGTGTGTCCTGACTGCGGACGTCCTGTAGAAAAGGCAAAGGAAGAAGCATACTTCTTTAAAATGAGCAAATATCAGGATAGACTTATGAAGCATATTGAAGAAAATCCTGACTTTATACAGCCTGAATCACGTAAAAAGGAAATGGTTAACAATTTCTTGAAACCGGGACTTCAGGACCTTTGTGTATCACGTACATCATTTACATGGGGTGTTCCTGTTAAAACTGACCCCGAACACGTAATTTATGTATGGATTGACGCACTTTCAAACTATATTACAGCACTTGGCTATTCTCCTGACAACAAGGGAGAACTTTACAATAAATACTGGCCTGCTGATGCACACATTATAGGTAAGGATATTTTACGTTTCCACACAATTTACTGGCCTATTATGCTTATGGCTTTGGGCGAACCTTTGCCGAAACAGATTTTTGGGCACCCTTGGCTTTTGAACGGTGCAGATAAAATGAGTAAGTCAAGAGGCAACGTTATGTATGCCGATGACCTTGTAAGACATTTTGGTGTAGATGCAATACGTTACTACGTACTTCACGAAATGCCATTTGCTGCAGACGGTACGATTACTTATGAAACTATTATAAGCCGTTATAATTCGGAACTTGCAAATACACTTGGTAACCTTGTGAACAGAACTATTGCAATGACCAACAAATATTTTGACGGCGTAATTACTAATCCTAAAGCAGAAGGTGAATTTGATGCAGATTTAATTGAAACCTGCAAAGCTTCAAAGGATAAATACTTTGATTTGATGAACAAATTCAGAATTGCCGATGCTATGGATGAAATATGGACAATTGTAAGAAGAAGCAATAAGTACATTGACGAAACAATGCCTTGGGCGCTTGCAAAGGATGAGTCACAAAAAGACAGACTTGCAACAGTTTTATACAACCTGTTGGAAAGCATCCGTTACGTTGCAGTAATGCTTCAGCCTATGATGCCGCAGACTGCAGAGCTTATTTTTGCATCTCTTAATACACCTCTTAATACATGGGAATCTGTTGCTGATTTCGGCGGACTTGCAACCGGTGAAAAGGTTGGCGAAGCAAAGCCTATGTTTGCACGTATTGATGAAGAAAAGAAGCTTGCAGAAATTGAGGCAGAAATTGAAGCTAATACAGAAAAAGAACCTGAAATTGAACCAATTAAGCCTGAAATAGAGTTTGGTGACTTTGAAAAGCTTGACCTTCGTGTTGCAAAGGTTGTTGCGGCAGAAAAAGTGGAAAAGGCTGACAAGCTTTTGAAGCTTACTGTTAAGCTTGGCAATGAGGAACGTACAGTGGTTTCAGGAATTGCAAAATATTACAAGCCAGAAGAACTTGTTGGCAAAAGCGTGGTTATGGTTGCAAACTTAAAGCCTGTTAAACTACGTGGCATTATGAGCAATGGTATGATTCTGGCAGTTGCTACAGATGATAAACTTAACGTTTTAGAGGTTGATGGCGAATATCCTACAGGAACACAGGTGAGCTAAATGCTTTTTGATTCACACACTCATCTTGATGATGAAAAGTTTAATGAAGACCGCGATGCGGTTATAGAAAAAATAAGACAAAGCGGGGTTTGCGGTCTTGTAAATATAGGCTGCAATATCCCAACCTGCGAACAATCAATTGAACTTGCAGAAAAATATGATTTTATATATGCAACAGTTGGTTTTCATCCGTGTGATACTGACAAAATGCGTGAAGAGCATATAGAAAAATTAAGGGAATATGCAAAGCATAAAAAGGTTGTTGCAATAGGTGAGATAGGTCTTGACTATTACTGGGACAATGTTCCGCGTGATGTACAGAAATATTGGTTTGAACGGCAGATGAAGCTTGCTGAGGAGCTTGATATGCCCGTTTCGATTCACAACCGTGATGCGCACGAAGATACTTTTAACATTTGTAAAAATTCAGGTGCAAAAGGCATTGTTCATTGCTTTTCAGGAAGTAAGGAAATGGCGGTTCGTTTTGTGGAGCTTGGGTATTATGTTTCATTTGCAGGGCCTTTAACTTATAAAAATAATGTTAAATCTGTTGAAGCGGCGGAAGTTGTTCCTATGGACAGACTACTTATAGAAACTGATGCCCCATACCTTGCACCCGATGGTTTTCGCGGTAAGCGAAATGACAGTTCTCTTGTTCGTTATACCTGTGAAAAGCTTGCTCAGATAAAGGGAGTTTCTCTTGAAGAAATGGCAAAACAAACATTGGAAAATGCAAAAAAAGTGTATAGAATAAAGTAATTTAAAAGGGCTGATGCCCTCACAGCCAAAACTGTTGAGGGTGTTGGTCCTTGTTTGTACAAAAAGGAGGATGAATTATGAAAATTTTAATGGTAGATGACGATGCCAATATTTGCGAACTTGTGAAGCTTTATCTTTTAAAAGCAGGTTATGAACCGCTGATTGCATACAATGGTGTAAAGGCTATGCAGATTTTTAATGATGAACAGCCGTCGCTTGTTATACTTGATGTTATGCTTCCCGGAATGAGCGGTATAGACATCTGTAAGAATATACGCAAGCTTTCAAATGTGCCCATTATTATGCTTACTGCAAAGGGTGAATTCAGTGACCGTATCACAGGACTTGAGGCAGGTGCAGATGATTATGTCTGTAAACCATTTGACCCTAACGAGCTTGTTGCACGTATAAAGGCGGTTCTTCGGAGAACTGAAAGTGTAGAAACTGACAGCGGAATTATTGAATATGATAAATTTTCATTGGATATAATGAATTATAAATTGACAATAAAAGGTGAGGATGTTGAAGCACCACCTAAAGAAATTGAACTTTTGTATCACCTTGCATCAAACCCAAACAAGGTCTTTACCCGCGACCAGCTTTTGAATGAGGTGTGGGGCTTTGAGTATGCAGGTGACACGACGAGAACTGTTGATGTTCACGTTAAAAGAATACGAGAAAAAATAGACGGTGTTTCAGGTGAATGGGAGCTTAAAACCGTGTGGGGAGTTGGGTATAAATTTGAAGTTAAAGAAAAATAAAAGTATATTTTCAAGCCTTATGAGGCTTTGTGTTATTCTTATTGCAATATGCGCAATTTTAATGAGTGGAATAAATATATTACAGACAATAAGATATACCAATAAAGACAGAGCAAGAGAGCTTGACAGAATTGCAACAATGGTAAATGATACAATTGCACAGCACAGTAACTGGGGATATATCAACGAATTTGCTGTTTATGAGGGTGTAACAATTGCTGTAACAGACAAAAGCGGAAATGTTGTGTTTGTTTCAATATCAAATGTTGATTTTCCCGATAAGGTAGATACCGATGGCTTTGATGAGGTTTTAAAGGGAAAATCTACATACCGTACAGGTGCATTTAATTCTGTTTTCGGGTACAATACTTTTTCTGTTGCGGCACCTTTTAAAATGAATGGTGTTGCAGAAGGGGTTGTGTTTGTAATTGAAAAGAACGGTATAATGAGTGTTGAACTGCTTTCAGTAGTTACAAGAAATCTTGTTTCTATAGTGGTTGCTGTTCTTGTTGCACTTGTGGCATCTTTCTTTATATCAAGAAGATTTGTAAGACCTGTTAAAAAAATTAAAGCAGGAGCTCGCGAAATTGCACTTGGACGATATACAAAGCTTGAAAGCACAACCAAAATAGAAGAATATAATGACATGATACTGGCGTTTAATCATATGTCAACAGAGCTTGAAAAACAAGACAGAGCAAGGTCTGATTTTATAGCAAATGTTTCACACGACCTTCGCACACCCCTTACTACAATTATGGGTTATGTTCGTGGTGTTATGGATGGTACAATTCCTCCGCAGATGCAAAATCAATACCTTGGTGTTGCACTTTCCGAGGGCGAAAGAATGCAGCATATGATAGAAAATAACCTTGATTTATCAAAGTATGAAAGTGGTAAATTTGTTCCTAATATGTCTGAATTTGACCTTAGTGAAATTATACGCAGTATTGTAATTTCGATGGAAAAGCGTATAAGGGAAAAGAATATTGTTGTACAGTTTAAGTATGAATCTTCCGAAAATTTTGTTGAGGGTGATGAATCGGCAATTTACCGTGTGGTGCAGAACCTTGTTGATAATGCACTTAAGTTTGCTGCCATAAACTCTGAAATTGAAATTTCACTTAAGCATAAAAACAATCTTGTTTTCTGCAGTGTGAAAAATTACGGAAGCTCAATAAGCGAGGAAGAACAAAAGTACATCTGGGACAGATACTATAAGGCAGACAGTTCAAGAAGCTATCACAAAAAAGGTTCAGGACTTGGACTTTATATTGTGAAAAGTATTATTAATCAGCACAATCAAAGCATAACTATAAAAAGTGATGAGAATTCGGTTGAATTTGAATTTACTCTTGCTGAAGTAAAATGATGAAATTTACAAATTGTTAAACTATTTTTTGCTTTGTTAATATTTTGTTCATTTTTTTTGATACAATCTGTGTTATTATTAAGAAAACTTAACTTTCTGAGGTGAAATTTAAAATGGAAAACAACGATTTTTTCAAAGAGAGCTTAATAGATGAAACAACTGATGAACAGGAAGCGCCTGTGGTTGAAAGCACGGAAGAGCCTTCTGCAGAACCTGAGGTAGAGGTTGATTGCAAGGTTGCTGAAGAGGTTTCTTCATTAATCTTCAGTCGTGATATTGATTACGAATCTCCTTATATTTCCGAAACACGCCTTAAAGGGAAAAAGAAGAGTAACTTCTGGAGGTATACTGCCGCTGTTGTTTGCGGTATGTTTGCAGGTGCCGTTATTTTTGGCGGTGCACTTGCTTTTTCAGGTAAGTTTGGAAATGTAGCAAACGGAAATTCGGTTGTGCTTAATCAGAATTCTGTTGCTGATAAAGTTATAAACACTTCAAAAGGAAATAAAATACCTGCGGGCAAAGTACTTGATGTTACGCAGATTGCCGAAAAGGTAGGACCTTCTGTTGTAGGTATTATAAATAAGCAAAATGTTACTTCTTGGTGGACAGGCGGCACTATCGAGCAGGAGGGAAGCGGTTCCGGTATTATTATAAGCAGTGACGGTTACGTTGTTACAAACAGTCACGTTATCGAAGGTGCATCAAGTATTGAGGTTGTCCTAAGCAGTGGTGACAGATACCCTGCAATGCTTATAGGCCACGATATCAAGACAGACCTTGCGGTTGTAAAAATTGAAGTTAAAAATCTTCCTGCTGCAGAGCTTGGAAAATCATCTGAACTTAAAGTAGGTGAGCTTGCTGTTGCAATAGGTAATCCTTTGGGTCTCGAATTTCAAGGCTCTGTTACTGCAGGTGTTATAAGTGCACTTAACAGAACTATGGACGTTGATGGCAGACAGTATACTCTTGTGCAGACTGATGCGGCAATTAACCCCGGTAACAGCGGTGGTCCGCTTGTTAACAGATTCGGGCAGATTATAGGTATAAATACTGTTAAGATAAGCACCTCCGATACTGAAGGTATGGGTTTTGCAATTCCCATTGATGTGGCGGCACCTATTGTTGAAGAACTTATAGGTAAAGGCTATGTTTCAGGCAGACCGCAGATTGGTATAGGTGTACGTGAAATTACTGAAGATATGTCAAAGTATTATAACCTTCCTATTGGTGTGTACGTTATTTCTGTATCTGAAGGCAGCGGTGCTGAAAAAGCCGGTATACTTCAGGGTGACGTTATAGTAAAGGCTGACGGAAAAACTGTTACGAATATGGATGAACTCAACGAAGTAAGAGACACTCATAAGGCAGGCGAAACTGTAAAGCTTGATATTGTACGAAGTGGTAAGAATATGACGGTTAATGTTACTCTTGGCGAGGAAAAGCCGCAATTTAACCAGTAATCTTTCTTCATATATAAATCTCACTAAACAGAAGAGTCATTACGCAATGCGTGGTGGCTTTTCTGTTTTTTCTCTTTACAATTTAAGCATAAAGTGGTAAAATTATACTATAAATTTTGGGAGGTAATTAAAATGATTAAACACATAGTATGCTTTAAGCTTTCAGACAGCAGTGAGGCTTCAAAAAATAAGGCTAAAGAGGTTTTGATGTCAATGGTGGGAAATGTTCCTACAATCCGTTCAATTGAGGTTGGAATGGACTTTTTGTGCTCACCACGTTCTTACGATATTATTCTTCAGGTAGAGCTTGATGACCGTGCCGCTTTGGATGAATATCAGGCAGATAAATACCACTGCGATGTTGTAAAGACATATATGCATGCAAATACAGTTGGTAGTGTTGCAATAGATTATGATATTTAATAGTTGATAGTGATTAGTGGATAGTTATGGAGGAAACCCGAGGAATCGGGTTTCTCTTTTTTATGTTTTTAATGTTATAATTTGACTTATTTTTTTGGTGGGTATATAATAAATGTATATGAAAGGTGTGATTTTTATGTACTATCCCGTTCCTATGCATATGCATTCGTGCTGGGAAAGTGAAGCCAGTATGGAGGGGCACTTTTACCATGCGGAAAAGCTTGGTATCAGACATATGTATATTTCGGACCACGACAGTCGTATGGGGAGAAAAAAATTACATATAGATTCTTTTGACTTTTCAAAAAGACAGTTTCATATAAAGGAGCCTTCTGATGACCCTGTACGCCCTAAATCTCACGGATTTGAAGTGAAGGTAATGGATGAAAACTGTGATGTTTATTTTACTGATAATGATGAAATTTGTCTTGGTGCAAAATCTGTATCAGACAAATGGTCTACCGTATGCATTAAGTTTTCTTCTTCTCAGAAAAGGCATGAATTTGCCCTTTTGGCAGGGGTTATGGTAAAACTTGGTATGACTGTGCCCGAGCCGGATGATGATATAAGGGTTTGTGTAGATGTAAAGCTTTCCCGCAGACCGCCTGCATTTGAATTTGCACACATTTTGTATGTGTTCGGCAACTGTGACGGTTTGGAAAATGAATATACCGTTGTTAAAAATCTGAGTAATAAGCATAATGAATATTTACTTGATTTATTGGCAGATGCCGAAAAGATAGGTGGAGGAGATAACGTTTTAAGGAATATTTCTTTTTCTGTTTCCGTAAAAAATGGTAAAAGTGCAAAATTGATCCTTCGTGATTTGCTTATAACCTGGAAAATGCAATGTGAAGAGGCAAGACGCGAACAGCAAAAGCTTGCTGATGAAATTGGGAAAAAATACGGTGTTACACCTTATGTTATTACTGAAATAACTGAGGCGGGGCCTCATAAAAATTGCTTCTCAACAAAAGTACCGATTATAGACTATTATGCATTGGATTATAAGGTTACGGAAGAATATGCAATAAACCACGTTCTTTCACACGGTGGAATATTTGGACTGAATCATCCGTTTGAACGTTTTAAGAATTTGATAGCTTTAAATCCTAAGCTTAAGGAAAATAAAGGTGAACTTATAGAAAAAGCCTCAGAGGTTTTTATAAGTAACAATGCCTTTGGTGCATCGCTTATTGAGGTTGGCTTTGTTGAAGGAAGAGGCGTGTTTTCTCTTGATGACCACCTTATGTTGTGGGATAAACTTTCCGAGGCAGGAATTTTTATAACGGGCTATGGTGATAGTGATAATCATAGTAATATTACTAAATGGTATGATGGTAATAACTTTGTAAGTTACATATATGCAGATAATCCGGATGAAGAAAATTTTGTTGACAGTATGAAAGGGGGAAACCTTTACACTGGAGACCCTGTGTACCTGAAAAATGCGAAAATCAGTTTTAAGGATGAGTATGGTAATGTTATGGGAAGTGTTGTAAATACTGATAAAACCGTTGGTGTTACACTTGATGTTGAGGGTATGGCTTATGATACGAAGGTAGTGTGGGTTATTAATGGTAAATGTGTAAAGGAAGAAAACTTTACAGGTGATTATAGCGAAAAATTAGAAATCAAATCCGAAAAAAAGGTTAATTTTATCCGTGCAGAGCTTTATGTAAATGACAGGTGTGTAATGCTTACCAATCCTCTTTACTATACAACGGATAAAGATGTGCTTGAAAATGCAAGGGCGGAACGGAGAATGTGAAATGTTTAAAATACTATGCAGTTATGTAAAGCCTGTAAAAATTCCAAGAGAAATAAAAAACAGAAAAATTCTGTTACACATAGGTGATATACCTGTTTGGGGGTATCCTTACATAAAAAGATTAATCAAGAAAATAAAACCTGATGTACTTGTGCATACAGGTGACCTTGCAGATGAGTTTAAGGCGGGCAGACTTTCGGAACATATTCCTGGATATAAAAAATACGTTCCGAAGCTTATTCATATTATGGAAAGGTATGCAAAGGATGTATACATTGTTCCCGGCAATAATGATATAGAGGACTTTGTAGCCGAAAATATATCAAAAAGTAAAATAATACCACCAAATACTGTTGTGGAACTTTATGGCATAAGGTTTTTGTTGTGTCACCGCGTACTTGATATTGACGGTGAGGCGGAATTTTATTTGTACGGACACGGTCCGACAGGAGATACACATAGTTTTTACATACCTGAAGATGGCAGGGTTTATTCAAATGCGTTTTTTGCTCCGGCAGTTATATTTTTGGATGACAAAACCTACATTGAGTTGAAAAATTATAACGGAGGATTACATAAATGAAAATTTATATAACACGTCACGGGCAGGTATGCCCGAAGGATTTTTTTGATAGTGTTGATTATCCGACAGGTGATATTCCACTTAGTGAAACGGGTAAAAAACAAGCGGAGCTTCTTGGAGAGGAGCTGAATAAACTTGGCTTTAAGGGAAAAATATTTTCCTCACCATACCGACGTACAATGATGACTGCAAGCCTTGTTTCAAAAAAGTGCGGTGTATATGTTTATCCTGATGGCAGACTTCGTGAAATATTTAGTACTGACGAGGCGGCAAGAGAATTTGTGGGTATGACGCCCGATGAACTTAAAGAGGAGTTTTCTGCAGTATCTTACGATGCTGAATTATCTTATCCGTGGTGGACAAAGCACAAAGATACAAGAGAAGGTATAATAAAAAGACTTGAAAAATTCTGGAATGAAATTATTTCGTCGGATGTGGAAGAATTACTTGTAGTAGGTCACGGTGCATCTGTTTATGGAACAATGTGTTATTTTAACAAAAAATTTCACCTTGGCTTAACTGATGATATTGACGAAATGGCAGACTACCTTGCAGAGCAAAATTTAAACTGTAACCTGTCATATCTGGAAATTGATAAGAACGGTGCGCTTGTATCTGCAAAGCTGTTTTCTACAAGCCATTTGTCAGATGAACTTTTAACAGCAAATACAAATAAAAAATCAAGACCTGAGATTATTATAAAAAACACCTTGGATTTTTAAAGTCCAAGGTGTTTTAAATTATTTAAAGTAATCGGATATAACTTTCATATTATGCTTTTCGGTATCATTAAATTTAAATCCTTTATTCATAAAAGCTTTTATGTTATATTTTATACGCTCAGTATCAAGCGGTTTTGGAGTTTCACCGAAAAGGCGTATGAAGTTGTTGCGGTATATGTCATCGAGAATTTCATCGTTAAAGCCAAAGGGTTTTAACGGCTTATCTGAAATGAGTTTTGAATAAAAATCCTCAGTTTTTTCAAGCATTGAACGTGCCTGAAAAACTCTGGGACCGCCAACTTCTGCTTCTGCTTTTTCGGCATTTTCAAAAGTGTTATACATATCTGTACCATACATAATACGTTTGCTGTACTTTTGGAAAAAAGCACGTGCATTGTCATAATTGTTTGTGAAATTAACAAACATTTCTCCGCCAGGTGTTATGTCCAGACAGAGATTTTCATATGTATCAAGCATTTTTGAAAGTCGTTCAAGCTCGCCTGACATAAAGTAAAAGTGGGCAAGTATAAGGTTAAGCTTTGGAAATTTTTTTAGCACATCGTCCACCCAGCTGCGAAGTTCCTCAAGTGAAGGGTCGGCTTCCGTATAAACCCATCCTTTTTCTATTATATATGGAGTAGCTTTAGTAACATCCCAATTTTTTTCAGGGTCGCCAAGGTGTAATAATACGGGTAATTTATTTTCCTGTGCATACTCAAAAAATTTATTAAATATACTGTCATTTAGCTTGTAACCTGTTTTTCTGAACTGTGAAATTTTGCCATCAAGAAGCTTTATTCCGTCAAAGCCCATCATATGATATTCCTTGATTTGGTCTAACAATTCATCGGCAGTATCTCTGTTGTCGCAATAGTATTCAGGTCCTGCGCAAGCATATACATTTGGTGAAAGCTTTGATTTGGTGTATATAGCCTGATAATTTTCTGTAATGCTTTCATACATAGGGCAAGCGGCAATGTTTATGTGTGAATAATTAAAATGCTTTAATATATTTTTGAAATTATCAACGGTTTCATCTATTGGCTTTTCAAAGCACAGGTGTGCGTGTGAATCACGTACAGGCACGCCAGAAAAACCGTGTAATTCTATATTGTTTTTATTCAATTTAATCACCTGTGTAAAATTAAATTTCAAGTCCTACGGGACAGTGATCGCTTCCCAATATATCAGCATAAATATCTGCTGATTTTATTTTGTCTGCAATAGAATTTGAAACTATAAAGTAGTCAATTCTCCAGCCGATGTTTTTTGCTCTTGCACTAAAACGGTATGACCACCAGGAATATGCATCGGTTTTATCCGGGTAAAGGTAGCGGAAGCTATCTGTAAAGCCTGCATCTAAAAGCTCTGTGAATTTTGCACGTTCTTCATTTGAAAAGCCCGGGTTACCTACATTTGTTTTAGGGTTTTTAAGGTCAATTTCCTTATGGGCAACGTTAAGGTCACCGCAATATATCACAGGTTTTGTTTTGTCAAGTTCTACAAGATAAGCACGCATTGCATCTTCAAATTCCATTCTGTAATCAAGGCGTGCAAGCTCTGACTGTGCGTTTGGTACATAACAGGTTACAAAGTAAAAATCTTCATACTCCGCAGTTATAACCCTGCCTTCGTCATTGTGTTCACCGTTTAAACCATAGATTACTGAAAGTGGTTCTTTTTTTGTAAAAAGTGCGGTTCCTGAGTAACCTTTTTTTATTGCACTGTTCATATATGTGAAATATCCTTCAGGGTTAAATGTCATTTGTTCAGGTTGCATTTTTGTTTCCTGAAGGCAAAAGATATCAGCATCAATTTTATTGAAAAAATCTTCAAAGCCCTTTGTAAGGCAAGCTCTGAAGCCGTTGACATTCCAAGATATAAATTTCATTTTTCATCCTCCGTGTGTTAAAAATATTTTTTGTTGACTTTTGCCGTTGAAAAATGTATAATTAAGTTGTGAAAAGGAGTGATTTTGTGCAAAGTATAATCAAACTTAGTGCCGATGACAGAGAAGCATGCTGCAGTATATGCGTATATTCCAAACCGTTGGCAGGTCTTAACGAACTTAGCTGTGAAAAGAAGGGGATAGTTTCTCCCGATCATCTTTGCAAAAAATTTTCACTTGATATTATGGCAAAAACTGCAATGCGTAAACGTTCTCTTGACAAAAGCAAAATTGAAAAAATGGATTTTTCAATTGATTAATTATAACCGAAAATTCCACGGACGGATACTTCTCCTGAACTTACAGTCAGGGTTGTACCGTCTTCTTTTTTTGCCATAAGCTCACCTTTATCAGTTACGTCTAATGCATAGGCTTTTATATGCTCGGTGTTTTTGATAATTTCAATTTCTTTGTCAAGTGTTACACAAAGCTTTTTATATTCTTCTATAGAAGTCTTTATGTCGTTGTTTATAAACGAAATATAATATTTTTCAAGAATTTCCGCAAGTCTGCAAATTATTTTTTCTCTTTCGCTTTTTTTATTTGTTAACATATAAAGTGAAGTTGCTTTTTCTGTTAAATCATCATCAAATTTTTTGTTGTTTACGTTTATGCCAATTCCCACAATTACTTTTTCAACTTTGTTTGCAATTGAAACGGCTTCTGTTAAAATACCGCACACTTTTTTTCCGTTAATAACAATATCATTAGGCCATTTTATTTCAAATGGCATATTGAAAAGCTCTCTTAATGTGTTGCAGACGGCTATTCCTGCAATAAGGGTAAGTTGATTTATATTTTCTTGTGTAACATCAGGCATAAGAGCAATTGAAAGCCATATTCCTGATTTTTTTTCCGAAACCCAGCTTCTGCCCATTCTACCCTTGCCGGCAGTTTGTGTTTCTGCGATAAACATATCACCATTTTGGCAAGCAGTGTTTTTTGCAACATTGTTTGTAGAATCAATAACCTTAAAATAATTTATAGATTTGCCTGTAAAATCAGTATTTGGTTTTATTTTTTTTATATTAATATTTTTTTTAAACATATTTTTTAAAAGTAAAAGCAGAGAATAAATCTCTGCTTTTATAAGTTTATTAGTTGATAATTGTAAGTTCTGTATCCTTGTCGAACAAGTGCATTCTGTTAAGGTCAAATGCAACTTTAATTGTATCACCAAGCTTAGCTGTTGAACGTGAGTTAACTCTTGCGATTGATTTTGTATCGTTAATTGCAAGGTAAAGGTAAGTTTCAGCACCCATCATTTCTGTGATATCAACGTATGCGTCAACAACGCCGTCAGGCTGATTTGCAATGAAAGCTTCTTCATCGTGGATGTGTTCAGGTCTGATACCGAAAACAACTTCCTTGCCGATGTAGTCGTTGATTGCAGGGTTAGAAGCTTTGTTTTCAGGCAATTTGATTTTGTTAGCACCGATTAGAGCATAAACAGCATCGCCTTCTTTTTCAAGCTTAGCGTTGAAGAAGTTCATCTGTGGGCTTCCGATAAATCCTGCAACGAACATATTACGAGGTCTTTCGTAAAGTTCGATTGGTGTATCAACCTGCTGTACAATACCGTCTTTCATAACAACGATTCTTGTACCCATTGTCATAGCTTCTGTCTGGTCATGTGTAACGTAGATGAAAGTTGTCTGAAGCTTTTTGTGAAGCTTACCGATTTCAGATCTCATCTGTACACGAAGCTTAGCATCAAGGTTTGAAAGAGGTTCGTCCATAAGGAATACCTTAGGTTCACGAACGATAGCACGTCCCAAAGCAACACGCTGTCTCTGACCACCTGAAAGAGCTCTTGGCTTTCTGTCAAGCAAGTGACCGATGTCAAGAATCTTTGCAGCTTCTTCAACACGACGTCTGATTTCAGCCTTAGGAATTTTACGAAGTTTAAGACCAAAAGCCATGTTGTCAAAAACAGTCATATGAGGATATAGAGCATAGTTCTGGAAAACCATTGCTATATCTCTGTCCTTAGGAGCAACATCATTAACTAGTTTGTCGTCGATGTAAAGTTCACCATCTGAAATTTCTTCAAGACCGGCAATCATACGAAGAGTTGTAGATTTACCGCAACCTGAAGGACCAACCAAGATGATAAATTCTTTATCTGCAATATCAAGGTTAAAATCTGTAACAGCTGTTACGCCGCCAGTGTATCTTTTGTAGATGTTTTTTAGTTTTAATCCTGCCATTATTTTTTACCTCCGTTTTTAATGTCATATTTTAACTAAATATATGATAACACATAAACACAAAATATGCCACCAACTAAATGCCCAAAAAAAATCGTCTATTTTAGGTATTTTGCATAAAGTTAAATAAAAGAGGCTTTTTGGGGGTGAAAAAAGCCTCTTTTATTGGTCAATTTTAACAAACAAACGTCAAAAAACGCTGTTTTTTTTGTAATCAGATATCCTTCATAGACAATGAAATTCGTTTTTTAGCTACATCAACATCTAGTATTTTTACTTTTACTACATCACCAATTGATACAACTTCCATAGGATGCTTGATGTATTTATCGGATATTTGTGATATATGCACAAGTCCGTCCTGATGTACGCCAATATCAACAAATGCCCCAAAGTCTATAACGTTTCTTACTGTGCCGTCCATAATCATACCAGGTTTTAAGTCGTTCATATCCATAACATCTGTGCGAAGTACAGGTGGTGCAACTTCGTCACGAGGGTCTCTGCCCGGTTTTTTAAGTTCGTTTATAATATCATTAAGTGTAGGAATACCAATTCCAAGCTTTGCGGCAACTTCATCTTTGTTTACGCTTTCGAGCTTGCTTGCAAATTCCTTTGTACCTATGTCATTGATTGTAAAGCCAAGTGTTGTTATAAGCTCTTTTGCGGCATCGTATGATTCGGGGTGAACAGATGTGTTGTCCAAAATGTTGTCACCATCTGTAATACGAAGGAAGCCTGCACATTGTTCAAATGCCTTGGGTCCTAATTTTGCGACCTTTTTAAGTTGAGTTCTGTTTTTGAACTTACCGTTTTCTTCACGGTATACAACGATGTTTTTGGCAATTGTGCCGTTTATACCTGAAATGTATGAAAGAAGTGAAGGTGAAGCTGTGTTAAGGTCTACACCAACGCTGTTAACTGCATCCTCAACTACACCGCCCAAAGCCTCACTTAAACGTTTTTGGTTCATATCGTGCTGGTACTGACCTACACCAATTGATTTTGGGTCGATTTTAACAAGTTCTGCAAGTGGGTCCTGAATACGTCTTGCAATTGAAACCGCACTACGTTGAGAAACGTCAAAATCAGGGAATTCTTCAGCTGCAAGTTTTGAGGCTGAATATACAGAAGCACCCGATTCATTTGTCATAACATACACTGCTTTTGAACCTGTTTCCTTTATTAGACCTGCAATGAATATTTCACTTTCCTTTGATGCAGTACCGTTGCCTATTGATACAATATCTACGTTATATTTACTAATAAGGGCAGAAACCTTTTTCTTTGCGTCCTCAATTTTCTGAGGTGTAGTAGGAGGAGTAGGGTATATAACACCAACCTCAAGTACTCTGCCTGTGCCGTCTACAACTGCAAGCTTACAACCTGTACGATAACCCGGGTCATATCCTAAAACGACTTTGTTTTTGATAGGTGCCTGGAGAAGAAGGTTTTTAAGGTTTTCTGAAAAAATCTTCATTGCACCTTCCTGTGCATTGTCTGTAAGCTGATTTCTAAGCTCGTTTTCTATACTTGGCATAATAAGACGCTTGTAGGCATCTGCAGCGGCAAGTTCAACATACTCACTTGTGATGCTGCGTTTTTCGGCAACAAGCTGGCTGTTAAGATGCGCTATTATACCGTCGGGTTCAACTTCTATTTTAACTGACAAAAATTCTTCTGACTCACCGCGGTTAATTGCAAGTACTCTGTGTCTTGCAATAGCCTTTAGAGGTTCTGAAAATTCGTGATACATCTGGTATACATCACGTTTTTTCTCGGTTTCTTCTTTGTTTGTTGCCTTTGAAGAAATTGTACCGTTACGCATTGTGTATATACGTATGAATTTGCGGAAATCTGCATTATCTGAAATTTCCTCCGCAATAATATCCATAGCACCCATAAGTGCATCTTCTGTTGAGTTTACCTCTTTTTCAGCATCTATAAAAGGTGCACATATTTCGTCAATGTTACCTTCGTATATATTTTGTTCCTTTATAATTTCTGCAAGTGGTTCAAGACCTTTTTCCTTTGCTATTGTAGCACGTGTACGGCGTTTTGGTCTGTAAGGACGGTAAATATCTTCAAGTTCGGTAAGCTTTTCGCAGGTGTCAATTGCGAGTACAAGTTCTTCTGTAAGCTTGCCTTGTTCGTCAATAAGTCTTTTTATTTCCTCTTTGCGTTCTTCCATATTGCGAAGGTACACAAGTCGGTCATTAAGATTACGAAGAAGCTGGTCGTCTAAAGAACCTGTTACTTCTTTTCTGTATCGTGCAATAAATGGAATAGTGTTACCTTCATCTATAAGCTTTACTGTGTTTTCTACCTGATGCAGTTTTATGTTAAATTCCGCAGCAAGTCTTGTGTTTATATCCATAAAAGTTCCAAATCTCCTTCTGAAAGTTCTTTTGTTTCGCCAATTGGCAACTCTTCATCAAGCTCAAGTGAACCTATTTGTACTCTTTTTAAATAGGTAACATTGTTGTCGATTTTTTCAAACATTCTTTTAACCTGATGGAATTTGCCTTCAAAAATTGTAACATAGCAACCACCTTCACATTCTTCCAAAGTGGCTGGCATTGCTTTAAAATCACCTAAATCCACACCTGATGCAAATACTTTTTTATCATCATCGGTTATTGGGTTTTGGGGGATTACAAAATATTTTTTTGCAATTTGCTTTTTGGGTGATGTTACATTGTGTGCAAATTTTCCGTCATTTGTAAGAATTAAAAGACCTTCGGTATCGACATCGAGTCTGCCAACAGGGAAAAGTGTGAAATGTGCATATTCTTCCGGTACAAGTTGTGTAACGGTAGGGTACACATTGTCTTCTGTAGCACTTACATAGCCGTCGGGCTTGTTAAGCATAAGGTATACAAATTCTTTATATATAACTCTTTGCCCGTTAACTGAAATTCTGCTTTTTTCAGGGTCTACCTTCATATCGGCAGTTTTTGCTTTTTTGCCGTCAACTTTTACGGCACCCCAACGTATAAGGTTTTTAACTTCTTTTCTTGTACCTACACCACTGTTTGCAAGTATTTTGTCAAGTCGTTCCATAGCTACCTCAATTATTTGAATTTTCTTATAAAGTTATCTATTTTTTCAAGAGCATTGCTTATGTTTTCAACAGAATATGCGTATGAAATACGTACAAAACCTTCGCCACTTTCGCCAAATGCGTTACCGGGGACAACTGCAACCTTCTGGTCTTTTAAAAGCTCTTCGCAGAATTGTTCAGATGTAAGACCTGTTGACTGAATTGATGGGAAAGCATAAAAAGCACCCTTTGGTTCAAAGCAGTGAAGTCCCATACGATTTAGCTCTTCTACAAGCATTTTTCTTCTGTGGTCATATTCTGAAACCATATAGGCAACATCCTCGTCACCGTTTTTCATAGCTTCAATAGCAGCATACTGACTTGTTGTAGGTGTAGACATTATGCCATACTGATGTATTTTTGTCATAGCCTTTACAACCTCGCTGTCACCTACAATGTATCCAAGACGCCAGCCTGTCATGGCAAATGCCTTGGAAAAACCGCTTGCAATTATTGTACGTTCCTTCATACCGTCAATTTCTGCAATTGAAACGTGCTTTTGTCCGTATGTAAGCTCGGCATAAATTTCGTCAGAAAGTACAATTATGTCTGTACCTCGTAAAACCTCGGCAATTTCTTCAAGGTCCTTTCTGTCCATTATTGCACCTGTCGGGTTGTTGGGGAAAGGAAGAACAAGCATTTTTGTTTTTGGGGTAATTGCTTCCTTTAGTGCCTTTGCTGTAAGCTTGAATTCGTCTTCCTCAACAGTTACAATAGGTACAGGCGTACCGCCTGCCATAGTTACGCAGGGTGCGTAGCATACAAAGCAGGGTTCAGGAATTAAAACCTCGTCACCTGCTGAAATAAATGCACGTGTGCAAAGGTCGATAGCCTCACTTCCGCCTACTGTAATCAAAACCTCGTTTTTGTAGTTGTAGGAAAGATTAAATCTTCTGTTTAAATAGTTACATATCTCAAAACGCAGTTCTTCAAGGCCGCTGTTTGAAGTGTAGTATGTATGTCCTTTTTCAAGTGAGTAGATACCTGCCTCGCGGATGTGCCATGGTGTAACAAAGTCAGGTTCACCTACGCCAAGGGAAATTGCATCGGGCATTGTAGCCACAATGTCAAAAAACTTTCTTATTCCCGATGGTTTCATATCTACTACCTTTTTATTAAGTAGTTCACTTATATTCATAGAGTAATCACGCTTCTTTCGTCTTTGCGGGGTTTTTCAAAAATTATACCATCCTGCTTATATTTTTTTAGTATAAAATGTGTTCTTGTGCTTGTAACACATTCCATAGGTGCAAGTTTTTCGGATACAAACATAGCAACCTCTTTTAGTGTTTTGCCTTCGATTGTAACCATAAGGTCATAACCACCTGACATAAGATATAAATCCTTAACCTCAGGGTACTGATGTATTCTCTGTGCAACCTTGTCAAAACCTTCACCTCTTTGAGGAGTAACGTTAAGCTCGATAACTGCTGTAACAAACTCTCTGTCTGTCATCTCCCAGTTAATAACAGGCTTGGCTCGTAAAATGACGCCTTCATTGGTCATTGCCTCAATTTCATTGTCAATGGCGGCTTCAGTTGTGTTAAGCATAGACGCAATGTGTCTGTGCTCCAATGAAAAGTCCTGTTCTAAAAGCTTTAAAATTTTCTCTCTCAAAATAAACACCTCGTTTTAAAATACTATTTGATTATTATATCATAAAAATGAAAATAATACAAGGATTAAAAAAGGGAATGTAAAAAACAGTTGTTTTTTACATTCCCTCATATAGTTATTTTTCGGATAAAACCCTTTCAATAAAATCTGTTGATATTTTTTGTTCAGGATCACCCTTCAGGTCGGATACAAGTTCACCGCCTGCAATGTAGTATTCATCACAGGGATTGTTTTTGATGTCGTTTAAAACCCTTTCACAGCACTTGTAGAACATCTCTTTGTTTACGGGCTTTACTTCACCTACAAAATCCATGTAGTTGTTGTAGCAGATGTCTTCAACCACATCTTCATCAAGTGCAAGACCACGAAGGTGAAAGTCTTTGCCGTATACGTCAGGTTGTACAAATTCGTCGTGGCTGTGTGTGAGAAAATTCAAAACAAGCCCGTTAAGACCTTTGTTGCATTTTTTGATTGAATTTGAATCTGTACCGAACAAAATTCTTTTGCGGTATTTTGTGAAAAATTCACGCCAGTATTCAATGTCTTTCGGAAAGTTACGGTACATTTCCACACCCGGTGTAAGATCAAAGCGTACATTTGGGTATGTTTCCATTATCCTTTCTGCTTCTTTGGAATTGTCAGAGAGGAAAAAGAAATGGGGAAATACAATATTAAGCCTGGGGAATTTGTCAAGCATCTCAATTGCTTCGGCATATATTTCGTCATATGAAGGTATTGTGCTGTCGTAATTACCGTTTTCCCAAAAAGTCCGTGGGTCGTTGACGTGCATATTTACAGGTACGCCTTTTTCCTCAAGAAATGCATACATTTTATGATATTTTTCATCACATATTTTTGTGTTGACAAATTTTCTTGTGTTGGGGGCATTCATTATTTTTATGCCGTCAAAACCGAGTTTTAAGAGGTTTTCAACCATTACCTCCGGCGGAATCTGACAGTATCTGTCGGTAATATGAAGTCCGCCAAATGCACGCATTGTCATTTTTTTGTATGTCATTTTCCAGTAAAGTGCGGTCAGATTTTCTGCCGCACCTCTGTACGGAAGTGCAAGCATACAGGCATCCGTTACGCCTATGGAGTGCATAAGGTTAAGCATATTTTCGATTTCGTCAAACTTAAGAAACCTGTAGTGAATGTGAGAGTCAGCAAATTTTCTCATGTTTTTTCCTCCTTATCTTAAGTACCAGGAAGTTTCACTTAAATACTTATCAAATTCACATGGATTTATTTCTGTTACATCATTGTTTTCAAGATAATCCTTAAGGTCTGCAACAGCCTGTCTTATAACTGTCATATTACGCATAATTGTGTACTGATTTGCCTTTATTCTTACCTTTTCGCAAAGAGCCATTATTTCATCACGTTGTGCAATAAGTCTGTCAAGCTCTTTTATGAAATCTTCCTTTGAAATATCACCTTTGTTGAATTCGGCAGATTTGTTGTGGATGCTTAAAAAGTCATCACAAAGGGTCAGATACATACCTGCACACAACTGCCATACGGGGGCAATTGCTGATTTTGATTTTCCGAAATAGTTGTATGATGAACGTGCGGTTTTTACTGTTTTTTCAAGATAAGTCTTGTAGCAATCGGGATTATCAACTATTTTTTGGAATGCTTTTGCAGGGTAGCTTTGCGGATATTCTGTATTTCGAAGAAGGTATGAATAGGGGTAGTAGTCAAAACCTTCTTTTCTTGCTTTGTTATGGTTTTTACCATAGCCGTCATACATAAAGTCATAGGCGGTTTTAATTTCCTGTTTTATGTTTTCTTCACCCGGGAAGTTGTTATTTGTGTATATGTCTTCCATATCCGCTGTTTTTTCGGGATTCCAACAAGACTGTGCAAAATACTGATATGTGTAGTCGTAGCAATATTCAAAGCCACTGTAGGAAATCATACCTTCCCAGCCCTGATTATCGGTTACTTCGCGGATAAGGTCTATGTTTTTGCAGGTTTGTGTAGGAACGGTCCAATGGAAATATCCTGTAATAGGTTTACCTACACTGCGGAATATGTTGTTGACTCTTTCAGGCTTTCCACGGAAAAGTTCTTCATTTGTATCGCGATAGCTCCACCAGTCTATAATTATCATATCATATATACCTTCTGCTTTGAAGCGTTGGGCAGTTTCTTCGTTTATAAAGTTAGTTTCAAACAACATATCGTAGTATATGTAAAGATTTTCTATGCCTTTTTTCTTAAGGTATTTTGCAATTCTTATTATATACTGAACAAGAAGCTCACCGTAATCAGCATCACGGCATTTTTCACATTGACAGAAAGGAGAAGCTTCCTTCCAAAGGTCGTCCTCGTGGCAACCTAACATATTACATACCTCGTCAAGACCGATTTCAAACGATTTTATGCCGTTTGGAGTAACATAACGGTCAATAATTTCGTCGTATATATCGAACATAACCTCGTAAGTTTTTTCGTTGTTGGTGCAAAAACCAAATCCGCTTTTGTTGCCATTTTCGTCAACTGCTGAAATTTCGGGAATAAGCCTTGGAATTAATGTGTTGTGACCAAGGCTGTTGAAAAGAGGTATTACTTCAACATGCTTTGTTTTTCCGTAAGCAATCATATCACCAAAATAATCTTCCTCATACATTACAGGTAAAACATTTTCCTTTACTATAAGCTTTTTCTGTTGGGGACTATAATATTTTATGTGACGGGGAGTTTTAAGCTGAGGATATTTTTTGAAAGGAACATACTGATATTCCGCAAACATACCGTCATACTGTCTTGTCCAACATCCGTAAAGACCTATAATAAGCTTGTTTATTTTCATTTCAGAAAAATAGTCAATGGCACCTTTCCAGTCATCAAGTGTCATAAAGTCACTGCCATAACGACATTCCATAAAGTGACCTCTTGTGGCATAATGAGGATAGTCAAGTATAAAACCTTCAGGAAGCATGAATTTGTCGCCATCTTTTTTTATTAATTTCTTCAGTGTTATACAGGCATAATATGCACCGACTTCATCATATCCGCATAGGTCTGCTTTGCTTTCGTCTATATCAATTATATAAGCATCTGCTTTTCCGCTTTCTTTGAATCTTGCATCTTCAGGGTTAATACAAACCGTAATTTTAAAGTCATTTCCCTTAGGTATACCAAAGGAAAATTCGGTATTTATATCGGCGTTTTTAAACGTAACCGTCTTGCCGTTTGGGGTTATTTCTTGTGGTGATGGTATGATATTCAACATTGTAAATTACCTCCGTTTTTGGTATAGGTTCATTATATAGAAAATACAATTGTTTGTAAATACCCAAAAAAATATATTTGATGGACAGAAAAGAATAATTTTGTTGATTAATTGATTTTTTTGTGTTAATATATAATAAGGAAAGTATTGAATAGAGGGTGTTAAAATGGATTTTGTTCGTGAAATTATTTTGAAAAAGAAAAAAAGTGTACAGGATGTTATGAGCATTATAATTACATTTATGGTTGCATTTATGCTTTTTTATATTATACTTATACAGTTTGCGGCAGGAAAGCTTGCAATTTTTATACCTATTGAGATTGCGGCAATTATTTACGGTATGTATATGGCAATAACATCTTTGAATGTTGAATATGAATATTCTGTTATAAACGGATGGATGGATGTTGACAAAATCATTGCCGGAAAAAGAAGAAAGAATGTTGCTAAAATAGAGGTTAAAAATGTTGAGTATTTTGCACGCCTGGATGATAAGCATATAGACGTTGCAGAAGATGAATCTGTTGAAAAGGTTATAGATGCAACTACAACCATAGATTCTCCAAATGTGTATTTTATGATTTACTACAACAATAACAAAAAAATCTGCCTTCTTTTTGAACCTACTGATGAAATGGTTGAAAACTTTGCGCACTATGTACCACGCTCTTTGAACCACACTCTGTAAGGAGGAAAAATATGTTACTTGCAAATGCTGAAGAGGCAAAACTTATAGATTACAATTCAATAAATAAATATAAAATTCCGTCAGCTTTGCTTATGGAAAATGCAGGTATGCGTGTTGCAGATGTGGCGTTAGGTACAAATGCTGAAAGCTTTTGTGTTGTTGCAGGCAAGGGTAATAATGGTGGTGACGGAAGTGTGGTTGCACGCCATCTTCATTGTAACGGCAAAAAGGTTATACTTATTTTGCTTTGCTCTGAAAATGACTTGAATGGCGATGCAAAGCTTATGTATGAAACTGCAAAAAGTGCAGGAGTAAGTACAATTTGCGGTTTTGGTGACGATGCAAAATGTGCCATAATGCAAAGTGATGTTTTAATAGACGGTATTTTTGGCATAGGCTTTTATGGTGTGCCTGATGAATTTTATACTGAAGTTATAAATTTTATCAACAGTCAGAATAAATGTGTAATTGCAATTGACGTTCCAAGCGGTATAAATGCTTCAAATGGTAATGTTTCGGGCGTTGCAGTAAAATGCACAAAGACTGTTACATTTTATGTTGGGCGCACAGGTCTTTGCCTTTACCCCGCAAAGGAATATGCAGGGCAGGTTTTGATTGAAAATATTTCCTTTGTGCCCGATGCGGTTTCAGAGGCAGATATAGCTGCAAAGGAAGTTGAATATGAAAAAGTGAATAAGACTGATGATTGTCATAAGGGCAGTGTTGGTAAGGTGCTTGTGGCGGCAGGCTCACGGGGGATGACCGGGGCGGCGTATATTGCGGCACAATCTGCCCTGAAGTGTGGAAGCGGGGTTGTAACCCTGTGTATTCCTGAATCTTTAAATGATATAATGGAAGAAAAACTTACAGAGGTTATGACAATGCCTCTTTGTGAAAAAAATGGAGCATTTTCTGAAATGGCTTCCGAAAAGGTAATTGAAGAAACCAAAAAGTACAATTGTCTTGTTATCGGTTGTGGTATGGGTAACAATGAAAATACAAAAAGTTTTTTGAATACAGTTGTAGAAAACGCAAAGTGTTCTGCTGTTATAGATGCAGATGGACTTAATTGCCTTGATATAAATGTTTTGGAAAATGTTGAAAAAAATGTTGTTATTACACCTCACCTTGGGGAAATGGCAAGGCTTACGGGGCAAAGTATAGATTATATAAAAAACAATCTTTGTGATGTGGCATTGAGCTTTGCAAAGAAATACAGAGTAGCGGTAGTTTTAAAGTGTGCAACAACAGTTGTGGCATTTCCTGACGGAAAACTGTATATAAATACTAAAGGAAACCGTGGTATGGCAACTGCCGGAAGCGGTGATGCACTTGCAGGAATTATAGGCTCCTGTATTGCAGGATGCGATGATTTTAAAAGGGCTGTTGTAAACGGTGTGTATATCCATTCTGCTGCAGGCGATGTTGCCGCACAGAGACTTGGGAAGGAATATATGTCAGCCACGGATATTACGGAATGTCTTAAATTTGTATTGTAATAAATTTGGAAAGAAAGTGAATTTTAATGAGAACATGGTGTGACGTTTCACTGGATAATTTAAAACATAATATTGAACAAATAAAAGGGAAATTGAATGAAACTACAATGCTTTGCGGAATAGTAAAGGCAAATGCCTATGGACACGGCGTTGAAGAAATTGCGGCAAACCTTGTAAAATATGGTGTTGATTACCTTGCAGTTGCCTTTATTGATGAGGCTGTGGAGCTTCGACTTTGTGGTTTTGAACAACCTATTCTTATTCTTGGCAACACCCCCGATGACACCGCAGAGCAGGTTGTGGAATATAATATTACTGCGTCGGTATATAATGTTCATACTGCAAAAGTGTTGTCTCGTGAGGCGGTTAAACAAAATAAAACAGTTAAGATTCATCTGAAGATTGATACGGGTATGGGAAGAATTGGTTTTATACCAAATGAACAGACTGCTTGTGAAATAGTTGAAGTTTCAAAATTGCCAAATGTCGAAATAGAGGGTATTTTCACTCACTTTGCCTGTTCAGATTCCGAGGATGAAGAGATGACCTTAAAACAGTTTGACCGGTTTATGGCTTTGGTTTCTGAATTGGAGAAAAAAGGTCTTGTTATTCCAATAAAGCATTGTTGTAACAGTGCGGCAATTGTGAAGTATCCGCAGATGCATCTTGATATGGTACGCGCAGGAATTATACTTTATGGAATGTATCCGTCAGATATTGATTACGATATTGATTTAAAGCCTCTTATGGATTTTAAAACTTCGGTTATTAATTTAAAAACTGTTAAAGCAGGTGAAACAATAAGCTATGGTGCAACATACACTGCCAAGGAAGAAATTAAGGTTGCAACTATTGCAGTAGGTTATGCAGACGGTTATTCGAGATTGCTTTCAAATTGCGGAAGAGTTTTAATAAACGGGCAGTTTGCAGATATTGTAGGACGAATTTGTATGGATCAATGTATGATTGACGTAACAAATGTTCATAATATAAACATAGGTGATGAAGTAATTTTGTTTGGCGCCGATGAAAATGAAAAGTTACCTGTAGAAGAACTTGCCGTTAAACTTGGAACTATTAACTACGAGCTTCCGTGTATTATCAATAACCGTGTACCCCGTTGTTATGTGAAAGACAATAAAAGAATTAAAATTCACAACAACCTTTCTGTTGTAAAATCCCTTTAATTGACATTGACTGAGCTACATAAAGGGTATATAATAGAAGTAGATAAGTATGTCTTTTAGCCGAAAGGGGGACGGTTGTTGTGACAGGATGCGATAAAAATACGGTTAACAGCTCTGAGTTGTTTCCGGAAAATAACCTTGATAAAAACAGATTATTCAAAAGATATAATGAAGAAAAAGAAAAGAAGAAAGTTTATGAACAACTAAAAAAAGGTTACAGGGAAATGGCGGCAATAAACCTTGAGCTGGCAGAAAAATGCCTCGAGGCAGACAACAGCTGTCAGCTTGAATATGAGGAAAAACTTTCGGAGTGTGAATAATGTGATTGTTAAAAGGGGAGATTTATTCTACGCTGACCTTAGTCCTGTTGTTGGTTCGGAACAGGGTGGGATTCGTCCTGTTCTGGTGGTTCAGAATGATGTGGGTAACAAATACAGCCCTACTGTTATTGCTGCTGCAGTTACTTCGCAGATTAACAAGGCTAAAATGCCTACACATATTGAAATCAGCGCAGAAACATATGGTCTTGTTAAGGATTCGGTTATACTGATGGAACAAATAAGGACTATTGATAAAAAGCGTCTGAAGGAAAAAATAGGGCACGCTGACTCTGACCTTATGGAAAGAGTTAACAAGGCTTTGTCTGTTAGCTTTGCTCTTGAAAATTGAGAGGAGTTTTACTTATGAAAAAACTTATTATTACAATACTTGTTGTTGCGGTTGTGTTCTGCTCTTTGGGCGTTGTTACAATGTTTGCAACACCCGGTGATAGTAACGACCCTGTTGTTACTTTGAGTTATATTCAGAATATATTTAAACCTGAGGTGACTTTTAAGGTTGTTAATTTGAAAAAAGGTAATGTTCTTACTGCAAAAGCAGGTACAGAAATTGTGCTTCGTATGGGTACTGCTAAAGTTTTTGCAACTGCAAAAGGCGGTGTAGCAGACCTTACTTCAGGTGTTGACCTTACAAACGGTAAGGTAGTTCCTGCAAACCATCACCTTGTTGTTCCTGTTGCAGACGGAAGAGGAATAACTGCGCAAACTGATGTAATTATTATGGTAAAGGGTGGATATTCAGTCAAGTAGTGTACGGGATGTAAAAATATCACCATAACGCAAAAGGCAATTGTGAATATAGGGTGAAAAAACTACTGTTTTTTACCATTGAGTTTTACAAGTTAAATAAAAAAGAGGTGGAAAAACAAATGTTTTTCCACCTCAGACCGTCGAAAAAGTTGTTCTATCGCAAATGACTTAATAATTATGTTTGAATGTAGGGCAAGGGTTTACTCTTGCCGAAAAATAAAAACAACTATAAAACCGCAAGGAAAACATCGAATTTTCCTTGCGGTTATTTGCTTTTTGCCAATATGAACTCTACCGTACCCTTGTACGCCGACGAATTCAAATTGACAAAATATACC